>NZ_JAZDQE010000017.1:0-149318 GCF_037963805.1 Cohnella sp. 56 | reverse complement strand
GTTGGGCTCGTTGGGCTCGTTGGGCTCGTTGGGCTCGTTGGGCTCGTTGGGCTCGTTGGGCTCGTTGGGCTCGTTGGGCTCGTTGGGCTCGTTGGGCTCGTTGGGCTCGTTGGGCTCGTTGGGCTCGTTGGGCTCGCGGTGCGTCTCTTTTGCGTCGGCACCCGCCGAGGGAGCGCAGGCAGTCGAGCTGTCCGGGCATGCCCGCCAACCTGCCCCCCCTGTTAAACCTGTCATATCTGCCAAACTCGCCATATCAAACCTTCAAAACCCACCATACCTGCCAAACCCACAAATCCACCCAATCCACCCAATCCACCAAATTCACCAAATTCACCAAATTAACCCAATCCACCCAATCCACCCAATCCACCATATCCACCATATCCACCATATCCACCATATCCACCATATCCACCATACTCACAAAACCCATCATACTCACTCACCAAACTTCCAAACCTCCACCTCCTCCAAACCTGCATCCGTACATCCTTTTGTGCCCCAAGTTCCCTTTTTAGAGCAAATTCCTGCAATCATACATCTTTCTCGACGCCGGGAACTAAATTAGAGCCGGAATGAATGAAAAGCCTGCAGCTGCGCAGGCTTTTCATTCGTTCTGGCGGCGCATCATCCAAAGCCTGCGCGGTTGCAGGTTTTGGATTGGCGCCTGTGCACGCGGCAGCTTGCCCATGCCAAGCTTGTCCATGCCCAGCTTGTCCATGCCCAGCTTGCCCATGCCAAGCTTGTCCATGCCCCGCTTGTCCTGCGCCAGTCTGCCCAAGCCAGACGGCAGCTTGCCCAGCCAGCTCATCGCGCCCCGTCCCGCCGCACGCCAAGCCGCCCTGCCGGCTCGTTCCCCGGACAGGACGGCTTAATTCGCAGCTTCGCTCATCGGTGCTTGCCGGCCGGCGGCCGGAGCGCGGCCAGCAGACGCGCCAGGCTCCCCCTGTACTTGCCAGCCATCGCTTCGAACTCCCGCACCGCCTCGGCCTGGTGGCGAACGGTGCCCATGCTGTCATGCCGCCGGTACTCGGTCAGCACCTCACTCAAATAAGTGGGCGCATAACCCGCCAATATCGCCCGCATCCACATATCGTAATCATGCGAATACAGCGCCCGCTCGTCGAAGCCGCCCAGCCGTTCGAACAGCGACTTGCGCAGCATGACCGTGCAGCCGTTGATGGCGTTGGCGCCGAGCAGCGAGCGGTAAAACTCGTACGGGCTGCCGTAGGCCAGCCGCACCGGCTTCGCACTCGGCTGGCCCGAGGCGTCGATGTAGCGAAAAGCGGTATGGCTGAACGCCGAACCGCTCCGCTCCATATGCGCGATCTGCCGCGCCAGCTTGCCGGGCAGCCAGCGGTCGTCCGAGCTGAGCCAGGCGACGTACTCGCCGCGCGCCAGCCGGAAGCCGTGGTTCAGCGCGCTTGCCGTGCCGCCGTTCGCCTTGCCGAGTACATGAATGCGGCCCCGGTACCGGTCGAGGCGCCACGCCTCGCGCGTCGATCCGTCGTCGACGACGATGATCTCGAGCCCATCGATGCGCTGAGCCAGCGCGCTCTCAATCGCCTCCCCGACATACGGATCGTTGTAAAAAGGAATGACTGCCGTCACCTTCGGCGTGTCCACGCTCAATTCGAAGCCCTCCTCCCCATACATATCGTCATCCGGTCAGCTGCGACCTGCCAGCCGCTCGCGCTCCGACTGAAGCGTATCCGCGATCGACCGCCCGAACGGAATCTCCGGCCGCCAGCCGAGGCCGCGGACGGCCCCCGCGCTTCGCGGCTGCGGCGACGGTGCGCCCGACGCGCCGATCTCCCAGCGCAGCGGTACAAGACTCGCCCTGTCGAAGGCGTCCTTGACCTCGCCGAGACTGCGCAGCGTGCCGGACTCCAGCGCATAGCCGACGCCCGGCTCCCCCTGCCGCAGCAGCAGCGCATAGGCCGCCGCGGCATCGCGCACGTCGAGGAAGTCCCGGCGTTCGTCCAGCGAGGACAGCCGGAACGGAGCGGGCAGCATACCTGATGCGGCAGGCGCGCCCGCATTCGGGGCACCCGCGACAGTCGCATCCGCACTCGCAGCGTCCGCGGCCGGCCCGCCCCCCGCCGCCGGCGGCGCAGCCCCGCCTGCGCAGCGCTGCTCGCAGGCGGCCGCCCAGCGCGCGATCTTGCCGCAGATGCCGGCGCTGCCGCCCGGCCCGATCAGATTGCAGGGCTCGGCGACGATCACCTGCTGGCCGTACCAGTGATGCCACGCGAGCGCGGCCGTGACCTGCAGCGCCTTGCTGAAGCCGTACGGATGCAGCGTGCGCGTCAGGTCTTCGCCGGGCCGCGGACTCAGCATGGAGCCGGCGACGACGATGCGGCAGCCCGCGATCGGACGGGCTGCCTCAAGCAGGTATACGGTGGACAGCAGATTGGCGGCGAGCGTGAGATCCGGCGCCCGCCACGATTCGTCCACCGCGTTGTGTCCCGCCAGATGCAGCACGGCATCGGGGCGGGCCCGCTCCAGCAGCGATCTGACGGCCGTTCTGTCCGTCAGGTCGCATACCAGCTCGCGCGATGCGCCCGCGATCGGGCGGCGCTCGCCGGCCCGCCCGGCGCGCGGAGACAGCACCGCCGTCACGTCCATGCCTTCGGCGGCCAGCCGCTCGCACGCATGCCGGCCGCTGAAGCCCGCGGCGCCCGTGACCAGCGCCCGCATCAATCCGCTTCGCCGTCCATCCATCGGCGCAGCTCGGCCAGCATCTGCGGATAGGCGGGCGGGCGGTGTCCGAAGCCGCTCTTCGTCGGCGCCAGCGTGCGATCGATCGCCGGCTCCGCCTCCGGGACGATGACGATGTCCCGCCGGTCGAATGCCTCGGCGAACAGGCCGAGCAATTCATGCTTGCTAACGGCTTCGGGCGCCGTCAGATGCACGATCCCGCCCGCCTCCGGATGCCCGATCGCCCATACCACCGCCTTGGCCAGCTCCAGCGTCGTTACCCCGTTCCAATGAACGTTGACATACCCCTGGACGCTGCCCGTGCTGCCGAGGAACCATTTGAGCAAGCCGATTCCGTGGCTCCGCAGCTCCGGTCCGATGATGGACGTGCGCAGCGTCAGGCAGGCCGGGTCGGCGATCTCGCCCAGCGCCTTGCTGCGCGCGTACACCGTCACGCCGTCGGGACGCTCCTCCTCGGCATACCCGCCGCGATCCCCGAGGAACACGCAGTCCGAGCTGATATGGATCAGCCGCGCCTCCTCGCGCTTGCACAGATGCCGCAGCCAGTGCGGCAGCAGTCCGTTGACGAGGTAGGCGTCCAGCGGATAATCCTCGGCCTGCCGGTTCAGGATGCCGACGGCGTTGACGACGATATCCGGCCGCACCTCGGCGACCAGATCGGCGACCTGCTCGAACCGCCGCACATCCAGCACGCGGACGTCCAGCGCCGGCCCCCGCCCGGCAGCGGCCGCGCCTTCGGCCCGGCTGCCGGAGGCGTCGGCCTGCACGCCGCCTCCGGCTCCGCATACCTGCCGCACGACCGGGATATCCCCGGCCGTGCGCACGGTTGCCGTCACCTCATGTCCTGCGCGCTTCAGCAGATACGCGGCGATGACATGCCCCGCCATCCCGCCGCCGCCCAGCACCAGCGTCCTCATTGCAGGAACCCCCCGCGCACGAGCATGCGCCGGATTTCCTCATGGTTCATAAGCCCCGTCCCGGAGCTGTAGCTGTGCAGCTCGGCGCGGGGATAGGACTCGTAATGCGCCTTGAGGCCTTCGAGCTCGAGCGTCGGCAGGATGACCAGATACTGGTCGTCGTATTCGACGGTGCTCTGGCTCTCGTATTCGGTCAGCAGAATCTCGTCGAGCTTTTCGCCGGGCCGCACGCCCGTCTCTACGATGTCCGCCGACTTGCCCATGGCGTTCATCAGCACCTCGGCCAGATCGACGATCCGGCAGGTCGGCATTTTCATGACGAAGATCTCGCCGCCCACGCTGACTTCCACCGCCTTGAACAGCAGAGTGATCGCGTCCTGCAGCGTGAGGAAAAACCGCGTCATATCCCGGTGCGTCAGGTTGACCTGGCCGCGATTGCGAATATGGTCCATGAACAAATGGATGACGCTGCCGTTCGTGCCCAGCACGTTGCCGCCGCGGACGCAGACGAACTTCGTATCCGACTTCAGCAGGTTCGCGTACACGATGAGCTTTTCGCCGATCGCCTTGGTCATGCCGTAAAAGTTGGAAGGATTCGCCGCCTTGTCGGTGGAGATGTTGATGACGCGATCCACTTTGTTCTCGATCGCCGCCTCGATCACGTTCTGCGTGCCGAGCACATTCGTCTTGAGCGCCTCGTACGGCTGAATCTCGCAGACGGGCACATGCTTGAGCGCCGCCAGATGGAACAGCATATCGACGCCCTGGCATGCCTTGGAGAGCGCCTCCCGGTCGCGCACGTCGCCGATAAAAAACGTAAGCCTGTCGTCCTCGAACTCGCGGCTCATCGCCACCTGGCTGGACTCGCTGCGCGAGTAAACGATGATCTCCTTCGGACCGAGCGCGAGCAGCTGACGCACCAGCTCGTGCCCCCACGAACCGGTGCCCCCGGTCACGAGGATGCGTTTGCCTTCATACATTCGATATCCCTCCAAGCACGTATTTGGCCACCTTGGCAGATACATTGCGGTCCCCATAGCCCTCCGGCAGCTGCCAGCCCGCGCCGAGGCGGATCATCGCCTCCGCGGATCTCGCGATGCTGCGCGCCTCGACGCCGGACACGATGTTGCTCCCGCAATCGACCGTCTCCGGCCGCTCCGTCGTTCGCCGCACCGTCACCGCCGGCACCTGGAAGATGCAGCACTCCTCCTGCACCGTACCGCTGTCCGTCAGCGCGCAGCGCGCGCTGCGCTCCAGCTGCACAAAATCAAAAAAGCCGAACGGCTCGTGAAATTCGAGCAGCGGGTGAATCAGCTCCGCCATGTCGGTCGTCAGGCGCGAGCGCGTACGCGGGTGCAGGCTGCAGATGAGCCGCAGCCCCTGCTGCTCGGCGACCATGCCGAGTCCGGTCACGATCTCCCGCAGCCGCGACGGATCGTCGACATTTTCCGCCCGGTGGATCGTGGCGAGCAGATAGCCGCCCGGCTGCAGCTGCAGCCGCTCGAGCGCATCGCTGGCATCGATATCCGGCTTGTAGTGCTCGAGCACCTCGAAGATCGGATTGCCCGTCTTGAAGATGCGGCCGACCGGGAAGCCCTCGCGCAGCAGGTTCTGCTTGCTGTTCTCCGTATAGGGAAGATTGGAGGTCGATACGGCGTCGATGATGCGGCGGTTTTTCTCCTCCGGCACGGCCAGGTCGAAGCAGCGGTTGCCCGCCTCCATATGCACGACCGGGAAGCCGAGCCGCTCGGCGAGCACCGCGCACAGCGCGCTGTTCGTATCGCCCAGCAGCAGCACGCGGTCCGGCCGCTCGCGCAGCAGCACCTCTTCGACGGCGCCGAACATCGCGGACAGTTGGCCCCCTACCGTCTCCTTGCGCGCTGTGATTTGGACGTCGGGCTGCCGCAGCGCCATTTCCTCGTAAAAAATATCGTTCAGCCTGGGCGAAAAGTTCTGTCCGGTATGCACGATCACGTGACGACTCGCGAGATCGTCCAGAAGGCGCGTGAGCAGGCTGAGCCGGATAATCTCCGGCCGCGTGCCCAGGATCGTGACGACGCGCATGCCATCATCTTCCTTTCCTTTTTCTGACTGATGCGGATCTCCGCCTGCGGCCTGCGCCGCGCTTGCCGTTGCTTCTGCGCGAGGCGCGGATGCGGCCTCTGCGAATTCTGCGCGTCCCGCGGGCTACGCGGATTCGCGCACGCCCCCGCCTGCGGCTCCGGCGGCGCACGATCCGGCGCCGCGCGCGTCTCGCCGGCGCGGACTCAAGCAGCGCCTCGCCGTCTGGGATCAGGTCGAGGACCAGATCGGAGACGGCGCGTACGTCCTCGAAGCGATAGCCGTGATCGCGCAGCGCCTTCGGCGAACCGAACGGACGCTTGCGGCCGTGCTGAATCAAGTACACGGTGCCGCCTCCGCCGCGCACGAGCCCTTCCTGCGGAATGTCGGGCAGCGGCGCTGCCGGCTGCTGCGAGGCGGGCGGCGGCAGGCGGCGCAGCCAGTGCCCGAGCGCCTCGCGGAACTGCCGGACGCTGAATCGCTCGGCCGCCATGCGCGCATTGTGCGCGCCGACCGACAGCCGCAGCGCCGGATCGCTCAGCAGCATGTGCAGCCGTTCGGTCAGCCCTTGCACATGCCCCGTCTGGGCGAGCCAGGCGCCGGCCTCCGCCCTCTCGAGAATCTCGCGCAGTCCGCCCGAAGCGAAGGCGATAACCGGCTTGCCGAACATCATCCCCTCGAGCGCAGTCATGCCGAAGCCTTCGGGCACGATGCTCGGCACGACGACCGCATCCATCGGCGCGTAGATCTCCTCGATGTTCTCCCGGAACTCCATCCATACGAAGCGGGCGCTGAGGTCCTGGCGCCAGATCAATTCCCGTACGGACTGCACGTACGCTTCGTCCACCGGCTTGCCGACGATCAACGCGCGCACGTCCGGATGCTGCCTCATCAGCGGCAGCATCGCATGCACGAATTCGAGCAGCCCTTTGTTCGGATAGATCGTGGCTGCGACGAATCCGGCCGCGAACGAATGGTCCTGGAGGCCGAGTCGTGCGCGCTGCCTCGCGCGAATCTCCGGCAGACGTTCCGGCGCATGTGCCAGCAGCTCGACATAGGGGCGCAGGACAGCCGTCTTGCCGCTCATATCCGCCGCCCGATAAGGCTCGAGCACACTGTCCGAGATGCCGACGATCAGGTCGCTATACAAGCTGACGATTGCAGCCGCCTGCGGACGATAGGGCGTCTGCCGCATCGTCTCCATGACCGACCAGACGGTCGGAATGCCGAGCGCCTTCGCCGCCATCGCGGGCATCGGATGCACAGTCGTATTCGTCCACACGTAGTCGGGCGATTCGCGGAGCAGCAGGAACACGAGCGGTTCCCAGGCCGGATGCGCCGGCAAGGCGCCGACCTCCGCGTCCACCTCGGGCAATGCGCTGAAAAGCGCCAGGCTGAGCGGCAGATCCATCTCGAGCGTGCCGATTCCGGCGCCGCGCGCCTGCCTCGCCAGCGCCCCTTCCTGCGGCACGACCAGCGAACAGTCGAAGTGTGCGGCAAGCTCGCGGATGAACAGCAAGAACAGCTTCTCGGCGCCCGTCATCACGTCGCTGCCGCTGAGATGGGAGAATAGTAGCAGCTTCGGTCTTCCGGCCACGCCCTCATCTCCTTTGCCAATAAGTCATGTCGGCACGTACGATGCCAGATCCAGCAGCTGCGACAGCCGCGACACATACGTATGGTCCCGCAGCGTCCGGTGCAGACCGTTAAGCGCGATCTGCCGCCGCTCCTCCTCGTGCGCAAGGTAATAATCGATCTTGTCGGCCATGTCCTGCGCGGATTCGTAGGTCACGATCTCGACGCCCGGCGTGTAAAACAAGGCCAGATCGTCCCTGTGGTCGCTCATCAGCAGCGTGCCGCAGGCCGCGATCTCGAAGGTGCGCGGATTCGGCGATACGGCCGGGATATTGTAAAGATTGCGATTGAAGGTGCTGTCGTCGTGCGCGCGATGAATGTTGATCACGATCTTGTGCGCATTGTACTGCTCCGCCGTCTCCGCCGGTCCCATCCATTTGCCGAGATCGATCCGGTCGCGCCATCGCGCATAGTCGGGCAACCGGTCCCACCAGAGGCCGGACAGCCTGAAGCTGCGGTGCGACAGACGCGGCAGCAGCGCCTCGAACAGCTGCACCCGGTTCCAGTAGGCGCTGCCGATGAAGCAGATGTCGCCCCTGACGGACATGCGCGGATTGCGCGGCCGGTAATCGGCCGGATGCACGCCGAGCGGCAGGTAGTGCACGTTGGCGCAGCCGCGCTCCTGGTAGAACGGCACGCAATTGCGCTCGAGCGTGAAGACGAGATCGTAGTGCGGCGCCAGATTCGCCGTCACCTCGGTGTAGTACGGATCGTCTGTGAACCAGATCGCGGTTCGGATCCCGATTCCCCGCAGCGCATCGATCGTAGCGACCGGGAAGTCCAATCCGTCCAGTACGAGCGCGAGCTGCGGGCGCTCCCGGGCGGCGGTGCCGACGATATCGTCCTTCGGCGTCAGCACGGTCAGCCTCGAAGCCAGCAGTCCGAGCGTCTGCGCGACCGCTTCATCGAGCGGACTGTAGGGGAAGCCTTTGCCCGAGGTAATGAAGAGCACATGCATATCACGCGTATAAAAAGGCACCCCCGACCGCTGCACGACCGACTCGCATTTCCCGTACCAGTAGCCGTGCTGCCAGCCCAGACTGAAGCCGTCTCCCGCCGGCCGCCTCCGTCTCCGCCTTCTTGCCGTCGTCGCGCTGCTCCGTCTGCGAATGCTGATCTTAGCCAAGCGGCGTTCCCTCCCCTGCGGGCTGCGTCGCGGGCGCCCCGAGTCCGATCGTATCGAGCAGGCGCGCCACCCGACCGATGAACGTATGCTCGGACCGCGTCCGCTTGTAGCCGCGGGCGGCTACCCGCAGCCGCTCCTCCTCGTTGCGCAGATAGTAATCGATCATCTCGACCAGCTCGCCCGGATTCCCGAACGACGCCATCTCCTGGCCGACCCTGTAGTACTCGGGCAGCTCCGGCCGCAGATCCGTCAGCTGCAGCGTGCCGCAGGAGGCGATCTCGAACGTCCGCGGATTGATCGAGTGCCCTTCCCAGTGCCGCGTATTTTTGTTGTCGCTGAGCGGCTCTGTCGTCCGGTGCATGTTGATGACGATCTTGGCGCCGTTGTAATACTTGACAGTCTCGGGCACCTCGATCCACCCGCTGCGCACGAACTTCGAGAGCTGCCCGTAATGGCTCATCCGGTCCCAGTGGCTGCCGGCGATGAGCACCTTTTTGTCCTTCAGATAATCGGCGATGCTGTCGAACAACTGGACACGGTTCCAGAAGGCGACCCCGATGAAGCAGATGTCCGTCCTGTATTCGTCCGTGACGGGCATCGGCTTGAACAGCCCCTGATGCGCCGCGAGCGGCAGGTGATGCACCTGCGCGCATCCGAGCTCCCCATATCGCGGCACACAGCTTCGTTCGTGCGTGAACACATAATCGTAGCTGGGCGCGATCTCGGCCGAATCCCCCGATACGTAAGGGTCGTCTACGAACCAGATCGCCGTCTTGATGCCAAGCCTGCGAATGCCTTCGACCTGTTCCTTCTGATCCGCCGGAAACGTATGAAGACCGTTCATCACCAGCATCGCGTCCGGCCGATGCAGCAGCGCGTAGGCCAGCATCTCCGCCTGCGGCGCCACGATCAGATGCACCGTCTCGGCCAGCGCGGCTTCGACGCCCTCGTCGATCGCGTCGAAGCCTTGCGGCACATACATCACGCGCCATGGTCGGCGCTGCACGGCTGCCTGCGGCGTATCCTCCTCGATCCGCCGGCAAGCGCCGAGCCTCCATCCCTCTAGCCAGCCTTGCTTGCGGCCATCCGCTGCGTTCGGCCCGGACCGCATTCGTCTGCGGCCCCGCCGGAATTTGTGCCCGCGCTTGTACGGCATGATCATCACCCGGATACAATATATGCGCCTCTCTCGGACAGGACGTGGACGCATATCCATCCGCAAGCGCCAATTCGGGGCATTCGGCCCCGGACAAGTCACCAGCGACGGCAGCGCATGCCGCGCTCGCAACAAAAAGACAGCCGCGAGCGGGTTTTCCTGCTCGCAGCTGCCTGCAAAAGTATCTATTGGATGCGGTGTACGTTGACATATTTTTTTACGGTATCCGAGACATGGACGACCACCGTCGCCTGCTTGACGACGCCGTTCGTATAGACTGCCGTGAAGACGAACGAATAATCGCCTTCAGGAAGCGCCTCGAGCGGGCTGCCGTATTCATCGGTGCCGATCCCGCCCTTCCACTCGATCGGCCGGCTTGAATTGACGGCTTTGAGCGCCGCCTTCAGCTTCGGCCCGGCTTCTGCCGTGACCGCCGCCGCCTTCGTGCCGGAAATGCCGGTGTCGGTAGCCGATGCCTCCAGCACGAAGCGTTCTCCCGCCCAGAACCAGTTCGCGGGACGCTCCTTGCCCGGATGATCCGAATTGTAGCGCTGCCGGTTTTCCTCCCATGCCTGTGTGTGCAGCACTCTTCCCGATACGCCGAGCGGTGCGACAGAGATCGTCTTGGCGACGACCACGGCCGGCGCCTTGCCGTCGCTGACCGAGAGCCGGACCTTCCATATGCCTGGCGTGTCCGCTGCGAACGTCGGACCTGCACCCGCGTACGGAGGCGCTCGCTGCTCGCGATATGTCCGCTTCGCGCCGGTCGGCGACTCCGTCTCGAAGCTGACGTCCAGCACGTCGCCATCCGGATCGGATACCGTCGGCACCAGCTTGATCTGATCGCCTTCCCATACAGGTGTCGGCGTCCAGGAGAAGTCTGCCGTCGGCGGCTTGTTCGTCTCGATTCTGAAAAAGCGCGGTCCTGCCCAGCCGCTCCAGCCATCCGAGCCGTCCATCCCGTCCGAAGCGCGGATGTACACATAGTAGGTCGTACCGTCCGCGAAGTCAGTAGGCGGCGTCCAGGAAAGAGCCGCTCCGGGCAGCTCTCCCGAATCCCGGTAAAACGTTCCGTCCGCTTTATAGAAGTGCAGCTGATATTGCTTTTCCTCGTCACCGTCCGCGTCGCTGTAAGTCCATTTCATCGTCGGTCGTAAAGTGTTGTACATCGTCGGCGCGGCCGCATTCGCGCTGGCCGGCTCCGTGATGTTTACGACAGGCTTGCGATTGACGATCGATACATTCCGCGACGTCTCCGCGTAGAGGCCAAAGCTGTTGATGACCACCTGCCGCACCTGGAACACGCCAAGCGTATTAAATTGCTTCGTCCAGCTCGTACGTACGTCGCTCTGCAGCGACTCAGGACCGCCTGTCGTCAAGTTCTGGATGTAGTAGGCATGCTCGACGTTCTCACGCGTGCCGTCCTGCGGATCGCTCGCCGTCGAATTGATCGTTACGTTCGTGAACCGGTATTGCGTCGTCGGCGCGATCGTAAATCCGGGATTCGGCGGCAGCGGTGCGGAGCCGCCGGCAACGATCGTCTGCGTCGCCCATTCCGACCAGGCATTGTACTCGTCGCGTACGGACAGCTCGATCACATAAGTGCCGCCGAACAGCTTCGTCGGCTTCTGCTCGATGTACGCCGTGCTGCCGGCCGCGCGGTACCGATACCGGTATTCCAGCACGCCGCGCGTTGTCTGATAATTGATGCCCGTAGCTTCGGTCGAATAGCTGCCGTTCGCCGGATTGTAGCGATCCGGATCGTAAGAAGCATCCGTATACGTAATCGTGCCATTGCCGTTCCAGGTCGCCCCGAAGTCTGCGATTGGACGACGATGCACCCGGATCGTTCCGGCAACTGCGTTCGAATCCTTCCGATAGCTGTTAAATGCACCGTCAGGATATCGATGCTCCGGTTGCGGATCATCCTTGGTCCGGTATGTGAAACTGTAATCCCCCGCCATACTGAACGTCGTGACCGGAGCCCCGAGCGTCTGTCCGCTAAACGAAGCGACGCCTTGCGGCTGGAGTAAGACGTACGGATTATGATTGTAGATCCAGGTATTGCCCGCCGTAAGCTGCGGATCGTTCTCTTCATCGTTGTATGAAAAGGAATAGTTCACCTGCTGTCCAACGAGCGCTATCCCCTCGATCTTGCCGTAAGCAGCCGGCACTGCTTCGACCGATGCGCCGAGGAACGAGACGTCCTGCTGGCTTCGATTGATAATACCAAACTTGCCGTCCGTCCATTGCGTTTCCATGATCGTCGCCTGCAGTATCCGGTTCACGTAGACGTCAAACGTATTGTCTCCCGGCACAATCTTCACATCATAGACCTGGTTCGCCACCATCGGATACCACTTGTTCCAGACGATACTCGCGCTGCCGTTCACCGTCTTCTTCACGCGCAGCTCATTGGCTTCCCATTCCACACTGTAGTAATTGCGATCATCCCGAATGCGGAAAGCGATACCGGTACCTCTCCCATCCGGCGCCGCCGCCTTCAGACTGGCTTTGAGTGTCTGATTCGCAGCTACCTGCTGTCCGGTAATGAGTGTAGGTGCAGACTCGCCCACATCGATCGTTTTCGGATAGCGAACTGCACCTGTCGTTTTTAACAAATATTGCACGTTGCCGTTGGCAATCGAATCGGCGTACTCGACCATAAATGCTTGGTCACCGACCGGCTCAATCCATGAAGGCACACGATTGCGCTCCATATCCGGCGTTACACCGCTGACGACGACAGAATAGTTGTTTGGATCGATAACGCTATAATGGACTTTGTAGGTGCCACCGCCCTTTATCCGAGCTATATTATCTGCACCCATAAGCGTGACGAGATTATCCGCCCCAACGAACATGTAATCGATATGGATCCTCGCATCCGTAAACGGAAACATACGCTTCAATAGTGTTCCGTTTTGATCAAACACGACAAGTGAGGTTTGTGCCTCGACATTGTATGTGGTATCCAAGCTGTCCTGAAACCATACATTCCCGTTTGCATCCATGCCGAGTGCTATAAAGTAATAGTGCATCTCGCTTTGAGGCAGCGCCTTTTTGGTGACAACTCCATTCGGTGCTACCTTCAGAATCACATTTTCTGTCGAACTATAATTGACGGCATTGCCGGCCGGGTCGAAGCCGAGCGGAATAAGCTGATTGTATTGCGCAATAGGACCGCCCATATACTGCATATTACGCGTGTTCAACAAGTAGACGGGCTGAAGATATCCTTGGTTTGCGAGCGCGTACCCGGTCTGTGATATATTTTTAAAAGCGCCGCGATTAGATATGGACGAACTATTAAACAGTAGATTGAGATTAAAATCGAACTTGTTGCCGCCAGCCTCTACGCCATCCGATAATCCAACCAATTGACTTTCGCCCGACATATTGCCTACGAAATTTGTAAGCCAACTATAGCTGGTCTGTGCAATAAGGTTGCCACTATCCCGGTCTAATGCTTGGATCCATATTTTGTAGGAGTCATTCCAATCGTTCATCTGCACATATAGCCGCCCATTGTGTATCAAGAGCCGCGTACTGGATATAGTGACGTAGTTAGCTCTGCTTATTTCACCTTCGATGTAAAACGCATTCGGCATTGCTTTGCTCCACTTCAGGTTAAAAGCTTTATCGAATGCGTATAGCGTGCCGGTCGACATACTGGGCCTGGTCGCAATATAAGTATACTTTTCGTCAGAAGCTCTACCTATGATCGGTCCGTCTATGGGGAGCCACATCTGCGAAAACGATGGGGCACTTTGCATGCTGGCGAAAGGCATTTGTACCGGGTTTTCTAAACCAAAAGTAGAATACGCTTCGAAATCATTCGTACCACGAATGAGCATTGTCCCGTTAGTCGTATATCTACCGCTATCTTCATAATTCCCGATCATTGACCGATGAGGGCTGGCGGCATTCGCCAGCGGCTTTAAAACTTTTGATTTGAGGACGCCATTCTCCAGCTTCCAAGAACTCTTGTCCCCGACGTTCCCGTTCGAGAGATTAAAAAATCGCCCATTGTTAAAAAGATCGGCCATCAATATCGGTGTCGGAGCAGATGGCTCTAAAACGTCCGACTCCGTTTTGACGTTGGCGACAGGAGCCAGGTTCGTCACATTCAGCGTCCGCTGCGCTTCCGGCTGGCTGTTTGTATTGCCGCAGCGTCCCCAATCCTCGCAGACCGTTTCCTGGAACAGATACTTGCCGACACGGCTTGGCGTGAATGTGTAGCTGTCCGCGTCACCGTTGCCATTCACGACAGTTTGCCAGGCGTCATTCGCGAATCCGTCATTGCCGGCGTCGTATTTCATTTCAATTTTGTGCGATACGATATTGTCGTAGTCCGGGCTATAAGCGCCGCTCTGGATCGTGACGCTGCCCAGCCGTGTGCCTTGCTCCGGAACGGCGAGCGTGTCGATCGGCGGCTGGTCCGGCAGGACATTCAGTTGCTTCGACGTGACGTCCGACCAATGATTTTCCTCGTCCTTGACCTTCAGCGTGATCGTCTCGGTGCCGGGTGTCATGTACTTGGTCTGCACGTTCGTCCAGAAGTAATCTACAATCTTGAGTCCGATCGAGCTATAGGATAGGGCCCCATTGTATGTCTCTGGCAGCGGCCGGCCCTCTATGACGGTGGATGGCCCCCTGATGACGGCCACGGGCTTGGAGTCAGCCACGTTCAGCGTCGCATATGCTGTATACGTCGCGCCCTTTAAGTCCTTGACGGTCAGCGCGACCTTATGCTGGCCGATCTCACCGGCTGTAACGTTGGAGTAGCCATTCTGCTTGATATTGCCTCCAAAGCTGTCCGGTACGGTCTTCAGCCAGTTCGTGCTGCCGGTGAAGTCCCAATGATCGACGTCCACCCAATCGTCCGGATAGTCTGGATCGCTCATGCTGGTGATGACCAGGTCCACCTTGCTGCCAACGCCCACAATGCTAACCGGTGTCGTCGTGCCCGGCTTCACCCAGGCGATCGTCGCTGTCGGCGGGTGATTCTGTCCTGGAGTTGGTGTCGGGGTTGGCGTAGGCGTCGTTCCCCCGCCGCCAGTACCTGCTCCCATCAGGTACAGCTCCTGTGGCCCAATCCAATCGCTGCCGCAGCTCGTGTTGATCTGCATGTATACGTCGTGCGAACCGCCCGCAGCCATGACGAACGGATACTTGGCCAGCGTGTACACATCGTCCGTTGTCTTGCTCGCGATCGCACTGCCGGTGTACACCTTGCCGTCACGCTCGATCCTGAACTTGATCGATTGGAACGTGCAGCTGCCGGTCGTCGTGATGTCCTTCGGATGGAGCTTGAACGTATCGCCGTATGTAAGCGTGGTGTCCGGTAGGATCTCGAAGTCACCGGAAAATCCAGGATTCGGCGTTGTCGTCGGCGGTTCGTAGTTGATCGTGATGCTGCCTTCGTAGGCGTAGGTGAGGGCTTCCCAATCGGTGTCGAAGGTCATGAGGTAGTTGCGTTGTTCGGATTTTCCGGAGCCGGTGCTGGTACGAACGTAGTCTATTCCTTCTTTAGCGTCGAGATTAAGACTACGCTTGGCAACTAACTTGCCTGTACCGCATTCTTTCCCTGGACCAACTTCCATTATCTGAATATTTCTATCATCTGTCCTGGCTCCGGTAATTTTCAAACTGCATGATGAGATCGCATTCCAAGGCACCCGTAAGCCGGATTTGGAGTTATTTAGATACATGTTCTCAACTGCGGGAACCTTGTAGGACGTCGATAGAGAGTCACCATTGCTGTAGCGCCAAGGCGAAATATCTGAAGCGTTATAAGTACCTCCATCTAAATTGGTCACTGTAGCCGGGATCTGTCCGGGACAATTTGATATACCTCCTGATATACATCCTGTTCCGGATACTGGAGAAAACTCAAAACGATAGAATCTGCCGTTTAATGGATGTGTGGCTCCGACCCTCCATCGTTTACCGTCAGAGGTCCTATCCACGTAGTAAGAGTGATAAGAGCCAGCTGAACCAAACACTTTCTCAGGCTTCCCTGCTAAACTCTTCAAGTCAATATATCCGCTTTTAATCGAAGTATCATTCGGGTTGCTAATCGTTTTGGTAGATCCATTAAACGTTAGCGAGTAACTAGTTACTTTTCGTCCTGAATAAGTTGGCACCTTAATATCAAGGGTCGGCGTTGCAAAGTAGTATATATTTTTCCCTGGCTGCACTCTTTGATTTGCAAATGCTCCGAAGTTAAGTTGTAGCGTCTGTGTGTTGGACGATGCAGCACTCGCAGAATTAGGAGCAACGGGCATAAAGTCTGTAAATAATGCCAGTAGCATCAGCAATGCTAAAAGCTTTCTCATGCAATCACTCCTTAATTATTGCGTTCGCCAAGCCAGATAAGCGTACCGCGATAAGTAATAAATAGAGGCATCTTCCGTTCAGGATACTTTTCTGCAATATTTTTACGAATAGAAACAAGGTACCAACCATTTACTTTCGTGATTTCATCAAGCCAGATCGTCGGTAAATGGGTAAAAACTTTTTCATCCGGATAAACCACACCGTAATTCCAATCTGAAATAGAAGGAATTATTTTTCCAGCGAAAATATTCCACATATTTCTTGCTTGTTCTTTCTTATTTTCCAACGTGAAATTATAGGCAATAATGTAATAGTCTTTAGTCAGCATGCCACCTTCAGTTTTCGATTCTAGACCTTTAAACTTACTCCGCATCGGAGACTTCGGGTCGTCCAGGTCAATGATAATCATCTTGTTCAGCGTCAGATCGACGCGCGGATCAAGATCAAGCAGCGACGGCAGCGCAACCGGCTTCACGCCCCAGGCTTCCTCCAGATTCGTTCCCTTGTACAAGATGGCCGCATTTTGCAGCGCATACTTGTCGGCTGTCAGCTTGCCGCCGCCCCGCACGGTCGCCAGGCGTTCGATGACCGTCACGGCCTCGGCCCGCGTCATCGTGCCTTTTTCGTTCAAGGTGCCGTCCGGCAGGCCGCCGATGAGTCCTGCGCTAACAGCTTTGTACAGCGCTTCGCCATCCGCCAGCTTCTTGCCGCGGACCGAATCGTCCGAGCCGCGCGTCAGCAGCTTGGCCATCTCGGTCCGGTTCATCTTGCCGTCCCAGCCGGCGCCGAGGTCGCTGTCCGCGAGCATGCCCGCATCCTTCAATGCAGCGATATACGGCGCGTACCACTTGGCTCCCGCCGCCGCAGCGTCTACCGGCAAATGCAGCGAGTCTGCCGCCATCTTCACGAATTCTGCGCGTGTAACTTCTTTGCCCGGTTTAAACGTGCCATCCGGATAGCCCTTGACGTAGCCCTTGTCGACCGCGGTCTCGATCGCGGCCTTGGCCCAATGCCCCGCAATGTCTTTAAGCGGCACCGTGAGGGCGACAAGGGCTTGTCCGCCCGATACTCCGCCTGGCTCGGATGCTCCGTATACGGATGCAGTCCGCAGCAAGGCCGCCGTTAAGATAACGGATACCCATACCAGCCTCGACGTCAGTCCCATTTTTTTCATCCATTCGATCTTCCGCAGCATTACAAATCCCCCGTTTCACGTATTTAGTTCATGTCCCACCAAAGCGTTATTTTGCTTTGTTTACACTTTTTTCCATAAAAAAGGGAAGCACGAGAGACGTCTTTTTCGTCTGCGGGTGCTTCCTCGCATCTAGATATCCTATTTTTGGATAGTATACATTCGTCCGGCAAATTTCGTCAATAGTCCATTTCTAACAATTCTATCTTGTGCGCACACTAAATTTGCTGATCGTAACCGAGCTGATGACCGTCCTCGAAGCCTTTGGCAAAACCGGCGTTGTAGCCTTCATTGTACGCCTGGTTGAAGCTGACTTCCCTAACCGCAGAGCTGCGTCGGCGCGTTCTCGTCCGACCGGCACGGCGCCGATTGGAGCCGACTGCCGTTCGTTTCGCTGCACCGACTCTCCGCTTGGCCCCGCTCTTCCTGCTTGTCGTCCGCCCGCTTCGAACGCGCTTTGCGCGTCTTTTCCGCAGCGCATGCACTGCCAATATGTCCATCCTGCTCCCCCCTGCACTCATCGCTTCAACCGTATACGAAGCTGCATATCGTCAAGTCAGGCATCCGCCAGCCGCAGCCGCTTCAACCTCGTCGGACGGCACCTGCAGGCTCCTGCACAACCGTTAACCGCACGGCTGCCGCCTGCAGCAGCCACGGCTCTGCCGGGACGCCCTCGCGGGGCGGGCGCCAGGAAATGCCCGCCACATTGTCCGCGATCGCCGCCTGCAGACCGGACAGCACGCGCACATGCTCGCGAAGCACTGCCGCGGCGGGGTTACCGGGAGCGTGCACCGCTGCGGCACCAGCGCCGGCTGCAAGCACCGCGTCTGCATCCGCGCAGGTTCCGCCCCCGCCGCCTGCACGCCTGCCCGCTGCGCCCAAGACGCCCAAGCCCGCCGCGCTCACATCGGCCGCGCTCTCCAGCAGCCGCGCCAGCGCCTCCTGGCTGCGCGCGATCGCCTTCAGCATCGCGAGCTTGGCTTCCCACTCCGCGTTCAGCCTGCTCATCCGTCAGAATCGCTGCCCCCGAAGCCGCCGAGCAATCCGGAGAGGCCGCCATCGTCCTCGTCTCCTCCCGGCGACAGGATCGTCTTCATGCTCCGGTTCATGCCCTGGCATAGCTTCGTCAGGCCCTCGATCAGCTCGACGTTCTGCTCGTGGAACTTGAGCGACGTTGACAGATTCGACGCATGATCCGGGATCGAATCGGTCGTCACATGCATGCACAGCCAGTTGCGCACCTTTTCCGCTTCGAAGGCTTTGGCTTCGAGGATCATCGCCATGTTCCACTGCATCTTGGCGATTGCGTTCAATGTATTGTAATAGGCTTCTTCTCTTGTCATCGCCCATTCTCCTTCCTTGCCCAAAAAGCCGTTATTCCTCGTCCGGTATGTTCGCCGCCTTCACGATCTGCTCGAGACTGTCCGCGAGCGCTTCGTGCATGTCGGCGAGTCCGACGACATAGGCGATGATGTTCTTGGTTACGTCCGAAGAGCCCTCCATCAAGCCGTCAAGACCGTTCAGCTCGGGATGATGATCCGGTATGGCCGTCACCATCTGGGACATGCGCACCGTCACCTGGCGCTTCGCCTCCAGAATACGCGCCATATGCTGATGGGAATGGGACAGATGGACCGCCACTTCGGTCAACAGGTTCTGCATGGATGCCCCACCGCCTCTGGTATAGTACATGCCGGTTGCCGACGTTTCATGCCTTCATCATCTTATGCTTACGCTGTCCGTTTGCCACAGGATCAGACCCTGTTCCGTCGGAAAGGAGATGCGCTCGCGTTGGCAGACGGCGAGTAGAAGCGGATACAGCGTGCCGGGAGCGGGGAATGCGCATCAAAAAAGCGAGCCGGTTGACCCGGCTCGCCCAGTCTGACCTACAGCGCCTGAAGCAGCTTCAGCGGCGCAATGATCGGGGGGCCCTGGCGCAAGCTTGCCAGCGCATCCGCCGGCACTTCCGCCAGCGGCTTGAGATGGAGATTCCAGCCTTTGAGCGCTGCCGGGCCGAGCACGCGCCGGATCGTGTCTCCCTCCAGATGGTAGGCGGTCCCGTCAGGCAGCAGCGCCACGCTGCAGCGCCGGCCGCCGACCGCGCCAGCACCTTCGCCGTTCCAGCGCGCGGCTGCCTCCTCCGCGGAGATCGGCGAGCCGACCGGCCATCGGCGAAGATCGATGCGGGAGACGCGCACGGCCGCGAAGGGCAGCACGCCCGTCACGAATCTGCGCTGCCCGTCCTCGATCCAATAGACGCTGGCATCGGCCGCCTGCACGGCGACACCGCTCGGGAACCATTCGTTCAGTCCGAGCGAGCCGTGCTCGCCGAGCCGCTCCTGCGCGGCGCCTCCGACGACCGCCCATTGCTGCCAGCCCCGCCATTTGTCCAGATAGTAGCGCTCGTTGGCCGAATGGATGCGGCTGAATCCGTCGCCGAGCGCCCGGATGCTCACGCTGCCGTAGTGATGGATGAACGTGTCTCCCGCGATCATGAGCCGCTGTCCGAGCAGCCGGACACGAATATTCAGATCGTCGTCCTCGAAGTTGCCCAGCTCGAAGCCTTCGTCCAGGTAGCCGATCCGCAGGAACAGCTCCCGGCGCATCATCACGCAAAAACCGACGAGTCGCTCGGTCTCCCGCCAGCGCGCCGGATCGGAGCGGTTGAAGTCCGCAGCGAACGACTGCATATCGTGAATATCCGTATAAGGCACGGCCATCTGCTGCTCGCCGCTGATGAAGTTCGTCATCGGCCCGACCAGCCCGATGTCCGGCTCGCTGTTCAGGCAGATCAGCAAATTGTCCAGCCAGTTCTCGGTGACGAGCGTATCGTTGTTGAGCAGCATCAGCGTCTGTCCCTTGGCCATCATCAGGCCGACGTTGCAGGCGCCCGCGAACCCGATGTTGCGCTCCAGGATGCGGAATCTGACCGCTCCGCCAAGCGAGCCGAGGTAGTCTGCAGTCCCGTCGGTGGAGCCGTTGTCTACGACGATGATCTCATAGGAAGGCTCCGTATGGCGGAAAATGCTGCTGATGCAGCGCCGCAGCAGATCGTGCTGATTGTAGGTAGGGATGATGATGCTGGTGCCCTCGAAAAGCGTATCGAAACTTTGCAGGCCCGCCTGAACGCCTTCCCGATAACCGTTGCCGTAGCCGGTCTGATAGCCATGTGCGCCGCTGGCCTTGGCCCTTCCGGCGGGCAATCCGGAAGCGCCCGCACGCCCTCGCCTGCCGGTCCGGCGCAGCCGCCTTCCGGCATCCGTTTGCGATTTTCCCATTCGATTCCCGCCTCCTCTCGCGGCGGCTCTTGCCTGCCGCTCATCCGACAGCGGGGGGCGATACCCCGCCGAGCCTGTCGGCCATATGTCCGAAGTCGATCGCCGCCTTGCCCGTGCGCGCCGCCAGCCGGACGCAGATCGGCACCGCCGCGATGCCCGCGGACACGAGCGCCAGATCGAACGGCACGGCCGCCGCCCGTTCGACCGCGCTGTCGTGGTCCGCGAAGCCGTTCACCGGCACGACCGTATGAACGACGTCGATGCCTTCGGCGCGCAGCGCGCGGGCCAGCGCCTCTGCGCTGTTGCCTACGAGCGTCACGCGCCTGCCTGACAGCAGCCGCATGAGCAGACCCGATTCGTGCAGCGCATAATTGATCGTCGAGCTCGTCATGCGCAGCGCTTCGGGCCGTACGCCGTTGCGCCTCAGCGCCTCGAACAGCAGCGGCTGATAGTTGGGCCGCCTCGACAGCGGCACGCCGACCGTCGTCGCCTCCCGCAGCGCGGCGGCAAGCGCGTCCCGCGCCGCGCCGTCCGGCGCATCGACGCCTGCATAGGACAGAAACGGACTCAGCCGCGCGATCTCCTCCGCCGGCCGCAGCGTATCCTGGGACAGCGTGAGCAGCTCGCCGTCTCCGAGCCGGACCAGGCTGTAAGCCCGGCCCGCCGTCAGCGCCTCCTCCAGCTCAGCGCAGATCTCCTCGGCGCCGAGCAGCCGGACGCTGCGCGCGAGCACATGCGGCACACCTGCGGCGATCGCCTCCGCCACCGTGATGTCGGGGACGATCCGGTCGCCCGGCAGCGCGGCCTCCAGCCAGCGCTCGCCGCCGTCGTACAGACCGTCCCGGTATCCCTCGTCGTAACCCGGGCGCTCGCGGTCCTTCTCTTGCCCGGCTTCGACGCTTCGGGACAAGCCGGCCTTGGGGCGCCTGCTTCTCCCTTTGGAGAGCGATGCGCCTCTTTTGCCGCGCCATCTGTTGCGCACTCCTGCCGGCCGCGCTTTTTTCCTCGCAGCTCCGCTTCGCGCCCGGCCCTGCCTTCTCACGGCAAGACGCCCTTCAGCTTCGCGGACGCTTCCTCAAGCGATTCGAACGTGCCCGCATCGGTCCACCAGCCGCTCAACTCGCGGTACGTCAGCTTGCCCGCATGGGCATAGGCGTTGTTCACATCCGTAATCTCCAGCTCGCCCCGCTGCGACGGCTGGATGCCGTCGATAATGTCGAATACGTCCGAGTGATACAGGTAGAGCCCCGTCACGCAATAGGAGGACGACGGCTGCGACGGCTTCTCCTCGATATGAACGATCTTGCCGCCGGCTTCATCCACTTCGGGCACGCCGTAGCGCTGCGGGTCGTCCACCGGGTAGATCAGCACCATCGCGCCGTCCTGCTGCCGGCCGAAGTCCTGGATATAGGGCGCTATGGACTGGGCAAACAAATTGTCGCCGAGCAGCACCGCGAACTTCTCGCCGGGAGCCAGCAGCGGTCTGGCTAGCTCGAGCGCCTGCGCGATGCCTCCTGCTTCCTCCTGCACCCGGTACACGATCGAGACCCCCCAGTCCCTCCCGCTGCCGAGCACCTCGACGAAGTCTCCGAGCGAGCTGCGGCTTGTGACCAGCACGATATCCCGTACCCCCGCTTCGCGGAGCCTCGCGATGCCGTAGCAGATCATCGGATACCTGCCCACCGGGAGCAGATGCTTGTTGGTCCAGTAAGTCAGCGGCTTCAGTCGCGTTCCCGAGCCCCCGGCCAATAGTACGGCTTTCAAGGCAACCCCTCCCTCAGATTAAGGCAAATGCGTTCATGCTCCACTTCTCTGCAAAAAAACGGCGGTCCGGCAACGCCGCATCGGACGGTCCGCCCGTCTGCGGCGACACGCTTAGCAGCGTGCTGCAGGGCGGTTCGCAGAGCGCGGCCGACGCGATATCCCGTTCACGGAACAGCTGCACGCCGCATCCGTGCAGCCTTGCCCTCAGCGCATAGTCGGCGAAGGCCCAGCTGCCGCTGCGAAACCTGGCATCCAGCAGTCCGACGCGCTCCATCGCCCGACGCGTCAGCGCGAGGCATGCGCCCGAGATGCCGGCGCCGGACGCGACGGTCCCGTCCGGGACGCCCTCTGCTTCATTCGGGTGCGCCGATGCGGGGGTCGCCGATGCGGAGGACACCGCCGCGACATCGCCGCTGCCGGCCGCTCCGATGCGAGAAGCCAGCAGGGAGAGCCAGCCCGGTCGAACCGGCGCATCCGCCGCCAACAGGACGATCTTGCCCGATGTGGCGAACCGCATCCCTTTGTTGCAGGCTTCCGCGAAGCCCGTCTCGCTCCCGATCGCGATGCAGGATACGCCGTTGCCCGCACACCAGGAGATCGTGTCGGCCGCTCTGCCTGCGGCGATCACGACCGGTTCAGGCCGAACTGCCGGCTCCGCGCGAACGGCCACCAGGACACGCTTCAGGTCGGACAGGATTTCAGCGCCCAATATGATGACAGTCGTCCGTTCCATCGGCTCCGCCCCCTATCGCCTTCCGGTTCCGGTTGCGGTCCGGGAACCGCAGCCGTGCTTCCCGCGTCGTCAGACAATCCCGCCACGCCGCCGCATGCATGCGCGCGGCAGCTTCGCTTGTTTCCTTTTCTCCCGCAGAGGGGACGCCGCCGCATACCGCTACGCGCAATCCCGCGAGCAGCGCCGCCGCCTGCGCTCTGGCCGGCATCGCCAGCGTCTCCGGCCCGATCGCGTCGAGCGCACGCCGCCTGAGCGCGTACGGCACGCTCCCGATCGCATTGGTCCGCAGCTCCGGCTTTCCGAGCGATACGTTGAGGAACTCCCGCAGCCAGGCTGCCTCGCTCCTGCGGTCGAACAGCCCTTCGCGAGCCGTCCGGTCGCTCAGGGCGACGTCCGCTTCGGCGTCCGCCGTCTGCAGCAGGAGGCCGAGCTGCCGGGCAGCGCACGGTCCGGCGCCGTCCGCGAACAGCACCGTGTCGGCGCCCGTCAGCCTGGCACCCGCGGCCCGCGCCGCATGGGGATCGGCATAGACGCCGGGCGCGTAGGCGGCTACGATGCGCGGACGGCGGAGCAGCGCCTCGGCCCACGGCTGCGGCGCCGCGTCGTCCAGCACGACGACGATCTCCTCGAGCGGCAGCAATGCCAGTTCGTCCAGCACGGCTGCCAGCCGCTCGGCGCCGGCCGCCGCATATACGACGGCCGACGCCGAGCCGTTCAGCAGCAACGGTTCGAACCGGACCTCCATACCGCAGCCCTGCCCGATGCCCGCCGCATAGGCCGAGCCGTACCGCTGCAGCCGTTGCCGCAGCGGCCTGCCCGCGTTCGCAAGCAGTCGATCGGCTCTGTCCCGCCACATCCGGTGCGCGTCGTCTCTCAGCTGCGCTTCGCTCCCCTCAGGATGAGCGGCACGCCAGGCGGCCCCGTCGGCCGCGCCTGCGCGCATCCAATGCGCGTTGTCCGGGCCGCCTGCCCGATCCTCGCGGCTGCGCATACGCGTGCCGGCATGAGCGCCCGCCGCGTTCGGCGGGTGAGTCCGCTTGTTGTGCCGCAGCGCCGCGGCGCGCGTCTTCGCCCGTGTGCCCGCTCTGCCGCGCGCACGGCGGCGAGCTAGTGAGGCCGCGGGTGAGTCCGTGCGCCTGCCGCCGCTCCTTGCGCCTGTGCCGGATTGTCCGGCCGATGTGCCTCGTCTCATGCGCCGTCACCTCCGCCGACTGCGGCCTGCGCCGGCGACTGGCCGCGCTCATCGCGTCTCAGCCACCAGCCGATCGCCTCGAGATGGTCGCCGATGATGAGCGGCTCGAGCGAGGCGACACGTTCGCGCTTCATCCGCATCCGATTGAGCGAGCCCACGTCGACATGCCGCACCCGCCTGACGCTCAGGCCGGCATGGAGCGCCTTGGTCATCGCGAGCGGCGGCACCGCCAGCGCCTCCGCGCCGACCGCGGACAGCGCGCGGCGGCTGATCGCATGAGGCACGGCCGTCATCGACGCGCCCTTGAGATCCGGCCTGCCGAGCAGCGCGTTCAGCGCATGCTTCGCCAGGATGACATGATGGACGACAGACTTGCTCCGCGGCCCCGAGTAATCATTGAGTGCGACATCCGTCCCCCGGGCGATCGCATCCGTGAACGGCCGCAGCCTGGCTGCGGGTATGACCATATCGGCATCGATGAACAAAAGCGCATCCCCGGCGGCTTCCCGCGCGCCGATGGCGCGCCCGACATCGTGTCCGAGCGGCCGATCGAATACGAGCACGCGCGCGCCGCTCGCTCTGGCGATCCCGAGAGAGCCGTCCGTCGAGCCGTTCAGCACGGCGATGACCTCCGTTCGCGGATGGATGCGAAAAGCCTCGCGGATGACGCGGGCCAGCGTCCGCCTCTCGTTCATCACCGGGATGATGACCGATACGGCCGGCGGGCGCCAGGGCGCCTCTCCGCAGGCGCCTGTCCCACGCGCAGCCGCGTCGCCGCTCTCGATCGCCGCGGGCCCGACGTTTGGAGGCCGCACCGCCGCGCTCCACCCGGATCGATGCCTCGCCCTCGCCCTCGCCTTGGCCGCGCTGCCAGGAACCGACCGCTTCCGGCGCGCAGCCGGCCGCATGCGCCCGGTTCGGGCGATTCTGCCGCTGCCGGTTCGTTCCTTCATCGAATCCCCTCCAGTCAGGCAGCAGTGTACAGGACATCTTATGTGCAACGTGTCCATCCGCAACGGCGCATGTACATGAGGCAGCAGCCCCTACACGCGCATACCGCACCTGCGGCCGACGACAAAGAGAGCAGGCACCGGATGAATTACCGGTACCTGCCCGCTAGACTTGATGTTGCGTTGGGATTACGTCAAAGCTTCAATTGATCTTAGTGCCGACAGCGATCCATTGAATCCGTCCGCTCGGCGCTGGCGCAAACCGTGTCCGGCAAAGGTCGAGCTTCGCCGCGGCTGCGGATTTCTCCTTCAGCGAGCAGACACAGGCCGGGTGATCCGACATGGCGACGAGGACGTAAGAATCGTCCGCATACGGCGAATCAAATTCGACGGTCACCTCGATGCGTTCCTCGATGCCCTCGAACGTATAGTCCGCACTGCCGAACGACAGTCCGACGCCCGGCACGGTCGCCGCGACAGCAAGCACCGGAAGGGCTGAGCTCTCCTGCCTGCGTTCCGTATCCTCCAGCTGCTGCTTCGTCGCATGAATCACGCCTGCCAGATCTCCAAGCAGTCCGCCTACCTCCGGCGCCAGCTTGTCGAAAGTAACGGCTCCGGCCGCGAGATGCCCCGTATCCACGCATTCGGACGACAGCTTGGTGCCGCCCACCGCCCCGTCGGCCAGCTGATCGGAGCCGACCGCGCCAGGCGCCAGCTTCCCGGAGGTCACGCTCCACTCTCCCAGCGCTTCCCGTTCGATGCTGCCCTCTCCGAGGTGGAACGCCAGTATTGCCCCCTCGCGAATATGCGTCGAATCCACGCTGCCTTCGGCCAGCTTGCCGCCATCGACGGACCGCTCTTCGATATGAACGGAGCCGACGCTTGAAGGCGCCAGTTTATTGAAGGTAACCGCACTATCTTCAAGCTGATTGGTACCGACTGCGAAAAACGCGAGCGCCTGCGCATCCACGCTGCCAGCCGCCAGTTTGTCGGCAGTAATGGCGCCATCCTGGAGCTGCTCTGCACCTACGG
This sequence comes from Cohnella sp. 56, assembly GCF_037963805.1. Taxonomy (NCBI): domain Bacteria; kingdom Bacillati; phylum Bacillota; class Bacilli; order Caryophanales; family Paenibacillaceae; genus Cohnella; species Cohnella sp. 56. Next base: position 123,219 of record NZ_JAZDQE010000017.1, on the reverse strand, counting down.
CTCCGGCCAGCAGGCGGCCCTGACCGATCGGTGCATCTGCGGCTTCGATAGCGGAGAGCAGGGACGAATCGAGTTGCCCCGACCCAACGCTGCCCGCTGCCAACTTGTTGGCCGTCACAGCACCCTCGGCCAGCGCGTCGGAGGTCACACTGCCCAATGCCAATTTGTCGCCGGTCACAGCACCATCCTGGAGCTGCTCTGCACCTACGGCTCCGGCCAGCAGGCGGTCCTGACCGATCGGTGCATCTGCGGCTTCGATAGCGGAGAGCAGGGACGAATCGAGTTGCCCCGATCCAACGCTGCCCGCTGCCAATTTCTCGGCTGTCACAGCACCCTCGGCCAGCGCATCGGAGGTCACACTACCCAATGCCAATTTGTCGCCGGTCACCGCACCGTCCTGGAGCTGCTCTGTACCTACGGCTCCTGCGAACAGGCGGTCCTGACCGATCGGTGCATCTGCAGCTTCGATAGCGGAGAGCAGGGACGAATCGAGTTGCCCCGATCCCACGCTGCCCGCTGCCAATTTCTCGGCTGTCACCGCACCATCCTGGAGCTGCTCTACACCTACGGCTCCGGCCAGCAGGCGGTCCTGACCGATCGGTGCATCTGCGGCTTCGATAGCGGAGAGCAGGGACGAATCGAGTTGCCCCGATCCCACGCTGCCCGCTGCCAACTTGTCGGCCGTCACAGCACCCTCGGCCAGCGCATCGGAGGTCACGCTGTCCCGCGCGAGCTTGTCGCCGGTCACCGCACCGTCCTGAAGCTGCTCTGCACCTACAACGCCAGCCAGCAGACGCTCCTGACCGATCGGTGCGCCGGCTTCCGCGATGGCGAACAGCAGGTTCGGGTCGATCTGTCCCGGCCCGATGCTGCCCGGCGCCAGCTTGTCGGCTGTCACAGCGCCCTCGGCCAGCGCCTCGGAGGTCACACTGCCCAATGCCAATTTGTCGCCGGTCACCGTACCGTCCTGGAGCTGCTCTGCACCTACGGCTCCGGCGAGCAGGCGGTCCTGACCGATCGGTGCACCGGCGGCTTCGATAGCGGAGAACAGGGACGGATCGAGTTGCCCCTCCCCAACGCTGCCCGCTGCCAGCTTGCCGCTAGTCACGGTACCCTCAGCCAGCGCCTCGGAGGTCACGCTGCCCAACGCCAATTTGTCGCCGGTCACCGCACCGTCCTGAAGCTGCTCTGCACCTACGGCTCCGGCCAGCAGGCGGTCCTGACCGATCGGTGCACCGGCGGCTTCGATAGCGGAGAACAGGGACGGATCGAGTTGCCCCGACCCAACGCTGCCCGCTGCCAGCTTGCCGCTAGTCACGGTACCCTCGGCCAGCGCGTCGGAGGTCACACTGCCCAACGCCAATTTGTCGCTGGTCACAGCACCATCCTGGAGCTGCTCTGTACCTACGGCTCCTGCGAGCAGGCGGTCCTGACCGATCGGTGCGCCGGCTTCCGCGATGGCGAACAGCAGGTTCGGGTCGATCTGTCCCGGCCCGATGCTGCCCGGCGCCAGCTTGGCGGCTGTCACAGCGCCCTCGGCCAGCGCCTCGGAGGTGATGCTGCCCGGCGCGAGCTTGCCGGCAGTCACCGCACCCTCGGCCAGCGCCTCGGAGGTCACGCCGCCCGGCGCGAGCTTGTCGGCAGTCACAACACCTTTTTGCAGTTGCGCTTCGCCTACGGCGCCGGCAAGCAACCGATCCTCGCCGATCGACTCTCCCGATGCGGCAATTACGGAGAGCAGGATCGGGTCCAACTGTTCCTGACCCACGATTCCCCGTCCCAGATGGCTGCGCTCTATGGCCCTGGCGGCGATCCGCGACGAGGTGACCGCCCACTCGGCGAGCTTCTCCTCGCTCACCGCACCGTCCGCCAGCTTGGCTTCGCTCACCGCACCATCTGCCAGCTTCATCTCGTTCACTACACCGTCTGCGAGCTTCTCTTCGTTCACCGCACCGTCCGCCAGCTTCACCCTGCTCACCGCGCCGTCTGCGAGCTTGACCTCGCTCACCGCGCCGTTCGCGAGCTTCGCTTCGATCACCGCGCCATCCGCGAGCTTCGCTTTGCTCACCGCACCGTTAGCGAGCTTTGCCTGGCTTACTGCCTCGTCCGCCAGCTTCGGCTCACTTACCGCACCGTCAGCCAGCTTCGATTCGCATACCGCACTGTCCGCCAGCTTCGCGGCGCTCACCGCGCCGTCCGCCAGCTTTGCTTCGTTCACCGCGGCATTTCTCAGATGGTACGATGTAACCGCACCCTCCTCGATCCGTTCCGCGTCGACTCTGCCCTCCGCCAGCGCGGCGATCTGCAGCATGTCGGACGCGAGATGGCGCAGCGACACGGCGCCGCGGCCGAGATGAATCCCCTTCACGGCATCTGGCTGCAGGTGGGCTTCGCCAACACTGAATGCATCGAGCTGTCCGCTGCCGATAGCCCGCTCCGTCAGCGCGGCACGCGTTACGCTGCCCTCTGCCAACTTATCCGAGGTGACCGCACCCTTTTTAAGCGCCTCGAAGCCTACACTGTCTGCGGACAGGTGCGTGTCGGACACTGCTCCCGCCGCCAGTTTGCCACCCGTAACGCTGCCTTCCGCCAATTTTTCCGACGTGACGGCTCCGGCCGCCAGCGCCTCCTGGCCCACACTTTCTGATGTCAAATGATAGCTGGTCACAGCTTCGCCTGCGAGAGCGGCTCCGGTGACGGCACCGTAGCGCAGATGTTGGCTATCTACCGAATCCGGTGCCAACTTGCCGTAGCTGACGCTCTCCTCCGCTAGATGCCCCTCGCCGACCGCACCGTACTGAATCGATTCTGCAGAGACGCTGCCCGCAGACAGATGCCACTCCCGAATGGCATCTTCGGCCAGCTCGCCCGAGCCGATCGCCCCCTTCGCGACAGCCGACTGGCCGACGGCGCTATCCGCCAGCTTGGAAGCCGTCACGCTGCCCTCTCCCAGCTTAGCGGCAGTGACGGCCAGATCCGATAGCTTCTCGGTGGTGACGGATTCGGGCGCCAGCTTCAGCGAAGTGACGATATGGTCGTTCAGATGATAGGCGGACACCGAACGGATCGCGAGCTGCTGCCCGCCTACGGCTGCATCGGCGAGCTGGTCTCCGGTCACGGCTCCGACTTGGATCGCGGACGTACCTACGGCGCCGGCCGACAGCTGAGCGGGGCCGACACTGCCGGCCGCGAGCGATTCCGGGCCGATGGCGCCTGCGGCGATGTGCCGGGTCAGCACGCTGTCAGCCGCGAGCTGGGCGGAGCCAATCGCACCGTCCGCGATATGCCCGGAGCCGACTTCGCCTTCGGCCAGCTGGCTCGCACCTACGGAACCTGCCGACAGATGGGACGATTGTATGGCGCCTGCGGCGATTTTGTCGCCCGCGACCGCTCCGTCCGCGAGCTGCTCGGCGCCGACAGTGCCGGGAGCCAGCCTGTCTCCGCTTAGCGAGCCGGGCGCGATATGCTTGCTCTGCAGGACGCCCGAGGCGACATGATCCGCCAGGATCAGCCCGGCTTGCAGATGCTCGGAGCCGATCGCGCCTTGCGCAATTTTCGAAGCGTCCACGACGCCGTCCCGCAGCTTGGAGCCGATCACCGCTCCGTCTGCCAGCTTCGCCGTGTCTACGCTCTCGTGCGCCAGATTCTCGGTATGAATTGCCCCTCGCTTAATTTTGTTCGAAGTGATGGATTGCTCCTGCAGCAGCTCGGACGTAATAATCGACAATGACAGATGCTTGGCTTCGATCGACCGTTCGGCGAGCTTGTCGCCGCTGATAACCCGGTCTGCCAGCTTCTCGGAAGTAATGCTGCCGTCCTTCAGCTTGTCGCCCGTGACGGATTTGTCTCGCAGCTTTTGGCCGGACACGGCATTTTTGGCCAGGTGCTCCCCCGTGATGACCTCATGAGCGATCTTCTGCCCGTTCACCGAGCGGTCCGCCAGCTTGATCTGCGATACGGCGTAGTCCGCGATCGCGGCTGTCGTCACCGCTTCGCTATCAATATGGAACGCCCGTATCGAATGGGGAGCCAACTTCGTCTCCACAATCGATGCGTCCGCCAGATCGTCCGTGAATACGAGCGGTTTGGTCTTGCCGGGCGAGCGCTGCTCCAGCAACTTGCTGTAGCGGACGTCACGGCTGTCGGGTTGCTCCGTCACAACTTCGGCTGTCGATTGGAAAATGTCTGCTTGCACCGTTTCTGCCGAAGCCCCGGCCTGGCTCGCAATTGACTTCGCATATTCGTTTTGATCAAGCTCATTCTCTGTGGCCAAGTCGAGAATCTGGTCGAATCCGCCGGCATTAGAGGCCCCAGCGTCAGCCTGCGCCGAACGCTGACGCTGGCCAGCATCAATTTTTGCGCCTTCTGTTCTGGTTCTTATTTTTTTATTGCGTCTGACCGCGTCTCCCGCTTCCTGCTTCGGAGCTCCCGGGGCCCACATCCCTGTAGTGCCGCCGAAGGGCGTGCCGGACTGTGGTTCGATCGCCGTTTCCGATTCAGCGGCTGCCGGCGAAGCGCCATGCAGACCAACCTTTTCTTGCTCGTCTGTGCGCAGCTCCTCCACCCATTGCAGCTCTTGCGTATTGGGGTTATCTACAAAGTAAAGCGGCTTGCGCGTCTGCCGCTTTCTTTTTCCCGTTTTCGACGTCTTCATGTAAGGCTCCTTCCGTAAATGAGATCTGCCTCATCTTATGCAGACTTACGGGCGGGTGTCACGAAGACGGCCGACTTGCAAAAATCCGGTTTACATTTTCAAACAACGGGCGTATATTAGAACCTAAGATAAGTTTTGCCCCAGTGCAACTTTATGTCCCATATGCCAAAAAAATTGCCTTATGCAGGTTATATTTATTTTATAAGAGGTGAGCAAGATGAAAGAAGAAGCGGTTCTCGAATCTCGGCAAGGGGGAGGATGGCGTAACAAAGAAGGCATGCCCTCGTTGCCTGAAGCCCATCGCAGCCTCAAGGTCCCCGGTAAAGGCTCGATTATACGGAAGTTTCTGGCATTTGCGGGCCCCGGCTATCTCGTAGCGGTCGGTTATATGGATCCCGGCAACTGGGCGACAGATCTGGCCGGCGGCTCCCAGTTCGGATATGCGCTGCTCTCCGTCATCCTCCTGTCCAATCTGATGGCGATGGTGCTGCAGGCGTTGTCCGGCAAACTCGGCATCGTCACTGGCAGAGATCTGGCGCAGGCCTGCCGCGATCATTACAGCAAACCCGTGGCTGTCGGATTGTGGGCGCTCTGCGAGCTCGCGATCGCAGCCTGCGACTTGGCTGAGGTCATCGGTGCGGCGATCGCACTGAATCTGTTATTCGACATTCCCTTGCTGTACGGCGTAATTTTGACCGCATTCGATGTGCTTATTATTTTGTTTCTTCAGAACAAAGGTTTCCGGTATATCGAGGCCTTCGTCATCGCGCTCATCGTGCTCATCGGCTTGTGCTTCGGCATCGAGCTCTTCCTGTCGCAGCCATCCGTCGCCGGCATAGCCAAAGGCTTCATACCCAGCACGGAGATCGTCACCAATCCGGCCATGCTCTACATCGGTATCGGTATCCTGGGCGCGACGGTCATGCCGCACAACCTGTATCTGCACTCCTCGATCGTTCAGACGCGCGATTACGAGCGGACGCCCTCGGGCAAGCGTCAGGCGATCAAGTACTCCACCTGGGACTCTTCGATTGCTCTCTTCTTCGCGCTGTTCATCAATGCCGCTATTCTGATTATTGCAGCTGCGGCTTTTCATACGAGCGGACACTCGGAGGTCGCCGATATCGACGAAGCCTATCATTTACTCGCACCGCTGCTCGGCACGGCGGCCGCCTCGGTCCTGTTCGGCGTCGCGCTGCTTGCGTCGGGCCAGAACTCCACGCTGACCGGTACGCTGGCCGGGCAGATCGTCATGGAGGGCTTCCTGAACTTCCGGATGAAGCCCTGGCTCAGGCGGCTCATCACCCGGCTCATCGCGATCGTGCCCGCGGTTATCGTGACTGCGCTATATGGTGAAAAGGGAACGATGGACCTGCTCATTCTGAGCCAAGTCATCCTCTCCCTGCAGCTGTCGTTCGCCGTAGTCCCGCTCGTCAAGTTCACATCCGACCGCACCAAAATGGGAGAATTTGCGAACCGCACATGGCTCAAATGGTTGTCCTGGGGTATTGCTGTCGTCATTATTTTGCTCAACACCTACCTGCTGTACACCACCTTTTTCGGTTGAAATGCTCAAAGTAAAAAACCGCGCGGTCCGCGCGGTTTTTTACTTTGAGAAGATCGGTTCCTCCCCCATATCTCTACGTGCCTCGGCCAGCCATCGGTCTGCCGTATGATGCCAGGTGAATTCCCCCAGCACCCGCTGACGACCCATCGCGCCCATCCGCCGGCGAAGCGCTTCGTCGTCAAGCAGCAGAGAGATGCGGTCGGCGATCTCGGCTGCAGGGTGACGAGGATTTACGAGATAGCCTGTGACCCCGTCTTCCACGATCTCCGCAATGCCGCCGACGCGGCAGGCGACGACTGGCAAGCCCGACGCCATCGCCTCTACGTTGACGAGCCCGAACGCTTCGCGTCGGACCGACGGAACGACGCCCACGTCGGCCATACCAAACCAAGCCGGCATATCTTCATGGGACACATAAGGCTCGAAGTGAACATAACGGCGCCACGGGCGCGCCATCGCACGCAGTTTTCTATAGTATGCCGAGGTCCGATTGGATCCGTAAAAGGGGGAGCCTACAATCACGAGCAGCAGATTCGGGTAACGCCGGACCAGCCGCGGCAGCGCTTCAAGCAGGTGATGGATGCCCTTCAGAGGGATAAGTCGGCCTGCAAACAGCAGGATTTTTCTCCCCTCCCATCCGTGGACGCGCCGCAATGCTGACGGCTCCTCGCTTTTCGCGAACCGGTACGGGTCTACCCCCGGATAGACGACACCCAGTTTTGGCGAGACCACAGGCACTCTTTTCTCCACGTCCGCCTTGAGGAACAGGCTGTTCACGAGGATTCGGTCGGCTGCCCCGAGACAGGTTCGCAGCTTGCCAGGGGATATCGCGCTCCGGGAGACGAATGTATTGGAATGCAAGTGCAGCCAGACGCGGGCGTTGGGAAACTTCCGCTTCAGCAACGGGACCAGCAACGGCCGGTTTTCCACTTCGATCAGATCCGGTCTATATCGCCGCAATCCTTCGATCACTTGCGATATATAGGTTCGCTTGCCCGATACACGCACTCTCTCGCATCTCGCGCCGTGCAGCAGCCCCCGCTTGGGAAGTCCTCTCGCTGTTCGCCCGTAAATGCGAACCTCCAGACGATCGGCCAGCAGCGGCACAAATTTCTCCACAACGCGCTCTACGGAACCGCCTCGGGGAGCTGGCACCGGATATGCGCCCGGCGTTACGAACGCGGCTCTCAAAGAATCACGCCCCTCGTCCAGTACTTCACACAGCATACACGCGACGGAGTCAGACGGGCACGGCGAGTACCCGCAGCCCGCGGGATTGACCCGCCGTGTGAATATGCGTAACCTGCAAGTTGAAGTTTTGGCAGCGATATGTCACACTAGGGGACGACTGCGTACTTACTTGATTGCATGTTAATGCTATTACTTATGAGGCAAAGGAGTGGCCAGACGATGAACCGATGGCTGCTGCGCGCCATGACGGAGCTGTCTTCGCGCAAATTCATTTCACGCATAACGGGTAGCTTCGCCAAGTCGCCGCTCAGCAGGCGCCTGATCCCCCGATTCGCGGCACTATACCGGATTCCGGTCGAAGAGGCGGAGAAGCCGCTCTCAGATTACGCTACGCTGAACGAGTTTTTCACTCGCCGCCTAGCCCCGGGCAGGCGTATCGTAGACAGCACGCCGGACGCGCTGGTCAGTCCCGTCGACGCGCGTGTCGCTGCCTGCGGGCCGATCGAGAACGGTCTGTTGCTGCAGGTCAAGGGCCAGGACTATTCGCTGGACGAGCTGCTGAACGGTTCTCCACGAACGGGACAGTACCGGAGCGGCTACTATTGGGTGCTGTACCTTAGTCCGACGGATTATCACCGGATCCATGCGCCATGCGGAGGCGAGATAGTCGAGACCGAGCATATTCCCGGCCGCGTCTACCCTGTGAACGAACGGGGACTTACCTTGATGCGCCGAGTTCTCTCCCGCAACGAGCGGCTTATCACATACTTGCGTCATGGGGGAGGCGAGGTTGCGGTCGTCAAAGTGGGCGCGCTCAACGTCAGCAGCATCAAATATGCAGAACCGCTCCCGCGTGTGCTGGAACGAGGCCAGGAACTCGCCTACTTCGAATTTGGCTCCACGGTCGTGCTGCTGACGGAGGACGACACCTGCCTGCCGCTCACGACACTTCAAGCGGGGGATCAGGTCCGCATGGGACAACTGCTCGGCACGCTGGTCGCAGACCATACTAACACTCGATAATAGCGCTCCGGAGGCTCCCCGGTATGCTGGCCATAGCTGGCAACCGAGGAGTCTTTTTGGGTATGCCCGGGTGAACCGTCGGAACAAACACATGGCCTTTTATCCTATTTAAACGGTATCCCCTTCGAACAGGTTTGAGCAAACATCTTCTCAGCGCGCAAGAACGCTAACAACGGCAGACCCTCAAGACGCGCTCATCCTGCGAGACCACTTCTTCCCGGCAGTTTGAACGGTCCATCGGATAGGACGGACGCTGCGCTGCTTTCTCACAAGTTCACGCTGCGTAATCGTACGAGTACAGCCGCACTGCGCGAGCAGCGTCTCAAAGCCATGTGCGCCCACATTCACGCGATAGCAATATTCGTCCAAATACGCTTGAAGATGCTTAGGCCCAATCCCGCCGAACGTCCGTGCCAGCCATCCGATCGCTCCACGCCAGATCGCGCCAAGCGGCGTCACCCCGTTCTGGTCCGAGATTCCTATAATGTCGATGCGCCGCTTGCCGGTTCGGTCTGCGGCAACGTGCCGCCAGAGGAAACGCCCAAACGACTCCACGCCAAACAATCGACGATCGAACTCAGCAACAGACAACCTCTTGATCTTAACCTCCGCAATCTCACCGTTCTCAGGATCGACAGCAGCTCCGGCTACGGCCGGCTGGTCGCGTTCTAACGGATCAGAAGGTCTGTTCACCACCGGTCTAGCGTAAAAGTCGCCGTATAGCTGCAGATCCCCCTCCAACGGCCTGCCTTCGTCGCGGACCTGAATCGCATGGCGAAGCTTATGGTTAATCAACCATGCCGTCTTATATGTAACTTGAATAACCTCCGCCAGCAGCTTGGCCGATATGCCCGTCTGCATCAGGAACAACGCCTGGAACCACTTTAAAAGGGGCGTGCGCGTCCCTTCCAAAATCGTACCGGCAGTAAGAGAGGTTTGATGAGCGCATGAGCGGCACTCAAACAATCTGCGATTACGAGAAGCAATGCAATAAAATGCAACGCCTCCGCATCGAGGGCAACAAAAACCGTGGGGCCACTTCGCATGAAAAAAAGCGCGCTCGCAATCTTCCTCGCTGCACACGGGCAGGCCTCGGAACAGATCTTGCTTACTCATGTCACTTCAACACCTCCACAAATAAGAACTTATGTTCTCATTATACCTTTTCGTTCCATCGTTAACAACAATTTTTTTGGACTCCGACCTCCTGTTTGAATGGGATAACATTATAAGATGGAGATGAGCAAAATCCCTGTTTAAAGGGGATACCGTTATAATGTGCAAAGGAGCGCACCCGCCTGCTCGAAGGGGATAGCGTTATAATGTGCAAAGGAGCGCACCCACCTGTTCGAAGGGGATACCGTTGTAATGGGGCAAACAAGCACACCCGCCTGCTCGAAGGGGATACCGTTGAAATGGGGCAAACAAGCACACCCACCTGCTCGAAGGGGATACCGTTGTAATGGGGCAAACAAGCACACCGCCTGTTCGAAGGGGATACCGTTGTAACGTTTAAAATCCCTTGACGATATGAAGTGTCCACCACACACACAGGAAAACGAAGCAACAAACGAAAAAAGGAGCCCTATCGGATCTCCGACGGGCTCTTGCCTGTGTACTGCTTGAACTGGCGGCTGAAAAAGAAGATATCTCTGTAGCCGAGCGCGTCTGCCACTTCGGTCACGTTCATGCCCGCGTGCAGCAACAGATGCTGCGCCCGTTCGATTCGTGTGCGGATCATGTAGGTTTGTACCGAAGCGCCGATCAGCTCCTTGAACTTGACGGAGAAATATCTCGGAGACAGCCCCGCCCGCGCGGCCAGGTCGTCTACCCGGTGGGCCTCGCCCGGATGCTGCTGAATGTAGTTGGCTACCTCATGGATACTCTCGGTTAGCTGGTTGCTCGCTTTGCGCGGTGCGGGCTCCTCGAGATCGTGCCGAAGCAGATGAATAATCAGCTGTTTGAGCACGAGTCGCGCTTCCTCTTCGGCGGCGAATGTTTGCACGAGGAAGAGACGGACATAACGCGCCAGCAAATGTTCAAATTCGAACGTGTCCTCCAAAACCCGATAAGGCTGCGGGATCAGCTTCACCGGCACGTTGACATCGAAATGGATATAAGTGAGGACGAGCGGCTTTTGCGGATTATGCGTCGCACTCGTATGGTCGCCCGGCCTGAAAAGGAAGCAGCTGCCCTTCTCCACGGAATAGGGCTTGTCATTGAGAATAACCTCCCCTTCGCCGCTCCACACGTAAAACAAATCGTAATTTGCGAGCGGCTTCTCTCTCTTTTGCCACTTCCATCCCGGCTCGCATACGATTTTGGCCAAATAAAGCTTGAGCTCATATGCTTCCGGCGATGCGTCAAGCATGTTCCGTCCCTCCCTTGGCCAATGTGCTTGCGGTGACAAGTTCCATCTGCTCGGCCATATTGCGGATCACCCTGGCGCCTCGTGCGATCTCTTCCTCGTCCAGGTGAGCGAAGCCGAACAGCGCAGTCCGCTCATCCGGCCTCGGCGACGCCGCATAGACGGCACCGTCTCCCCAGCTCACGCCCGACTCCCGGCAAGCGGCCATGAACCGGTCGTACTCCAGGGGCGATCCGGACCATTGGGCGAACAGCAGGAGTCCGGCGTCTGCGGGGTGCACCGTGAACAGATGGTTGAGCTGTCTGAATTCAAAGCGCAGCCGCTCCTGCAACCGATGGAAAATACGCCGGGATCTGCGCAGATGGCGATCGTATTCTCCTTCGTTCATCCAGTACGCCAGCGCGCGCTGCTCCGTGAGTCCAGCAGGATGCGGATCGTAAAGCTGCTTGGCCTGCAGGAAGGACGATCTGAGCGCCGGCGGCAGCACCGCATAGCCGATCCGAACCTCCTGACGCATCGTACGAGAGAACGAGCCGATGTATATGACTCGCTTCTGGTTATCCAGCGACTTGAGCGGCTCGATCGGCCTCCCTCCCCAGCGAAACTCGCTGTCATAATCGTCCTCTACAATCCATGCGCCGCGGCGCGCAGCCCACTCAAGCAGCGTCAGCCGGCGCTCGTACGTGAGCACAGCGCCCGTAGGGAATTGACGGGTCGGGGTCACGAACAGCAGGCGTGCCCGCCAATCCTCCGGAATAATCCCCTGCCGATCCACCGGCGCCGGGATCAGTGCGGCCCCGCTCGCCCGAACGGCGTGCTGCGTCCCGGAGTAGCCGGGATCCTCCACGACGGCAGCTTGCCCCGGCTCCAGCAGCAACTGCGCCAGCAAGGCGATCGCCTGCATTGAACCTCCCGTCACGACGATGTCTTCCGCATTGCAGACGATGCCGCGCTCACGGCGCAATCTGCCGGCGATCGCCCGCCTAAGCTCCGGACTGCCTGCGGATATGTCCCGCTCCTCTGCCTGAACGGGTCCGCGGCGGCGCCATTCGGCAGTCACCGCGGACTTCCAGGACTTCCAGGGGAACCATTGCTCTCCCATGCCGCGGGGCTTAAACGATATGCACTCGTCTGCCAAAACTGCGGGTTCGCTCTCTTCGGAAAAGCTCTTAAAGGGCTGCCCGGCCTCTGCCGCATCCCACTGCAAACGTCTGCCCCAGGCCGACAGCGACAGCACGGGTGCAGAACTCTCCGTCTGCCTTGTCTGCTTCGACGGCTTCACACCTGTGCGGGTGTCCGAGCGCACATCATCGCCCGCTACGTACGTACCTTGTCCGACCGCGGAACGAACGTACCCTTCCGCCGCCAGCATATCGTAGGCGATGCTGACGCTGCCTCGGGACAGGCCGTACAGAACGGCCAGTTCCCTGGTCGAGGGCAGCTTCATCCCGAGCGGCAGCGCGCCGCTCACGATACAATCGCGAATCGCCTGATACAACGCGAGATGCTTGCTCCCGCATGCGGCCAGCCGCATGTCGTAGGGCACCTGGAAGCTCATGGAACAGCCGTCCTTTCTCCCGCAATGGACCAATAATTTTAATGTAAATTGGATCTTTTACCTTGTCAATGTCACTCGTAAAATAAGAGTCACATCGTAACGGGAGGCAGCTCTATCATGCGCAGAAAAGAATTCGAAGTAGACAATCTCGAAGAATGTGCGTCGTTCCTGCACGACCGCAATGACGGCGTGCTCACGTTCAAGGGAAACGACGGCTGGCCCAAGGCCGTTCCGCTCAATTATGCTTACGCGGAGGGTGCCGTATACTTTCACGGCAGCAAAAAGGGAGAAAAGATGAGCGGCATGGCCGAGGACCCGCGCGCGGAATTCGTCGTTTACGAAGCGCATGCCTTTATCCCTTCTTATTATAGCGACCCGCTGATGGCCTGTCCGGCGACAGTGTACTTCCGCTCCGTCCGGATCAGAGGCCGGATCGAGCAGGTCGAGGAGCCTGCGGAAAAAGCGCTGGCGCTCGCCGCTCTGATGGCCAAAATGCAGCCGGAGGGCGGACATCTGCCCATCGATGCAAGCGATCCGAAGTATGTGCCGCAGCTCAAAGGCGTGGCGGTGATGCGGCTCGTCGTCGAGGAGATGGCCGGCAAGTTCAAGTTCGGGCAGAACCTGTCCGAAAAGAAGCGCGGCGAAGTGATCGCAGGTTTGAAGACGCGCGGCCTGGACGGCGATGCGGGAACAATTGAGTTGATGCAGCAGTATGCCAAGCATAAGCAATAGCGATGCGAAATTGCAGCGATTGCGCTGCAACTGCACTGAAACTACACTGAAACTACACTGCAACTACACTGCAACTGTATTGTAATTGCGAAGCGACAATGATGCGATGGCGATGCGGCAGCGATGTGTCGGCGATGTGTCGGCGATGCGAAGGTGACGGCCGGTCACGGTTTTGTCACCGATTTATATTCGATTGTTCAAGAGAAGTACGCGCCCATTTGGTGACGCATAGGGTACGATCGTGTATAATAGCAACTGATGCCCTGCTTGAGAAATTTTCTCATCTTTCTCGTCAGGGACACGATCATGTGGAAGGATGACGGCAATGAACCCCCTCGCGAAACAGCTCAACGACACCATCGCCAAGGAACAGCCCCGGATCGCGGAGATGCTCTCCGGACTCGGCAAGGCCATTTATTTTCCCAAGATAGGCATCCTGAGCCAATCCGCCGAAGCGAAGCAAAAAGCGAAAACGTACAACGCGACGATCGGCATCGCGACGGAAAACGGGCAGCCGATGCATCTCAAAATGATCCAGGACAAATTGTCTGCCTATAATCCCAAAGATATATACGAGTATGCGCCGCCGGCCGGCAAGCCCGAGCTGAGAGTCGCATGGCGCGACAAGATGCTGCAGGAAAATCCGTCGCTCGAAGGCAAGACGATCAGCATGCCGGTCGTCACGAACGCGCTGACGCACGGCCTCAGCATCGTCGCCGACCTGTTCGCCGACGTCGGCGATGCGGTTATCATTCCCGACAAAAACTGGGAGAACTACGAGCTGACCTTCGGCGTGCGCCGGGGCGCCGAGATCGTAGAGTACCCGCTGTACGGCGCGGACGGCGCGTTCAATGCGCAAGGCTTGCGCGAGGCGCTGCTCTCCCGCAAAGCTCAGGGCAAGGCGATCGTACTGCTCAACTTCCCGAACAATCCGACCGGCTATACGCCAAGCCGCGAAGAAGGCGCAGCGATCGTATCCGCGATCAAAGACGCGGCCGAAGCCGGCATCAACGTGGTCGCGGTGACCGATGACGCATACTTCGCGCTGTTCTTCGAGGATTCGCTGCACGAATCGCTATTCGGCGCCCTTTGCGGCCTGCACGAGCGCGTGCTGCCGATCAAGATCGACGGCGCGACCAAGGAAGAATATGTATGGGGCTTCCGCGTCGGCTTCATCACCTACGGCGGCGCCTCCGAGGCGGCGCTCGCGGCGCTCGAACAGAAGACGCTCGGCATTATCCGCGCGACCATCTCGAGCGGTCCGCATCCGTCTCAGACGTTCGTGCTGGATGCCCTGAGATCGCCTGACTTCGCAGCCCAGAAGGCCGAGAAGTACGCGATCATGAAGGGCCGCGCCAACAAGGTCAAGCAATTGCTCGACAGCGGTAAATACGATGGCGCATGGTCTTATTATCCGTTCAACTCCGGTTACTTCATGTGTCTGCGGCTTGACGGCATCAGCGCCGAAGCCGTCCGGCAGCTTCTGCTCGATCAATACGAAGTCGGCACGATCGCGCTCGGCGAGCACGATCTGCGCGTCGCCTTCTCCTGCATCGAGGAGCCTTACCTGGAGGATCTGTTCGACCGCATCTACAAAGCCGTCACCGAGATCAGATCCGGCGTTGCGGAGCAGGTCTAGATCCAGTTCCCGCCCCGCCGTTACATCCGTACAAACAACAAGGCCTTGCCACAAGTCATGCGCTGCATGGCTGTCGGCAAGGCCTTTTTCCTATGGCGCTCATGCGCCTGACATCCTGCAACTCGGGGCATCGAATACGCTGTACCGGTTGCGCCCCTGCTCCTTGGCCCTGTACATTGCGGTATCCGCCGCATGGAGCAGCGTCGTCGTGTCTCCCCCATGATCCGGCCAGTAGGCAATGCCGATGCTGACTGTCACGGGCGAATCGGGCAAGATCGCCCCGCGATGTCCCGTCAACCCGGCCAGCAGCTCGGCTGCCGTCCGCTCCGGGTCCCAACCGCGCCCGCCGGCAGGCAGCAGAATCGCGAATTCATCGCCGCCAAGCCTGAACAACAGCGCGCCCGCCGGCGTGCTATCCCGCATGTTCTCCGCAATCTCACATAGCAATGCATCGCCCGCCTGATGGCCGTGCAGATCGTTGATCGACTTGAACCGGTCCAGATCGAGCAGCAGCAAGGCGCCGACGCTTCCGTTTTTCAACATGGAAGAGATCGAGTCCTGAAAGTAAAGACGGTTGCCGACGCCCGTAAGCGCATCGTGATACGCCAGATACAAAATTTCCTCCTCGGCCTTCTTGCGCCCGGTGACATCCTGCAGCACGACGTAGTACTGACGCTCGCCATCGGCGGTCAGCTCATTGAGATGAACGATCATCCGCCTCGACTCGCCTGTCACCGCGACCATGCTGACCTCTACGAGCGCCGAACCGCTCCCGCCGAGCGGCAGCCGCTCCCCTTGCTCCAGAAACATCGCGAGCGGCTTGCCGATCAGCTCGGCTGATGACAATCCCAGCAGCAGCTTGATTACCGGATTCGCGTCGCGGATCTGACCGTTCGCATCCAGCAGCACGACGCCGAACGGCGACAGCTCGAACAGCACTCTGTACTTTTCCATGAGCGATGGCATCAATCCATACAGCATCATGGCCCTGCGGATGAAAAACGCGAACAGCAGCATGGCATAGAGCAGCAGCAGCGGCATCGCTGCAGCCTCGGCATCGCGCGAAGCCAGCAGCATGGCCGAAAAAGCCGTGACGGCCCCTCCGAAAACGCCGAACCCCGCTTGAGCGAGCTGCGAGCGGGCCGATGACGGCGCGGAACGGACGACACCCCATCCGAAAACCCACACTGCCATGCAATAGAGCCATGTCGTCGCCGAAATGACGAGCGATACCGGAAGCGAGCGGCTCCCCCGCTGTACGATGCCGGCACCGTCGGCGTATACCCCATATAGATCAGGCTGCGAGATGACCAGCACGACGAGCACCCAAGGGATGGCCAGCGCCAGATCCAGGTAAGGTGCGGACTGCTTGGCGGTCTGGCCGCTCAACTGACGCATGAACAGCATGACGAGAAAGCCGAGTACGAAGGAGGGTACGATCACGAACATGTTGATGAGCTTCGCGGCGTGCTCCTCGGGAAAAACAATTGCGAGAAACGAGGTGCCGAATTGAAGCATCATAAATGCGAACATGATCGAGGCAAGCCGGTTCAGCGTGTGCCGCGAATTGCGCAAATACGCCTCGGCCGACAACCAGCCGAGCAACGCGCAAGGGATGAGGTGCAGGGCGAGGTTTGCTAAAAATCCGCCCATGGATCGAGTCCTCCCACATGCTTCGTTATTTTAATGACAAAACCGTATGCAGCCGTTCAAAGTTTGGTTATAAAGTACTATTCGATAACCATGCCGATTTTCCTGCTTTTCCATGAATACATTCTTTTTTACAGTTCGTCTTCATCGTCCGCCGCCGCGGAGCGTCTGGGCAGCAGCCAGCCTGTCCAGGCGAGCGCCGCAGCGAGCGCAGGCAGCCATAATGCCGGCGAAGCGATCGCATGCGGCAAGCCTGCGGCGAGCCAGAGCAGCACGGCGGCTGCGAGTCCTGCCGTCCGGATGACGGCCGATGCCGCAGGGCGCCTCCCGTCGGGGGAGAGCGGCACGACTGCAGCATGCTCGGCGAAGCGGATCCGACCGAGCTCTGTCAGCTGCAGCCCGCCGACAATCACACCCACGGCATAGACGATCATATCCACCGCCTGCGTATGGGCGAATAGCGAGACGAGCGCCATCAGTACGCTCCAGCGCCAGAAGGCGCCGAACGCCTCGCCGCGCAGAAAGGTTTTGGCGTACAGGAAGTGCCAGGCAAAACGCCGGCTTCGCGGCACGCAGTCGCCGATCCAGGCGATCCAAGGGCGCGCTGCGGCGGCGGGGGCTTCGTTGGGCAAATCCACGAACCAGCCGAGAAAAGAAAGCCAGCGCCTGCGGGCGGCGCCTTCTTCGGCGATCAGCCGGTCCCACGGCAGCTTGTGACGGGGCGTGAGCCGGGCGGTGATCGAGACGGCGACTGCCGCCAGCACCATAAAGCCGGCGGCAGCCGGCAGCGGCTTGGTCAACAGCGCAGCCGCCGACAGCAGCGTGACCGTCCAGCGGGCGAATCGCAGGGCGAGCCGGGCGGTCGAGGAGGCGGCGCGGCGTTCTTGCCAGCCGCCGTATGTATTCCAGGCCGCCAATAGCCCTAGCGCGGCGGCCAGTGCGGCCCAGCCGACCGGGTGAGACGGAGCGGCACTCGCCGTCACCGGGGCTGTGGCGTAGAGCGGCGCGAAGACGGCGAAGACGGCCAGCGTCCTGATGGCGCCGGCCAGCGCGGATCTGCGCACCGCCGGGAACAGGCTCTCGGACAAGACGCGAGATTCGGCGGGCAGCAGAAATACGGTATCGGCAGGTTGCAGATAACTCCGCAGCGGTATGTATACGGCGGCGAAAAAAATCAGCCCGACGCCTACGGCGTCCGCGGGCCAGGCCGGCGGCATGTCGGACAGCAGGCCCGCATAGCCTGCGATCAGCGTGATGCCGATCGCGGCCAGCAGCAGCGCCAGACCGCTCTGCGCCACGTAGCGGAGATACGGGAACATCTCGCGGCGAAAAGCCGCCGCCCGCTCGTTCCGCCAATCCCGGGGACCCGGCTGCGCCGGGCCGCGTGCCGGATTAGCCACGGGGAGCGCCTCCTTCAGCGGCGGCAGCCTCGTCCGCAGCGACGATCAGACGCTCAAACGCATCGTCCAGCGTGCTGCCCTCTCCGGATGCACCTGCCGCAAGCTTGACCTCGCCCGGCGTACCGCCGGCGAGAATCCGTCCCTGATGCAGCACGACGATCCGGTCCGCATTGCGCTCGAGCGCCGGCAAAATATGCGAGCTGAGCAGGATCGCGGAGCCTGCCGCTCTCGCCTCGTTGAGCGCCTGGACGAGCGCCCGGGTCGCGAGCGGATCGAGCCCGAGGAACGGCTCGTCGATGATGAGCAGCGGCGGCGCGACGAGCAGGGCGTTCATCAGCATGACCTTCTGCCGCATGCCCTTGGACAGCGTGCCGGGCAAAGCGCCCATGGCATGCTTCATCCGGAACGTCTCGGCGAGCGCCTCCGTCCTGCGCGCCGCCTCGCGCGTCTCCAGCCCGTAGGCCGTCTCCGTCCAGCGCAGATGCTCGGCAACCGTCAGATTGGGAAACAATGACGGCTGCTCCGGCACATACGCACAGGAAGCTCTGTACCGCTCCGGGTCGTCCGCCAGCCGGATGCCCGCCACCCGCACCTCGCCGGCATGCGGCAGCATCAGTCCCAGCACATGCTTGATGGCCGTACTTTTGCCTGCGCCGTTCAAACCGATGAGGCCCATCATCTCACCGGGCTGTATGTCGAAGCTGACTTCGTGAAGGACAGGCTTGCGGACGCTGTAGCCGCCTGTCAGCCGATCGAGCGTTAACGCTGTTGCCATGTGAGCGGCGTCCTCCTCCGGTCCTGAGTATGTATGCTTCTTTTATTATAGCGAAGCTGCCGTCTTCATGCATGCCGCACAAGAAGCGATAGCGCATCGGCGAAAAAAGGACGCAGCGACGATCATCCGCCGCAACGTCCTGTGACTGGTTCACTGGTTCTCGGGCCCTTGATTCGCCCGTTTTTCCTTCAGCCAGCGCGGAGCGCCTTTGTTTTTGCGATCCCGCTCCCGATTTTCCTTGGCCTTGGCGGCCTTGAGCGTCTTGGCTCCAGGGGCGGCTTGGATCGCTTTGCCCGCCTTGCCGGGCTTAGCCGCCTTGCCTGCCTTGTCGGCTGTCCGGCCCGGGTCCTTGGCGCGGCTCGCCGCGGGGCGCTCGGCTTCCCGACCGCCGCTCCGCCCGGCCTGCGCGTCCGGCGACTGCTGAGCTGCCGCGCCGCCGGGAGCATGCCGCTCCGCCCGGCCTGCGGCCCCGCTCTTCGCGGTTCCCGCGGGGCTGCCGCCAAGCGTGCGCTTAGGTCCCTTGGCCCCGGAGGCCGCCATGCCCCGCTCGTGTGCCGACGCATCGGCGCCATGCGTCCGCTTCGTGCCAGCCTGGCCTTGCGTGTGCGCATGCGAGGCCCGCTTCCCGCCGTCCCGGGAAGACCTCGGACCGCGACCGGCAGCGCCGCCGGACTCGCCGGACTCGCCGCTTGCCCCGTCCAGGCGGCCATGGACGAGCCGCCGCTCGCGGATCTCGATGCGCAGCTGCTTGGCCAGCTTGTCCATAATGAACTGCTCCTTCGGCGTCACGATCGTGACGGAGATGCCGCTGTGGCCCATCCGGCCGGTCCGTCCCGCGCGATGGACATAATGGTCCGCGTCGAGCGCCGGCTCGAACTGCAGCACGAGCGACAGACCCGGCACGTCGAGCCCGCGCGCAGCCACGTCCGACGCGATGAGCAGCTTCGTCTTGCCTTCGCGGAATTTGCGCAGCACCTCGCCGCGCTCCCTGCCGGGCGTATCTCCGTACAGCGCATCGACCGCGAAGCCCTCGTACCTCAGCTTGGCGAGGAGCTCCCCGATCCGCTCGATATCGTTCACGAACAGCAGCGTGGACACCGGCTTCATCGTACGCAGCAGACGGCGCGTCAGATCGATCTTGTCGCGCGGATCGCTAACTACATACAGATGCTCGATCGTCTGCGGCAGACCCGGCTCCTGCTCCTGCTGCACCGTCGTCTCCCAAGGGTCGCGCAGCCATCTGGCCTCCGCCGCGCGCATCGTATCCGAGCGCGTCGCCGATACGAACACCGTCTGCCTGTCCTTGGCCGCGCCCTTCAGCACGAACTCTACGTCGCCTTTGCCACCGAGCGAGAATACGCGGTCGGTCTCGTCCACGACGATGTGGCGCACCGCATGCAGCGGCAGCTTGCGCAGGGACACGACCTCGCGGATGCGGCCCGGCGTGCCGACGACAATGGCCGGCTTGCCCTTCATGCGGTCAAGCTGCCGGGAGAGCGCCGCGCCGCCGATCAGCGCGACGGTCTTCAGGCCGAGCGGCTCACCGTACTGCTCGGCCACGCGCACGATCTGCATCGCCAGTTCCTGCGTCGGCGCGATGACGACGGCCTGGGTCTCCCGCTTCGCCGGATCGACCAGCGCGAGCAGCGGGAGCAGGTAGGCCAGCGTCTTGCCGGACCCCGTAGGGGAGCGCAGCACGCCGTCTCTGCCTGCCAGCAGCTGGGGAATGACGCCCGCCTGCACCGAGGTCGGCGCCGCGATGCCTGCCGCTGCGAGCGCAGCCGTAAGCGCGTCGCCAAGGCCCATCGCGGCGAAGCCTGCGCTCTCCCCGGCTGCCTCCTCGATGCCTACCTGTTCCCCGACCTCTGTACTTGCTTGCGTTGCCTGCGGCTGCAATTCCTCTATCTGATCCGGTTGATTAACCCGATTTTGTTCCGACATGGATCGTTCTCCTTTTGATTCGGCGCGCCTTCGGCGTCATGCCGTCATTTCTTGTTGAGTATGCGGGCGGCGGCACCCGCCGTCCACGCAGGGAACAGCTGGATGAGCTTCGCCCCCGCTGCGGATACCCAGGGCAGATCCCGCTCCGGCCGGCCTGTCTCCAGCAGCTTCACGAGCGCCTCGGCGACCTTCTCGGGCCGCATGAGGAAGCGGCGGATGTTCCGCTTGTACGTTCCCTCCGGGTCCGCCAGATCGAAAAACGGCGTATCGATCGGCCCCGGATTGAGCGCCGACACGCGAATGCCCGTCCCCCGCAGCTCCTGCCGCAGCGAATTGGTGAACCCGAGCACCGCGTGCTTCGACGCCGCGTATCCGGTTGCCTTCGCCGTGCCGATCTTGCCCGCGATCGATGCGACATTGACGATGTGACCCGCCCCCGCGCTTCGCATGAAGGGATAGACCGCCTTGCAGAAGCGGACGGTACCCATATAATTCACGTCCATCATGTCCTCGAACCGCCCGAGGTCCGTCTCCTCGAAGGACAGAAACTCGCCGTAGCCCGCGTTGTTCACGAGCGCATCGATCCGGCCGTAGCGATCGAGCGCGTACGCTGTCGCCGCGCGCACCGAGTCGGCGCTCCTCACGTCGCAGGCGACGACAGCATGCTCGCTCCGGATCGTCGCCGACACGGCGGCCAGCTTGTCCCCGGACCGGGCAGCCAGCACGGGCACCGCCCCGCGCTCGGCGAGCAGCCGGGCAGCCAGCGCGCCGATGCCGCTGGAAGCGCCGGTCAGCAGGACGATCCGGCCTTGCAGATGGTTGGTTGGCATCTTGTCTTCTCCTCCGCCGACGGTCCCATGCCGCCATGCACAGTACAACATCGTCTGTCTATTATAATCCGCCGGACAGCTGTCTTGCGGTATACGCATCCCATGACCGCCGTCCGACGACGCATTCATGCACAGAGTCGAAAAAAAAGCCCCGGTCGGGGCTTCCTTATTGTAGCATATTGAGCGCCGCCGCACATCTCAAGGCGCCCGGCCAGCCGTTATCTCCCAAGTCTCAAGCGATGAGCACCTGGATCTCCATCTCCCCGATACCGTCCATAATAAGCGGTACGGCAAGCGCGCGGCGGATCTCGCCGTGGCTCTCCAGCATCGAATGGACGATCCGCGGCGGCGTAATGTCGACGTGGACCCCCTGATTGAAAAGAATGGTCGAGGCATTGCCGCTGATCATGTTGCCCAGCTCGGAAATCGCGCTCTTGCCCATATCGTCGATCTCCGTGATGACAAAGCCGCCCATCATGGCAGAGATAATCTTCAGCGCGACGGACTCGCTCAAACCAAACACGATATCCCCGCTCATATGACCGGTAAGACCGATCTGAATCCAGACATGATTGTCCACGAAATGGATGTCTTTGACTGCCAATTGACCTGTACTGGGCCGAATCTGGACCATCTGTTCGATGACCATGCGGGCCGATTCCAGGAAAGGATTGATATATTCCGCCTTCATTCGCGAACGAAGCCTCCTTGCGAACCGTTTCTCGATCGGAATTCACATGCAAAATGCGCCGACGTTCGACAAAATCCCACTTCTCTTGTCTAGTTGCCCTCATTATACTTAAATTATGTGGACACGTATACTTATTTTCGCCATTTATCGGTACTTTTGAACGACTTTAGTCCCAAGGACCTATGAAGAGTCAGCGGTATTGTACCATCCATGGGCAAGCCGATTAAACGATCCGGAGGAACGAGATGCCAAATCTGTGGGCGCATATTCAGTTCGGCAGAGAGATCGCAGAGGGGATGCGACTGCGTTATATGGAAGATTCCGAGGCACGGAGGTCGTTCCAGCTTGGCTGCCAGGGGCCGGACTTCCTTTTTTACGATCACTTCCTGCCCTGGCAGCGCCATCATACGGCTGCCAACCGGCTCGGGAGTTTGCTGCACAACGTGGCATGCGGGCCGTTTATCGTCGATCTGTTCGCGGCAGTGCGGGGGGACGCCGGCGGCAGGGCGGCAGAAGCTTATGCGGCGGGATTCCTGCTGCATCATGTGCTGGATCGCCATGTTCATCCATACGTATTCAGCCTGTCGGGCTTCGGCAAATGGAAGCATCAGGCGTTCGAGACGGCGATGGACGCGGCGATTCTGTGGCGGCGCGCGGGCATCCACACGGGCAACACGCCGGTGGCTGGCGAGATCGACACCGGCGGCAGGCTGCCGGGCGGGCTGACGGAGCCTTTCTATCGGCTAAGCTGCAAGCATTATCCCGGTTTGTCCCGGGAGCTGACTCCCGACATGCTCGACGCATCCGTCCGGCAATTCGTCTCCGCCCAGCGTCTATTTTTCGACCCGAGCGGATGGAAGGGCAAGCTGCTGCTCGGCCGGATCGCGCCCTTCTCCCCGCCGCCGCGGCCGCCGGCTTGGGACGTGCTGAACGCGCGCCGCAGCGGCTGGATCGACCCGACGGACAGGACCAGGACGAGATACGAGAGCGTGTACGAACTGTGGGAGCTGGCGCTGGCGGACGGGCAGGCCGCGCTTCGCGCGGGGCTCGATTGGCTGGCGTCCGCGTCCGCTGCCGAAGCGGACGCCAAGCGCGCACAATTCGAGGCGCTGGTCGGCAACGTGTCCTATGAGACCGGGCTGCCCTGCGGCAGCGCCGTCATCACGTTCGCGGAGCCGGTCATCTGAGTTGGGCCAGTCATCTGAGCGGGGCCAGTCATCTGAACGGGCCGGTCAACTGAGTTGGGCCAGTCATCTGAGCGGGGCCGGTCATCTGGACGGGGCCAGTCATCTGAGCGGAGCCGGTCATCTGAACGGGGCCCGCCGCCGAATTGCGGCTGCAGCCGATATTGACGGACCGTCTGCTATTGACGGGCCGTCTACTCGACCGCCTCGCGCCAGCCCTTCTCCAGATTGACCAGCGCGAGCAGCGCGATGCCGACGACGAAGAACAGCGCGATCGCCAGAATCGCGGCGCGGCTCGAGCCCGTGAGCAAGCCGACGAGGCCGAATACGAGCGGACCACCAAAGGAAAAGAAGCGGCTGGTGAAGCTCAGGAAGCCGTTGAACTCCGCCGTGCGGCCGGCGGGTATCAAGCGGCTGTAAATCGCGCGGGATGTCGACTGCGCGCCGCCCTGCACGAGGCCGACGAGCAGCGCAAGCGCGAAGAAGTGGATCGCACTCGTCATGAAGTAGCCCAGCAGCACGATCAGCACGTAGACGGACAGCGCGCCGTACAGCATCTTTTTGCCGCCGATCCGGTCCGCCAGCCGTCCGAACATCCACGTCGCCGGGAAGCCGACGAACTGCGTGAGCAGCAGCGCCCCGATGAGCGCCTCCTGCTTCAGGCCGATATCCGTACCGTAGCTGGTCGCCATCACGATAATCGTATTGATGCCGTCGAAGAAAAACCAGTAGGCCACCATGAACTTGAACAGCTCGGGATAGCGCCGAATGCTACGGAAGGTCTGCGAGAGCCGCGCCAGCCCGTCGCGTACGCTATCGGCTACCGAGCCGCTCGCCGTCCCCTCCGCCTCCCGCACATACCTGAACAGCGGCAGCGAGAACAGCACCCACCAGACGCCGACTGTCGCGAAGGACACCTGCGAGGCGCCGGCCGAGTCCTTGAAGCCGAACATCTCCCAGCCGAGAATGAGCGCGAGGTTGACGGCCAGCAGCACGCCGCCGCCCAGATAGCCCATCGCGAACCCGCGCGCGCTGACGCGCTCCCGCATCGGCTCCGACGCCACGTCGTTGAGCAGCGCGTCGTAGAAGGTACCGCCCATGCCGAAGCCGATCATCCCGATGACGACGAGCAGGGAAGCGGCCGGCCAATCTCCCTCCCCGATGAATGCCATGCCGATGCAGGCGGCCGCCCCGAGATAGGAGAAAAACCGAAGAAATCGCTTCTTGCCTCCGGATCTGTCGGCGATCGCGCCGAGCAGCGGCGACAGCACCGCGATGACGAGCGCTGCGGCGGTCTGCGTGAAGCCCCAGTACGAGCTCGCCCGACCGTCCGCCAGCCCTGCCGCAGCGACGCTCCCGTAATAGATCGGCATGACCGCCGCCATAATTGTCGTCGCGAACGCGGAGTTCGCCCAGTCGTACATGATCCATGCGCGTACCGCTTGTCGATCGTCCCGCACTGCATCGCCGCCTTTGAACAGATTGATGTCCCCTCTTCATTCGACATCGGGCGGGGCATTCTCCTCCATACGCGGCAAAAAGCCCGGCGGGCGGCGATCAAACGCCGCCCGTACCGGGCTTTTTATCCGTTCTGCTTCGGCGGGCGCTCCCTGCGCCGCCAGCCGTCGTCTTCGGTCCGCACTTCGTCGTACACGCCGTTCTCGGCCTCGGCGATGATCGTACGCAGCCAGTCCCGCTCGGCATGGCCGAACTCTAGGACGCCTTCGATCATACGCAGCGCGCTGGCGGGAATCCGCGCCGCCTTGACTTCGAGCACCTGCTCGAGCGACGCGATGCGCGCCTCGCAGGCGGCGAGCTGCCGGGCGGCGATCTCCGCGACGCGATCCTGATCGGCGTACCGCAAGAAGGGCATCGCCAGCATCATCGGATGCTGCGGATACGAGGGCAGCTCGAGCTGGGCGTACATCAGCCTGTCGAACTCCCGCCGCCCCGCCTCCGTGATGCGGTAGATCGTCTTGTCGGGCCGGTGCTCGCCCGGCACGGGCACGGTATGGACGGCTTCGATCCAGCCGCGCGCCCGCAGTTGATCGACCGCATAGTACAGCGAGCCGTCGCGCAGCCTAAATGCATACGTCCAGTTCCGTTGCACCATCGCCTGACGAATGTTGTACGGATGGCGGTCCTTCTCCATCAGCAGGCCGAGGATGAGCAGCTTCATCGACATGGCGCTAGCTGCGCTCCGACGCGCCCCCGGTCCGGGCGGATTCCGCGCTTCCCGGCTTGCCTGCGTTCGAAGCGGCCATGCGCGCCTTGCCCATCAGGATGGCGAACACGAACGCGAGGACCGGCAGCAGAGCCGCCCACTGGAAGGTCGTGATGATCGATTCTCCCAGCTCGTTCAGCAGCTTCTGCAGCACATCCTGCGGAATCTTCATGGCTGCCTGGACCGTCGGATCGAGCAGCGCCTGTCCGCTCTTGATCTGCGCCGCCAGCTCGGGGCTGGAGCCCGGCATCGCCAGCACATCGGATTGGAAGGCGTGCTTCTGGATGGCGCCGAACACCGTAATGCCGAGCGCCGAGCCGATCGTCCGGAAAAACGTAATCAGCGAGGATGCGGAGCCTTTGTACTGCGGCGGCACGGAGCCGAGCGTCGAGATGTTGAGCAGAGAGAACGAGACGCCGATCCCGAGGCCCACGACGATCATGTACATCGTGATGATGCCGCGGCCCGTCGACAGATCCATCGCGAAGCCGAGCAGCGCGGCGCCGATCGTGAGCACGATCGACGAGACGAGCATCGTGCTCCTGAACGCGAACTTCCCGGCTACGAGTCCGCCGATCTGACTGCTGATGACGACCGCGATCATCATCGGCGTGAGCACGAGGCTCGTCTGTGTGGCCGTCTTGTGGAAGACGCCCTGGATGAACAGCGGGATGTACGTGGCGCAGGCGATCATGACGCCGCCGTACAGGAAGCTGATCATCATGCTGCTCGTGAACAGCCGCTTCTTGAACAGCGTGAGCGCGATGATCGGGTCCTTGGCCGCGCGCTCTGCCAGCAGGAACAGCACGAGCAGCACGCCGGAGGCGACGAAGAAGCTGACGATCTTGGCCGAATCCCATGCCCAGCCGTCCGAGCCGCCCAGCTCGAGCGCGAACATGAGGAACAGGATGCCCGCAGCCAGCAAGATGGCGCCGAGCCAGTCGATGCTCTGCTTGCGCCGCGTGGCCGATTCATGATAGGCGCGGTAGATGAAGATGAACGACAGGATGCCGATCGGCACGTTGATGTAGAAAATCCAGCGCCAGCTGATGTTGTCGGTGATCAGCGCGCCCAGAATCGGGCCGAATACGCTGGACATGCCGAATACGGCGCCGAACAGCCCCATCATCTTGCCCCGCTTCTCCTGCGGGAACAGGTCGAAGATGATCGTGAATACGATCGGCATGAGCGCGCCGCCGCCGATCCCCTGTATGGCGCGGTAGATGATGAGCTGGTCCATATTCTGCGCCGTGCCGCACAGCACGGAGCCGAGCAGGAACAGCAGGACGCCCAGCAGGAAAAACCGCTTGCGCCCGTACATATCGGACAGCTTGCCGAAAATCGGCGTGGCGACGACCATGGCGATCATATAGGCGGAATAAACCCAGACGAACTTGTCCAGGCCGCCCAGCTGCTGAATAATCGTCTTCATCGCGGTCGACACGATCGTCTGGTCCAGCGCGGCCATGAACAGGCCGAGCAGCAGTCCTGCGATCGCGAGTTTTACATTGCTCTTTTTGACATCCATTGCGGATTGATTCACTCCCGTTTGACTTTAAATTGAAGCCTTTTTTGATTATACTCAAATTTGAGTACAGCGCAACATGTTTTGCATGTCAGCTTTGCGTACGTATCGGATTCCTTCTATAATAAGACAACAAGAAATTCTTCTTATACCGATGCGCGGCTCGATAAATAATTCAAATAGGGAGGAGCGATTCGATTGAACATCAATCAGCTGGAGACGCTGCTGACCATCTCGAAGACGCTAAGCTTCCGCAAGGCCGGCGAAGCGCTCAACCTGACCCAGCCGGCCGTCTCCGCGCAGATCAAAAGCCTGGAGGACGAGTTCAAGACGATTCTGGTCGACCGCAATCATCCGGTGACGCTGACCGACCGGGGGCAGGTGTTCCTGGAGCACGCACAGCGCATCCTGTCCATCGTCGACGAGCTGAGGCAGAAGCTGTCCGACCTGGATCAGAACCCGCAAGGCCATATCGTGATCGGCACGACCACCTCTATCGCGATTCAGATCCTCCCCCGCGTGCTCTCTTACTTTCAGAATCAGTATCCGCTCATCAAGACGACGATACATACGATGTCTTCCTCGCAGGTGATGGCCAACGTGGAAAACGGCACCATCGATATCGGCATCGGCTATCTGGCCGAACGCAGCGCACATGTAGAAACCTCGGTGCTGTACTACGATACGTTCGAGCTGGTCGTCGCTCCGGGCCATCCGCTCGCCTCCCGGACTCGCGTGACGGTCGGCATGCTGCGGGATGTCCCGCTCATCCTGCTGTCCCCCGACACGCTCGGACGCCGGTTCGTGGACAAGATCCTCAAGGAATACAACATCGATCCCAATCCGATCATGGTGCTGAGCAGCAGCGAGGAGGTCAAGCGGATGGTCGAGCTGAATCTCGGGGCGGCGATCGTCTCCAAGCTGTCCATCGCCGGCGAGCTGAAGCGAGGCACCCTGAAGATGATTGCGGTCGCGGAGCTTGAGGTGAGCCATCCCGTCGGCGTCATCACCAAGTCCGGCCGGTATGTGAGCCATGCGATGCGGCAGTTTTTGAACGATCTGAAGGGAATGCCGGAGGATCAATTCACCGGCAGCGAATAAGGATAAATATAGGTAGTGATCAGAGGAGGCGTACCCCATGGAAAAATTCGATTTGCATACGCATCACGAGCGCTGCGGCCATGCTTCCGGCGTCATCGAGGACTATATCGAAGCCGCGATCTCGGCGGGCATGACGGCGATCGGCATCTCCGACCACTCCCCCTACTTCGCACGGGAGGAAGACCGCTATCAGCCCGGCATCGCCATGGCCAAGAGCGAATTCCCGCATTACGTCGCCGAGGTGCTCCGCCTCAAGGACAAGTACAAGGACAAGATCGAAGTGCTGCTCGGCGTCGAGTCCGACTACTTCCCCGAGAGTGTGGAGATCTATCGCGCCGCCTATGCGCCCTATCCGTTCGACTATCTGATCGGATCGGTCCATCAGACGCGGGGCATCAGCATCTTCAACCGCACCCGCTGGCAGCAGCTCGATCCGTCCGAGCATACGGCGGAGAAGAAGCTGTACTACAAACTGATCACGGAGTCGGCGAACGCCGGGATGTTCCAGATTCTCGGCCACATCGACGCCATGAAGGCATACTATCCGGACTTCTCGGACATCCGGGGCGCCGAGGACGACATCGACGAAGCGCTGAGAGCGGTCGCGGCGAACGATATTGCCCTGGAAATCAATACGAGCGGGAGCACGAAAGATGTCGGGGGCTGGTATCCGTCGGACGCGATTCTAGAGCGGGCGCTCCACTTCGGTGCGGATGTGACGTTCGGCTCGGACGCGCATATTCCCGAGCGCGTAGGCGACGATTGGGAGCATGTGCGGCGGCGTCTCCGGGAGATTGGCTTCGCCAGATGGGTGTATTTCCGCCAGAAGCGCAAGATCGTCGTGCCGCTGTAAATCGTCGTTGACGTGAAGTGCATATGCTGCGCGAGCATCGATCTGGATGGCCTTCATTCGTACAGATGCAAACGTACAGGTACAAAAAAAGAGGCCCGCCACCGCTGGCAGGCCTTCAAAGATATGAAAAAAGGGGGTCTTGTTCGTTATTGTAACCGACGTCTGAGACACTCCGGTAACAGTAATATTGCAATTGTGTTACAAAGCTTAAATGGAATGACCGGGAGCCGAAGCCGGCGTGCGCAGTCCATTCCATCCTCCGGAAGGAGAATAGCACTTTGCACCGGTTCACCGCTTTATTTTGCCTGCTGGCCGGACTCGTGATGATTCGCTTGTGAAGCTCGCTCGCAAAAAAACTAACTTATTTATAGTTGTGTACAAATATAATGTTTCTTCTATTCATTTAGGATGTCGTATGATAAAATAAAGGCACGAAAGGGGTGAGCCGCATGGACTACTCCAGAATGTGCCCTAAATACGAGCATGCCGCCGAGCTGCTCGGCAAGAAATGGACGGGACTCATCGTTCGCGTATTAATGGGCGGTCCGAAGCGATTCAAAGATATGAAGGAACAAATACCGGATATGAGCGACAAGATGCTCACGGATCGCATGAAGGAGCTGGAGGCGTGCGGGCTCGTGAAGCGCACCGTCTACCCCGAGATGCCCGTGCGAATCGAATACGAGTTGACCGATAAAGGCCTGGATCTGGAGGATGTCATCACATCTATCCAGAATTGGGGCGAGAAGTGGATGTAACGTAACGCAGCAGCGGCTGCGGCCAAAAAGAGCAGTTTCGCGCGGCGGCGGCCGGCAGCGGGACCGCTCTTTTTTTGCCGTTATTATGCCGTGAACAACACAAAACAGCCTCCCGCAGTGTATCGGCGGAAGGCTGACTTGGCGCGCACGACAACGTGCGTATCAGTGCGGTTGGGGCGTCTGCGTATGCCGGGCATCCTCGTCGAACCGGCTGATCGCCGCCTCGGCGCGGGCCAGCCAATCGTCGGCGGCTGCGACGGGTGAAGCTGAAGCGGCCGGGACGGGGGCTGCGGCAGCCGGCGCGACGGTCGCCCTGCCGGCGATGAAGTCGAGCCAGCCGGCATAGATGCGGCCGCATGCCCGGAGCAGGGACGGCACGAACAGCATCAGTACGAAGCCGACACCCGCGATGACAAGCGAGCGCTCGAACGGCGACAGCGGCGGCAGCAGCATTTCCATCGTAGCGTCGTTGTAAAGAATATAACCGTACAGGTAATCGCTGACCTTGTAGACGGCCGGGGCAAGCAAGATTGCCGCTACGGACAGCGGTACGGTCAGCGTGACGACGAACAATGCGATGCGCAGCGGGAACCCGAGCAGGCTATTTGCTGCGGCGCGATATCCCTCCGGCTTGCCGAGCGTACGGAACCATGCGCCCCAGGAAGCGCGCTTTTCGCCGGCGGCTTCGTCCTGCTGCGGCTGCTGGGCGATCGCATGCGCTTCAGGCACCGCATGTCCCTCTCTCCAGGCTTCCCACCGCCATTTTTCCCGCTCTGTCCGTTCCGCATTCCATGCCAGCGTACCCGCCAGAATCGGAATGCCGATCCCGACGATCGCCAGGCTGAGACCCAGGACGATGCCGACCAATGTGATGACAAAAGTAACAACGCCGTAAGGCAGCAGCGATAGCTGCAGCTTCCAGGCAGACCATGCGCTCATGCGCGTTTTGGATTTCATGATGAACGTTCCCCGCCTTCCGAACCATTTGCTTCATTGTAGCAATCGGCCGGCCGCTTCATCAGCGTCTGCGGAAGGGGATTCGTCCCCGACCTGAGACCAGTCCCTCCCCAGCCTCTGCATATAGGGCAGCAGCTCATGGACGAGCTCGAACCGGCCGCCGCGCCTGATCGCCGCGTAGGTGCCGTCACGCAGCGCGCCGCCGCCGGGGGACAGGCTGGACATCAAGCCTACCGGTCTCCCCCACGCGGCGCTCTTGAGCTCGGCGAGCCATCCGGGTCCCGCGAGGACGACGGGCCAGCTGCGCGGAGCAGCGGCGATCAGCCTGCCCAGCTCGGGCTCCGAGCTGCGGTTCGCCTGAATCACGAGCACCGCTGCGGGATCGCCGCACACACCCGCCGCCGCTGCGGCGGCGGTGAACAGCTCGCGCAGCAGCCTGCGCCGCCGCTTCGCCAGCCGCCGATACGTCAGCCATCCAGCAGCGGCGCAGACTCCTGCCAGCAGCAGGGCCGCGTCAATCCCGCACGGCAGCATCGGCCTGCCCCCTTGCGCTTGCTCGCCGGGCATGAAGCCCAAGCCACGCGCGTCCCTGCGAAGCGCTCGCCGCCCCGCCCGTCTCCGTGTGCAATTTGAGCGCTTCGAGCAGCCAGACCGCAGCCAGCACCGCCAGCGCGAAGACAACGAGGTCGCTGGCCGATGCCGCAGGCCGCGGCAGCAGCCAGCCTGCCGCCGCGATACCGATGAGGATCGCATTGCGCAGCAGCGGCCTGCGACCGAGCGGGTGGTTCGCGCCGAAGCAGCCGCATTGGCGCTGCGGACCGGCGGCGCTCCTGCGTCCGCGCCGCCAGGTCAACCCGCTCATGGCCGCCAGCGCCGCGATCGCGGCCGGTTCCTTGACGCCCTCCAGCAGGCCGCCGATGCCGAATGCGGCGGCGAGCGCCGCCTCGCCGGCCAGCACGGTCCACGCCGCACCCGGTACGAGACGCTCCAGCAGCAGCCCGTGTCCGGAGATCTCCAGGCGCGCATCCGTCATCGCCCTGATCTTGCCGAATACGGAGGCTGCGAAGATTGCCGCCATCAAGTAATCGCACAGCCAGGCCGCCGCATGTTCCAGTTGCATACGCTTGCCCCCTTTCGATTAAATGCCAAGAAAGCCGGGCCCAGGCCCGGCTCTCCGCGCACCGATTAAGCGCAGCATCCTGCCAACTGATCGCAGTTGACGTATTCGACGTTGTTAGGCGCGTTGGTGTTGACGCAAATTACCGTCTTGTTGTAC
Organism: Cohnella sp. 56; assembly: GCF_037963805.1. Taxonomy (NCBI): domain Bacteria; kingdom Bacillati; phylum Bacillota; class Bacilli; order Caryophanales; family Paenibacillaceae; genus Cohnella; species Cohnella sp. 56. The sequence continues at coordinate 91,322 of NZ_JAZDQE010000017.1, read as the reverse complement.
CAGTATTCCTTGTTGTACTTGATCCCGTTGGCATAACACGTTTTGTTGGCGACGCAGTACGTATATTGCGTCGTCTCGCCGTCAAGCAAATATCCGGATGGGCATACGCAGGCCATTTTAATCACCTCCTCTCATGAGCAGACCGCTCGATAATGAGATGATCTCCGATACATCGTGCGCGGTCCCCGCTCTGGCGATCGTGCCGTCGCCGATGTCGAACAGGACGAAGGGATACGCTTGAACGCCCATCCCCTCGTGAAGCTCGCGAATGCTCACCGGGTATATGGGGAATGTCCATTCGAAATACTCGGCTACCTCGCGCACCTCCTTCGGATCGCCCGCCATGAACAAATGCATCCGGTACCCGGACAAAACCTCCGCCGCAGGCGCGAGATGCGGCAGCAGGGCGATGCAGTCCGCGCAGTGCAGTGTCGCAAATATGAGCAGTCTCGGCTCCCCGCTCGGCCCCGGCGCGCCCGCCCGCTTCAGATCCGGTACCGGCATGCCCGGTCGGGGCAGGTTCATCGACTTGAATGCGGCGTTTAATCGTAGCGACATCGCCTTCAGCTCCTCTCTTTGTCCCGATGGACCGCCTGCTGCTCCGCCCAGATGCGGCTGTATGTCCCTCCGAGTGCCAGCAGCTCGTGGTGGCTGCCGTCCTCGATGATACGCCCCTCATCCATCACCCAGATCCGGTCGGCCAGGCTGGCGACCCCGACGCGGTGCGTGACGAGCAGCATGGTCTTGTCCGCGAACCGGGCCCGGATGGCGGCGATCGCCGCCGTCTCGCTGAGCGGATCGAGCGCGGATGTCGGCTCGTCCAGCACGATCAGATCGACGTCCCCAGGCAGGTGCAGCCGTGACAATGCCAGCTTCTGCCACTGTCCGCCGGACAGATAGATCGAGCTGCCGTCAAGCTGTCCGAGCGGTGTGTCCGGTCCGCGTCCGTCCGCCAGCTCGCCGAGCCCCGCTGCCCTCAGCACACGGCGCAGCAGCTCCTCGTCTCCCGGCACCGACGCCAGCCCGCTTGCCTCGCGGCCTGCGGCCATATTTTCCCGGACCGTCCCCTGGTAGCGGACGAAGTCCTGAAAGAGCACGCGCATTCGCCCGTACATACTGCACCTGTCGAATGCCTCGACGGGAACGCCGTCATACCGCACCGAGCCTCCTTCGGGGACGTACAGGCCCAGCAGCACCTTGAGCAAGGTCGACTTGCCCGAGCCGTTGCCGCCCAATATCGCGATATGCTCTCCGTAGGCGATGCGTGTCTGCGCGATGTCCAGCGCAGGCTTGTCCCGGTTCGGGTACGTATATCGAAGCGCCGGGACGATGACTGTATCGGCGAATGAAAACGGAAGTCCCGGCTGAGTGGCAGCGCGCCCGGTTGCAGCTCCGGCTTCTTGGCGGCCGCGCTCCTTTTCCCCGCTCATGCGATTCCCCGCCATATGCGCATGCGTTTCCTTTACGCCCGCCCAGCTCTGCAGCACCGCCGACACATTCGAGGCGATCAGACTCAGCGCCATCGTGACGGCCATGAAGTCGCCGGCGCCCAGTCCCCGCTCACGGACCGCCCAGGCCGCGGCGCAAGCCGCTGCCGCATAGCCTCCCGCGGATACCGCCTCTCCCGCGAAGCCGACGCTCAATTGCAGCCGCTGGAGCCGGGATAGCAGCCGGTCACACACCCCTTTTGCCGCCACCCATTGCTGCTGGAAATAAAGTCTTGAGCCGTTGACGGTCAATTCCTTCTGCGCAGCAGACGAAGTCAATAGATCGTTCAGGTAGGAAGGCCGCACAGAGGCGCGCTGGAGCTCGCGGCTCAGCTCGGTCTTGCGCTTCACGAGCATCAAGGGCAACGCGCCTTTCAGACAGCCGACTGCGACGGCTATCACTCCGATCCATGGATGGACGCCGCTCAGATAGCGAAATCCGAGGATCGCCGTCAGCAGCCTGGTCAACAGCTGCGTGCTCTGCGCATACAGCTCGTACGGCTTGGCGCTGGCGAACCGGCGGAGCGCGAGCCGCTCACCGTAGCTTGGATGCTCCTGCTCTGCAAGCGGCAGCGCGCCGGTCTCCTCGATCAATCTCAGCTCGCATGCGTTCGCATAGGCCAGCTGCATGCGCGAGGAGCGGTACGTGGACCATGCATTCAGACCCGCCCCTAGCAGCTGCAGTCCCGCCAGCGCGGCGAGCGGCAGGAGGAAGGCGGCAGAACCGGGTTCAAACACGGCATTGATCGCAAGGCCGGTCAATGCAAGCGTCGCATACGATTGCAAAGCGGACAGCCATTGGACTGATGCCGACAGCAGCACACCGAGCCTGTCGAAGCGATACACGCTCCGTACGGCGCGCAGCGAAGCCGACGCGACGTGTACGAAGCCGCTCATCCCGATTCGGCCATGGCTCCGCCGTCGTCTGCCTCGCCGATCCGCAGCAGCGGACGAGCGAGCGCTGCGGCATGTGCCGCCGTGTTGAACAGCCCTGAGCCAATGACGAGCCCTTCGCGGTCGAGCACGATCATGAAGGGGATGACCTTGATCGGGATGCGGGCCGACAGGGCCGAGATCTCGCATCGCGCGATACGGCACGGATAAGCCGCCAGCTCCTCTGCCAGACCCGAATATTCCTCATCGCCGGCTTCGGCCAGGAGCAGATAGTCCAGCTCGGGACGCTCGGCCATCAGGCCTGCCGCCGCATTGAGGTCGCATGCCTCGCATCCTGCGCTCATCACGAACACAATCGCGCCCCGCTCCGTATTCCGTAGCCAGGACAAGTCACTCTGCGCGCCGCCCTCCAGCAATTCGAGCCGGTCTGGGAAACGCTCCCCCCGCGGATATTCCGGCGCGCTGCCGCGATTGAACTTGCGGTATTCCATGGCTGTTGTCTCCTTTATCCCAAATTGATCGAACTGCCGTATGCCGCTCCGGTCTCGGCGCAGCGGCCGCTCTGCCCGGATGGCGCATCCGCTCCCGACCTGCTGCGGATAAGCTCCAGCAGTTCAAGCGTCAGCGCCTGCCTCGCTTCCTCGCGCGGCATCCGCATAAAGCGGGACAACCGCTCGATATCCGCTTCCAGCATCGCGAGGATACGCAGCGTCGCGTTGTGGTCGCCGCGCCCGGCGGCCCACACTAATTGGCGGACCTCATCATCTGACGGCGAATCGCTTCGACCGATTTTCGTTTCCATTTGTTCACCGCCTGTTGGCTGATGCCCAGCTCGCGCGACACTTCCTTCTCCGTCTTCCCCTCTACGATCAGCTTCCGCATGACCGACCTTCCCGAGTCGGAAGGGATACCCAGCAGCACCTCCTGAACATACAGCACCGACAACGTCTGTTCGTCGTCCTCGCCGGCGCCCGAACGTTCTGCCGCCGCAATCGGGAGCTCGCGGTTCATTCGGAACCGGTTGTGATACTGCATCCGCCATGCCGCTCTCGTCAACTGTTGTCTGAATTCCGCGATCAATGTCTGCTTCTCATCCATGTTGCCCCTCCTTCGCTAGCTGCCTGGCTCCCTTCTCATCTATGTAGGAGCCTGACCACACTATTATACAACCAGAACAGGAACATTTGTTCCTGTTTGATCTTGGAACCTGGTCTGCTCCCGTGTCGTCCCGCTTTGTCCTTGTTCCTTCTCTGTCGGCTTAACCACGATTCTGCCGCCTTTTCCAACAATATGTCGAAACAAAATACAATCTATGAGCGTCTAAATTGATAGAATCGGAGGGATTGTGAAATGAAGATAGGCAGATGGCTGATCGCGGGGGCCGTACTCGCGGTTGGCATATGGAAGGCGGACGACATCATCGGGACCGACAAGCAACGGAGCGCAGCGCCCGACTCCTCCGTCACGCAGACGGCCGACCCGTCGCCCACAACCAGCCCAGGCGGACAGAGCCCGGAAGCATCGGCTTCGGAGAGCGCTGCGCCTGATCATACTGAAGCAGCCGATCCGTCGCCTTCGGCATCCGCTACGCCTCCTGCGAAACCGACGGACGAACCCAAGCCTTCGACCGATACCCCGGATAACGGCAAGGGGAACGCGAGCCTCGAAGCGCTGCTGCAAACCAATGCGCCGGGGAAGACAATTAAGGTGAACAAAAACGGCGTCGCCGTCGTGACCAATCCCGACAGTATGCTCGTCCTCGTCAACAAGAAGCGCGAGCTGTCGTCCGAGTATGCGCCTGACGACCTGGTGAAGCCCGACGTTGCCTTCTCCTTCTCGGGCGACTCGCCCAAGCAAAAGATGAGAAAGCCTGCAGCCAAGGCGCTTGAGCAGCTGTTCGCCGGCGCCGAGCAGGACGGAATCACCCTGAAGGCTGTCTCCGGATACCGCGCCTATGCCACGCAGAAGTCGATCTTCAGCCGCAATGCGGATCTGAAGGGCGAAGAAGTCGCAAATCGGACGAGCGCGCGCCCCGGCCAGAGCGAGCATCAGACGGGCCTCGCGATGGACGTCTCCAGCGCGAGCGCTAACTACGAGCTGGAGCAGAAGTTCGGCGATACGAAGGAAGGCAAGTGGCTCGCCGCACACTGCGCCGAGTACGGATTCATCATTCGATTCCTTAAGGGTGAGGAAGACGTGACCGGTTATTCCTATGAGCCGTGGCATGTCCGCTACGTCGGCATCGACGCAGCCAGACAGATCATGGCACAGGGTGTGACACTGGAGGCGTATCTCGAAGCGGCTGAGAAGGCTGCAACCAAGGCATAATTTATATTTGGCGACACATGAGCGAACACCCGCACCTGCACCCGCCCTGCTGCGGGTGTTTTTTCGTTTGCACGCTATCCCGCTCGATCAGGAACCTCGTCTGTGTTACACCTTTTGAACGGTATCCCGCTCGATCAGGAACCTCGTCTGTGCTGCACCTTTTGAACGGTATCCCGCTCGATCAGGAACTTCACCTATGTTGCACCTTTTGAACGGTATCCCGCTCAATCAGGAACCTCGTCTGTGCTGCACCTTTTGAACGGTATCCCGCTCGATCAGGAACCTCGTCTGTGCTGCGCCTTTTGAACGGTATCCCGCTCGATCAGGAACTTCACCTGTGCTGCACCATTTGAACGGTATCCCGCTCGATCAGGAACCTCGTCTGTGTTACACCATTTGAACGGTATCCCGCTCGATCAGGTGTATTTTACGGCAGGCATATTATGGTGATCGAACTCCTTCGTTGTGCCAACACGGCACTATCCTGTTCGAAGGGGATACCGTTCAAACGCGTTAAAAGGAGGAAATACCCGTAACTACGGCGAGTTGGCCTGCAAGGCTATCTCTGAGAGTGCGCATCGCGCCTCGGAGACAGCTCGCACTGGTGCGCAGCAAAACAAAAAACCCCGCTCAAAATAAGCGGGGCTTAACTGACAAGGTAAACTTAAAACATGCTTGCAGGATGAATTATCAGCCTTGCAGCAGCAGCGTCTCCGGATCTTCGAGCATCTCCTTGACTGCAACCAGGAAGCGGACGGCTTCGGCGCCGTCGACGATGCGATGGTCGTAAGAGAGCGCGATGTACATCATCGGACGGATGGCGATCTCGGTGTTGTTGTTGATCGCGACCGGGCGATGCTGGATCTTGTGCATGCCGAGGATGCCGACTTGCGGTGCGTTCAGGATCGGCGTGGACAGCAGCGAGCCGAAAACGCCGCCGTTGGTGATCGTGAACGTGCCGCCTTGCAGGTCGGACAGCGCGAGCGAGTTGTTGCGCGCCTTGACGGCCAGGTCGGCGATGGAGCGCTCGATCTCGGCGAAGCTCAGACGGTCGGCGTCGCGGACGACCGGCACAACGAGGCCTTCCTTCGCCGATACGGCGATGCCGATGTCATAGAATTGCTTGGCGATGATATCGTCGCCGTCGATCTCGGCGTTCAGCAGCGGATACTGCTTCAGCGCGCCGACGACCGCCTTGGTGAAGAAGGACATGAAGCCCAGGTTGACTTCGTTCTTTTCTTTGAACGCATCCTTGCGGCGCTTGCGGACATCGAGGATGGCGCTCATGTCGACTTCGTTGAACGTAGTGAGCATCGCCGCCGTGTGCTGCGCTTCGACCAGGCGATTGGCGATCGTCTGGCGGCGGCGGGACATCTTCTTGCGCTCGTAAGGCTTGGCCGATTGGAAAGCAGGCGCAGCGGGCGCCTTGGCAGCAGGAGCCGCAGGCGCAGCCGCCGGGGCGGAAGGCTGCGTGCCGGCTGCCCGCACGTCCTCGGGGTAGATGCGGCCGAGCGGGTCGCGCGCTTGCGTCTGGCTCAGGTCGATGCCCTGCTCGCGAGCGAGCTTGCGGGCGGCCGGCGTCGCGGACGGTTGACCGGCAGCCGGCGTAGCGGCTGGTGCGGACGGCGCAGGCGTAGCGGCCGCAGGGGCCGGAGCTGCAGCCGGTGCAGGCGCAGCGGCCGCAGGAGCGGGAGCCGCAGCCGGTGCAGCGGCGGCGCCTTCTCCCTCGGCGATACGGCCGATGACTTGGCCGATCTGTACGGTGTCGCCTTCGCCAAACAGCAGCTCGGTGACGACGCCCGCTTGCTCGGCGCTAATCTCCAGATTTACCTTGTCGGTCTCGAGCTCAAGCAGCAGATCGCCCTGGCTTACTTTGTCGCCTGCTTTGACGGCCCAACGCGAGATCGTGCCTTCCGTTATCGATTCGCCCATTGCCGGTACTAGAATATCTGCCACTGCGGCTTACCTCCCCAGATTGTGAGTCAACGTCGGACTCTGCTTCAAAGATTGCGACACGATAAAGTTCTGCTCTTCCGAATGCACGTCCGCGAACCCGGTCGCCGGGCTCGCACGATCCGGACGGCCGATATATTTGATCTCTGCGCCGGAAGGCGCGATCTCGCGGATGCGGGACTCCATGAAGTTCCAGCCTCCCATGTTGCGGGGCTCTTCCTGCGTCCAGACGACTTCCCGGAGATTCGGGAAGCGGGCGAACACCTTTTTGATCTCGTCCGCCGGGAATGGATACAGCTGCTCGACACGGATAATGTGCAGCCAGTCGTGGTTGCCGTCCTTGCTCTTGGACAGCGCGTCCTCCAGATCGATGGCGACCTTGCCCGAGCAGAGCACGATGCGCTCGACGCGCTCCGGCTTCGCGCCGAGACCGGCTTGCTCGAGGATCGTCTTGAATCCGCCCTCGCCGAGCTCGGCTGCCGGAGAAGCGGCGCGCGGATTGCGCAGCAGGCTCTTCGGCGTCATGATGACGAGCGGCTTGGCTTCATCGGTGCCGACGATCGCGGCTTGGCGGCGCAGCAGATGGAAATACTGCGCGGCGCTCGACAGATTCGCTACCGTCCAGTTGTCCTCCGCAGACAGCTGCAGGAAGCGCTCGAGACGGGCGCTGGAGTGCTCCGGTCCTTGACCTTCGTAGCTGTGCGGGAGCAGCATGACCAGGCTCGAACGTTCGGACCACTTGGCCCGGCCGGACGAGATGAACTGGTCGAGAAGCACCTGGGCGACGTTGGCGAAGTCGCCGAACTGCGCCTCCCAGAGCACCATCGTCTCCGGCGAGTATACATTGTAGCCGTATTCGAAGCCGAGCACGGCCGATTCGGAGAGCGGGCTGTTGTGCAGCGCGAAGGAGGCCTTCGCCTGCGGCAGCGTATGCATCGGGCAGAACGTCTCGCCCGTCACCACGTCGTGCAGCACCAGATTGCGCTGAGCGAACGTCGCGGTCTCGGCGTCCTGGCCGGTCATGCGGATCGCGCGGCCGTCCGCGAGGATCGAAGCGAACGCCAGCGTCTCGGCATGGCTCCAATCGACTTTTTCCCCGTCGTTCAGCGCGCTCGCGCGGCGCTCCAGAATCTTCTGCAGCTTCGGATACAGCTTGAAGCCTTCAGGCCACTTGAGCAGGTCGGCATTCAGCTTGCGCAGCTTCGCCATCGGCACGCTTGTCGCCGATTTGGCGGCAGACGTCTTCTGCACGACCGCGTGCGACTGCGGTCCTGCGTGATTATCCTCAAGCTTCTTCATCTCTTCGAAGGCTTCCTTGAAGACCGCGAGCACGGCGTTCTTCGCCTCCTCGAACTGCGCCTCCGTCAGCTTGCCTTCCTTAACAAGACGGTTGGCGTACACGCGGCTGACGCCAGGGTGTGCCTTGACCTTCTTGTAAATCGTCGGCTGCGTAGGCTCGGGATCGAGCGTCTCGTTGTGGCCGTGGCGGCGGAAGCCGATCAAATCGATCAGGAAGTCTTTTTTGAAGATCTGTCTGTATTCGACCGCCATCCGGGCAGTTGCGATCACGGCTTCAGGGTCGTCCGCGTTGACATGGACGATCGGGATCTCGAAGCCTTTGGCAGGATCGCTCGAATATTGCGTCGAACGGGAATCCACGCTCTCGGTCGTGAACCCGATCTTGTTGTTGACGATGATATGAATCGTGCCGCCGATGCTGTAGGCGCGCAGCGAGCTGAGGTTCATCGTCTCGGTGACGATGCCTTCGCCAGGGAACGCGGCGTCGCCATGCATGACGATCGAGGCCGCGGCTTCGATGTTCTGCTTCGGATAGCCGGGCTGGGAGCGGTCGTCCTGAGCGGCGCGGGCGAAGCCCTGCACGACCGGATTGACGTACTCCAGATGGCTCGGGTTGTTCGCGAGCACGACGCGGGTCTCGCCGCCCTTCGTGTTTTTGAATGCATGGCGGGCGCCCAGGTGATACTTCACATCTCCTGTACCGCCCGGCTCGAACGTGAAGGTCCCTTCCGTCGGAGACTTCTTGCCGCTCGATGCGGAGTGCTGGAACTCGGCAAAAATCTTGGTCAGCGGCTTCTTCAAAATGTGCGCAAGCACGTTCAGGCGGCCGCGGTGAGCCATGCCGATCGCAATATCGGAATTGCCCTGATCCGCCAAATCCCGCACCATGCGGTCAACCATGGCGATCAGCGCATCGTTGCCTTCGACGGAGAAGCGCTTGACGCCGATGAACGTCTTCTGCAGGAAGTCTTCGAACAGCTCGGCTTCAAGCAGACGCTTGAGCAGATCGGCGCGTTCCGCTGCGCCGATCTGCTGCGCAGGAATCCGCTGTTCGGCGTAGTTATTCAGCCACTTGCGCTCGACTTCGTCGGCGACATGGCTGAATTCATAGGCGATCGTGCCGCCATAAACTTCCTTGAGCCTGGCGATCGCCTCGGCCCCGTTCTTCAGACCGGCGGGAGCGGCTTCCCATACGAGGTCCGCGGGCAGCGCCGCGAGCTCGCCGTACGTCAGTCCGTAGGTCTCGGGCTCGAGCACCTTCGTCGACGGCTTGGGACCGATGCCGAGCGGATCGATGTCCGCGGCCAGATGTCCGTACGTGCGGATGTTCCACACGAGCTTGCCCGCGACGACTGCGTTGCGAAGCTGACGTACATCCATAGCGACAGCCGCCCCCGGCACCGAGGGGGCTGGGCCCCGGACCGAGCGCGGCGGCTCGCCCCACGCTTTGAATTGTTCGCGGTATTCTGGCGCGACCGATGCCGGATCGCGAAGGTAAAGTTCGTATTGCTCTTCGATGTAGCCAAGGTTCGGGCCGTAGTACTTCGCCCATGGGTTCTGATGGTCTTGCTCGCCATTCGCCATTTGTGTGATCCCTCGGTCTTCTATAAAAGTTATTAATTGAGCATAGCGGTATCGCTTATCCACCATGATTATATAGCATTTGTTCGCGACATTAAAATAAGGATTTCCTATCGTTATGATCTCAAAATGAGATCGTTCGCCATCTGCACAGATGCAGTCAAGTATGCCCATATAACGAGCAATATTATCCATGGAACCGGAACATTGGCAAAATTGCAGCAGACCGTCCCGGCGAATGGCGGCCACATGGACCTCACGCAAAAATACCCGGATGCGGCCGATATCAATCGGCGCCTCCGGGCAATTAACGGCGCGGCGAGCCAGAATTAGAAGTTCAGCCAGCGCTTGAACATATGCTTGGTCGTATCGCGGTTGATCGCCGCGATCGATGTCGTGAGCGGGATGCCCTTCGGGCAGGAGCGCACACAGTTCTGCGAGTTGCCGCAGCCTTCGATGCCGCTCTCGTCTTCCATGAGCGCCTCGAGACGCTCATGCGCGTTCATCTCGCCCGTCGGATGGGCATTGAACAGGCGCACCTGCGAGATCGGCGCCGGGCCGATGAAGCTCGAACGATCGTTGACGTTCGGGCAAGCTTCGAGGCATACGCCGCACGTCATGCACTTGGACAGCTCGTAAGCCCACTGGCGCTTGGTCTCGGCCATCCGCGGACCCGGTCCGAGATCGTACGTGCCGTCGATCGGAATCCAGGCTTTGACCTTCTTGAGTGCGTTGAACATACGCTCGCGATTGATGACCAGGTCCCGTACGACCGGGAACGTGGACATCGGCTCGACGCGGACCGGCTGCTCGAGCTTGTCGATGAGCGCGGAGCAAGCCTGACGCGGCTTGCCGTTGATAACCATCGAGCAGGCGCCGCACACTTCCTCGAGACAGTTGGATTCCCAGACGACCGGCGTCGTCTTGGAGCCGTCGGCCTTGACCGGATTCCGCTGAATCTCCATCAGCGCGCTGATGACGTTCATGTTCGGGCGGTACGGAATCTCGAATTCCTCGGTATAGGGAGCGGCGTCCGGCTTCTCCTGACGCTTGATGATGAACTTGACGGTGCGCTTGGCCGTAGCGGTAGCAGTATCTGCCATCGGTTAGCCCTCCTTCTTCTTGTTCGAGGAGTAGTCCCGTACCCGCGGCTTGATCAGGGACGTGTCGACGTCCTCGTACGAGATCTGCGGGCCTTCCGGCGTCCAGGTCGCCTTGGTCGTCTTCAGGAACTCCTCGTCGTTGCGGTCCGGGAACTCCGGCTTGTAGTGCGCGCCGCGGCTCTCGTTGCGCAGCAGGGCGCCTACCGTCATCGCCTCGGCCAGCTCCAGCATGTTCCACAGCTGACGGGTGAAGGCGACGCCGGCATTGTTCCAGCGGGCCGTATCGTTGATGTTGATCTTCGTATAGCGCTGCTTGAGCTCCTTGATCTTCCCGATCGTCTTCTCGAGACGGTCGTTGAAGCGGACGACCGTCATGTTGTCCGTCATCCACTCGCCCAGCTCCTTGTGCAGGACGTAGGCGTTCTCGGAGCCGTCCATCTTGAGGATGGACTCGTACTTGTTCGCTTGCTTGGAGCGCTCGCGCTCGAATACCGATTCGGAGACGTCGTCGGAAGACTTCTTGAGACCCTTGATGTATTCGACCGCCTTCGGTCCCGTGACCATGCCGCCGAAGATGGCGGACAGCAGCGAGTTCGCGCCCAGACGGTTCGCGCCGTGATACTGGTAGTCGCATTCGCCGCAGGCGAACAGACCCGGGATGTTGGTCATCTGGTTGTAGTCGACCCACAGACCGCCCATCGAGTAGTGAACGGCCGGGAAAATTTTCATCGGGATCTTGCGCGGATCGTCGCCCGTGAACTTCTCGTAGATCTCGATGATGCCGCCCAGCTTGACGTCCAGCTCCTTCGGATCTTTGTGCGAGAGGTCGAGGAACACCTTGTTCTCGCCGTCGATGCCGAGCTTCTCGTCGACGCACACCGAGAAAATCTCGCGGGTCGCGATATCGCGGGGCACGAGATTGCCGTACGCCGGATACTTTTCTTCGAGGAAGTACCACGGCTTGCCGTCCTTGTACGTCCAGATCCGTCCGCCTTCGCCGCGCGCGGATTCGCTCATGAGGCGGTTCTTGTCATCGCCGGGAATGGCCGTCGGGTGAATCTGGATGAACTCGCCGTTGGCGTAGTGCACGCCCTGCTGGTAGACGGCGCTGGCCGCCGTGCCGGTGTTGATGACCGAGTTGGTCGTCTTGCCGAAGATGATGCCCGGGCCGCCGGTCGCGAGGATGACCGCATCGCCGCGGAACGTGACCGTCTCCATGGAGCGCAGGTCCTGCGCCGCGATGCCGCGGCAGACGCCGTCGTCGTCCAGGACGACGGACGTGAATTCCCAGTGCTCGAACTTCTGCACAAGCCCCGCCACTTCCCAGCGGCGGACCTGCTCGTCCAGCGCGTAGAGCAGCTGCTGGCCGGTCGTCGCGCCCGCGAACGCCGTCCGGTGGTACTGCGTGCCGCCGAACCGGCGGAAGTCGAGCAGACCTTCCGGCGTACGGCTGAACATGACGCCCATCCGGTCCATCAGGTGGATGATGCCGGGCGCCGCTTCGCACATCGCCTTGACCGGCGGCTGGTTCGCCAGGAAGTCGCCCCCGTATACCGTATCGTCAAAGTGCTCCCACGGGGAGTCGCCTTCGCCCTTCGTATTAACAGCTCCGTTGATGCCGCCTTGGGCGCATACGGAGTGGGACCGCTTGACCGGCACGAGCGAGAACAGATCGACCCGCATGCCGGCTTCCGCCGCCTTGACCGTCGCCATCAGACCCGCGAGTCCGCCGCCGACGACAATGATTTTCTGATTAGCCATTGCTGATTCTCCCTCCGATCAACCTAACAAACCGACGACAGCCGTCTGCGCCGCCGCGAACTCGTCGCTGCGGAACGCGAACAGCGACAGCAGGAACAGCACGGCGACGATCGCGAAGATGCCCATGCAAATATTCGACGATACCCGCTGCGCGCGCGGACCGACCGTAATGCCCCACGACACCAAGAAAGCCCACAGGCCGTTGGCGAAGTGGAAAACGGCGGCGAGGACCGCGATAAAGTAAATGGTGAAGTAGACGGGCTGGGTCACGATGTTATGCATGTGCTGTCCGATCTCTTCGTTGGTCGTGTTGCCGAGCGCGACTTGGACGCGCGTCTGCCAGATATGCCAGGCGACGAATACGAACGTGATCACGCCGGTAATCCGCTGCAGCGCGAACGCCCAGTTGCGTCCGTAGCTGTACCGCCCCGTGCTGTAATTCGACGTAAACGCGAGATACAGGCCATAGACGCCGTGGAACAGGATCGGCAGCCAGATGACGAACAACTCGAGGAAAAAGATGAGCGGCATGTCGTGCAAGCTCTTGACGCTGTCTACGAAGCCATCCTTGCCGTGCTCGAACGCGGAGTAATTCGTCAGGGCGTGTTCAATGATGAACAATCCGAGCGGAATCACTCCCAAGAGCGAATGAATCTTGCGCGCGTAAAACGAGTTTCCTTTCATATCGGTGAGCGTTCTCCTTTCGATCCGTGCGTTGTCACGAATTCTTCACGGTTTATAGGTTACTCCATTTTCGCTTATAATGGAACTGCTTATTTATTATTAAAACTTATGACGAATAGACATAAGCGCGGAGGTTATTCCCAAATGCTGGACGATATGAGAGTATTCGCGACTGTCGTGGAGCAGAGCAGCCTCAATCGGGCGGCCGAGCGGCTCAACGTGACCCAGCCTGCGCTGTCCCGGCGGATCGCCAGACTCGAGCGGGAGCTGGGCGTCGATCTGTTCCGACGCGTCGGCAAGCGGCTGGAGCTGACGGCGGCCGGGCAATTCACGTATGAGTTCGCGCTGGAGCTGCGCCGGTTCCACGGCGATTACCTGCAGCGACTCAACGCCTTCAAGACGGCGGAGGCGCCCGTCGCGACGATCGGCGCGAGCCTGACGACGCTGCAGACGACATTGCCCGAGCTGATCACCGCGATGACGGACAAGCATCCGAATCTCGAGATCAAGGCGGTGACAGGCAAGTCCCACGAGATTGCGACGCTCGTCAAGGAGCGCAGGGTCGACTTCGGCCTCGTGGCCTCCTCGGTTGAGGACGACCCGGCCATTACGAGCACGCCCCTTTTCGACGATACGGTCGTACTGGTGCTGCCCCGCTCGCACTTCATCGTCGAGCGCACGCAGTTGTCCATGAGCGACCTCAACGGGCTGCCGATGATTCTGTTCGCGCCGGGGACGTGGTACCGCAATCTGACGGACGAGCTGTTCCGCCAGTACAGCGTGAAGCCCGACGTCCGCATGGAGATCGACTCGTTCGAGGCGATCGTCCGCCTGCTTGGCGCGAGCCGCACGGGTACGATGCTGCCCAAGTCGTATCTGCGTCCGCAGATGCTGAGCGACAACGATCTCTACGTCGTCCGCATCCGCGAGCTTGAGGAGTTCAAGCGTACGACCTCGCTCATATACGGCGATCTCGCCTGGCTCGCGCCATCGACGCGTTATTTAATTGAAGAGACGATCGCCCTGTTCGCCAGAGGACGTCTGCAGAGCTGATCTGGACCGGCTTGGCGCTTGCCGCCCAATTCTCATCTTTCTCATCGTACACGCATATTCGCCGCCAGCCCGCCGTTTCCAGATGAGAGACGCTCTCAGATATCCTCGGGCTGCCAGACGAGGCGGCTATTACCACTTAACCCGATTCGAGGGGGCGTGCTATTCTGGTCCCAACGAATGAACTGGAAGGTGGAAATTAGAACATGAAATATCGTCTGGGGCTGCGAGCCGCCGCCATCGCGCTGGGAGCCGCGCTGCTGCTGCCCGCCGCCGCATCCTATGCCGCCACGACCTACACCGCGACCGACAACGACACGTTCTGGACGCTGTCCAAGAAGTTTAACGTACCGCTCGACAAGCTGATGAGCTTCAACCCGAAGGTCAAGGCGACGAACATCTACGCCGGCCTCAAGCTGTCGATCCCCGCGCCAGCGGCGCAGGCAGCGGCTCCGGCCAAGCCGGCCATGGTCGTCAAGACGACCTCGGGCGAATCTCTCGCCTATGCCACGGCAATCAAGATGAAGGCGACTGCCTACTCCGCCGCGATCGAAGAGAATGCCTGGGGCCCGATCGACTACTTCGGCAATCCGCTCAAGCTGGGCACGATCGCCGTCGATCCGAAGGTCATCCCGCTGGGCACCAAGGTATACATAACCGGCTACAGCTTCGACGGCTTGCCGGTCGGCGGCATGACCGCCGTCGCCAGCGATGCCGGCAGCGCCATCAAGGGCAATCGGATCGATATTTTCCTGCCTGGCACCCGGCAGGAGGTCAGCCAGTTCGGCATCCAGTACGTCAACCTGTACGTGCTCAAGTAATCCGTAACCGAAGCCGTATGCGCGTGAGACCGCGAACGCCCTGGACCAAGGGCATTCGCGGTCTTCTTGTCGCTGCGCGCTGCCCGCGCTCCGTCTTCGCCTCCGCAGGTCTTCCCTGTCTCTTATCGCCCGGACTCCCGCCGCCGTTCGGGCAGCCGCTCGGGAATGTGCAGCAGTTCGGGCACCGTGACCAGTTCGTAGCCCTGCGCGCGCAGCCGGTCGATCAATAGGGGCAGCGCCTTGACCGTGCCGAACAGGTTCTGGCCCGCGCCGCCGCCCGCATGCATCAGGATGATCGATCCCGGCCGCACGCCCGAGACTGCGTTGCGGAGCACGATGCTGGCAGGCAGCTGGCGCCAATCGGAGGAGTCGACGTCCCAATTTACGACCGTATACCCCCGGGACTTGGTCCACTCCAGCTGCGCGGGCCCGATATCGCCGTATGGCGGACGGATCATCGCCGGCTCGAAGCCCGCGATGCGCCGGATGACGCCCCCGGTACGCTCGATCTCCCTTCTCACCTCGGGCAGGCTCAGCTTCGGCAACTGAGGATGCGTGTAGGTGTGGTTGCCTACCGCATGGCCTTCGCTGACGATCCGCTTCAGCTGTCCGGGGTGCTTGTGCGCCCGGCTGCCGACGACGAAGAAGGTCGCCCGCACGCGCTTGCGCTTGAGCACGTTCAGCACGAGCGGCGTGTATCTCTGATCGGGCACGTCGTCGAACGTCAACGCCACGCGCCGCCCGCCGGATGCCGAGGCGCGCAGCACGAACACGCCCCGATACCGCCGCTGCAGCTCCGACCAGTTGACCGGCGCCTCCCGCTTTTTGCGCTTCTCTGCGTGCGCCGCTGCGGCCGTATGCTCATATCCGCCTCCGCCGCGGGCTTCCGCAGGTATCTCCGCCGCTCCCCACAGAATCGCGGCAGAACATAGGGCCGCAAGCAGCCTTTTCCACCTGTTCCGAATCCGTATAATGTTCATCCACCCCTGTCGCCTAAGGCAGCGTTGCCGTTAGCGTGAGCGAATGACGCCCATATCATACCTCCGTCCCCGAACCGATCCAATCCGCCCCTGCCGAGCAGCTTGCAGCCGCCGGCAGGCAGACAGCCTGCTATCGGACACCTGCCATCGGACGCCTGCTATCGGACGCCTGACGTTTGGCACTTTACTGCCCGATCGCCTCCTGGAACGTCTCGATCTGCCGGTTCGTGCCGATGACGACCATGATGTCGCCCTCGGCGAGCACGTCCGATGCCGTAGGCGCGACGATCATTCCCTTGGGCTTGTTCAGCGCCACGATGCTGCAGCCGTACCGTCCGCGGGGATTCGTCTCCTCGATCGACTTGCCCGCCAGACACGCGGGCACGTTCAGCTCGGCGATCGTGTACTTGTCCGACAGCTCGATGTAGTCGAGCAGATTCGGAGACACGAGCTGATGGGCGACGCGTATGCCCATATCCCGCTCCGGATAGACGATGCGGTCGACGTCCATCCGCTCGAGCACGCGTCCGTGCAGCTCCGACACCGCCTTGGCGACGACCTTCTTGACGCCCAGCTCCTTGAGCAGGATGGCGGCCAGTATGCTCGCCTGCACATCGTCCCCGATGGCGACGACGCCGCAGTCGAAGTTGCGCGCGCCGATCGAGCGCAGCGTATCCTCGTCCGTCGCGTCGGCGACGACGGCATGCGTGAGGACGCCGCTCATCTCCTGCACCTTCTCCTCGTCCCGGTCCACGCCGAGCACCTCGTAGCCCAGCTCGATCAGTTCTTTGCCGATGCTCGCCCCGAACCGGCCGAGGCCGATGATTACGAATTGGTTCATCTTCATGAGTGTGCGCACTTCGCTTTCGTTATCCGATGATGATCTTGCCTTCCGCTTCCCTGTACAGCACCTTGTCCCGCCGCGGCACGAGCGCATAGCCGAGCGTCAGCGGTCCGAGCCGGCCCATGAACATCATCAGCATGATGACGATCTTGCCGAAAAGGGACAGATCCGCCGTGAGCCCCAGCGTCAATCCTACCGTGCCGAAGGCGGACACGACCTCGAACAGGATCATGAGAAAGTGGTGGTCCTCCGTCGTCGACAGTATCATCGTCGCCGTGAGCACCAACGCCACCGCAAGCAGGGTGAGGGTAAGCGCCTTGTACACTCGCTCCTGCGCGAGCCGGTATTTGAACATGACGACGTCCTCCCGGCCGCGGATGATCGCCCATACTGCGCCGAGAAGCGCGGCGAACGTCGTCGTCTTGATGCCGCCCCCCGTCGAGCCCGGCGAAGCCCCGATGAACATCAGGAGGATGATGAAAAACTGCGTCGCCTGGCGCAGCGCGGGCAGGTCCAGCGTATTGACGCCGGCGGTACGCGGACCGACCGACTGCATGAACGCCGACAAAATCTTAGTACCCGTATCCAGCGGCTTCATCGTCCCCGGATTCGAATATTCGAATGCGAATATGACGAGCGCGCCGAAGAGAATGAGCGAGCCGGACATCGTCAGCACGACCTTGGAATGCAGCGACAGCCTGCGTCCCCGCCGCATATCCGTCAGATCCGCCAGCACGACGAAGCCGAGGCCGCCCGTGACGATGAGCGCCATCGTCACTAGATTGACCCAAGGATCGTCGACGTAGACGGTCAGGCTCCTGAAGCTGCCCATCAGGTCGAACCCGGCGTTGTTGAAAAAGGAAACCGCATGAAAAACGCCGTAGTATATCGCCCGGCCGGGGCTCATATCTCTAAGGAAGCGCAGTGAGAAAACCAATGCGCCCGCAGCCTCGATCGACAGCGCATAGAGGACGACTCGCCGGACGAGCCGGACGATGCCCTCGATGCTGCCCTGATTGAGCGCCTCCTGCAGGATCAGCCGCTCCTTGAGCGAGATGCGCCGCTTCAGGAAAAAGGCGAACAGCGTCGCCATCGACATGAAGCCGAGGCCCCCGATCTGAATCATAACGAGGATGACGGCCTGGCCGAACGTCGAATAGTGATCGCCGGTATCGACGACGACCAGCCCCGTCACGCAGGTCGCCGATGTCGCCGTGAAGAGCGCGTCGATGTAGCGTGTCGGCTGTCCGTCGCTGGCAGCGGCAGGCAGCTGGAGCAGAAAGGAGCCGAGCGCAATAATAAAAGCAAAGCCGATGGCCAGCGTCCTCGGAGGAGACGCGACCAGCCATTTGAATATGTTGTTGAACATGCCGCGTCCCTCCTTCGCCGTCCGGCTATCCGATAATGATGCGGCCCTCGGCATGACGATAGAGCGTTCGGCCGGACTTGGTGCCGAGCGCGTAGGTCATCGTCAACGGCCCGAGGCGCCCCATGAACATAAGCAGGATAATAATAATCTGCCCGAACGCCGACAGATCGCCCGTAATGCCCGCAGACAGCCCGACGGTCGCATAAGCGGACATAACCTCGAACAGGATGAGCAGGAAAGCCTGATTCTCCGTGATCGAGAGGATCATGACCGACGTGATGACGATCGCGAGCGACAGCATCGTGACCGTGATCGCGCGGTTCACCTTGGCACGCTCGATGCGCAGTCCGAGCAGCACGACGTCCGTGCGTCCGCGCAGCATCGCCCATACGGCGGCGGCGAGCACGGCGAACGCGGTCGTCTTGATGCCGCCGCCCGTCGAGCCCGGCGAGGCGCCGACGAACATGAGGAGCACCATCGCGAACTGCGTCGCGTCGCGGAGCGAGCCGATATCGACGGTGCTCACGCCGGCCGAGCGGGTGGAGACGGATTGCAGCGCCGCCGCGAGCAGCTTGTCGCCGAATGCGAGCGGGGCAAACGTGGACTCGTTCGTATATTCGAAAATAAAAATTGTGATCGTGCCCAGCACGATGAGGAACGCCGATACCCAGAGCACGACTACGGAATGATAAGACAGCTTGCGCCGCGTCCGCAGCTCGACCAGGTCGGACAGCACGACGAAGCCGACGCCGCCCAGTACAATCAGCGCCATGGCGACAATATTCATAAACGGATCTCCGACGTAGTCCGTCATGCTGCGGAAATCGCCGAACAGATCGAAGCCCCCGTTGTTGAAAAAGGAGACGCTATGAAAAACGCCGTAGTACAAAGCTTTGCGGAAATGCATGTCCTGCATAAAGCGCGCGGTGAACAGCAGCGCGCCGACCGCTTCGATGCAGAGCGCATAGATCAGCACGCGGCGAACGAGCCGCACGATGCCCTCGAGGCTGCCCTGGTTCATCGCCTCCTGGAGCACAAGCCGGTCCTTGAGCGACAGCCGGCGTCCGGCAAAAAAGGCGAACAGCGTGCCCATCGTCATAAAGCCGAGCCCGCCCAGCTGTACGAGAATCAGAATGACCCACCGCCCGAAGACGGAAAAGTAGCCCAGCGTGTCCAGACGTGTCAGTCCGGTCACACAGGTGGCCGAGCTCGAGATGAAAAAGGCTTCGAGCCACGGCGTCGACTCGCCCGACACCGTGGAGACGGGCAGCCGAAGCAGCAGCGCGCCGATGGTAATAATGACGGCGAAGCCGATCGTCAATACCCGGGGCGGCGAAGCGTATAGCCACCTGATGATTTTCTTGAACAATTGCTTCACCTCATGACGGCAATCGCGATATGCGCGCAAAAAAAGACACTGGAGCTCCAGTGCCTTCGCACAGTAGTCCTGTCTGGCAGCCTACGAGGTTAGCTGACGGGTTCGGGCCAGAACAGGCTGCCCTATCCGGCGCTGCGCGCTCGGAATTCACCCCGGATGATGCGGTGGTTCCCCCGTTTTCTTTGCGGAAATTCGGCTGGGTAGTATGATGGAATTAAACAATTAAATCGAATTATAGTCTGTCCGTCCAAGACACACAACGTCAGAAAAGCGAAAAATCGCCTTGAATGAAGATATACCGCCGTTCTATGGCGATTAAACTTCATTTTTACGAGGATTCAGCTTCTTTCTCTTGTTTTGGCTGCCCTTTACCGCGATAATCTGCGTAATGGCTAGAATCGTTATTTAAATGGCGGATGTATGCGTTTTTTTAGAATAATACGGAATCGGAGTGGACCATTTTGAGATCAGCCCGTTGGATTATCGCCGCCGGAATCGGACTTTTTTTATTCGTTTGTCTGCAAGTATTGCCCGCGATCGTCCCCGCTATGAAAGACGACGCTGCAGGTTCGGTCTCCCGCGGAGAGGCTAAGAGGCTCGCGGTCTCGTACGCCGAGACGCACTGGCAACTGACGCCGGACCGTGTGAAGGATGTGACCGTGACGCATATGGGCGACGATCGGATGGCCGCCTATCTGACCAAGCACAAGCTGACCAAGGAATTCGACAGCAACTGGGACGCCAGCTATCCGATGGATGTGTATGCGGTCGACCTGCGTACGGACGGCGGCATCCATCGCGTCCTGCTCCATATGGAGACGGGCGCCGTCGTCGGATGGGCCGCGAGCGCCGGTGCCATGTCCGACGAGGACAAGGCGGCGGTCAGAGATGCGGAAGGCCTGACGGCCCAAGCGCTGGCATGGCTCAAAAAACAGCCGGCGTATGACGCATCGGCATGGGAGCCCATCGGCCGCGTCACGGACACCGGCGCGGTCATCCTGCAAAGCCGCAAGGCCGGTCTTGTCGATGCGCATCTGCAGCTGCTCGTGAAGCCGGATGCAGTCCTGAGCTACCGGTACGAGATGCCGCAGGGATTCGCCGCCGAGATCGCAAGGCAGCACAAGACCGCCGACAAGCTGTCCATGGTTGGCTTCCTGCTGCCGCAGATCGTCCTGTTCGTGCTGGCCGTCGTATACGCTGCGGCCTGCCACGGCTGGTCCTCGTTCAAGCGCGGACTGTTCCTCTCCTCCGCCTTCCTCGTCATGTACGCAGGGTTCATGTTCAACCTGCGCCCGGGATTGCGCGCCGGGGCGTCCGATAACGACACGATGTTCGTCTCCGAGAGCAGCGTGTCCGCGCTGCTCGCCGTCAACATCGTCATTTTTTTCGTGCAGGCGCTGCTCACCTACTTCGCCGCCGTCGGCGGCGACGGGCTGTGGCGTTCGATGGGCCGCTCGCTCTGGCCGCGGTGGCAGGAGAGCGACTACGGCAGCCGGGTCAAGACCGCCATGAAGCAGGGCTACATGCTCGCCGTCATCCTGCTGGGCGCGCAGACCGTCGTGCTGACCGCGCTCAGCCTGCTGCTCGGCAGCTATTACGGCTCGGACGACAGCCAATCCGTCTACAACATGTACTATCCGTGGCTGCTCCCGCTGCTCGCCTGGTGCGCCGGCATCTCCGAAGAGATACAGACCCGGTTCTTCGGCATCGGCATGGTCCGCAAGTGGCTGGATTACTTGAGCAAGGCCATCCTTCGCAGAGATGCCGGCATCGCCGGCGCCCGGATGCTGATGACGATCGCCTACGTGCCCGCGACGGTCGTATGGGCGTTCGGCCATGTCGGCTACGCCGTCTATCCGTGGCAGACCCGATTCATCGAGCTCATGATCATCGGCGCCCTGTTCGCCTGGTTCATGCTGCGCTTCGGGCTGATGACCGTCATCTTCGCGCATGTCGTCCTCGACTCCGCGCTCATGTCCTTGCAGCTGCTGTCCGACGGCCTGTCGTCCGACAACCTTGCAGGCATCGTCAGCCTGCTGCTGCCGGCGGCGATCGCGCTGCTGATCGCTTGGGCGCATGACAGGCGGCGCGCGAAGCATGCGGGCGGCGGATCTGACCCCGGCTCACTAACCCGAATATGAGCCGACGCGACTTTCTTATATCGTTTTCACAAGCTTTTTCTTTTCCATACGTGCGTAAACGACCAGCCCCGAAGTCAGAAAGGGAGCGGCGGCGACAAAAAAGATCCACATCCGCCGAATGACGGTCCATAACGCCAGGTCGCGCATAACCGCAAACCGAACGTGAGCTTCGAGCTCAGGCACATTACTGATCAGCGTGATGCCATACTTCCCTTCCTCAGGCACGACAAACCGGTATACCGACTTGCTCTTTTGGCGGTTTAATTGAAAAGTGGTGCTGTCATTCGCTTGCACATTCAAGGAGCGTTGACCGTCGTCAACCATTGCCACGATGGACTTGGATAATCCTTCCATTGGCCCGGCTGCGGCTCCCGCTTCGCCGTAATCATAAAATATTTGATACGGTCCCTGCTGCAAATGGACGATCGTTTTGGCGTTCAGTACCAGATATTCGCGATGATTCAGGGTTTTGATCAGCGAGAACATGCCTGTCGCAATGCCAGCGACGATGATGCATTCGGCCAAAATAAGCAGGGAGAACTGCCGCAAAAATAACTTCATAGGTTTAGCCCCTGTTATGCGGAATTAGAATATCACAACTGATTATGCACGAAATGGAAGGTAAACGCACAACAATTTAAAAGCGCGCCGCAATAAAGTCCGCAGCGCGCTTTTTATTTTCAGAAGCTTCCGTTATTCTACGCGGCTCCCCTACAAGTTAAAGCTCATCCAGCAGCCTCGTTCTCGTGACCGGGTCGTCGAAGTTCCAGCGGCTGTCCAGGGTGTGGACTTGGCCGTTTCGGACGGCGGGCAGCGTCTTCCACAGGCTGCCGGCGAGCAGCTCCTCCGCTTGCTTCTTGGTCTCCGCCTCGCCGTCCTGAAGCAAGTACAGCTGATCGCCGATGTAGTCGGGCAGCACCTCGGCCGAGATTTCCGCGAACCGCTCGTCCTTGCCGATCATCGCCTTCACCTTTTCCGGCGGCACGTAGCCGAGCGCGTCGTACAACGTAACGCTCAAGCCTTGATGGCCCATCACATACATCGTCTTGCCCATGAGCAGCAGCACGGTTGCCGTCTGCCCCTGCTTGCCTTCTTCGGAGAGCCGGTCCTTGACCTGCTTCACTTTGTCGTCGTAGCTGGCGATATACGCATCCGCGGCTTCCTTTTTCCCGAGCACGTCGGCGATCTCGCGCATCCGGTCGAAGCCGCCGTTCTGGCCGATCGCGACCGTCGCCGCGATCTTGGCGAGCGGCGCCACGCCCTGGTCGTCCCAGTCGTTGTAAAGGATCAGATCCGGGTCCAGCGCCGTGATCTTCTCCAGGTTCGCCGGATAGCCGACGTCCGCGATGCCCTCCAGCAGGTCGCCGTAGTCGACCTGGGTGCCGATGACGCTCAGGCTGGCGCCGGCAGGCTTGACGCCGATGGCGAGCAGATCGCCCGGATCGCTGCCGACGTAGACGATCCGCTGCGGCTCGACCGGCACGGTGACTTCGCGGCCCTGGGTGGGCATCCTTGACCAGCTTCGTGCCCGCGTCCGACGGGGATGCCTCGCCTGACTGCGAGGCCGAAGGCGATGAGGAAGACGCCTGCTCCGAGGCCGTCGCCGTCGGCGAAGCGGAGCCGCCGGCCGCACTGCCGCCGTTGCTGCTGCCGCACGCGCCCAGCGCGATGGCTAACAGGAGTATGCTGCACAAGCTCAACGATCTTTTTGTCCGCAAAATAATAACCCCCGCATTTTTATCGATAATGATAATCGTTATCACTATAAACGATGCAAAAAGGCCCGTCAACCCTTTTATCGCCTCATGTACGGGGCAAAGCGTAGGCAGGGTTTGACGAGCTGGAATTACCATCCAAGGCTGGGAGGGGCGGATGGCCGATGTACTGTCGATGGGAAGCACACGCGGGCGCCGCCGGGGCCGGGCTATGCGAATATAAAGCGCATCAGCTCGTCGGCGCAGACGGCTCCGCCGCCTCGTTCTCCTCCTCGTTCAGCGCCGCCAGGATGCGCAGGGCGAGCGCTTCGCCGATGGAGACGGCTTTGAAGTCTGCCGCCGACGCCTCGCGGATCGCCTTGAGCGAGCCGAAGTGCTTGAGCAGCTGCTTGCGCCGCTTCTCGCCGATGCCGGGGATCGCGTCGAGGCGCGACGCGATCATCGACTTGCCCCGCTTTTCCCGGTGGAACGTGATCGCGAAGCGATGCACCTCGTCCTGGATGCGCTGCAGCAGGTAGAACTCCTGGCTGTCGCGGGGCAGCGGCACGACCTCGGCCGGATCGCCGACGAGCAGCTGCGCGGTGCGGTGCTTGGCGTCCTTGGCGAGACCGCACACGGGCACGAACAGGCCCAGCTCGTTGTGCAGCACGTCGATCGCGGCGCCGATCTGGCCCCGGCCGCCGTCGATGACGATCAGGTCCGGCAGCGGCAGCCCTTCCTTGAGCACGCGCTCGTAGCGTCTGCGCACGACCTCCCGCATCGTCTCGTAGTCGTCGGGCCCCGTCACTGTCCGCACGTTGTACTTGCGATACTCCTTGCGATCCGGCTTGCCGTCGGTGAAGACGACCATCGCGGAGACGGGCGACGCGCCCTGCATGTTGGAGTTGTCGAATGCCTCGATCCGGTGCGCCGAAGGGATGTTCAGCCACTCCGCGAGCCCTTCGGCCGCCTTGACGCTGCGCTCCTGGTCGCGCTCGATCATGCGGAATTTCTCCTCGAGCGCGACCTTGGCATTGTCGGCGGCCATCGCCACGAGATGGCGCTTCGAGCCCCGCCTCGGCACGGATACCTTGATCTTCAGCCAGCTGCGCAGCGATTCGCCCAGCTCGCCGCCCGATTCGTCGTCAGTTGCCGCGCCTTCGGCGGCTTCGGACTGACCCGCTCCGTCCCCCGGCTGCGCATCCTCCGCTTCATCTGCGGAAGCCGCGACCCGCTCGATCAGCGCGTCGTTCAGCTTGCCGCCGGCGGCCATGACACCCGAGCTCTCCGCAGCAGGTATGCCCTCCGCATCCGCCGCCTCTCCCGGAGCCACAGGCAGCAGCACTTCTCGCGGCAGCGCCGGATTTTCCGAATAATATTGGGCAACATAGGTCATGAAGTCCTCATAGGCTTCCCCATAATAAGGGAAGACGGACACGTGACGCTGGATCATCTTGCCCTGGCGCATATACAGTATCTGCACGCACATCCAGCCTTTGTCCACCGCATAGCCGAACACGTCGCGGTCCTTGGCGTCGGTCATCGTGATTTTCTGCTTTTCCATGAGCGCTTCGATCGCCTGGATCTGGTCGCGGTATTCGCGCGCGCGCTCGAACTCGAGATTGCCCGCAGCCTCCTCCATCTTGCGCTGCAGCTGGCGCTTGATGTCGCCGTGGCCGCCGTTCAGAAACCTCGCCACCTCCGCGATCATGCGCTCGTACTCGGTGGGCTCGACCGGGTATTCGCACGGGGCGACGCATTGCCCGAGATGATAGTAGAGGCAGACCTTGTCCGGCAGCGTATTGCACTTGCGAAGCGGGTACAGCCGATCGAGCAGCTTCTTGGTCTCCTGCGCGGCGAATGCGTTCGGATAAGGTCCGAAGTACTTGCCCTTGTCCTTGAGCACCCGGCGCACGACCTCCAGCTTCGGATGCTTCTCGCTCGTAATCTTGATGTATGGAAAGGACTTGTCGTCCTTGAGCAGCACGTTGTAGCGCGGCATATGCTCCTTGATCAGATTGCACTCGAGGATGAGCGCCTCCATATTGCTGCCGGTGACGATGTACTCGAAGTCCCGGATCTCGCTCACGAGCCGCTGCGTCTTGCCGTTGTGGCTGCCGATGAAGTAGGAGCGGACGCGATTCTTGAGCACCTTGGCCTTGCCGACGTAGATGATGACGCCCTCCGCGTTCTTCATCAGATAGCAGCCCGGCTGATCCGGCAGCAGCGCGAGCTTGTTGCGTATATGTTCGGCCGCCTGCTCGCGGCTCGGCAGGGGCGGGTTGGATTGGACGTCCATGTTGACTGAAGCCTCCCGAGATAGATGAGTTCGGCAGGATGACGACCGCCGATGCGATCATGTGATCCCGTATTTTCTATTGTACCACAGAAGAAAAGAGTTGCTTTACAAGCGTTTGCGAAGTTGGGTATACTAACGGTAATGACTTGTTTCAGGAGGATTTCCCCATGGACAATTATGTACAAGATCCGCGCCAGCACGTGAACGAAGAACCCCGCGACGACCTGCAGGATCTCGTATTCGGCTTCGGCGGCATGTTCGGCTTCATGTTCCTCGTGTTCCTGATCGCCGTGATTATCAAGCAGGTTATTTCCTAAATCTCCATCCCGAGACTGCGAGCAGAGCACCCGTTCCTACCGGAACCGGGTGCTTTTTAGCGTGCACGCACCGCTGTGTCGCCGATGGCACGGTACTTGCGAACAATCCGAATAATCGATAACTCCCCGCCCTCCGCCAGCCTTGATTTTGAGAATAATCCGAATACTTGGCGATTTAACGAATGCTGCCTGCATGCTACATTGATGCTGCGTCGCCGGCCGGTCCGGTGAATGGGAGTGTCGGCATCGGTGCCGGGGCGCATGCGGATTGACGGGAGGTGGCGGATGAGACCTGAGCGTACTGCGAACGTGACGTAACGAGTCTGCACGCAATACCATTCTGAGGAGGGATACGATGAAAAAGAAATTGACGCTGCTTGTGCTCATTTTGCTGCTCACAAACTCGGCCTTCGCTTTTGCAGCACCTAAGATTAATACGTTCGAGCGGCCTGCAAGAGGAAGCGCTTATACACTGAGCCAATGGGCGCTGGACGGCTGGAACGCTCCCTGGGACAACGGCATGAGCACCCGCACATGGATCGACGGCTACAACTTCAATCATTCCGGCGGCCAGTCGCTTCGCGTCTTCTATCCGAAGGGACAGATCGATCCGGCCAACTCGGGCGCCCAGGCGCCATTCGAGGTGACGCCGGGCAGGGAATATTATTTGTCCTACTGGGTCCGGTTCAGCAGCGATTACAGCTGGGGCACGACCGAGTTCGCAGGCAAGCTCGGGCTCGGTCTGGCCGGCGGCGCGGCATGCTCCGGCGGGCAGGCTTGCACCGGGTACAACGGCTTCAGCTCGCGCATGATCTGGCGCAGCGGCGGGCAGGCGGCCATCTACTATTATCATATGGGCAACGCCGGGCAATATGGCGACTACGCGGTGCTCAAGAACAGTAACGGATCGGATATTTATTATCCCAAGGGCACATGGGTCAACATCGTCCAGCGTCTGAAGGTGAACACGGTCACAAACGGGAATGCCAACCCCGACGGCGAGATTCAGATCTGGTACAACGGCGTGTCGGCCGCGAACATCACCGGGCTGCGCTTCGTGCGGAATACCGATCTCGTGGACAAGGCGTACTTCTCCTCCTTCTTCGGCGGCGCTGCGGCTTCCTTCGCGCCCGCCAACGATTCGTACGTCTGGTACGACGATCTGAAGGTGTCCACGAACAAGGCGGACATATGCGAGCTGAGCGTGGGCGGGTGCTATACACGTACCTTCCAGGCGGAGAATTATACGTCGATGAGCGGGGTCATGACCGAACCCACCCCGGATACGGGCGGCGGGCAAAATGTCGGCGGCATCGACAGCCAGGACTGGATCGCCTTCAGCAACGTGCAAATTCCAAAAACCGGTACCTATCTCGTTGAATACCGCGTCGCATCACCCAACAGCAACGGCAAAATCTCGCTGGATATTAACGCGGGGGCCACTGTGCTGGGAGAAGTCGATGTGCCGAACACCGGCAGCTGGTCGAGCTACCGCACAGTCTCGCATGTCGTGCAGATCACGGCGGGCACCTATCCGTTCGGCATCTACGCCGTGACAGGCGGATTCGATATCAACTGGTGGAAAATCACGCAGCTGTACTAAAGGACCTGACCGCAGCAAACGGGATGAAGCGCCCTGCTTCATCCCGTTTTTATTGGAGCTTATGGCCGGCAGGTCGGCGTCATCGGTCATATCTGCTACAAAACGGTCGATGCCGCCTATCAAGAGACGTTGTCCTATATGAATATGTCCTTCGTGCTCAACCCGCAGACGCTGGCATTCTCGGATCTCAAGATTATCGGGACCCGCTCCTGTTACCCGGATGGACCGGCCAAGATGAGCAACTTGACGGACTGCACCTTCACCTACGGCATCGAGATGCACCCCCACGGCGGAGCCGATCTGTACAGCGGCATCGGCGACACGGAAGTCGGCCGGATTGTCATCGATTATCCGTTCGCGGGCGAAGGACGTATCGTGGACCGGCTTGGCAGGTAATGCGGCATGAAAAAACGGAAAGCAGCAGGCGCGGTTTGCCTGCTGCTTTCCGTTTTTTTGGCGCTGTGCGCGGCGATTGCACACTCGCTGGGGTGGCGCTGTCTCGCGCAGCCGCATAACCCTTGGCTCGGCGACGATCGAGGCAAAGAATTCCTAGATAGAGCTACTTCGCCGGGGTGCAGCGACGATTGAGGCAAAGAAGTCCTAGATAGAGCTACTTCGCCCGGGTGCGGCGCCGATTGAGGCGAAGAAGTCCTAGGTAGAGCTACTTCGCCGGGGTGCAGCGACGATCGAGACAAAGAAGTCCTAGATAGAGCTACTTCGCCCGGGTGCGGCGCCGAATGAGGCGAAGAAGTCCTAGGTAGAGCTACTTCGCCGGGGTGTGGCGCCGATTGAGGCGAAGAAGTCCTAGGTAGAGCTACTTCGCCGGGGTGTGGCGACGATCGAGGCGAAGAAGTCCTAGATAGAGCTACTTCGCCCGGGTGCGGCGCCGATTGAGGCGAAGAAGTCCTAGGTAGAGCTACTTCGCCGGGGTGCGGCGCCGATTGAGGCGAAGAAGTCCTAGGTAGAGCTACTTCGCCGGGGTGTGGCGACGATCGAGGCAAAGAAGTCCTAGATAGAGCTACTTCGCCGGGGTGTGGCGCCGATTGAGGCAAAGAAGTCCTAGGTAGAGCTACTTCGCCGGGGTGTGGCGACGATCGAGGCGAAGAAGTCCTAGGTAGAGCTACTTCGCCGGGGTGTGGCGCCGATTGAGGCGAAGAAGTCCTAGGTAGAGCTAATTCGCCGGGGTGTGGCGCCGATTGAGGCAAAGAAGCTCTAGATAGAGCTACTTCGCCCGGGATGCGGCACCGATCGAGGTGATGAGGCTTTGGAAATTTCTTATTATCGCTTCATTGCGATTTGGCGGCTTGCATCAAGCGGACGACAACGGCGGCGGCTTCGGCGCGGGTGACGGTGCCGGCCGGCTCGAAGCGGCCGGCCGCCCTGCCCTGCATGAGGCCTTGCGCCTGCACGATCCGCACCGCGTCCGACGCCCACGCCGGGATAGCGGCCTCGTCGGCGAAGCGGAGCGCGGCCGTGCCGGTCTTGGCATCGCCCGCGGCGTCCGGCGCCGCAGCAAGCGCATTCGCCAGCATGACGGCGAGCTGCGCCCTGCTAAGTGATGCGTTCGGCCGCAGCGTACGGTCCTCGTAGCCGTGCAGGATGCCGGCCTTGACCGCCTGCGCGATCGCATCGGCGGCCCAGTCGCCGATCTGCCCGCGATCGGCGAAGTCCGACAGCTCCGCACCCTGCCCCTCGAGCTTCAGCGCGTTCATGAGCATGACGCTGAATTCCGCACGGGTGACGCTGCGGTTCGGCTTAAATGTGCCGTCCGCATAGCCGCGCACGATTCCTGCCTCCACGGCGGCCTGAATCTCTCCGCTCGCCCAATGACCCGAGATATCCGGGAACGCCGGCTGCGCCTGCGCGCTCACGGCGATTACGGCGAACTTGGTCAGATGGTCGGACGCGACTTCGATATCCTTCCCGCTCACGGTGCCGCCCATCGGGACCCATGCCCGGTTCGTCTCGTCATAATAATGAATCGAAGCCTTCTGCCCCGCACCGATCTTGGACGGATCGAACTGCAGGCGGATTGTAATCGGCACCGCGAACGATCCCGGCTCGCTCTTCGTAATCTCGTAGATCGGACTGGCCGCCTCGCGGCCGCCCGACAGAAGTTCGCCGACGACCGCAGCGTCGTCCAGCTTCACGATCTTGTACGTCGCCTGCCGTTCCAGTGCGCCCGCCGGTATGGAGACGGTGATCTGTTGACCGAGCGACAGCGACGCGGCCTCCCCGGCCGGGACCTGCCGCTCCGCCTGCTTGGCCGGCGTCGGCGCAGGCGTCGGCACGTACGTCGAATCCGGCGACGGTGACGGCGATGGTGACGGTGATGGCGATGGTGACGGTGATGGCGATGGTGACGGTGTTGGCTCAGACTCGTCATCAGACCGGACGCTCGCCATGACGTAGCCGCCGTCCGCCTTGAAGGCGATCTCCTCGCCGTTCCAGCGAACCTTGGTCGTGCCCGGCGCGAATACGACCGCCGTCACACTCTCGAACGCGGCTTCGCTTCCCGTGACGAGATCCAGCTCGCCGTTCGCGAAGCTCGCCTCCGGCCGCACTTGCGCCGCAGTCTCGCCTTTCCCGTCGACGAAGTAATATTGCAGCGCGCCGGCCGTCTCCGCGCCCGCATTATAATAGAACATCTGCGCGCGGCCGTCCTTGAGCAACACCTCGATCCGGCCGTCCTCCGTCTTGCGCACCGACGAGATCGCGCTCGCGCCCGCATACGGCTCCAGCACGCTGACGAACTGCGCGCTCTTGGCATGCACACGGTTGACGAGCGTCGGCGTATACACGTCCGTGGCGTTGCCCGGTCCGGGCGCTTCCCCTACGATCATCTCCGTCCCCGCATCCGGCGAGCTCGTCAGGCTGAACAGCTTGAGCCCGTTGCCGGACGGCAGCTTCCATGCGCCCTCCCACTCGCCGGTCACCGTCTGCGACTGGCCGCCGCGGAAGAAGGAATAAGCATCCTTCGTGCCGAGCGGCCCCGCGTACGGCGCCATCTCGCTGTCGGTCGCGAAGTCGCCCATGCCGTGCAGCACCCAATCGTACTGCCGCTCGGTATCCGACGCGACGCTGAACAGGTCGATCAGATAGTCCTTCGTCACCGCCACGGTACGCTCGTACTGCCGCATCCCCGCGTAGGCCTTGTCCGACGTATTGGTCATGATGCCGAGCGGCCCGGCCTGCAGGAACAGCTTGGTCGGCTCATAGGTCTCTGCGCCGCCGGCGGTCGGAATCTGCTGCGTGTCCCCGTCGACGAGCACCGTGTTGTGCGCGAACGACTTTTTATAGTAGGACTCGTACATCGAATTGCTGTAGGGCGGGATGCCGAGATCCGGCGCGAGCCGCTCGCCCTGGCCGAAAATCTCCAGATGGAGCTTGTCCGGATGCCCGTGATAGCCGCCGTGCAGGCCGTAATCGACGAGCGCGTACAGCTGGTCCTCGCCTTCGCCGGCACGCAGCACCGAATGGCCGAGCCCCGTGAAGTTCTTGCTCTCCGCAGACAGCGAGCCCCCGGCCGGAATGTCCGTCGCGCCGTAGAGCACGGCCTGCTCGCCCGCGATGCCGGACGACGTGTCGCCGGGCACGACGAACCCGCCGCGCACGCGCCCCTTGTCGCGATACAGCTTGGAGAGCAGCGCGCCGTAAACCGGATCGTCATAATGCGCATATACGGCCTCGTAATCCATCGGCACGACGCGTCCCGGCGCCGCCAGGCTCGTCGGATACTTGCCGGAGTCGTTGCCGTTGATAATGCCGAGATCGGGGAACGCGTATTGCAGCGTCGCATCGTACATCTTCTTGAAGTTCGGATCGGCGAAAAGGTCGTACCCCATGCCGAGCAGCGCCTGCGCATGGTCGAACAGCGCGGACTGCGCGTAGAAATGGTACCCGATCGCACCCTCGTACCAGAAGCCGTCGGACAGCACGCTGTTATTCATCTGGAAGTTGAAGCCGCTGCGGCCTTGTACGGAGAAGTCCATCAGCGTCTTATCCTCCAGAATCGCCCCGATCGTGCCGATCGCGGCATTGTGCCACGTCTGCCAGTTCGACTTGCCGACGTCGTAGCCCTGGAGCGTCTTCGCCGACGGCGCGAACAGATTCTGCTCGATATCGTACTTCTCGGCTGCGGTCAGCAGCCCGCTCGGCTCGATCAGATCGTAGGCTTGGGCCAGCTCGATGATCTGCACGGCCTCATCGAGCGATTGATAGTAGATTCTGCCGTTGAGCGGCTGGAGCGGGTAGCTCGGATACAGCGCCGCATAATGCGTCAGCATCTCCTTCGCTTTGGACGCGTACTTCGTCTCGCCGGTCAGCGCATAGACGAGCGCGAGATTGCGCGCTGCCTCGATGTTCACGGTGTGGGCGGTGAACCGCCAGGCGGCATCGAGATCGTCGCCCGTGCGCCAGCTGCCGTCGGTCGGACATTGATGCTCGTGCGGCTTGTCGTAGTCGAAGACGAGCGGCGTATCGCCGCATACGTACAGCGTGCTCTCGCCGCCGGGCTTGGACGGGTAGTACACCGTCTTGTCCGCCCATGCATCGGCCTTGAGCCGGATCGCGGACAAATAGTCCGAAGCCCAGCCGTACGCCGCAATCTTGGCCTTGGCCGCGGCGAGCTGATCCCCGGAGAACATCACATAGGGATGCTGCCTGGTCGCAGCTCTCGGTGTGCCGACCTTCAGATTCAGCTCGATCGTCGTATCCTTGCCGCCCGCGAGCGGATGCACGTTCAGCACCGCCTTGACCGCACTGCCCGCCTGTGCGGCGGCCGGCACGTTCACCTGCACGTCGACATCCGTCTCCGCGCCGTCCGCCACGCTCGCCGTCGTCGCCGGAAACGTCGCCTCGTAGCCCGCGCCCATCGCCGTCTTCAGCGACAGCGCATAGGCGGTCGCTTCGCCGCCGATGTTTTTCAGCGAGAAGGCGTAGTGGACCGCACTGTCCGCGAGCGCGCTCTTGTCGATCTGCCGAATCGACGGCTCGACCGCGTTTTTGGCGAGCGCCATCGCGTCGAAGTACAGCTTGTCGTCCGGGCTCGATACCGGATCGGAGTCGTACCAGCGGGGATGGAGAATGACCTTGCGAATATTCTCAAGCTTCGCGCCGCCGTTGGAATTCAGGAACTTGTTCAGCGGCAGCTCGATCTTTTTCCAACCCTTCCAATCTACGAAAAAGGACGTCATAAAATATTCGTTGCCCGGATTGCTGTCGTCCGGCGTGCTGATGATGACATAGATTTTCTTGTTCGATACCTTGTCCGAGTACAGCCAGAACTCGAGCTGGTCGTTCGCCTGCCACGGCGCGGTCATCACGTCCGTAATATCGATCGGTATCGTCGGGTCCGTCCATCGCCCGGCGTACGATCCGAGCACGGCAGGCGACACGACAGGCGTCGTATTCGTCCAGCCCGCGAACGTCTCCGTATTGCCGATCTGCAGGCTGGATCTGCCGGACAGATCGATGTCGTACGCGTGACTCGTCTCTTCGCTCGTCTTGCCGTCCAGCTCCGCCCTGGTCACGATCGTCTGCGAGCGGTCGACGAGCAGCGGCGCCGTATACGGCTTGAACGCCGAATCTATGCCCAGCACCTTGTAATAGACGGCTGCGCCGTCCGTAGCCGAGCTCAGCGTCACCGTCTTCGGCTCGGCGTACGTGCCCGCTGGCGGGCTGGCCGTCACGTCCTCGACATAGTCGCGGTACACGAACGTATAGTGGTAGCTCGTCTCCGCGCTGTCCGTGCCGCCCAGCGCCGCCTTGACGATCAGCGTCGTCTCCTCGGTCAGCGTGAGCGGCGCCGTATAGCGCTGGAAGCCGCTGTCCACACCCTCGCGCTTGTAGTAGACGGCCGCGAGCGCCGAAGGCTTGGTCTGGCTGGAGAGCGCGACCGTCGCCTTGTTGACGTATTCGCCCGACGGCTTGTCCGCCACGGCCGGGTACACTTCGCCCGTCCCCGTCAGACGAATATCGTCGAGGTACATCATGAGCGTCGGGTCGAGCGTCGTGCCGCCGACGCCGGCCTGGTCGAAGCGGACGTAGTCGAGCGCCCCCCACGCCTTGACGTTCGCCGAGCTCGTCTGCGTCTTGACGACGGACAGCGGGATCTCGATCTCCTGCCACCCCGTCCAGTCCAGCGGCAGCCGGTAGTAATAATACTCGCTGTCGCCCTTCATGAAAAAGCGCAGCTGAATCGGCTTGTCCGCCTGGTCGCCGGTTCTGGCCTTGACGTTGTAGGCCCAGAACTTGAGCGTGCTGTAGCCGTTCAGATCGATGCCGGGGGCGGCCTTCGGATAGATCAGCGCAGCGCCCGCGATATAGGCCGTCGGATTGGCCGCATCGGTGTTGATCGCAAGCAGCCACTTTTTGGAGCCCGTGCCTTCCTTGATATAGAGTGGGTCCGTGTTGGCGACCAAGGCGATGCCCGCCGTACCTACCGTGTCCCCGGTGGCATTGGTCGCCGAGTCCATCGCGTTCAACTGCTCGGCATAAGGGACGATCAGGGGCGATTCGTCCCCGCCGGCCGCCTCGGCCGCGCGGGGCGGCACAACCGCGAGCGCGCTCGAGACGAGCAGGAGCGCGGCCATCGCGGCCGCCAGCTTCTTTTTCAACCTTAGAAGGGCCATATTATAACCTTCCTTTCGCAGCTTCGGGTATGGCAAAGCCCCGCCGATTCGACCAACGGGGCTTGCGATGATTACTGTGCCGCTTGCTTACTTCACGGCCGCCTTGGCGCGCTCGTCCGCTTTTTTGTAGATCGCCAGAATGTCCTCGTAGCCGAGCTTCTTCTGTTCTTCGACGAAGCTGTCCCACGTATCGAAGCTGCGCGTGCCCATGATGAACTTCGCCAGGTTCTCGTCGCGGTTGCTGTTCAGCGAGTCGCCCTTCGTGCTCAGCACTTGCTGCTCCTCCGGCGTGAACGGCGGGGTCGACGTCTTGTCGTTGTCATACTGCGGCGCCTGCTCGTAAGCCGACTTGAGCTCCGGCGAAGAGACCGAGATATGGGCGTCGAAGTCGAACCAGGTGTACGTGCCGTCGGTCGACAGACCCGTCTTCTTGCGCAGATCCGAGATGTCCGTATACTTCTCGATGAAGCTGCCGCCGCTGACGGTGTCGCCTTCCTTGCCCCAGCTGACCAGCTTGTGTCCTTCGTCCGAGTAGAAGAAGTCGATGAACTTGACGATGTCCTTGATCTTCTTCGACTTGGAGGAGATCATGAAGCCTTCCTCCGTGACGGCCGTGAATGCGTTCTTCTGCAGACCGGTCGGGCCCGCAGGCGGCGCCATGAAGTTCATGGAAAAGTCCGGGTTGTCCTTGCGCAGCGCGCTGTTGTAGAAGTCGATGCGTCCGATGTAATCGAGCGTGACGAACGCGCGGTTCGTGGACACGATGTCCTGCCACATTTTCGTATCGATCGTCAGGAAGTCCTTCGGAATGAGTCCGTCTTTATAAAACTTGTTGAAGTAGACGAGCATCTCCTTGTAGGCCGGCTGGATCGGCGCGTACTTCCATTCGCCCGAAGCGCTGTCCAGATAGGCGCTCGCCTGCTGCGCGTCGACCGGCGCCGATACGCCGAAGCCCGCCGCGAAATCCTGGAAGTAGCGCAGCCCGTTGCGGACCGTGAGCGGATAGCTGTCCGGGTACTCCGCCTTCAGCTTCTTCAGCATCTCGTACAGCTCGTCCCATGTCTTGGGCGCCTCCAGGTTCAGCTTCTTGAACACGTCCTCGCGGTACATCCACGTGCGGCGGTTCGATTCACCGAGACCTTGATTCGGGAATTCGTACATCTTGCCGTCCGAGGAGAGCATGTTCTGCGTCTCGGCCGGATACTTCTCCATCCACGCCTTGAAGTTCGGCATGTCGTCGACGTAGTCGAGGATGTTGACGAGCGCGCCCTGCTGGCCGAACTTGTCGGCGAGACGCTTCTCCTGCGTCCACATGATGTCGGGCATGTCGCCGCCTGCGATGGCCAGGCTGATCGCGTCCTCGAGCAGATTGCCCGCGGGCAGCTGGATGTCCAGCGTGACGCCCGTCTGCTCCTTGATATAGGACCAGATCTTCCAGTTCGCGTCGTACGGCCAGCTCGGATTGCTGTAATCAAGGAACGTGAACGTCTGCGGCTTGAGCTGCGCCGGTGCGGCGGACGCGCTCGCGCCGGCGGATGTCGAGGCGGTCGCGGACGGTGACGGACTTGCCTCGTTGTTGTTTTTGGAGCATGCGCCCAGCACGACGCTCGCCCCCATGACCGCGGACAATACGATAGCTGTCTTTTTGTTCATTGTTGCCCCTCGCTTTCTTTTTTCCCGAACGAATTTTCCCATGCTTGTATGTTAACCTTTGACCGACCCGATGAGCGCCCCCTTGGCAAAATACTTCTGGAGGAACGGGTAGATCAAGAGGATGGGAACCGTAGTCACGATAATGGTGGCGTACTTGAGCGCTTCGTCGACGATCATGCTGTCGCCGCCGATGTTGCCCGCGCCGTTGGCGCCGCCAGCGCCCTGGAGCACCATGTTGCGCACGATGACCTGCAGCGGGAACAGATCGGCGTCCCGCAGGTAGAGCAGCGCGGAGAAAAAGTTGTTCCAGATGGCGACGCCGTAGAACAGCCCGATCGTCGCGAGAATCGCCTTGGACAGCGGCAGCACGAGTCTGAAAAAGATGCCGACATCGGTCAGGCCGTCGATCTTGCCCGACTCCTCCACCTCCTGCGGCAAGCCGGTGAAAAACGTGCGCATCACGATCAGGTTCCATGTGCTGACGGCGCCGGGCAGCACCATCGCCCAGATCGTGTCGATCAGATGATAGCTCTTGACGACCAGGAAGGTCGGGATCATGCCGCCGCTGAAAAACAGGGTAATGACGACCATGACCATGAAGCCGTTGCGGAACAGCATATCCCGCTTGGATAGCGAGTAAGCCCCCGCCGCGCTGACGATCAGCGAGATCGCCGTGCCGAGCACCGTATAGATGATCGTATTGACGTAGGCGCGTCCGATCTCCGGATTGTCGAATACGGCCGTGTACGTATTCAGGTTGAATTCCTTGGGCCAAAAGAACACTTCGCCCTTCAGCACGGGCACGGTGCCGCTGAGCGAGACCGCGATCATATAAATGAAAGGATACAGCGCGGAAGCCGCGACGCCGAACAGCACCAGGTACAGCAGCGCATCGAATACGCCGAACTTAGGTTTCAAAACCGTCCCCTCCTTTCCTCACCATAGGCTCGTCTCGCTCGTCCTGCGGCTGATCCAGTTCGCCGTGAGGATGAAGAGCAGGTTGACGACGCTCGTGAACAGGTCGATTGCGGTGCCGTAGCTGTAATTCATCGCCTGGATCCCCGTCCGGAACACATATGTGCTGAGCACGTCGGCGGTCGAGTAGATCGAAGGATTCAGCATGAGCAGCACCTTCTCGAAGCCGATATCGAGCACATGGCCGATGTTCAGAATGAACAGGATGACGATCGCCGGCATGATGCCGGGCAGCGTGACGTGGCGCAGCTGATGCCAGCGGCTCGCGCCGTCCACGGTGGCCGCCTCGTAGAGCTGCGGATCGATGGCGCTGAGCGCCGCCAGATAGATGATCGTCTCCCAGCCGATATGCTGCCAGATCTCCGATAGAATGTAGAGCGTGCGGAAGTAGTTCTCGTTTTGCATGAAGTTGATCGAGCTGTACCCCATCCATTCGACCACATGGTTGACAAGTCCGCTGGTCGGAGACAGGAAGAGGAACATCATGCTCACGACGACGACGTTCGAGATGAAGTGCGGCAGGTAGCTGATCGACTGGACCAGCCGCTTGACGACGCCTTTTCTCACTTCGTTCAGCAGCAGCGCCAGAATGATCGGGGCCGGGAAGCCGAAGACAACCTTGTAGACGCCGAGCAGGATCGTGTTCTTCAGAAGCTTCGGAAAATCGGGGCTGTGAAAAAACATCTCGTAATACTTGAGGCCCACCCACTCGCTCTGCCAGATTCCCTTGAACGGGTTGTAATCCTTGAACGAGATCAGGATGCCGAACATCGGCACATACTTGAACATTACGTAATACACGAGCGCCGGCAAAAAGAGAAGCAGCAGGTACTTGCTTCTGTTCCACCTTAATCGCAGTAGCGCCACGAGCGGACCCTCCAGTCTGAAGCGATATGTCTATGCCGCCTAGCTTAATGAATCGATCAAGCGCGGCGCAATGATGCGATATCCGGAAACCTTGCATTTCTTCGGTTAGCCGTACAAAAGCGAACAATCTTAACGGACGACGGCCACTTCGGCCCCTTGCTCGTGCGACAGGTACAAGCTTTCTACCACCGCCACAATGCTGCGGGAATATGCCATCGCGCACGCCGGCTCGCAGCCCGTCTCGATCGCGGCGACCAGATCCTCGAACTGGCCGACGAACGGATCGGGCTTCGGCCCGACGGGAACCTCCGCGTACTCGCCGCCGTCGCTCACCCACAGCCCTCTGCCCGTCAGCAGCTTCATGCTGCCGCCTTCGAACCGGAACTCCGTCTCGTCGACGATCGCGCCCGGGTACCCCGATTGAGAGAGCGTCGCATAGATGCCGGTTGCGGTCGCGAGGAACGCGGAGCCGCCCCCTTCGATATCGCCGCGCATGCCGGCATAATGGATGCCGGCCGTCACGCGCACGATCGGCTCGCCCGTCAGCCACTGAATCTTGTCGATCGAGTGGGCGCCGAGATTCGTCAGAATGCCGCCGCCGGCTTTGGCTTTGTCGAAAAACCAGTCCGGCCGGCCCGGCACGTCGTAGCGCTGATGCCGCCGGTCGTTGATTAGCAGGAGACGGCCCAGCCTGCCGCTCTCGATCACTGCTTTGGCCGCGATGTTTTCCGCGATATAATGCTGCGTATGGCCGACCATCAGCTTGACGCCGCCTCTCTCGACGGCCGCGGCTATGTCGTCGCATTCCCGCACGCTCGTCGCCATCGGCTTCTCGAGCAGTACATGGCAGCCGCGGTCCGCCGCGAATGTCGCCGCTTCCCGATGCAGATGATGCGGCAAGGTGACGACCGCGATGTCCGGCTTCTCCCGGACGATCATCTCCTTGTAATCCGCATAGGGCGAGATGCCATACTCGGCCGCCATCGCCTCGGCGCGCCCGAGCCGCACGTCAGCGACGGCGCATGCCGCCAGGGCGTCCAGCTTGCGCAACGCCGCCAGATGCGAACCCGCGATGATGCCGGCCCCGATCACGGCCACGCGATATCCCATTTTTACAACCGCCTCCTTCTTCTGTCCGGGGCCATCATAGCAAGCAAGCCGGCGCGGCCGCTATCAGGGGATCTTGCGGTTCTTGTCCGATCTTAAAAAACGAAGAGGAAAAAACGCCGATCTTAAAAAAAGAGAAGTTTCCGAAGCGAAGACCATTGAGAGTTAAGCTGACATGGGGCTATACTCTGATTTATGTAAAGCCTGATCGACGATGAAGTAAAAAAGGAGTAATCGGATGAAATGGACGGCGCGGCTTCGGGGAACGGCCAAAAACCAGATGTCACTGTTCTACACCTTGTTCGGCAGCTTCGTCGCGATTATTATCCTGCTGGTATCCATCAATTCGATCGCCTTCACATTTTTCCGGAAAAACATCCGGGACGAGATCATCCTCAACAGCAGCCTGAATCTGAACGCGAGCGCCGCAAACTACGAGAAGCACATCAAGCTCGTCCGCAGCTTCATGCTCGGCTATCTGTTCGACAACGATACGGAGATATTGAGGCGCGGCGATCCGATGCGCCGGTACGACGTCGTCGTCGACGTGCAGAAGGCGCTCGCGCACAACTTGAACAATACTTCGCTCTATTTGGACAACATCGTCTATTATTTTAGAAACGGCGAATTTATTATCGACCGCGACGGCACGCGGGACGCAGATACGATGTTCTCGAAGTTTTACTATCAAGAGGCGTATACGGCCGACTTCTGGCGCGGGCAGATGGACGGCGCAGACAGCTTCAAGCTTTATCCCGCCGCCTCGTTCGCCTCCGTCACCCCGTTCGAGCGCAAGCCGCTCGGGAGGCTGCTGCCCGTTATGGTCAAAAACGGCTACGATCACGGGTTCGCTTTTATCGCTTTTCTGAACGCGGACCGCATCTATGCGGCTTTTCACCAGGCGAAGCCGGACAGCACGTTTTATATCGTCGACGGCGACCTGCAGGTACTCTTCTCCTCCGCCGCCGGCGCGGCGCTCCCCGCAGAGATCGCCGCGAAGACGGGCAAGGGCTATGTGCGGGTCGGCGACAGCTACTACTTCTACCGTACCGGCGGCGAGACCGGGTTCACCTACATAGAGAAGGTGCCGGACAAAGGACTCGCCGGTCAGATCCGCCGGCTCAACCAGTCGATGTGGGCGCTGCTCGCACTCTCCGTGCTCATCGGCCTGGCGGTGTCCTACTGGTTCTCCAAGCGGTTCCACAATCCGCTCGCCAACATGATCCGGTCGGCGCAGTCGCTGCGCGCGGTCGGCATCCCGGCGGGCGAAGGCAGCCGGATCAAGGAATTCAATCTGCTGCACGACACGTTAAGCGACCTGTCCCGCTCCAACAGGGAATACCATCAGGATCTGCAGGCCAAAAACAACCTGCTGCAGCAGTTCGCTTATATGAAAAAGCTGAAAAAGATTCACGGAAGCGGCGAATCGCTGCCGCTCGCGGCCGATTCGCATGCGCACTACCGGCTCGTGCTGTCGCAGATCGACTTCAAGGACCGCTTCGCCAAGGAGATCGCGAACGCGCCCCAACGCGCCTTCAATATGTACAAGGAGCTCATCGGCGCCCATTTCTCCAGCCGGTACGACGACTCCCTGACGTTCCAGCTGGAGAAAGATCAGGTGCTGACCATTCTGTTCGTCCAGAACGAGCGCGGAGAGCCCAGGCATAGCGACAATATGGACGAGCTGGCCCGCATGCTCGCGACGGATATTCCCTATTGCAACTTCACGATCGCCGTCAGTCCGGTCCGCCATCACTCCGCGGACTTCGCTCAGACGTACCAGGACGTCCTCGACATGGTGAAGCAGCGCAGGCTCGGGGAGGATGTGCAGATTATCGGGGAATGGGTGCCGCAGCCGTCGCTGATGATCCCCGCGCCGGCCGAGGAGCAGGAGCTGACCGCCAACCTGCAGTCCGGCTGCGACGATGTGACGATCCCGCTCGTGGCGCAGCTGCTGGACCAGCTCGCGCGGACGGGCGCGCTCGCCTATCAGTTCCAGGACTTCGCCAAGGACGTCGTGAACCGCACGATCAAAGTCCTTTACGCGCAGAACATCTCCTTCACGACCTTCATGGACGGGGGATCGCCGTACGATCAATTGAAGGGCTGCTATACGCTGGAGCAGTACAAGGCGTTCTTCGAGCGCTTCCTCGCGAAGTCCGCCGCCGCCGTCCGGGAGAAGAAGTCCGAGACCGACATCATCACGAAATTCGTCATGGCGTACGTCGAGGAGCGCTTCGGCGAGGATCTGTCCCTGGACGCGATCGCGGGCAAGCTCGGCATCACGGGCCCCTATCTGTCGACATACTTCAAAGAAAAAACGGGCACGAATCTGAGCGACTATATTCTGACCGTCCGGATCGACAAAGCGACCCAGATGCTCCGCGAGACCGACCTGAAAATCCAGGAAATCGCCTCTCTGGTCGGCTACTACACCGTCGCTTCGTTCAACCGCGTATTCAAGCGGTTCACCGGCGTGACGCCGAGCGAGTTCCGCAGAAATCACAATCAGCTGAAGGAATGAGGGAATCACGTTGGAACTGCACAAAGCTGTGCGATCCAGCGCATTCCCTGCCGGCGACATGGCGCCGCGCCCACAGCTCAACAACAAAAAACCTTCGGGCGGCCAAAGCCGATTCCGAAGGTTTCTTGTAGCGCAGTAGCGGCCTTAGCCCGTCGATCCGCCGGTCGCCGCAGCCAGCGTTTTGTCGAATTTGCCGTACGTTTTCCAGGTGCGATAGCCCAGCTTCCCGTAAAAATCGACGAACGGCGTCGTGTCGATGACGATCCGTCTGATGCCGCGCACCCTCAAAAAGCAAATCGCGGCCTCGACGATGGAGATGCCGTAGCGATGCCCCCGATAGGCTTCGTCGATGCCGAGCGGACCGATCCCGCCGAGCGCTTCCTCGAACAGCGGCGCCCAATATACGTTTTGCGCGAGCAGCGGCGATTCGGCGTCATTGATCCGGCAGAAGCCGATGATCGCGCCGTCCCGCTCCAGCAGCACGTATTCGCGGCCCGATCCCCCTTGCGCCCAATAATCGCGATGCTGCAAGTCCCATGTTCCCGGAAAGCAGCGGGTCATGAAGGCGGTTAACGCCTCGCGGTCGGACGGTCCGGCGAGCCTGGCCGCCGCTGCGCCCGTGTCGGGCATGACGCTCGCCTCATTGGCGTCATAAGCTTTGATCAGATCGAAGACGTCCTCGCGATGCACGTAGCCCCGCCGCTCGAACCAGCGCCGGGTCTCCTCCAGCTCGCCCGGAATGCCCGGGAACAGCCGGCGGTGAAGATCGTTGCCGAGCTGCACGCGGCTCGCGCCCGCTTGGCGCAGCGCCGACTCGGCCCTGCGGAGCAGCTCGCCGCCCACGC
Source organism: Cohnella sp. 56 (assembly GCF_037963805.1). Lineage (NCBI taxonomy): Bacteria > Bacillati > Bacillota > Bacilli > Caryophanales > Paenibacillaceae > Cohnella > Cohnella sp. 56. The sequence continues at coordinate 49,133 of NZ_JAZDQE010000017.1, read as the reverse complement.
CTCGTCCGCGCCGGCCCGCGGCGACCAGCAGCGCCTGAATCCAGCCGACGTCGCCGCGCAGCCCGAAGCGGTCATCGTCCCCGTGCGGCGCCTTGGCGACGACGAAGCCGGCGAGCTCGCCCGTCTGCGGCTCCAGCGCCGCCCATGATCCCTCGCGCAGCCATCGCGTATCCTCCAGCGTATTCTGCCGCAGCAGACGCGGCCGCATCGGATACGACGCCCCCAGCTCCGCATTCCACAGTGCCAACGCGTCATCCGCATGCTTTTCCCCGAACGGTTCAAAGATCATCTGTTGCCTCGCCTCCAGCGTATTCGTGTCTATATCTAATCTAACGGAAGCGGGGCGCGAGGAAAATAAGTAGATCTTGCGATTGTTGTCCGAAAATAAGATTCGGATGCGGGGATAGCTTCAGGTGCTCGATAACGCAAAAAAAGCGGCACGAGGCAGAGGGCCGCTCTGCAATCGTGACGCTTGATGCGCTTCGGGCACCGAGGGTCGGCGTCGGACTCGTTCGTACGCGGAGATAGCGCATGATCAAGCGCATCGGCCGCCAACCCGCGTGCGCGACGCTTCGCAGCTACTTCGCAGCCGCGCCGTTCTGCGAGGCGTCGCGCGCGCTGCGGCGTTCGGCCACCTCGTCGTAGCGGCGGCGCTCCGTGCGCTCGATCTGCACGATGCGGCCGTCGTGCACGACGATCTGCACGCTGCCGTACTGCAGCCCCTCTACAGCCTCCGTAATACGCTGCACCCAACTCTCATTCAATTCCAACGGCTTTGCCATATGAATTCCTCCCCGCGATCATGACCAAGATGGTTCTTCCGTAACATTGTTTGATCCGAACCTGATCCCAGCTGCCAGCCGACTGCCGACGATTCAGTGTCCGCCGCCGCGCTTGGCCATCTTGTGCTCGATGATGCCTTTGACGATCAAGGTGACGATCGCCAGCAGCATGAGCAGCGACGCGACGGCGAAGGACGCGGTGTACTGGTATTCGTTGTACAAAATCTCGATATGCAGCGGCAGCGTATTGGTCTCTCCGCGGATATGTCCGGATACGACCGATACGGCGCCAAACTCGCCCATCGCTCTGGCGTTGCACAGAATAATCCCGTACAGGAGCCCCCACTTGATGTTCGGCAGCGTGACCTTGAAGAAAACCCGCCAGCCCTTCGCGCCGAGGCTGACCGCGGCTTCTTCGTCCTGCACGCCCTGCGTCTCCATGAGCGGGATCAGCTCGCGGGCGACGAACGGGAAGGTGACGAACATCGTCGCCAGGATGATGCCCGGCGTCGCGAACACGACCTTGAAGTCATGCTCGATCATCCAGGGACCGATGAGACCTTGCGCGCCGAACACCAGAATGTAGACAAGGCCGGAGATGACCGGCGATACGGCGAACGGCAGATCGATCAGCGTGATGAGCAGGTTTTTGCCGCGAAACTTGAACTTCGTGATCGCCCAAGCGGCGGCCGCGCCGAACAGCGTGTTGAGCGGTACGGCGATGACCGCGACGGTCAGCGTCAGCCGCAGCGCGGAGATGGCGTCGGGGTCCGAGATCGCGTCCGCGTAGGTGTCCCAGCCTTTGCGGAACGCTTGGGCGATGACGGTGATCATCGGCAGGACGACGACCAGACCGACGAACAGCAGCGCAATCGAGATCAGAGCAATCCGTATGCCGCGCGATTCGGTCAGGTGGCCCGGCCGGGTGTCCGCGGACAGCGGGGAGGCGGATGCGGTTGATGCGACAGCGGTTGGCGGTGCTCCGGACATGCGCGATCCCTCCTAGCCGGTCCGCAGACGGCGGTTGGTCCACCGTTGCAGCGTATTGATGAGCAGCAGCAGCGCGAACGAGATGACGAGCAGCACGAGCGCGATCGCGGTTGCCTGGCTGTACTCGAATTGCTCGAGCTTGGTGATGATGAGCAGCGGCGTGATCTCGGTCTTCATCGGCATGTTGCCGGAGATGAAGACGACCGAGCCGTACTCCCCGATCCCTCTGGAGAAGGCGAGCGCGAAGCCGGTGATGAGCGGCGGGATCAGCTCGGGCAGCAGCACCTTGCGGAACGTCCGCCAGCGATGCGCGCCGAGCAGCGCGGCGGCCTCCTCCATATCGGCCTCAAGCTCATGGAGCACCGGCTGTACGGTCCGCACGACGAACGGCAAGCCGATGAAGACGAGCGCCACGGAGATGCCAAGCGGCGTGTACGCCACCTTGATGCCGAGCGGCTCCAGCAGCGACCCGATCCAGCCGTTCGGCGCATAGATCGAGGTGAGCGCGATGCCTGCGACCGCGGTCGGCAGGGCGAACGGCATGTCGATCAGGCCGTCGACGATTTTTTTTCCGGGAAAACGGTACCGCACGAGCACCCAGGCGACGATCAGACCGAACACGACGTTAACCAGCGCGGCGAACAGCGACGTGAGCAGGCTGACCCGGTACGAGGCGAGCACGCGCTCGCTCGTCACCGTGTGCCAGAACTGCGGCAGCGTGAGCCCGGCCGTCTTCACGATCAGCGCGGCCAGCGGGATGAGCACGATTAAGCTTAAATACAGTATCGAATAGCCGAGCGTGATCCGAAATCCCGGCAGTACGCGCTTTTCTCTGACTTGGGCAGCCATTGCTATCGTCCTTCCTCGCTTGTCGGGTTAGGAGTTCGTGACTTAACCTTTGGTATAAACTTCGTCAAACGTGCCTCCGTCGGCAAAGTGCTTCTTCTGCGCCTCGGTCCAGCCGCCGAAGTCCTTGTCGATCGTCAGCAGGTTCAGCGCGGGGAACTGATCCTTGAACTTGTCGGCGACCTCCTGCAGACGCGGGCGATAGAAGTTCTGAGCTGCGATCTCCTGGCCTTCCGGTGTGTACAGATACTTCAGGTAAGCCTCGGCGACCTTGCGCGTGCCGCGCTTGTCGGCGTTCTTGTCGACGATGGCGACCGGCGGCTCTGCCAGAATGCTAAGCGAAGGCGTCACGATCTCGAACTCGTCCCCGTACTCCTTCTTCGCCAGGTACGCTTCGTTCTCCCATGCCAGCAGCACGTCCCCGATCTTGCGCTCGACGAACGTCGTCGTCGAACCGCGCGCACCGGTATCGAGCACAGGTACATTGGCGAACAGCTTCTTCAGGAAATCCTTCGTCTTCGCTTCGTCATTGCCGTCCTGCTGCTGCGCGTAGCCCCATGCCGCGAGGTAATTCCAGCGCGCGCCGCCCGAAGTTTTCGGATTCGGCGTGATGACCTTGATGCCGTCCTTGACCAGATCGTCCCAGTCCTTGATGCCCTTCGGGTTGCCCTTGCGTACCAGGAATACGATCGTCGACGTGTACGGCGAGCTGTTCGATTCGAACGACTGCTGCCAATCCTTCTTGACGAGGCCGCTGTCCGTGAGCGAATCGATGTCGTAGGCGAGCGCGAGCGTCACGACGTCGGCTTCGAGGCCGTCGAGCACCTTGCGGGCTTGAGAGCCGGAGCCGCCATGCGACTGGTTGATCTTGACCGTCTGTCCGGTCTCCTTCTTCCAGTAGTCGGCGAAGCTCTTGTTGAACGCCTCATACAGCTCGCGGGTCGGGTCGTAGGAAACGTTGAGCAGCTCGATGGACTTGGGCTCGGCGGAGGCGGAACCGGCAGGCGAGGCTGAGGCAGATTCGTCGGATGATGCGGATGCAGATCCGGCAGGCGACGCAGACGTGCTGCCCGAGCTTGCGGATTGATTGTTGTTCGAACCGCACGCCGACAGCAAGGCTACAAACAAAGAGATGACGATAAACAACGTGCCTTTTCTCAGCGATTTCATTAATATAATCCCCCTCCGTTGCGCTGGCGGACAATTCCTACAAAACCCACCAGATCAATTGGTTTTAGCAAATCATAGCAGTCACATGGTTTTAGTGTCAATAAGTATTTTTTTAGATCTGTATTAAAAAAGCTGATAGTAAAAAAAACGCCAACACGGCGAGCTGTCCTGTATGCTCCCGCTGCTGTATCTGCACGCAAAAAAAGCCGCGCAGCGGGCATGCTGCGGGCTCGTTCCAAACTATATTATCCGCGCTGATTGCGGCCCCGCACATGGACGATATCCACGAACGGGCGAATCCGATCCATCAGGCGCTGGCCTTTGTGAAGCTCCTCGCCTTCCTTGTGCGTGAAGCTGAAGTGCCGCTCGAGCGACTCGAGATCGTGATTGGACGTGTAAAAAGTCGGCTTGCGGTTCATCCGGTGATTCAGAATCGCCCCGATCACATGGTCGCGCACCCACGGACTCAGGTTCTCCGCCCCAATATCGTCGAATACGAGCAGGTCCGTTTCTTTCATCAGGGTCATCGTCTCTTTGAGCTTTTGCGGCTCCATCATGAGCGCCTTCGCATCCTCCACGAAGTCCGGCATATAGACGATGACACCGGTCTTGCCTTCCTTCGCGAGCTTGTGCAGCAGATAGGCCGCCATGTATGTCTTGCCGGTGCCGAAGCTGCCCATCAGGTACAATCCCTTTTTCTGCAGCCCTTCCGTCCGGGTCCGGTTCACATAAGCGAGCAGCTGCAGCACGGCATCCTCACGCTCGCCGTCGAGATCGAGCATCTGCTCGGCCTCGTAGCTGTCGACGTCCAGATCGACATTGCTGCTGAGGCTCGTGATTCTGCGCCGCACCTGCTCCTGATGCTCGTGAGCCTGCCATCTGGCGCAAGGCGTCTTCTGGTCGAACACCTGCCATTTGCCGTTCTGCTCGGCGCAGGTAATCGACGTATAATGTCCCTGCATATCGTTCGGGCACCGATCAAGGCCGGGGCAGTTCTTGCAGCTGCGGTCTTCTTTGGCATATTGATACAGTTTGTTCAGGTTGATGCGCCATGTGCGCTCATCCACCTCGGGGTATCGGCGGCGGATGTCCAGCACGAGCGGATCCGTCAGCACCCGGCGTGTCAGATTGTCCAAGTCGCCTACCCGCGGCGAGGACTTCCAGCTTCGCAGCGCTTCTCCCAGCGATTCCATCCTGCGTCCCCCCTCTCTATATTGGATTTGTTCGAAAAATAAGACGTTGGCGTATCGCTATAGTGTGCCACGTACGATATTTCCGGCAAATAAGACGATAGCACATCGCTATTCCGCGCCCCGCACAACATTTCCGGTAAATAAGACGATAGCACATCGCTATTCCGCGCCCCGCACGACATTTCCGACAAATAAGACGATGGCGTATCGCTATTCCGCGCCTCGCACGACATTTCCGGCAAATAAGACGATGGCACATCGCTATTCCGCGCCCCGCACGACATTTCCGGCAAATAAGACGTTGGCACATCGCTATTTCGTGCACCAGACGGCTTTTTCGGTAAATAAGACGATGGCGTATCGCTATTTCGTGCACCAGACGGCATTTGCGGCAAATAAGACGATAGCACATCGCTATTCCGCGCCCCGCACGACATTTCCGGCAAATAAGACGATAGCACATCGCTATTCCGCGCCCCGCACGACATTTCCGACAAATAAGACGATAGCACATCGCTATTCCGCGCCCCGCACGACATTTCCGGCAAATAAGACGATAGCACATCGCTATTTCGTGCACCAGACGGCATTTGCGGTAAATAAGACGATAGCACATCGCTATTCCGCGCCTCGCACGACATTTCCGGCAAATAAGACGATGGCACATCGCTATTCCGCGCCCCGCATGACATTTCCGGCAAATAAGACGTTGGCGTATCGTTATTTCGCGACCTAGTCGGTATTTCCGACAAATAAGACGTTGGCGTATCGCTATTTCGTGCACCGGGCGGCATTACCTGGTAGTATCCCACACCCGGGCCGCATCTCCGCCTAGCTCTTGTCCAGCTGCCGCGCGAGGTCGCGGAGCTTCTGCCGCTCCTCGGCTGAGAGCGCCTTGGCCGGTCCCTTGTCCTCCACGACCGGCATGGACGGCTTGCGCGCGCCCGTGCCGCCTGCGCGGCCGCGGCCCGACGCCGTCTTGCCCTTGCCGGCAGCCGCGCCAGGCTCGCTCTCGCCTCTGCGCCTGCGCTCGAGCGTCTCGTTGAGCTTGTCCTGCTCGCGCACATAGCGGACGGCTTTGTCATAAGTATCGATGCCTTTGGCAAGCATATTCGCAGCGACCGAATCGATGAAGCTCGCCGTCAGGCGCTGCGCGTGATTCGTGCCCAGTACATAGTGGATCAGCACGTTGATGACCTGCTCGGGCAGCTTGTAGTTCAGATCGATCCGCTCGAAGATCCGGGCGAACACCTCGGGCACCGCGCCCGGGAAGAACCGCTCCAGAAACCGCGTATGCGGCTCGGACATCAGCAGCCGGCCGTACTCGTCCAGCGCGACCTGGCCGCTCAGACGCTCCGGCACCTCAAACGGAGGCACCGCATACAACGCTTCGGCGTACACCGTCTCGACCACGGCGCTCCCGCCGACCGCAGCCGCGTCGCCGATCCGCGACAGGTAGCGCTCCCGCTCCTCGCCGCGCTTGCGTCCTTGGCGGTAGATCTGGTTGGCCCGCGCCTGCAGCTCGTCCCAATGCAGCGTCCCGTCCGGCAGGAATACGCCGTCCTCGTCGAGCAGCCGGCTCACCTCCGGCAGCTCGAGATCGAACTTGTACGCCAGGAAGTTGATCTGCGCCATCGACTCCGGCGCCAGATGGAGACGCTCGACGTACGCCCGGTTCGCCGAGCCGCGCGGGAACCGCAGCAGCAGTTCGCTATGGCGCACCCGCTCAGGCTGCGAGGCCGTGCCCTGCTCGCGCGCAGGCGCAGACTGCGACAGCGTCTGCTCGAGCTCCGCGTCGACCTGCGCCGCATTGATGCGGAACAGCTCGTAGAAGGGCACCGTGATCTCCTCGCGGTTGAGGAACCGCCCGAGTCCGGCAGGCTCGCGCGGCGCGAGCGACTGCCGCAGCTCCAGCAGCGCAGGCTTGCCGATGCGATCGCGGAGCAGCAGCGACAGATGCAGATTGGCAAAAAACTCGCCCGGCGCAAGCGGCCGCTGCAGCACATACTCGTACAGCGTCTCGTCCGCCGCCGGATCGTGCTGCCGATACGTCTGCAGCAGGCCGACCGCCTCCAGCTTGGAGGCGCCCTCGGCGAGCGCCTGGCGTCCGGCCGCGTTCGGCTCCAGGCCGAGCCCGAGGAACAGCCTGCGCTGCGCCTCCGGCTGCACGTACCCGATCTCGTCGTCGCCGAGATGATGATAGAGCAATAGATATAAGCCGACGGCCAGCACGCCTACCATCGGTTGATAGAGTTCGGTCAGCACCCTTCGCTCCAGACCGCCGAGCGAGAAGTCGCGGCAGGCGGTATAGCGGTGATGCTCCGTAAATTCAAGCTTGTTCGACACGCGCATACCGTTTTCGACAACCTTTGTTCATAGAGTGTCTCTCTATTGTAGCATATCCGCCGGTCCCGCTGGGCGGAATTCGGCTCTGCAAATAAATGAAAAAGGACGAGGCAGAGGAACTCTGCATCGTCCAGCGGCAGACAGTACGGATCAATTCTCGTAAGGCAGCAATTCACGGTCTACCAGATCACGATAGGAGGGGTCGAAGTAAGCTGTGAAGTTGACGTTCAGCGTCATCGACTTGCCCATGTCGGCCGGAGCGGGCTGTGCGATGGCGAAGTTGTCCACCGATATGAGCCGCGGCAGACGCTGCAGCCCCTCGATCCAGGCCAGCAGACGGTCGTAAGTGCCCTCGATGGCGACGGCCGTCTTGAGCTCTCCTACCGTAGCGTACGGCGTCTGCTCGCCGCCCAGCATGCTTTGCAGCTGATTGCCGGCAGACGCGCTGAATGTCGCATTCAGGAGCGCGACGCCGTTGGCCTGGCTGACGCTTTTGAGATCGAGCAGCATCTGCTCGGTATTGTCAGACAGCGGCAGCGCTTGCTGGACGGCATCGTCGGAGTACTTGGCGCCGGCTTTGTCCCCTTCGGCTTTTTTGTTGGCCAGTATATCCGCTTGATTCCTCAGAAGCGCGATCTCGTCCTTCTGCTCGGACAGGCGGTCGCCGAGCGGCATTTGCTTGTAAACGACGAACAGCAGCACGATGAGAAACAGCATGACGATGCCGATGAGTCCGAGCGTGCGCTTATTGAGCTGTGTCTGCAGTGCCGTCATTTCCGTCGCCTCCTTCCGGCTTTTTGAGCTCGACCGAATATACCGCCGTTTTAAACGTTGCGACGGCCGGCCCATCCGCAGGCGCGCTCTGCGCGACCGATTGCAGCTGCGCCGTAGCGGCGAACGACATCCGCTTCAAGTCGAACAGATAGCGGGAGGCTCCTTCGTAATCCGACGTCTGCACGGTCAGTCCGAGCTGACCGAGACTGCTGTAGCTGACGTTCAGCAAGCGGCTGTCCTTGGGCAGCATGCGGGTGAGCTCGTCGATGATCGCGACCGCATCACGCCGATTGTCCCGAATGCTCTCGATGATCGCGAGCGGATTGGAGACGCCCGCCTGCCCGCTGTTTTTCGCAGCGAGCCCGCTTTGCAGCAGTGTGATCTGATCGTTCAGCTGACTGATCGTCTTTTCTCCGGCGCGCAGATCGGACTTGTAATCCATGTAAAAATAGGTCACCGCAACGACGGCCAGCAGCCACAGCGCCAGCGATGCCGCGATCATGACCGGGTACAGGCGCGCTTCGCGGTCGATCCGGGGCAGCAAATTGATTCGCTGCTTGTCCGCATGCCAGAGTGCGAGGCCCACCGCCACGCGATTGTCGTCCGCACTGTACGTATGCTGCGTCGCGTAGGCGTCCAAGGACAGTGCCCGGATGCTCAGGTCCGGCTGCGACTGCTGCAGCTCGGCGAGCAGTTGGTTGCGGCCTTGATCCGAGCCGACGATCAGCGCTTCGGTAATTCTCGCGTTGCCCTCGTGGATGCTGAATTGATAGAAGTTCATCATCCGCGCGATCTCGGCCGTTACCTCGGACAGCTGTCCCGGACTCAACGCACCGCCATCCGCATCGGCTTGTCCGTAGAGCGCGATCGTTTTCAGAAATACCGGGTACCCGTTGTGAAACATATAGATCTCGAGCGCGTTCGCGTCCAGATTGACGAGCATCGTCTCCTCGAACTTCTCGTCCTGAAGCCCCCGGATCGCCCGCGCCAGCGCCGTCGCCGACAGCTCGATGCCGGATACTTTGAGCCCCGCTTCCTGAACCAGATCGGTGTACGATTGAATAAGCTGTCTGGATGCGGCGAAAACAAGCACCTGTGTGCTCCCTTCGTCCGCACCGAGCTTGATGTAATCATGCACAGGGTCCTCGAACGGCAGATGCAGCGTCGTCTCGACCTCAAGCGCGACCAGTCCGGGCAGATCTCTGTCGCTGGTGCTCTGGATGCGCAGCCGCCGGACGATCACATGCGAGGTGGGAAATGCGAGCGTGACGGACTGCCCGTACAGCTTCTCCGCCTTCACCCACTCCGAGAGCCGGCTGCGCGTCTGTGCGTAATCGGCGACCAAGTCCTCTTCGAACAAATCAGCGGACAATGGCAGCATGCTCGCGCGCTCGAATTCCCAGCCCTTCTTTTTCCTCAGCTTAACGAATCTTGCCCCGGACGGATCCAGGGTCAGGCCGATGGTCTTGGCGCCTGATCCTATCATTGCTAGTCACGCCCCGTTCAGGTAAATAAAGATAAATAAAATGAAATCAGATGTCCGCCGTAACCGAAGGCAAGGCATGCGCCGAGCACGAGGAACGGTCCGAACGGAATCGGCTGCTTGCGCCTCACGACGCCTAGCGCGAGCAGCGCGCCGCCCACAAGCGTGCCTGCGAGGCAGGCAGCGATGAGCGCCACGATCGTATTGGGCAAGCCGACGACGAAGCCGAGCAGCGCGAACAGCTTCACGTCGCCGAGCCCCATCCCGCCTCGCGAGACGATGACGATCAGCAGCAAAATACCGCCGCCTGCGACCGCCCCGAGCAGGTGGCTCCACCAGGAGATGTCGCTCGGCAGCAGCAGACAGGCCGCCGCCAGCAGCGGTGCGAAAAACAGCAGCACCTTGTTCGGAATCAGCATCGTCGCGAGGTCCGATACGGTCACGATGACGCACAAACTGACGAGCAGCAGCGCCACGATCGTCTCCGCACTCCAGCCGAAGCGGGCGTACGCCCACACGAACAGCAGTCCCGTCGCCGCCTCGCCCAGCGGGTAAAGCGGCGACACCGGCGCCCCGCAATGGCGGCAGCGCCCGCGCGACAGCAGCCAGCTCGCGATCGGCACGAGGTCGCGCCCCGCGAGCCGCGTCCCGCAGCGCGGACACCGCGACGGCGGCGACACGATGGATTCGCCCGCAGGCACGCGCAGCGCCACGACATTATAGAACGAACCCAGCACCGCGCCCAGCGCGAACAGGTATATATATATCAGAATCGTCATGATGGCGATAGTCGCTTTCTTGGTTGGTTAGAGAAAAGGAACCGGTGGGGCCGGTTCCTTTTCTTCTAAATTATTAAGTACCGGCTGGCGCTGCTGGCTCAGAAGCATCCGCATTTACAGATAGAACTTTTGTAGCTGAGTAAGTCACAGTCTCCCCAGTGGCATTTCCTGTACTAAGTGTAATCTCTTCCAAAAGACCTTTTGAGTCAAATTGAAGAAATGAGTTGGTACCAACAAGTAGTTTTTTTGTACTTGGCAGCGCTGTTCCTTTATCGAGGTAACCCTTTTCCTGCAAAGTCGCTATAGTAATCCTTCCAGTTCCCACCGTAGTTTTAACAGGGTAAACTCCATTTTCTTCACTTGTAATATAAAGTCTAGCCGCATCGTAAATCTGTCGTGCTGTCGAAATATCAGAATCCTTCTTCGACTTATTAATGATGTTCCCGATCAACGGCACCGCAATCGCCGCAATTACCGCCAGAATAACGATAACCGCCAATAGCTCGATAAGCGTGAAGCCCTTCTGATCTTCCTTTGCCTTGCCGAGACGTTTCATTACTGCTGTTCTCATACCATAACCTCCATATTGTATTAGATCGTGACTTCACAACGATGCGATCTATGTTCTTGCGCCAGGGGCGCATCAAACAACTACTATTGATATCGGCTCAGCCCATCTGTCCGTACAGCGAGAACATCGGCAGCATGATCGCCGCGACGATGGTTCCGACGAGGCCGGCCAGGAAAACGATGAGCAGTGGCTCGAGCAGCGACTTGAGACGGTCGACGGTGTTCTCGACGTCCATCTCGTAGAAGTCGGCGACCTTCTCGAGCATCTGATCGAGCGCGCCGGTCTCTTCGCCGATGGAGATCATCTGGGTGACCATCGGGGGAAATACCCATGACTGCTTTAGCGGCTCGGACAGCGGATTGCCCTGGCGGAGCGAGTCCGCGGACTTGCGGATGTAGCCGCCGATGACCTTGTTGTTGACCAGGTCCTCGACAATTTGAAGCGACTGGAGCACCGGCACCGAGCTGGCGTACAGCGACGACAGCGTGCGGGTCAGCTGCGCGATGGCGCCCTTCTGGGCGAGCTTGCCGAAGATCGGTATCTTCAGCTTGCCGTAGTCGATCCAGTAGCGTCCCTTGTCCGAACGCTTGGCAACCTGATAAACGACGACAAGTCCGACCGCGCCGAGCAGCCACAAGTACCACTCGTGCTCGATCGACTTGCTGAGCGCCAGCACCAAGAGCGTGATCGCGGGCAGCTTGGCGTTCATCGACTCGAACATCGACACGAACTGCGGTACGACCGCCTTGAGCAGATAGACGACAGCACCGATCGCCAGCACACCGACGACGAGCGGATAGGTCATCGCGGACTTGATCTTTTCGCGCGTCACATGCTGCTTCTCCAGAAACTTCGCCAGCCGCTCCAGCGTACCCTCGATATCCCCCGTCTCCTCCCCGGCACGAATCATGCTGAGGAAGATCGCGGGGAAGATCTTCTTGTGCTCGCCGGCCGCCTGGGAGAATGACACCCCGCGCAGCAGCCCCGTGTGCACGTCGAGCAGCGCCTTCTTGAGCGGCTTGCTCTCGGTCTGTTCGGCCAGAATGGCGGTCGCATCGACGATGGTGACGCCAGCCCGCATGAGCGTGGCGAACTGACGGCAGTAGATGATGAAGTGCTGGTGCTTGACCGGATTGCCGATGTAAATGTCCGTGTTGAGGAAAGTCGTCTTCTGCTCGCTCAGCGACAGAACGACCAGATTGCGCTTGCGCAGCTCCTCCATCGCGGCGGACTTGTTCGAAGCGGACAGCTTGCCCTTGATCTGGCGGCCGGTCTGACTGCGGACCTGGTAGAGAAAATCCGCCATTAGACGACACCCGCCTCAGCAAGGTAAGCCCGGGCATAAGCCGGCTCGACGGCACCCGCCTGCAACAGCTCCTTGATCGAATGCTCCAGCGTATGCATGCCGAGCTGCCGCCCGGTCTGCATGACGCTCTTGATCTGGTGGATCTTCTCCGTGCGGATCAGGTTGGCGACCGCCGGCGTATTGACGAGAATCTCGGTCGCGCATGCGCGTCCTCTGTTCTGCGTCCTCGGCAGCAGCCGCTGCGAGATGACCGCGACGAGTACGGCAGCGAGCTGGGTGCGGATCTGTCCTTGCTGATGACCGGGAAAGGCGTCGATGATCCGGTCGATTGTCTGCGGCGCATCGGTCGTGTGCAGCGTCGCGAATACGAGATGCCCGGTCTCGGCTGCGGTCACCGCGGCCGAGATCGTCTCGAGGTCGCGCATCTCGCCGACGAGGATGACGTCCGGGTCCTGCCGCAGCGCGGCGCGCAGTCCGTTCGCGAAGCTCTTCGTGTCGCTGCCGACCTCCCGCTGGTCGATGATGGACGAGCCGTGGCCGTGCAAATACTCGATCGGGTCCTCGAGTGTGACGATATGCTTTTTCTCATGCGTATTAATGTGCTTGATCATCGCCGCCAGCGTAGAGGACTTGCCGCTGCCAGTCGGTCCTGTGACCAGGATGAGCCCCTGCGGCTTCGAAGCCAGCGAGCTTAGAATCGGGGGCAGCTGCAGCTGCTCGAGCGTCGGAATCTGCGTCGGAATCGTCCGCACCGCGATGCTGACCCGTCCCCGCTGACGATACGCATTCACCCGATACCGTGATAGCCCCTCCAGCTCGCATGAGAAATCAAGCTCGCCCGCACGCTCGAACCGCTCCGTCTGTTCTTCGTCGATGAGCGACAGCGCCATGTGCTCCGCTTCGACCGCCGTTACCTTGTCCTCGCCGATCGGCTGGAGCTTGCCGTTCACCCGGAGGATCGGTGGCGAATCGACCGAGATATGCAGGTCGGATGCGCCGGCTTCATGCGCCGAACGCAGCAGATCGACCATGCGGCTCTTCATATCCAATACCATCGTCTCCTCACCTCCTATTTAATAGGCGACGGTCTCGCGCAGCACTTCCTGAAGCGTCGTCGTGCCGTCCAGCACCTTGCCGAAGCCGTCGTCCATCAGGTTGATCATGCCCTGCGCCGCTGCCCCCGTCCGGAGCTCCTCGATGGTCGCGTTGTCCGTGACCATCCGTCGCAGCGTATCGTTCATGCCGAGCACCTCATGGATGGCGACGCGTCCTCGGTACCCGGTCTTGTTGCAGTTGCCGCAGCCTCTGCCCCGGTAGAGCTTGTCCGCCCTGATGCCGCGCCCGCTCAGCAGCAGCGCCTCCTGCTCGGTCGGCTCATGCGCCGTCTTGCATTCGGGACAGATGCGCCGGACGAGCCGCTGAGCGACGACGCCGATGAGCGACGAAGCGACGAGGTAAGGCTCGATGCCCATGTCTCGCAGTCGGGTGACGGTGCTGATCGCATCGTTGGTGTGCAGCGTGGACAGCACCAGATGGCCGGTGAGCGAGGCGCGGATCGCGATCTCGGCCGTCTCCGTATCCCGGATCTCGCCGACCATGACGATGTTGGGGTCTTGCCGCAGAATGGAACGCAGACCGGCGGCGAACGTCAGCCCGATCGTCGGATTGACGTGGACTTGATTGATGCCGTCGAGCTGATATTCGACCGGATCCTCGACCGTGATGATATTGGCGGATTCCTGATTCAGATGGTTCAGCGCGGAGTAGAGCGTCGTCGTCTTGCCGCTGCCCGTCGGTCCCGTGATGAGCAGGATGCCGTACGGCCGTTCGATCATTTCCCGGAAAATAGACAAATTGCGCTTGCCGAATCCAAGCAGGTCGATCGACTTGACGCCTGTGCTGAGGTCGAGCAGCCGGAGCACGATTTTCTCGCCGTGAATCGTCGGCAGCGCGGATACACGGATATCGATCGTCCGGTTGTCGAACGTCATCTTCATCCGGCCGTCCTGCGGCAGGCGGCGCTCCGCGATGTTGAGTCGGGCCATGATCTTGAGGCGGGCGGTGATGAAGCCCTGCATCTGCTTGGGAATCGTCCGCTCCGTCCGCAGTACGCCGTCGAGCCTATAGCGGATCGTGACGTTCGTCTCGCCGGGGTCGACGTGGATGTCCGATACCCGCAGCTGCATCGCCTGCTGGATCATCTGATTGACCAGCCGCACGACGGGCGAATCTTCATTCGTAATCTCGGTCTCGCGGATCTCTTCCTGCGTCGTCGGCAGCTCGACCATAATCTGGCTCATCGAATCCTGCAGGCCATAATGCCGGGCGATCGCTCGATTCAGCTCGTCCCGGCTCGTGATCGCCGGCTCGATGCGGAAGCCCGTGCTCATCCGCAGCTCCTCGATCGCGAAGTAGTCCAGCGGATCGGCCATTGCGACGAGCAGCTTGCCTCCGTCCTTCTGGATCGGGATCGCCTGATAGCGTCTGGCCAGCGCCTCCGGAATGATCTGTGTGATGGACGGGTCGATCTGATACTTGAAAAGGCTGACGTGCGGGATGCCGAGCTGGAATTCCAGCACCTCGATCAACTGCTGTTCGTTAATGTAGCCTTGGGTGATGAGAAGGTCGCCGAGCTTCTGCTTCGTCTTGCGCTGCTCCTGCAACGCCTCCTGCAGCTGCTCCTCGGAGATAATCTGGCTCTCTACCAGCAAATCTCCCAACCTTTTCTTTACGATTGCCACTCGTTCTCACCGCCCGTCTATATATTCAATAATTTAGTCATATAGTCCTGCATTTATATATATCAAAGACTTATATATTTCCAGTCGATAAAATGACATGCCCCGACGTATTTCCAATAATTTTCTCAGAAGGATTATATATCGTCCTGCAAACAAAAGACAAGCGGCTTTTTGTGGCATTATTCGCTGTTTTTATGTCGTACAATTTGTTCAGTATTTTTTCAGAAGAATATGGTAAAATGAATCGAGGATTCTGGGTCTATCAACCTATATTCCCACCAACTTATATGTCCATCGCTACACGATTGATAATAGAATTCATGTTAAGGGGAGAATCGGATGTCGCGGATTCGGAAATGGATCAGTTTGTTGATGGCGGCGGCCTTAATCGCGGGTTTAATACCGCAGACGGCTCTGGGACCTTCACATGCGCATGCCACGACATACAGGCTGGTGACGCTCAAGGGCACGACACCGGCGGACGTTCAACAAAACGTAATATTGAAAGGCAATCAACTGCGGCTCGGCAACGAAGAAGCCGCCAAGTTTTTCATGACCGACTGGGGGGACGGTACGGTGTCGCTCCGCGCGCAGGAGAACGGCATGTTCGTCACGGCCAACGGCACGTCCAGTCTGGCTGCCACTGCGACGGCGGTCAAGATCACCGAGACTTTCGCCAAAGAACCCGTTAACGGCAAATTTGCTCTGAAGTCGCTATCCAACAACAATTACATCACTACCGTAACCAGCGGCAGCGGCAGCAACAGCACGACAACCCTTCAGGCGAACATTGGTACTTCCAATAAAGTTCAGCAACAATTCACGATCACCGATGTCACGCCTTCGTCTTCCGCACAAGAAATCCGCGTCCTAGAGATTACGGACGACGGCACCTCAGAGCTCCTTCCTCTGCTCGGCGAATCCAAAGATCCCGTCTTCAAGATCGAATCGCTCCGCATGAAGCAGTTCGTCGCGCAGCGGGACGAATTGGACGGCCGATACGACGCGATTTATATCGGCAAGGGCGCTTACAATGCGACGCCTGTATGGCAGGACGACCGCGATCATAATACGAAAAGTATTATGAACGATATCACGAACTTAAAAATGAACGAGATTAAGACCGCATATATCGACCGGGGACTGCCGGTCATCGCATACAGCCAAAAAACGAAAACGAGCAGCAGCGGTGCGCTCTTTCAAAATACGGCCGGCATTCTCAAGAACGCGCTGGACGATTACGCCGTCTCTCTGAATGCAGGTAATGCAAACACGTTCGTGCCCGCCTCGAACAGAAGCAACGTAATCTTCGTAGGCGACAGCCAGCTTGCATCCAAAAGCGCATTTTTGGACGCCACCTCACTGATCGAATATGCCGCCGAGCGTCCCCGTATCGTGCTGACCTCCAAGCCGACGGATTATACGGAGGATCAGGACAAGATTTACGTCGCAGGCGATACATTGACGTATACGTTTGATGTCGCGAACGTATCTAATATAAAGCAACGCAGTCTTGTCGCTAATCTGTATGTCGGCATCGACAGCGTTCTGAAATTCGATTCCAACAATCTGCTGCTCTCGCAGCCGGTGACTGAGACGAGCGCCAATACGGTTACTTTCCGACTGCCCAAGGGCTACTCCGGCGTCCATTACTGGAAGCTCGAGCTCGTCGATCAAGGCAGCAAAAAGCGTGATATCCAAAGCGGCGTGCTGCGGTTCCGCGACGAATTGACCAAGATCAACGTGCTCCAGATACTGCCCGGCAACGCGAACAGCAGTCTTCTAGATGAATTGAATATGAAGCAGTCCTACCTCAAATCGGCAGATTATGAGATTACGATCAAGACCATGACAATCAGCACTTTCAACAGCAGCGGCTACAAAAATCTCAACGGCTACTATGATATGTTGATCTTCGGCTTCGCCGACTCATACAACGGCAGCGCACCGATCAACGAAGCAGCCGCCATAGCGGTCAATACCTATATTGCGACCGGACAGAGCGTCATGTTTACGCACGATACGGTCTATCAAGGCAATTCAAACTGGATTAAATATTTCCAAAATTCTACCGGCCAGCTCGATCCCATGACAAATATGGGCTTGAACGCGCCCAATACGTCCAAGACGACTAAAAAGGTGAACGAAGGCTTGCTGACGCGTTTTCCTTTCAATATCAGCGAGAAGATCACCGAAGTCAACACAACCCATAACCAGTACTTTGCGCTAAACCTGGAGGATCCGAAGCTGATCCCCTGGTACAACATCACGGGCGGCCCGCGGGACGACGATGACAGCTGGAATCATTATTATACGTACTCCTACGGCAACGTTACCTATTCGGGCACCGGTCATACCAACACCAAGTTCCCGGACTGGGAGCAGCGGCTGTTCGTCAATACGATGTACCGCGCGTTCATCGGCTCGAACCACGCGCCGACGGTCACCGTCAGCACGCCGACGAACTATGCGGAATCCGGCAAGATTATACCGTCCTACAACAAAGTGCTGCTAAGCTACACAGCCCAGGACTTCGACGTCATCGACCGGACGCTGTCGACGGCCGTCACGTTCAAGTACAAGCCGGAAGGCAGCAGTACCTGGACACAGACGCAAGTCAAGCCGTATACGGAGGATACAACCGGCAAGATTCTGAGCGAATCGTATGACAATCCGCTGCCCAATGGCGGAGATCTGATCATTTATGTGTCTGCCAAGGACAAAAGCGGAGCCGTCAGCGACGTCAAGGAAATCACGACCAAGGTCATGAAGGTGACGGCCAACGTCGATCTCACCCGCACGCTGTCCTCGAACGTCGTGAACAATCAGATCGAGAAAAACGTGCCGTTCACGATGACCTACACGGTGACGCCAAAAGCGATTCCTTTTAAAAACGGCATCGAAGCAAAAGATCTCGTCATTAAAAATTTCAAGCTGGACGAGCAGCTGCCGGCCAATCTTGAAGCGCTGGCATCGGACACATCTCCCCTCCTGCTTGATCCGGTTGTAACCGGCTCGCTGGGCGCCGGCTATCGGCTGACGGGCAAGCTGGCGGACATCGCTTATCGCCTCAGCACCGACGGCAAATCCTTTGTCGCAGATCCGGTCAGCTTCACGGTGAAGGTCACGCCCAAGCAGAATGGCAATTACCTGATTCAGAATTCTAATCTCAGCTTCACTGATTTCTATGTGAATGGGACAACGGTCACCAAAGACATCGAGCGCAGCCTGCAGTTCCAGCCGCTCGCTGTCGAGGCGATCACCAGAATGGCGAGCCTCTCGCTCACCGATGCCATCATCGCGAAGGACGAGGAATCGATCCTGACGCCGGCCATCGGTCCGGCGGACGTATCGAACAAGGTACTGAACTGGAAGTCGGATCGGCCGGACCTCGTCACAGTGACTAGCAACGGCGTCATCCGAGGGATTGCCGAAGGTACGGCCAAGATCACTGCGACAGCCACAGACGGCAGCGGGCTGACTGCCGTAGCCAACGTGACGGTCGTCGTGCCCGGCATCAACATCACGGGACCGAATACAGTCAACGTCGACGACACGATCAATCTCGAGGCCAAGCTCATCCTCGCCAACGAGTCGCTGACCGACCTGACCTGGTCGCTCGGGTCCGGACAATCGTCATTGGCCGACCTGAACAATGGCAGCGACGAGATGAAAAAGTCTCTCGTAGGCGTCAACGCGGGAGCGGTCGACGTCACGGTCACAGCGAAGACGAACAAGGGCAAGACCTATACAAAAACGTACAGAGTCACCGTAATCCAACCGATTCACATGACCCTGCCTGCCGATATTCACATCGGTCTCGGAGCCGAGTGGAAGCGGGACCTGTGGAATACTGCGCTGGGCGTGACGCCTGAAGCGAGCAAGCCCGGCATGCAGAGCTATACCAACTGGACGAGCAGCGACACGACCATCGCGGAGGCCGGCGCGAACAACGGCGTCGTCATCGGCAACAAGACCGGTTCGGTGACTGTCGGCGCATCGTATCGCAAAAATCCGAAAACGATCCCGGTCGCCTCCTCTACCCGCGTCACAGTCGTCGATCTGAACGTGCCAGAGCAGGTGACGATCGGACAAGGGCAGTCGCTCGACGTCAAGGCGCTCGTCGGCGCAGCTCCCTCCGAAGTTAGCGGCGCTGTGCTAAGCCGTCTGTCGTGGAGCGACGACGCTGACAAAAACTTCGCGGCCGTCAACCCGGCCGGCGTCGTCACTGGCGTAGCGGCCGGCATCGAAAATGTCGTCGTCGCCTACAAACAGACGGACGGCGGACCAATCGTCATCCAGAAGACCATTCAGGTTAACGTAGTCGCGTTGTCCGGTCCTGCGACGGTCAAGATTGGCAAAGGGCAATCGATCGATCTGAAAGAAATGATCTCCGTGCTGCCTTCGAGCATGAGCGCGGACTTGCTGCCACAGCTCAGTTGGAGCGACGAGGCCGGCAAAAACTTGGCATCGGTCAGCACCGCCGGCATCGTCCAGGGCGTCGAGACGGGCGTTGAAAATGTGACTGTCGTCTACCGCGCGTCACCTAACGGTCCTGCCCTGGCCTCTTGGACGATCCAGGTTCAAGTCGTATCGCTGTCCGGTCCGGCCGAGATCGATGTCGGCCGCGGGGCGAAGCTTGATCTGAAAAAGCTGATCTCCGGGGCACCGCTCTCCCTCTCGGACGAGCTGCTCGGCAACTTGTACTGGAGCGACGATGCCGACACAGACTTCGCGGTTGTCGATACGAACGGCATCGTCACGGGCAAGACGGCCGGAACCGAGATTGTCACGGTCAGCTACAAGGAATCGCCGACCGGACTCCCCGTCGCTTCCTGGACGGTGAAGGTTAACGTCATCGCACTTGACGGACCCGAGCAAGTCACTGTGGGCAAAGGCGGAACGCTCACGGTTCAGGATCTGATCAAGGCGCTGCCAAGCCATTTGAGCAGTCAGGTGCTTAGCCATCTGGAATGGCGGGATGAAGCAGGCAAATCCATCGCGTCCGTCACGAAGGAGGGTGTCGTCACCGGCCTCGCCGCAGGCAGCGAGATCGTGACGGCCGACTACGTGCCAGCCGCAGGGGTGCCGGCAGTCACCTCTTGGCAGATCAAGGTGAATGTCGTCGAGTTGGGCGGTCCGGTCAAGGTCGCCGTCGAGGAAGGCGGCTCGCTTAATCTGAAGGCGCTCCTCACCGTAGCGCCCGATACGTTCAAGACCGAGGTCAAAGGCCATCTGAATTGGACCGATGAACCGGGCAAGGACTTCGTCTCGATCGCCACGAACGGCATCGTGACGGGCAAGGCGGTCGGCATCGAGAAAGTAACTGCATCTTATAAAGAAAAAGCGGACGGTCCTGTCATCGCTGTCTGGACGATACAGGTTCAGGTCGTCAAAATAAATGCGCCTTCTGAAGTTTTCGTGGCTAAGGGAGAGACCGTTGATCTCAAGAGCCTTATCACGATACTGCCTGCCGGATTGACAGACGAAGTCGGAAGCAATCTCACATGGGCGGATGAAGCAGGTAAAAACATCGCATCCGTCAATTCGACGACAGGGATTGCAACAGGCGTAGTGCCGGGCTCGGAGAAAATTACGGTGACGTACAAAGACTCGGATGGCCGAATCGTAACAACGCGGGACATCGTCGTCAACGTCATCACGATCACAGGTCCCGAAGAGATCATGTTAATCAAGGGAGGCAAGCCAGCCGATCTGGCGCAGACGCTCGAAATTACGCCAGGCGCGCTGAAGGACGCCGTACTCTCGCATCTGGTTTGGACTGACGAGACCGCAAAGGAGATCGCGACGGTTAATTCCAGCGGTATAGTGACCGGCAAGTCACCGGGCGAAGAGAAGGTGTTCCTCGCCTTCAAGCCTTCAGCCGATGCGCCTGCCACAGCGACGCTGAACATCCTTGTGCGGGTAGTTGAAGCATCTCTGGCGCCCAGCGTCACACTGACCAACTCGGGATCGGTCCAACTCACTGATGTCGCGCATCTCAAGATCACGAACGAAACCGATCGCGAACGCCTGCTCACCCAGTTGACCTGGTCGGTCCTGAACAGCCAAGACCACGCGACAGTCAATGCCGGCGGACTCGTGACGCCCAAGTCCCTGGGCACCGATACGGTATTGGCCGAGCTCAAGCTGCCGATCAGCGGTCAAGTCGTCTGGTCAGGCAAGACAACGGTTAACGTCGTCGAGCTGTCGGGCCGCAGCGTCCAGGTCACCCTCGGCCTCAAGCGCAATCTGCTCGGGGATCTGACCCGGGGACCGTCGGCGTTGAATCGCGAGATTGAAGAACATCTGAGCTGGTCGATCGAGAGCGGTCTGGACAAGCTGTCTATCGACGACGCCGGTGTCGTCACGGGCGTACGCAGCGGCCAGCAGAAGGCTATGGCGATCTACCGTCCAAGTGACGGCAGCCCTGAGATCAAGGCCGAATTCAGCATAAAGGTCGTGCCGGTCTCGCTCGAATTGCCACCGAGCTTCACGATGCTGCTCGACACGCAGTACGATCTGTCCAGCAAGCTCAACATCAAGCCGATCAGCGATTTTGAACCGATCCTGACCTTCGTAAGCTGGTCCGATACCGCCGGAAATTCGGTCGTGACCATCAATGACGCAGGCAAGCTGCTCGCGAACGCGGTCGGCACGGAAAAAGTGAGAGCCCGATACGCCAATCCGGCTGCGGTAGAAAGCGCAGAAGCGACGACCGAGGTGCATGTCGTCTCGATCGCCTTCCCGGACACGGTTGAGATCGGCCAGCAGGCGGAGCCTCGCGATCTCAAGCGGGATCTGGTCATAGAGCCGCAATCGATGAAAAATGAGATTCTGACTCATCTGACCTGGAAGGATGAAACCGGCCGGAACAATGTCAGCGTTGACGGAGACGGACGGGTGACCGGAGAGCAAGTCGGCGAAGAGACGATCACCGCAATCTACTCGCCGTCCGACGGCAGTCCGGACATTCCCGTCGCTGTCAGAGTCAAGGTGCTCCCCGTCCTCCTCGGCCCTTCCGAATCGCTGACCCTTAAGCGGACCGGAACGACTGACCTGGCGTCGCGTTTGCCCGCCGATCTGGATGCTGACGTAAAGAAAAATCTATACTGGAGCATCACGAACAACGATTCGCTGCTGGCGGAAAACGAGGACAAAGACACAAGAAAATCCGGCCGCCTGACAGCAACAGCGCCGGGCACCGCGATGGTCAAGGTTGCATACAGGAAGTCGGCTTCCGGAACCGACATCGCAAGCCGAACATTTACGATTCAAATCGTAGAGCTGAGTCTGCCTCCAAAAATCGAGCTCTCCGTGAGCAATCCGGTTGCCGGCTATAATCTGCTAAACGGAGCGGCGGGCCAGTTGTCTATACTGCCTACATCGCCGCAAAGCTTGTACGATCAGATCGCCGGACGCTTGCTATGGTCCGACGACACGAACAATGCGGTACTCACGGTGAGCAGCGCCGGTGTCGTCACGCCGATGGCCGCAGGCAGCGAGACGGTCAAAGTCGTCTATACGCCTCCGGTGAACAGCCCGCTGATCGGCGAACCGATTACGGCGTCGACGATCATTATCGTCAACAACACGCCGACGCCCGGCACCGGTGGCCGCGATCATGGCGAAGACCGCTATTGACCCGGAGCTCCGTTCTTACGGCCTCTTCCATCGCTAACCGATAGCCTACAAAAAGAAGCTGCTCCCAAGTCATCTTATGACGGGAGCAGCTTCTTTTTCATGTGCTCCGCATCTGTTGCCAGCGTCGCGAGAGCGGCAAAGTGAAGAGTCGGAACAACTGCTGTCTTAAATTGCTTGCCGTTTACGGCTGCTGTGTTTCGCTGCCAAGCGGCACGAGCCGTTTCTTGCCAATGCTGACGTTGATCTGTCTGACCCTCGGCAAACCTACCATCTGGTCGTTGTAAATGTTGGCATTGTATTGCACGATAAATCGGGAAAGAAGCCGCTTGTCTTCAACAAATGCACTGGTGTTCATATCGTCCAAATCAAGCGATTGATAGCTTCTGTCGGGATCGTCGGGAAAAATGACCGGACGCGTATTGCCCAGAACTGCGTTGATCACCAGATCTTTCTTGGCGAAGAAGCCTCCCTTGATCCAGAAGGCCGATCCGACGCCGTACAATTCGGCCTCGCTGTCCGTATATAGAAAAGCTTGCAGCACCTTCGGATTACCGTCTGCATCCGGAGCATCCGGTTTAAATTTAGTGCTCACGGTATTGAATGAATCAAAGCGATTAACCAAGATCTTGCCCTTGGACATAAGCAGCAATTCACTGCCGTCTAACCCCGATATTTCTGCATCCTGAATCGTCGACTTGCCGAGAGCCATGATGGTTGCATCCATCTTCACATTGCCTTGAATGAGTACATCGCCGGCAACGAGAATATTCGCGCGGACCGGCAGATCGCTGTTCTTCAGCACATTGTTGATCGTCAAATTACCATTTACGATGAGCCAGTTGCTCTGCATATAATTGGCACCGATGACCGGGTTTGGCACTCTGGAGCTCTTGTCCACTTTGCTGAACAGAATCTGCTTGAACTCTGCGCCGTCCAGCGTCAAGTCTCCGTCATAAATAACCGTACTGGACGGCATTGTCCCGACGAACGCAGCCCGATAGGCCGCCATCTGATCGTTGTACTCAGCCCGGGCCTTGTCGTCTGCATCCGGTGCAAGCACCGGTCTCACGGACGGTAGCACCTTGAAGGAGAGACCGCGCGGATTCGAGACGAGGTCCGAGATCACACCTTTGGCCGCTTGAACGAATCCTTCCTCGGGAAGCATCGGATAGTATGACGGCGTATTGCGGTTTAGCTTGGTATCTCCCACCGCTTCTGCGATTTTGTCGAGAAAGGACTCCTCAAGGTTGACCGCAACGAATTTTTTGCGATCACGATAAATAATATCGTTGGCCGTTAATCCGGTTGTCTTGGTGAGCTCGCTCTCATTATCGAGCGGGACGATAGTCGGCGTATTGCTGCCCAGGCGATCGGTAGCCATGATGCTGCTGCCATCCTGCAGATACAGATCGCCGTCGCTGATCGTAGGAAAAATTGTATCCGCGTGGAGAAACGATTTGTCACCGGTCGGCATGTTGTAGCGGTAATCTGCCTGATTGCGAACGTATAGCTTGATTCCCGAGTATAGATCGCCGAACAAATAGGAAGCTCCGTTCAGAAAGACGTTGTTTTCCGATCCGAGACCATATTTGAGAAATTCAGGATAGGAATCTAGCTTGATCTCCTGTTCGAGCGTGCGGACGACGCCATCGACCTGCGCTTTCGCTTGGACCGATATAGAAAATCTTTTGGTAAGATCGCCACCGACGTTTACGCCAGTGTTCTCATTTACAATAAACTTGACGACCTCTCCCGTCCCTCCGACCTGGCCGCTAATGCTAGACAGCTTGATCGCTTCAAGCTGGGATTTGAGCGTTTCTAGATTGATGTCCTCCTTATCCTTGAACAGCACCGCCACACTCGCCGCAGCTTCGTTAAGCGCCATCTCAGCCAGATGAAGGCTCTGCACATCCTTCTCCCGCGTCTCGGATCGCTGTGCGCCGCCGATCGCCGCCCCCATTAAGGCGAGCCCGAGCATCGTGAATACTACAATCATGAAGATAACGAGCAGCAGCGCGGAGCCTGATTGATCGCGCCATTTGATTGATCTCATGTGGACCTCCTAGAAGCCGAACCGGCTTGTGAGCTCGAGCGCCTGGACTTTGGATGCATACGACTGCGACAGCTTGATCGATACTGCGATCAGTCCGCTCGGGCACTCGTTCAGCCCCGCCTGGCAGCTGACCTGGATCTCCCGCGAAGAACCGATCGTGCCGATCGCCGAGCGGGTGTCGACCAGTTGATCCGTACCGTTCTCGCGAATGATATGCAGTTGGCCGTCGTTAATCTCGATTCTTCGCTCCTGGTTATCTCTTACGAGCCGAATTCCGTTAGGCAGTTGCTCTACACGCTCAGGACCGACCTCATACAGTTGAGCTATCACTGTTGACATGATGAGATCACCCTCGTCCCGCAGCGAATTTTCGATCGTAACCTTGTGATACGTATTAAACCCGAACTGTATGACGCCATAGATCGCCAGACTAACCATGGAGAAGACGGTGAGCGAAGCGATCATCTCGATCAAAGTGAAGCCCCGCTCTCCGCGGTGCAAGCGCTCAGCGAATCTTTTCATCCGTAATGTAGCCTCCTACCTCTGCCGATCCCCGGCTGCCCGACTTGGCATCCTTCTCTCGCGTCACGACTTTGACCGGGATCAAATATGCCGACAGCTTCTGCTTGTCCGAATTCAGCTTAAACATATTGTCGTCGTACTCAATCGTCAATTGATACTCTCTGCCATTGATCGTCGGGTTCAGTAACAGCCATAAATTAGGAACTGAATTAAAAAGATCCCTCGTATCTGGCGCACCTTCACAGGATGTAACTCGTTCATTGGCGGTGTCATAGACGCAGGGCTTCGGATCGACCAGGAGCTGACCTTGTTTTCTGAAATAATTGTCGAACAAGTCGAAGTTCTGCTTCTCCACAAAAAACAACGCGTTCCGCGCCAGATTCACCGCCACCGTCTTGTTCTGGTTCCCCTTCGCGTAGGACATCGATTGTATAAAGAAGGCCGTCATCGCCAAGGACGCGACCGACAGGATGACGATCGCCGCCAGCACCTCGAGCAGAGAAAAGCCTCCTTCGCCGTCTCGCCCGCCCTGTCGTTTGCGAAGCCAAGTTCTCAAAATATACTACCTACTTCCTATGAAAATCACTACTTTTTACCTAAAATCTTTCTTTTATTCTATCATATCCCCGTCCTCAAATACATGCGCGAAAGGGCCGAATCGACAAAGAATCCGTTGATTCGCAGGGCCTGGCGCGCCTGTCTCGGCGACATTGGTATGACTCCCCGCTATCTTATATAATCGGATCAGAGAGGATGATCGTTGATGACATTTAATTCGCAGGCTTATGCCGGAACCAGGGAAGAGAACGAGCGTCTGCTGCTGACGCAGCTGCAGCATCTGGTCGAAGACGAGACAAGCCGCATCGCCAACCTGGCGAACGCTTCCGCGCTGCTGCGCGGCTACTTGAGCGATATCAACTGGGTTGGATTCTACTTGACGGAGGAGGACGGCAGCTTGGTGCTCGGCCCGTTCCAGGGCTTGCCCGCCTGTGTCCGCATCCCGCTCGGCAAGGGCGTATGCGGCACGGCCGCCGAGCGCCGCGAGACGCTGCGGGTGCCGGACGTGCACGCGTTCCCGGGGCATATTGCCTGCGACGCGGCTTCGCGCTCGGAGATCGTCGTGCCGCTCTATGACGCGGCAGGCGCGCTCATCGGCGTGCTGGATATCGACAGTCCGCTGCCGGACCGCTTCGACGAGGACGATCAGCGGCTGCTGGGGCGGTTCAACGCGCTGCTGGCGCGTTATATATAGGCGATTCCGGTGAGCCGAACAACAATGCAGGAGGGTGAACGACCGATGCTCAGATCTCTCAAGGCCATCGAGGCCTATCGCAATGCCGTCCCGCACGACGAGGCGATGTCCGCGGCTCCCCCTTGGCTGAAGCTGCTGGCTGCGGCCGAGAAGCCCGTCGTCAATCTGGAGCGCATCGCGTCGCTCGAGGAGCTCGCGCTGTCCAACCCCGTGCTCGACTATGTCGAGCGGAGCCTGCGTCTGCTGGATGCACTGCCGGCCTCCTACTGGATCAAAGAGCTGGTCGAGGAGACGCTCGTCTGGTCCGAGACGGCCAAGGGCGGCAGCCATCGCGAACGCCTGGCTTGGCTGGAGCAAGGTATCAACTACCGCGTACACAACATCGGCTCCGCGCAGCTGTACGAGCGGCTGCTGGCTGCGGACGCTGCGGCGGGCGATCACACTGCGCTGATCCGGACGCTCATCGAGACGCATGGCCTCGTCGGACAGGAGATTCGCGGCGAGGTGCCGGTCGAAGACCACGATCCGCTGGCTCGGTCACTCGAGCGGGCGCTGGACGCCGCCGAGGAACGCGAACGGCTGCTGATCGCGCTGAACTACTGCATCATCGCCGCAGTCTCGCCCGCACTGTGGACGGAGGTCGAGCCGGAGGTGCGCGCGATCGTACGCCGGATTGCAGCGGGCAATCTCCTGGACGGTGTCGAGCCTTCGAGCCACTCGGTCAACGCCGTCAGCGGCGGCGAGACAAGCTCGGGGGCTGTATCGGACGATGCCACGGGTACCGCCGCTGGCGCCGGGCCTGCATCTCCCGCAGTCTTCTCGCTCCCGATCCGCGAGCGGCTGCGTCGACTCCGGGCGCAGTCCATCCGTGCGGGCGAAGACTTCGCAGGCGAATTCGCGGCGCTGGATGCGCAGCATGATCTTCAGAATGCGCTCAGGCTGCTCGAGTCCAAGACATTCTGGTACGTCGAGTCCGCGCTCAAGTCGCTGTCGCTGGAGCAGTTCCTGAAGGTGTTCTCCATCGTCGCCCGCGAACCGTCGCTGGCGGACATCAAGCATATCAGCTTCGAGAACGTCATGAACGCGATGTACTACGACTACAGAGGCGCCACGAAGATCAACGTATACAAGAAGCGTATCGTCGAAAAGTATCTCGGCGAGCTGGACTGGGCGCTCATCCGTTCGGGCGAGGCCGCGCCGCGCAGCCCGCATCTTTGCCATCGGCTCGTCCGCAAGGCGCATCTGCCGGACACGCTGTTTTTCGACTTTGAATTTTCTCCGGCGGCGGACAAGCTGATCGCATTCTGCGTGGAGGCGGAGAAGTCGGCGCTCTACGAGAAGGCGGTGCTGCTGCTGTTCGATCTGTTCGAGCTGCGGCGCGATGCGTACGACCGGTTCCACAACGAGGAGAACTATCTGGCGGACATGAACAGCACGGCGGACTATAAAAAGGTGATCCTCGACTATGTCGTCGGTACGCGTGTGCTCGATATCGGACCCGGCGGCGGCGTGCTGCTCGATCTGCTGGAGGAGAAGCTGCCCCATGCCAGAGCCATCGGCATCGATATATCGGCCAATGTCATCGAGGCGCTGAAGCGCAAAAAGCAGCTGGAGTCGCGCAGCTGGGAAGTGCTGCAGGGGGATGCGCTCGCACTCAAGGATGACGTGGAGCCGGGAAGCGTGGATACGGTCATATTCTCTTCGATTCTGCATGAGCTCTATTCCTATATCCCGTACGAAGGCAGGCGCTTCAACCGGGCCACGATCGCAGCCGCGCTGCGCAGCGCCTTCGACGTGCTCGCGGTCGGCGGGCGCATCATCATCCGCGACGGCATCATGACCGAGCCCGACGAGAGGCGCATCATCCGCTTCCTGCAGCCGGACGGCATGTCCTGCCTGGACAGGTACAGCCGCGACTTCAAGGGCCGCGCTATCGTCTATGAGCGGCTTAGCGACGACACGGTCGCACTGCCGGTCAACGACGCGATGGAATTCCTCTATACGTACACTTGGGGCGAGGAGGCTTACGTCCATGAGGTGCAGGAGCAGTTCGGCTACTTCACGCCGGGCGAGTACGAGCGGTTCATTCGGGATACGCTTGGCGACGGCGCGGAGATCGTGACGCTGCGGCATTACCTGCAGGCGGGCTACACCGAGGCGTTGGCCGACAAGATCGCCCTGTCCGACGAGGCCGGACGCGAGGTGCCGCTGCCGGACAGCACCTGCTTCATCGTCATCGCGCGCACCAAATAAAAAAAGCCGGCGAGCGCCTCACGAGGCTCTCCGTCGGCTTTTTCATTTCCCCCGTCCAAGCTCCGCCTGCCTGAACACCCATAGCTTGCTGCCCGCATAGTTGACGGCGAGCGACGCCGCGACGGAGACGAGCTTGGCCGCGATCGGCGTCAGGCCGACGCCCTGCTCTGCCGCCAGCAGCACGCCGGTCGCGCACAGGAAGGAGGCCGCGTTGACGGCGCCGAACTTCAGCAGCTCGCGCGCGCTCCCCCGCTCCCGCATGCCGAACGTCCACCGCCGGTTCCACCAATAGCTGTTGAGGAAGGCGAGGAAGTAGGATACGCATTGGGCGAGCAGCGACGGCCAGCTCAGGGCGTATACGAGCAGCGCGAATATCGCGATGTCGATGCCGGTATTCAGTACGCCGATCGCAGCGAACTTGGAGACGCGTTTGACTTCCAGGCTGTCGATCTTCATGGCTTGTCCCCCGTCTGTCCGATCAGAACATCTTGTAGCCGCCGCGCCGCAGCGCGCGGATCGCCCATCCGCTCGTCAGCGCGCCGCCGATGCCGGCCAGGAACGGCAGCGTGAACACGCCGATGAACGCAAGCAGGCTGAGCTCGGGATTCCAGAAGTACCAGACGCCGAGCGGCAGGACGACGATCACATATATCCAAGTCGGCAGCCACGTCGTCTTGATCAGCATGTTCAGGATGAACCCGATGCCGAAGAACAGGACGAAGAACAGCAGCGTGCCGAGAATCTCTTGCAGAATCTCTGTCATCTTACGTTTAGCCTCCCGATCGTATATATGCTCTATTAGTTTACAAGATCGGTCTGACGACAGTCAACGCGCCATGCGCAGCTCGTTTGCCGGACGGAGCGGATATACGCTAAAATGGGAACAGCCATGTTGGACTATGCACGACGAGAAGGAGAGTTGAAGCACAATGAGTGAAGCTGCACAAACATTGGATGGCTGGTACGCGCTGCACGACTTCCGCACGATCGATTGGACCGCCTGGAAGGCCGCAAGCGCCGAGGAACGGGAAGCCGCGCAAAAGGAGCTGCTCGGTCTGATCGCGGACTGGCGGGCGACGGAGGAGCGCAAGGAAGGCAGCCTGGCTGTCTATGCGATCGTCGGGCAGAAGGCCGACTTCGTATTCATGCATCTGCGCGAGACGCTCGAGGAGCTGAACGCCATCGAGAACGCGTTCAACCGCTCGGCCTTCGCCAAGTTCGTGAAGAAGGAATACTCGTACGTGAGCATCGTCGAGCTGAGCAGCTATCTCGCGCCTCCGGGCTCCGACCCGATGCTGATCCCCGAGGTCGCCGCGCGTCTCAAGCCAATCCTGCCCCAGTCGAAGCATATCTGCTTCTACCCGATGAACAAGCGCCGCTTGCTCTCCGACAACTGGTACTCGCTCTCGATGGACGAGCGCAAGACGCTGATGCGCAGCCACGGCATGATCGGCCGGGGCTACGCCGGCAAGGTCAAGCAGATCATCACCGGCTCGATCGGCTTCGACGACTGGGAGTGGGGCGTCACGCTGTTCTCGGACGAGGCGCTGCAGTTCAAGAAGCTCGTGTATGAAATGCGGTTCGACGAGGTCAGCGCGCGCTACGGCGAGTTCGGTCCGTTCTATGTCGGCAACCTGCTGACTGCGGACGGGATTGCAGATCTGCTGCGGGTGTAACCTGAATTATTAGCTATAGTACGCCGAAAAAACCTAAACCGAGGGCAAATGACTCACGGTTTAGGTTTTTTGCGCATGCTCATAACAAATCCATCCTGTCGTGACTCCTTTTGAGCTCTTCTTTAGCTGCAGATAGCTCCCCGTCCGCTTCGTTAACAGAAAGATGGTAGCGTTTAACTGCTCGTTGTAATATCTCAACCACGGGAAGAATGTACTGCTTGTTAGCTTCTCGATGCAGATAGGACCAGTCGATATCATTGTACATGCCAACCATCTTTTCAACTCAGGATGATAGCGGTCTTTCCCGACTTTCTTGTATCCCAGCGATTCAACAATACGATAACACAGATTTTCTTCAGCGGAGATCATGTCTATGTCTTCAGTCGCGTACTGACCGAAGCTATAAGTGGATACGACAAGTCCGCCTACAATGATCGGGTACGAGAGTCCATGATCCGTGAACACTTTCGTAATGACACTGCTAATGCCAGTTTCATTCTCCAGCGATCGGATATATTACTGCAGCTTGACAGCAGACGAAGATGCTCCTCAGAAGCTTTTATTTCTTCCAAACTCGCAGCTCCTCCTCAGTCAATTTTTCGAAACGATGCTTAGAACGGTTGCCCACAATCTGCATGAGCTCCAACAAAAGTACGGCTTCCCTTTTCTCTTCGTTTCTCGGTCTTGTGTCGGGCATCTTTGGGACATTCTTGTTCGCATAAGCGATGCGATCCCTGTTGCGATTAAGCGCCTCATTGATGTCCTTCATGAATTTCCTCCTTAAAATAGAAGACCCACCTCGGTACGCATTGTTAAGAGGCGGGGTGGGATTTGTTACCTTCATTTTACGGCTATTCCCGGGCGATCGTCAAACCAACTTGCCGTCACCGTCAGTCCTCGTCATCCATCGCCGCGCGCATCTGCGCTTCCCATTCGGCGCGGCGCCGCTCCTCCAGATACTCCTGCGTCATCCGGTCGCGCTGGCGGCCCTTCTCCTTGAGCCGCTCGATGCCCGGCTGGATGAGCAGATCCACCTCCGCCTGCACCACAGCGGACAGATCATACCGCTGCTGCGATTCGAGATAGCCGCCCACTTCCATGAGCGCGTTGTACCGGTCCAGCTCGTCCCGCGTCAGCAGCCCGCGCACCTGCACGCTGCAATGGCGCATTAGAGGAACTTGCCCTTGCGGAGCACGAGCGGGATGCCGCCGATGATGAACAGATAGCGCAGATCGATCATCTTCTTCAGCCAAGCCGCGACGCGGCCCTTGTATTTCTTGCCGAACGCCATGCCGATCGCCTCTCCCTTGCCCAGCGAAGCGACGGTGCCCTTGTTGCTGAACACGAAGGGCTTGAGCGATTGGTTGCGGATCGAGGCGACGAGATTGTGGGCGCAGTTGACGCCCTGCTGCATCGCGATCTGCGCGGTCGGCGGATAGGGACGTCCCTCCTCGTTGAACATGAGGGAGTTGTCGCCGAGCACGTAGATGTGCTCGTGGCCCGGCGCGCGCAGGTACTCGTCGACCTTGACGCGTCCGCGCATCGTCTCGAAGCCGGCTTCCTCGATGAGCCGGTTGCCCCGGACGCCGCCGGACCAGATGACGGTCTGCGACTTGATCTCCTCGCCTTCGCCGACGATGACGCCGTCCGCCGTGCATTCCTTGATCGCCGTGCCGATGCGGAAGGTGACGCCCTTCTTGCGAAGCACCTCCATCGCGTACTCGACCAGCTCCGGATCGAAGCCCGGCAGCGCGGTCGGCGCCGCCTCGACGTTGACGATCTTGACGAGCGAGCGATCCACGTCGAACTGCTTGCACAGCTCCGGCACGCGGTCGGCCAGCTCGCCGATGAACTCGATGCCCGTGAACCCGGCGCCGCCGACGACGAACGTCAGATAGTCCGTGCGGTGCGGCTCGCGCTTGTAGCGGGCGAATTGATATTCGATATGCTCGCGGATGAGGCGAACCGAGTTGAGACTGCGGATCGTGAATGCATTCTCCGCCATGCCCGGGATGCCGAACGTCTCCGACTCGCCGCCGAGCGCGATGATGAGGTAGTCGTACGACAGCGTGCCGTCCTCGAGGATCACCTTGCGGTCCTGCGGACGGATCTGGACGACCGTAGACTTGACGAAGTCGATCTTGAACTCGTCGATGAGCTTCGAGATGCTCACGCGCGCGTTGTCAGGATGGTCCGTCCCTGCGGCAGGCATATGCAGATGCGTTGTGATATAGTGATAATCGTGCTTATTGACGAGTGTCACGTCAGCTTCATTATAATTAAGCTCTTTTTGGAGACGAAGCGACGTCAAGACGCCGCCGTATCCCGCGCCTAGGATGACGATTTTGGGTATACTGCTCATGGGATCCCATCCAATCCAGTTTGGTGTTCAACATGTGAAAAAATCCACAATGAAGATAGGCATATTTGTCTCTTTGCCTCAAAAGAATCATATCGGCTTTACCCCGCCATTTCAAGGTTCATTGTTACAAAATCGTTTGGACTTCTCCACAAAATTGTAGTTAACGACATCATCGGAAGTATGCCCAGCTTGGTTCTAATTCCGCACAGCTTCCTATATAAATAAAAAAGACATCCCGCACCGGTCGGTTCGACCGGTAATGCCGGGATGCCCTATCCGATTCAAATAGACCGCCACGATCAACTGCTCCGCGAGCCCGCCTCTTTGAACGGCAGCTGCCTGCGGCGGATCTCCGCCCGCAGCAAATGCAGAAACTCCCTTTCCAATTGCAAGCGGACGGCATGTTGGTAAGCTTCTAGAAGCAGCTCATCCGACAACAACGGCAACATGACCCACACCCCTTCTCAAATGGCTGACTTGCGCGAGCGCCGCGGCGCGAGCCCTCGGTGATCGCATCATAGCATGCACGTCAAAGGGCGGACAACCGGATGGCTATCCACAAAGCCATGTGCATAAGATGTGATTATTTTGTTGAAAATTCCCGTTTGGCTTGCCCATACAGGCGGGATAATGTGGATGGAATTATCCACAGTTTTTTTGCTGCCCTTTTCATAAAAATAAATCATCGCGAAATTTGCGGCGATAGATTTTATTGAGGCCTCGTGTTGACTTCCAGCATCCATATCCGTCCGCTTCGATCGATCCCATAGTCGTAGCCGAGCTGCCCGATGCCCGGGAACCGGCTCTCCAGCAGCGCCGTAGACGTCCGGGTCAGATGCCGCATATGATGCTTCTTCGATCCGACCAGCCGCGGCGACAGCGAGCGGGCGATCCCTTGACCCGCGGTCACCTGCGTGCCGCCTCTGCACAGATTGGTGACGAACAGTCCCGGGCGCGCGATACGGCCTACCATCGCCCGAATCTGCCATCCGGCACCCGTCTTGACATGCTTGACCCGGTAGTCGATCGGTCTGCCTCCGACCGTCGCAAGCCGGATTCCCCGCTGGATCAAGTACGGCCTTCTCCCCTTCAGCTTGGCGATATGCCCGCACAGGCCCGCGAACGAACCGAAGGCGGTGATCCTGCTGCGCGCCTGAAGGCGGTATCCGCGTCCGCTGCGCGTGGCCTTGAGAACGCCATTGCCCCCCGCTCCGCGAACCGGCTTCAGCACCACCATGCCGTAGCGGTCCAGCATCGACTTCAAGTTCGCCGCGCTGTAGATGCGAGTCGGCGGGATATGACGCGCCACATATCCGTTCGTCTGCAGCGCCGTCGTCTTGAGCCATTTGCTCGCCAGCATGCGTCCGGTGTTCTGATGCATGCGCCATCCTCCTTTTTATCCGGTATACATCCAGCATACTCGGACAATCGCTCACCCTCTTGGATGAATGGACATGGCAAGCCGCCCTTTTGTCAGATGTGGCGGAAGGCAGGTATACCGGCGCTCGAACGAATACATTTACCCACAATGCAATGTGCATAAACCGACCTCGAGTTGTGGATAAGCGATCAAAACACTGCTCTGCCACTGTGCATGATGTGGATAGTGTTATACACAGCTTCTCCCGCAGCACTGGCACCGCGCCTTCCCGTCCCGAAGCGGCGACTATTCTGGTATCATGATTACATCTGATGTTTTCCATAGATGCAATCCAGCTTCCGGAGGAATCACGCCGATGAGCGCTCAACTCACGCGCCAGAACGTCAAATTGCTGTGCGGCAAACTCGCCTTTGAGAGCGGCGAAGCATACGCCCGTGCCGGCAAAGTCACCTTTACCCGGTACGCGCCCGCATCCGGCGAATATGAAGCCACTGTAGCAGGCGGCGGAAAAGGCAGCTACGACGCGTCGATCCGTCTGTCTCCCGCAGGCGATATCAGCGCCTCCTGCACCTGCCCTTCGCTCGCTTCGTACGCCAAGTATTGCAACCATATCGCGGCCGCGCTGCTCAAGCTGATGGATTACCGCCGCGCGAACAGAGCGCCCGACATCGCCGGCGCGGGTAGCCAAGACGGTCCCGGCGCGTACACCGCTGCCGATCATACGAGCGACGAGGCGCTCGCCGCTCGTATGATCGGCCTGTTCGAGGATCGCCCTCCTGCCCGCAGCGGCGCCCGCCAACGGTTCGAGACGCGGGACCGGCTGACCGCCGAATTCGTCTGCCGGGCGATCGACGATCGCGACGGCCGCCGTTCGCTCGGCCTGGAGCTGCGGATCGGACTCGGCGCCCGCACCTATGCGGTCAGGCGGATCGGCGGCTGGCTGGACAGCGTCGCACGCGGACAATCTCATGCCATCGGTCCGACCTTCGTCTACGATCCCGAGCGGCACTGCTTCGCCGAAGCGGACGATGCGGTCGTCCAGGCGCTGATCCGCATCCATCGCGGCGATCTGACGAGCGCACGCCCGGCATTCGCACCCGGCTCCGGGCCCGGCTCCAGCTCCGCCGGCAGCGAGCGGCTGCTGCCGCTCCCGCCCGCCGCATGGGAGACGCTGCACCCGCTGCTGGCCGCGGCGCCGGTCGTCTATCTGGAGGCGGGCGACCGTGTGCTGCCAGGCGTGCCGCTGTCCGACGGTCCGCTGCCCGTGCGCTACGAGGTCGACTTCGATCCCGACGGCGGCGGAGGCTGTACGCTCGGCGTCCAGGGACTGGACGCGCTGGTCGTACTCGAAGCGCACGGTCTCGCCCTGACCGGGAGCGGGCTGATCAAGCTGCCTCCCGCAGCCTGCGAACGGCTCGCCCGGCTGAAGCAGCTGCTGCCCGCTTCAGGGGACGGCACGATGCGCATACCGAAGACGCAGACGAGCGACTTCATGGAGCGAGTCGTGCCGGGCCTCCTGAAGCTCGGCAGCGTCCGGATCGCCTCCGCCGTCTCCGAAGCCATCGTCCAGGAGCCGCTCGCGGCCAAGCTGTACCTGGACCGGGTCCGGGACCGGCTGCTGGCCGGACTGGAGTTCCATTACGGGGGCGTCACGATCAACCCGCTCGAGGATGCGAGCGCCAGACGGGCGGGCGGCGAGGACCGCATTCTGGTGCGGGACAGCGAGCGCGAGCGCCGCATCCTCGACCTGATGGACGGCAGCGCCTTCGTCCGCACCGAGTCCGGCTATGTCATGAGCGATGAGGAAGGCGAGTTCGAGTTCCTGCACCGGATCGTCCCGCTGCTGGAGCCGCTGCTCTCCGTCTACGCGACGTCCGCCGTGCGCGTCCGTCTGCTGCCGGAGCCTGTCGTCGCCAAGATCTCGGCCGATAGGGACGAGCGGACCGACTGGCTCACATTCAAGTTCGACATCTCGGGCATCCCCGAAGCGGAGATCCGCGCGCTCCTCAAGTCGCTTGAGGAGAAGCGCGCCTACTACCGGATGGCGAGCGGCGCATTCGTCCCGCTGGACGGCCGGGACTTCGCGGAGATCAACCGGCTGCTCGCCGCGACCGGGATGCTGCCCTCGGAGCTCAAGGACGGCATGCTGCGCTTGCCGCTCGTCCGCGGTCTGCATCTGCTCGACCGGGAGGACGGCGTCGTGAAGCAGAGTCGCCGCCTGCGGGAGCTGGTCGACAATCTGCGCCATCCGGATCAGCTGGACTTCGCCGTCCCGGCGGAGCTGAGCGGTACGCTGAGAGATTACCAGCTGTACGGCTATCAGTGGATGCGGACGCTGGCCTACTACCGCTTCGGCGGCATTCTCGCGGACGACATGGGGCTCGGCAAGACCGTGCAGACGATTGCCTTCCTGACTTCGATGCTGCCGGTCATGCGTGAGCGCGGCCAGCCTGCGCTGATCGTCTGCCCCGCCTCGCTCATGTACAACTGGCTGAGCGAGCTGCGCAGATTCGCGCCGGGAATGCGCGT
The DNA here is from genome assembly GCF_037963805.1 of Cohnella sp. 56. Lineage (NCBI taxonomy): Bacteria > Bacillati > Bacillota > Bacilli > Caryophanales > Paenibacillaceae > Cohnella > Cohnella sp. 56. Next base: position 12,480 of record NZ_JAZDQE010000017.1, on the reverse strand, counting down.
CCGGATTGCCGACGGCGCCCGGCAGGAGCGCGCCGAGACGCTGGCCGCGCTGGCGGGCGTGGACGCGGTCATCGTCTCGTACCCGCTGCTGCGCAGGGATATCCAGCAGTATGCGGGCATCGCCTTCCATACGCTCATCCTCGACGAGGCCCAGGCCGTCAAGAACGAATCGACGCAGACGGCCCAGGCCGCGAGGCGCATCGCGGCGGATTACCGGTTCGCGCTGACCGGCACGCCGATCGAGAATGCGCTTGACGAGCTCCGCTCGATCGCAGCCGCCGTCTTCCCCGGCTTGTTCCCGGGACGCCGGGCGTTCTCGGAGCTGTCCCGCGAGGAGGTGTCGGACCGCATCCGCCCGTTCGTGCTGCGGCGGCTGAAGTCCGACGTGCTGCGCGAGCTGCCGGACAAGATCGAATCGGTCATCGCCTCCGAGCTGCTGCCTGCGCAGAAGAAGCTGTACGCGGCTTACTTGGCGAAGCTCAGGAGCGAAGCCTTGAAGCATCTGGACAAGGAGACCTTCAACCGCAACCGGATTCAGATTCTGGCCGGCATCACGCGGCTGCGCCAGCTGTGCTGCCATCCGGCGCTGTTCGTCGAAGGCTACGCAGGCGGCTCCGCCAAGCTCGAGCAGCTGCTTGAGCTGCTCGAGGATTGCCGCGCTGCGGGCCGGCGGGCGCTCGTCTTTTCCCAGTTTACGTCCATGCTGGCGCTCATTCGCCGCGAGCTGGGCGCGCGGGGCGTGACGCATTTTTATCTGGACGGGGATACGCCTGCCGCCGAGCGGGTCGCGCTGTGCGACAGATTCAACGCCGGCGAGCGCGAGCTGTTCCTCGCCTCGCTCAAGGCGGGCGGCACGGGACTTAATCTGACGGGGGCCGACACGGTCATCCTGTACGACCTGTGGTGGAACCCGGCCGTCGAGCAGCAGGCCGCGGACCGCGTCCACCGCATCGGCCAGCAGCGCGCCGTGCAGGTCATCCGTCTGGTCGCGCAGGGCACCGTGGAGGACAAGATGGCCGAGCTGCAGCAGCGCAAGCTGCATTTGATCGACGAGGTCATCCAGCCAGGCCAGGAGGCGCTGTCCGCGCTCACGGAGCAGGACATCCGGGAGCTGCTCTCGATCGGTCAAGCATGAGGCTTGAGCCTAAGCAGATGAAGCGAGGCGGCCGTGGCGAACGCGGCTGCCTACACGAAGGGGAGTGTGCGCATGCGCAAGCTGTCGGTGGCGGCGCCGGTCTGCACGATCGCGCTGGCCATGGTGTTCATATACGCGAATCCATATACGGCTGGGACCGATACGCCTCCACTTGAGGCTTCCACGATCAGGATCATCCATTTGTGGCTGACGCTCCCCGCGCTCGCTGCGATCGTCGCTTATCTTGTCCGCAGCAAATGGCTCAAGTGGGCCGCTTTTTACGTCTCCCTGCCGGTCGGACTTTATCTGGGCCTCGCAGGCGTGCCGAGCTTATGGACCTGGTTTATACTCTTCGTCGCACTGTATGCGTTCATCCCTGTTAGACGGGAGATTCCACCTATTGCATAATACTTTTGCCCGACGTCAAAAAGCCTCCCGAAATCGCAGCGCAAGACGCGCCACGAGCCGGGAGGTTTTTTTCGTCAATATTCAGAAAATACGTAAATTCCCAAGAAGTCATGCAAAACGCAACAAATATTATCCACTTGCGTCTTAATATGGGATTGAGTTGCCGTTGATCAAGCTAACTAAAAGGGAGCCATCATTTATGAAAAAAGCATTCTTTGGGGTGCTGCTTGCAGCCCTCTTATTTACCACATCATCAACCGCCTATGCAGCAGAACTTCAAATCAAAATTGACGGCGTTGCAATTGTCTCTGATGTGAAGCCCGAAATGAAAAACAAACGTGCAATGGTGCCGCTACGGGTTATCGGCGAAAACTTGGGAGCAAGCGTCGAATGGTCCAATTCCACAGTTATTGTCGCTAAGGACGGTATGAAAGCAACATTGTCACTGGACAGTAGTACAGCGGAGAAGAACGGTGAAAAGATGCCGCTCGATGTAAAGCCGTACATTAAAGATAGTCGCATTTTCGTTCCGCTTCGTTTTATTGCAGAGACGTTTGGATGCAAGGTCAATTACAGCAACTCTATCGTAACCGTCGATACTGAACCGTTGTTCATAGACGGTGTACAAGTAAAATCATTGCAACAAGAATTCCATATGACGATGGGCGGGGTAGTTCAGCAAATTAAGGGAAATGTTTATATCGAAAACATTTATAATACTTTTGTTAAAAACAAAGGTGAAAAGGTCGAGGCGCCCGCAAACTACTCTTGGAACCTCACCATTGACGTCCTTGGGTCGTATTATAAAGATGCTCAATATGATTTTCTGGACCAAAAAGGGAAAAGCGTAAGCCGTTTTGATGTCTATTCTTTAATCCCAACTTTTCCGGCTGAACAATTATCAGGATTCCCGAAGGTTTATATTCATGATGTATTTAAAGATGAATGGTATTTGATCAGCGAGACCACCAAGCAGTCCATGAATCGGCTGATCGATACCGCTACAATGAACGGTTTTCGGACGATTATAAGTGATACAGTCGTCTAAAATAATTAGATTACAAGCAACCGATACCGGCTATCGTAGATAAAGAAATCAGTCATCCGAAAGGGAAACGTTCCGTACATCAACCGTTACGACTTAGAAAGGAGGCTTTCATGAGAAACAGAATCCATATTTTAGGTGCCTCAGGTTCAGGTGCAACGACGCTTGGAAAAGAGTTAACTTTTCATTTACCTCATGCTAATTTCGATGGTGATGATTATTTTTGGATTGAGAAATTCACTAAACAAAGGGAGCCAGCGGATAGGCTGCGGTTATTAAAACACGACCTTTCAAAGTGCAAGCAATGGATTCTTTCTGGAGCTGTTTGTGGTTGGGGTGATGTATTAAAATCAGAATTTGATTTGGTTGTTTTTCTGTATGTACCCAAGGAAACAAGATTACAACGACTATTTGCAAGGGAATATCGAAGATACGGCGATGAATTATTACCTGGAGGAAAAAAACACGAAGAATCTAAATCGTTCTTACAATGGGCATCCCTTTATGACGAAGCAGGATTAGAGGTTAGAAGCAAGGCTTTACATTTGCATTGGATGGCAGATTTAGCTTGTCCGATCATTAAGATTGAAGGGAATCATACCGTCCAAGAAAGAGTAGATATTGTTTTAGATTATTTGAAATCAAACGCATAACTCATCTGACCTGATCAGCCATTACATCGATAAATTCCATCTCAGAATAACTTTCATTCATCCAAAGGAACAATTATTCAAAATGTTTCGAGTATTCCTTCGGCGGCCTCTCCCTTGCTGCTTCTGCACGTTTGGCATGGTTTGGCATGAAACCCTCCGCTCTTTTCTCAAGCAAACAAAAAACCTCCCAAAACCGTATGTTGTCGCCAACACACAAGCTTTGGAAGGCCATAATCCGCAACCCGCAAGCAATAACTATTTTAGATAACGCTGCTCTGCCGCTTCTATCGCGATCAGCACTCGCCAGCCGCGGCAGGCTTGCCTGCGTCGGACGCCGTGCGGAAGCTCGAGCCGCAGCCGCAGGTTGCGGTCGCATTGGGGTTAAAAATGGTAAAGCCGCCGCCCATGCCCGATTCCTTCCAGTCGATCTCCAGGCCGTTCAGGTACTTCGCGCTGTCCTGGTCGACGACGACCTTCAAGCTCTGAATATCGAGGACGCTGTCCGTCTCGTGCTGCTCGTCGTCGAAGCCCATTCCGTATGAGAAGCCCGTGCAACCGCCCTCCTGCACGCCGATGCGCAGGAACAGGCTCTGATTGTCCTCGGCTGCGAGCATTTCCTGTATCTTCTGTCCGGCCGCTTCACTGATCTGAATCATGTACGGTCCCTCCTGACTTATGCGAATCTATAACCGTGATTGAACTGATTACAGTATACTCCTCTCGGCAGGTTCTCTCAAGGGGAGCGACGACTTCGGGCGCCGGCAGCCTGTGGTATACTCAGGTTAGAATTCATACAAAGAGAGCGGAGCTTGATGCGGATGTTCACTGAGGACGAATACTACGACGAGACGTTTACAGACCTGGTCTTTGCAAAGGAAGAGCTGTCGTTCGTACGCTTCTATGACTGCACCTTCAGGAACTGCGACTTCGGCGATACCGTGTTCAGGGGGTGCAAGTTTTCCGGCTGCGCGTTCGAATCCTGCAATTTGAACTTTGTGAAGCTGACGGACAGCGAGTGCCATGACGCCAAGTTCGTCAAGTCCAAGGTGGTCGGCGTCAACTGGACCGAGGCGGACTGGCCGAGGACTGCGGGACGAGAACTGCTCAGCTTCGATCAATGCACGGTGAGCCACTCCACGTTCATCGGCCTGAAGCTGCCCAAATGCACGATGACCGACTGCATGGCCAAAAACGTCGACTTCAGGGACGCCGATCTGACCGAAATGAACTTCGGCGGTACGGATCTGAGCGAGAGCCTGTTCGGAGACACGATCCTCACCGGCGCGGACTTCCGCCGCGCAGCCGGCTATGCGATCAATCCGATGCTTAATCGAATCCAGAAAGCTAAGTTTATGCTGCCCGAAGCGACTTCGCTGCTATACAACATGGACATCCAGATCGTGGACGATTGAGTGTGGCCGAGGCAGGGCGCATCGCACCAATATGGTGCGATCGGGGAGTATGACGGCGGGTTTGCGAGGTCCGACGGGTGTGCTCCGCATCGTATTGTGCGGTTCGGCGAACATGGCGAGAATCTTGGGCGACGCCTGGCGTGCACCCGGCACCGCTGTGTGTTCGTGGCCGGCCGGCGTCGCCCCCATGCCAGCAAAAAGCCGGGCGTTCACGCGCCCGGCTCTTCTTCCTTCCACTCGTTCATGGACGTTGCAGGCATCTGGATGGCCTTCAGCTCGATTCTGCAGCGGAAGCTGCCCGCTTCGTTGCTGAGGAAGTCGGCCAGCCGTCTGAACACCATCGCCAGCTCGGGACCCGAGGACTCGGTGTCGAGGCCGTAGCGGAACTGGTCCGCAGGCAAGCCTTTGACCCGGCGATCCTCCAGTGAAGCCCCGCCGTCGACGTCTCTCGTGCGCTTCCACTCCTTGGTCGGTTCGAACTTGTCGGTCTTGCGCACGAGCTGATCGTAAATCTGGTGCTTGCGAAGCCACATATAATATTGGATGGGGTTGTTCAGCCCCCAAGCCTGCGTCAGATCCTTAATCGTATAGGTTGCCCGGTATTGTTGCAACGTCGCGATCATGTCGGATTGCTCGAGCTGCTCCAATTGCTGGAGCGGCAGAACATCGGGTTTTGTCATTCTTATTAGCTCCCTTTTATTCGAGTGATCTTCTCTAACAGTACCATAATTTGTTTATTATTCAAGGTCATTCCCACTTTTCTGATGAATTATACCTGTTTGTTGATATTGCCCTGCAAGAATTCGAAGCTTATAATGCTAATAGTGTGTTGTTTAGTTTTTATTCAGCATTTATATGTTCATTTTTTCACAAACTTTGCCGGTCCATCGCTTGCCTTACCGCTCCGGCTCCAATCCCATTCCCAGGAGGTCATGCCCACCATGACACTCATAACGACGCCGTCCGACCGCCGCATGGCGGAGATCGCGGACAAGGTTCGCGCAGGCACCAGACTTTCATTTGAAGACGGCGTTCATCTGTACCGGTCCGAGGATCTGCTCACGATCGGCCAGCTTGCCAATGAAGTCAACTTGAAGAAGAACGGCAAGAAGGTTTATTTTACCGAGACGATGAGTCTCTACTTCACCAATGTGTGCGAATCCCACTGCGCGTTCTGCAGCTTCCGCAAGGATCAGGGAGAGGAAGGCGCATATACGCTGACGCCCGAGGAGATGTACGCGTACGTCGATCAGCATATCACGCCTACGGCCAGAGAATTCCACATCGTCGGCGGACATAACCCGCACGTACCCTTCGAATACTACGTAGAATCGATCCGTTCGCTCAAGGAACGCTATCCGCAGGTTACGATCAAGGCGTACACGGCGGCGGAGATCGACTTTTACTCCCGCATATCCGGTCTCTCCTACCGCGAGGTGCTCCAGCGTCTGATGGACGTCGGGCTCGAGTCGCTCACGGGAGGCGGCGCCGAGATTCTGTCGGACCAGTACCGGGACAAGATGCGCGTGGAAAAAGCGGGCATATCGGAGTATCTCGAGGTTCACCGCACCGCGCACCAGCTCGGCATGAAGACACCGACGACGATGCTGTACGGCCCGGTCGAATCGATCGAGGAGCGCGTCCAGCATATGCTCCAGCTGCGCGAGCTGCAGGACGAGACGGGCGGCTTCCAGGTGTTCATCCCGCTGTCCATGCAGCCGACGAGTCCCAAGGCGGGCATCCGCAGGCGCAACTCCGCCTTCGACGATCTGAGAGCCATCGCGATCGGACGGCTGCTCCTGGACAATTTCCAGCACGTCAAGGCTTACTTTATCAATATCGGCACCCAGCTCACGCAGGTCGCGCTCACGATGGGCGCCTCGGATGCGCACGGCACGATCGTGAAGGAACGCATCAGCCATGCGGCAGGCGCCCTGACACCGGCCGGGATCACCAGGGAAGACTTGGTTTGGCTCATTAAGGGAGCGGGTAGAATTCCCGTAGAGCGGGATACGCTATACAACGAAGTCAAGGTATACGAATAGAAGGAGTCGTTTCATTTGAGCAACATCGTTATTCTGGGAGGCGGCTACGGCGGCCTGACGCTGGTGAACGAGCTGATAGAGGATAAGCTTCCTTCGGATACGCGGATTCAGCTGGTCGACCGCATGCCTTTCCAGGGCTTGAAGACCGAATATTACGCGCTTGCGGCCGGCACCTCGTCGGATCTGGACATCCGCGTCGAATATCCGAAGCACGACCAGCTTGAGATCGTATACGGCGAAGTGACCGGCATCTCGCCGGCCGACCGGACCGTCTCGTTCGCGAACCGCGAGCCGCTGAGCTACGACTATCTGGTGCTCGCGCTCGGCTGTACGGACAACTATCACGGCATCGAGGGCGCGGCTGAGTTCGCGTGCAGCATCCAGTCGCTCGTCTCGACCCGCAGAACATATCAGATGCTGAACAACACCAAGCCGTACGGCCAAGTCTCGATCATCGGCGGCGGCCTGAGCGGCGTCGAGGTGGCCGCAGAGCTGCGCGAGAGCCGGCCCGACCTCAATATCCGCATCGTCGACCGCGGACCGAGCGTCATGTCGGGCTTCCCCGGCAAGCTTCAGGCGTTCGTCGCGGACTGGTTCCGCGAGCACAACGTGGAGATGCTGGCGCATATCACGACGGAGGCGATCGCCGAAGGCGTCATCCATACCGCGACCGGCGATATCGCATCGGACGTGACGGTATGGACCGCGGGCATCCAGCCGGTCGAGCTCATCCAGCGGCTCGAATACGCCAAGGACAAGGCGGGCCGGCTCGTCGTGAACGAATACCACGAGCTGCCCGACGCGCCGAACGTGTTCGTCATCGGCGACTGCTCGAGCCAGCCCTTCTCCCCGAGCGCGCAGCTCGCGCAGGCGCAGGGCAAGCAGGTCGCGCATGTGCTGTCCGCGAGGCTGCACGGCAAGGGCATCCACCTGCCGAAGATCAAGCTGCGCGGCACCCTCGGCTCGCTCGGCAAGAAGTCCGGCTTCGGCATCATGGGCCACACGCCGATCATGGGACGCGTGCCGCGCATGCTGAAGAGCGGCGTGCTCTGGAAGAGCCGCCGCCACTTCGGCTGAGGCGGCGCTGAGCGTCCGGGAGGCACCCCAGGCGAGGCGATCGCTGCCGCGGCATATCGGGCCGTCTGTAACGGCTGTAGTGCGTTACAGGTCGTCCAGCAGCCTGTCGAGCGCCTTGCGGTGCTCCTCCTGGCTGCCCAAGGCCGCGAGGATCTCGTCGTACAGCGCCTCCGCCGTCTCGGCTACGACCGTCTCTCCGTTTACCATCACGTACGGGGACAGGTAGCACTCGCCGCAATTGCCCAGGCAGCCGTATTCGATCGTCTCGATATCTGGATGCGCTTTGAGTTTTTCGATGAGCGCGTCGGTGCCATGGTGGGCATTGCTCACGCAAAATTCAACGATATTCACGGCCATTTTCCTTTCCGCCGGATATCTGACGGACATCCGTTTTAATTGCGCACAATTTGTATTATAATAAACTGAAGAAGGGAGTGGATGATTGTGAGTGACAACGTTCAAGAAGCAACGAAGTACGACGAGGTGCTCGAAGTACTCGACAAGCTGCGCCCGTTCCTGCAGCGCGACGGCGGCGACGTCGAACTGGTCGACGTAGAGGACGGCATCGTCAAGCTTCGCCTGATGGGCGCTTGCGGCAGCTGCCCGAGCTCCACGATCACGCTGAAGGCCGGTATCGAGCGCGCGCTGCTCGAGGAAGTCGAAGGCATCGAGGAAGTCGTCCAAGTATTCTAATATTCCGCTCCGCGGGAATGTTCGAAGCCCTGCCCGTCCGGCTGCCAGCCGGCGGAGCGGGGCTTCTTTTCTATCCCTACTCGTCCTTGGCCCGGCGCACATTGCTCTTGATCGGGTCCAGCCCGCCGGAGACGTCGATCGTGTTGCCGGTCACGAAGTCCGATTCGGGCAGGCACAGGAAGCCGATCACGCGCGCGACATCCTCCCCCGTGCCCGGCCGCCCGCGAGGGGACTCCTCGTCCAGCACGCCGGCCGCGTCCGCGATGCCCTTCTCCTTGAAGCTGCCGCGGATGTCGCCCGGGCAGATCATATTGACCGTGATGCCGCTGGCGGCCTCCTCGACGGCCAGCGTCTTCGTGAAGGAGACGAGCCCGACCTTGGCCGCCGCATAGACGGCGCGATGCGGCCAAGACCTCGCCTCGGCCGCATGGCCGAAGCCGAAGTGGATGATGCGCCCCCAGCCCCGTTCGCGCATGCCCGGCAGCACCTGCAGGTCCATATGCATCGTACCGACCAGATTGCCGTTCATCAGAAATGTGATCTCTTCGGCCGTATAGTCGGCGAACAGCTTGCGTTTGCGGATGAACGGACCGGCGCTGTTGACGAGAATATCGACGCCTCCAAGCCGTTCCTCCACGGTACGCACGAGCCGCTCCGCATCCTCCGCCTTGGCGATGTCGGCCTGCACGGCGACGGCGCGCCTGCCGAGCGCCTCGATCTCCTCGCAGACGCGCTGCGCTTCTTCGCGACTGTTCATATAATTCACCGCCACGTCACAGCCGAGCCCGGCCAGCTCGAGCGCCGTGCGCCTGCCGAGTCCTTTGGCGCTGCCCGTGACGAGCGCAGTCTTGCCCGCCAGCCTCAACGTCTCCAACATGATCGCCCCTTATGCGTGATGCGCCTGTTTCTTCGCCTTTTTGCACATATGATTGAATACGAGCGCGAGCGCGAGATACACCAGTTCCCAGCCTTCGGTCAGGTCGGCCATGTTCTCGCTTATATTTTCCAGATGCGGCTGCTCGCGCTTCACGTTCAGCACCTGCAGCAGGTCGTCCTGAAGCTCGGCGTTCATCTGATGGATCTCCATGTTGCGCCGTCTGCGCAGGCGCCCCATCGTCTCGCGCCGCGGCTCGTACAGCGCCTCAAGCTTGTCGGACAGCTCCGGACATAGCCCGTTCTGGTGCATGTTGCGCAGCACCGTGAAGAAGGAGAAGTGGTTCTCCATCCGATTTTCCGTATCGAGCACCAAATATTCGTTCATCAGCGTCCCGAGCTTGTCGAGAACGGAGAACAGCCGGATATACGCGTTTTTGTCAAAATAAATATGGTTGTAATAGTTCAAGCGATCCTCGTCCGACATCTCCTCGAACGATGCGATATTGTTCAATAACCCTGCAAACCGCAGCGCCGCGTACCGGCTCGACTCCAGCTCGTCCAGCGAGCGCAGCAGACCCTCCGTCCAGATCTGATACTTGCGGATCCGTGCCGCCTCGACTGTATCTCCCTCGCCCTGCTCCTGCATCAACAGCGCGAAGCGCTCCATGGCATCAATCGTATTGCGCACCGGCCCTCCCCAATCGTAGGGGGGTTCGCCGAAAAGGGCTCGCAGCATAAATGAATCCTCCAACCGGGCTGGCTATGTAAAAATCGCGCAGATCGCCGTCACTCCATTGTACCGCACGAACGAATGCACGCTCAAGAGTACAGCAAACGTCAACAAGGCTATCGCCTCCTCGACGAGAAGGACGATAGCCTTGTTTAAACAAATCTTGCCGGCTTAAATCAGATCAGATCCGACTTCTGCAGCAGCCGGTGAATCAATACGGCCACCTCGGCGCGAGATACGTTGGCCTTGGGCAGCAGCTTGCCGCCCTGGCCGGTCACGAGTCCGGCCTCCACAGCGCTGGCAATGCCTTCAAGCGCCCATTGGCCGACTGCTCCGGCATCCGCGAACCCGCTGAGCGATGCAGCGCGATCCGCAGTTGCCGCCGAATCGGCGAGGCCCGTCAGCTTCATCGCCTTGGCGACGATCGCCATCGCCTGCTCGCGCGTGAGCTTGTCGTTCGGACGGAACGTGCCGTCCGGATAACCGGCAATCAGGCCGTATTCGGCTGCTGTCTGAACCGCGCCCGCATACCAGGCCGAACTCGCGACATCCGAGAACTTGCTCGTTCCTTCGCCCAGTCTGAGACCAAGCCCGCGAATGACGATCGCCGCGAACTCCGCCCGCGTGATATCGGCATTCGGATTAAAGGTCGAATCGTTCAGACCGTTGACGACGAGGCGCGAGCCCATGTCGTTGATCTCGTTCTTCGCCCAGTGATGCTCTGCATCGGCAAAGGCAAGCGGGTGCCAGACGACCGAGTACGTGCTGTTCGTCAAGCTGCTGATCTTCGCGACATATCGGCCATTTTCAACGACGATCTTGGTCGGCACATGGTATATCGTTCCGTCCTGCATGATTACGACGCCTGTCGTAATCTGATTCGGGTCGACGCCCTCGGGCAGTTCGATCGTACGCTCCACATAACCGTCGAAGCGCTCGACGACGGCGTCTTGACCGCCTACGGTCGCGGTAATGGTGAACCCGACTGCGGGTGCTACGATTCGCACGCCGTTCGTTGGCGCCGCCGGATTATGATCCAGCGTCTCTATGTTGACCTTGACAATAATATCGCTCAGAGATACCTCCGCGTCAAAATGAGCGGCCAGCGCGGCAACGTCGATACGACTAGCCGGCAAGCGGTATCCGACACCTCCGGAGCGAAGCTCCAATACGGCTTCTTTGTCCGCCATGTCGCGGATCAACTTCGCATTCAGCTCGCCGGACACGGCGGCCGATCCATTGCTGACCGGAATGGTGAGAACATAGCCGTTTGCCACCGATGTCAGCAACGCGTTCAGCTTGGCCGGATCGAGCTTGATCGTCGTCGACTTTTTAGAGCCATCCGTCGTGACGGTAGCATTCGCCACCCCGCTCTGACTGGCGCCATTAACCAGTACGATCGTGCTCGAATCTGGCTGCGGACTTGCCGGAGGACCGGAAGGAACGTATGCCTCGCGTATAGCGGAGCTGGATACCGTCACATCGATCCAGCCGACGATGTTGCCATTGGCATCCACTTCAGCAACAAACAGATGCTGATCTGCTGTCACTGTGATATCACTGTTCGCGGTCAGTGCGTTCGTGTAGCCTGCCGTCTCGGCATTCGTGCCCGCTACCGGGCGCGTCTTGTCGCCTGCTGCGCCGACGACGTACTTCAGCGTGTGACCGCTAGCTACGCTCGGCAGCTTCGTCGTCTGCGTCGTGCCGACTATACTACCCGGCATCCATCCAAAGTCGCTTGCATTGAGCGTCGGCACCGCCACAGGCGCTTGCTTGATGTTCGATTCCGACACTGTCACATCGATCCAGCCTACGATGACACCACTTGCGTCGACCTCCGCGATGAACAGATGCTGATCCGCTGTTACTGTAATATCGCCGTTCGCGGTCAGTACGTTCGTGTAGCCTGCCGTCTCGGCATTTGTACCCGCTACCGGACGCGTCTTGTCCCCGGCTGCGCCGACGATGTATTTCAGCGTGTGACCGCTGGCCACGCTCGGCAGCTTCGTCGTCTGCGTCGTGCCGACTATGCTGCCCGGCGTCCATCCAAAGTCGCTCGCATTAAGCGCTGGGACCGCCGTCGGCGCTTGCTTGATGTTCGACTCCGACACCGTCACATCGATCCAGCCGACGATGATGCCGACCGCATCCACTTCAGCAACAAACAGATGTTGATCTGCTGTCACTGTGATGTCACTGTTCGCGGACAGCGCGTTCGTGTAGCCTGCCGTCTCGGCATTCGTGCCTGCTACCGGGCGCGTCTTGTCGCCTGCTGCGCAGATGACGTACTTCAGCGTGTGACCGCTAGCTACGCTCGGCAGCTTCGTCGTTTGCGTCGTGCCGACTGTACCGCCCGACGTCCATCCAAAGTCGCTCGCATTAAGCGCTGGGACCGCCGTCGGCGCT
>NZ_JAZDQE010000016.1:0-153030 GCF_037963805.1 Cohnella sp. 56 | reverse complement strand
AGTGGGAGAACAGTTTGTGCGACGGGGTTATTCCCCAATGTGCAGTTCGTTCTCCCGGCTACCGCCATCTTAAATCGGCCATACAAAAAGGCCAACCAGAAATTCTGGCTGACCTGATAATACGAAAAGCCGCCGCACAGCCTTCTTCCGGCCAAACCACTCCCCGCCAGCCAAATAACGATGTGCCGCATATCCAACCAGGGGCTTGCGTACATTAGCGGAACTTTTTTCCGCTATTGGCCCACACCAGCCCGGGTTTGCACGCATTAGCGGAACTTTTTTCCGCTATTGGCCCACACCTGCCCGGGTTTGCATGCGTTAGCGGAACTATTTTCCGCTATTGGCCTACACCAGCCCGGGTTTGCATACGTTAGCGGAACTTTTTTCCGCTATTGGCCTACACCAGCCCGGGTTTGCACGCATTAGCGGAACTTTTTTCCGCTATTGGCCCACACCAGCCCGGGTTTGGATGCATTATCGGAACTTTTTTCCGCTATGAGCCGGTACGAGGATGGGTTTGCACGCATTAGCGGAACTTTTTTCCGCTATGAGCCGGTACGAGGATGGGTTTGCACGCATTAGCGGAACTTTCTTCCGCTATTGGCCTACACCAGCCCGGGTTTCGATGCGTTAGCGGAACTTTTTTCCGCTATTGGCCCACACAAGCCCGGGTTTGCACACGTTAGCGGAACTTTTTTCCGCTATTGGCCTACACCAGCCCGGGTTTGCACGCGTTAGCGGAACTTTTTTCCGCTATGAGCCGGTACGAGGATGGGTTTGCATACGTTAGCGGAACTTTTTTCCGCTATTGGCCTATACCAGCTCGGGGCCGCATACGTTAGCGGAACTTTCTTCCGCTATTGGCCCACACCAGCCCGGGGCCGCCCACCAATATGAATAGCGGTGTGCAGCATCGCTCCCAGGCTCAGCGTCTGCCCAGGCTCATCGTCTGCCCAGGCTCATCGTCTGCCCGGCTCAGCGTCTGCCCGGCTCCCCGCCGCCCGAACGGTACGCCGACGGGCTGGCGCTCGTCTCGCGCCGGAACGCCTTGGCGAAGTGGTTCGTGTCCGGGTAGCCTACGGCTGCGGCGATCTCCTTGATGCTGCGGTCGGTCGTGCGCAGCAGCAGCCTGGCCCGCTCCATCCGCTTGCGGTTCACGTAGCGGATCGGCGGCATGCCGAAGCGCTGGTTGAAGTACTTGACCAGATAGTTCGGGTGCAGATGGAGGAACTCGGCCAAGCCGTCCAGCGTCAGCTCGTCCGCCAGATGCGCCTCGACGTATCGCGTGATCAGCATGATCCGCTCCGCATCCTCGGCGGTCCCTCCCGTGCGGCTGAGCGCCGCCCGCTCGGCGATCGGGACCAGCAGCTCCAGCAGCTTCGCCTTCCCGCGCAGCCTCGCACCGATCCCCGGCTCGGCGGCGCAGGCGACCAGCGCTTCGAAGCTGCGGCCGACCGCCTCCCGTTCGCCCGCGTCGAGCGTCAGCCGGTACGGCACGTCCAGCCACGAGAACAGCCCCGCATCCCCGAGCTCCGCCTTGAAGTGGCACCAATATTTGAGATACGGCCTGCGGCCCTCGATCACCGAGAAAGACTGCAGCACGTTGGCCGGCATCAGCACGAGCTCCCCCGGCTGCGGCCGGAATTCCTCATCGCCGATCCGTAGCCAGCCTTCGCCTTCGCAGATGTAATATAGCTTGTTGTGGGCGGGGACATAATCGATCTCGCGCCACAGCGGACTGCACTGCGTGTAATGCGCCTCGATCACATCGACCCGGAGCTGGGGCAATATATCGTCGAGCGCGCTGATCCCGGCCGTTCGTTCGATCATCGTTTCTCCCTGCGCTTTCCGATTCAGATGACGGCATGCTCGAACCAGGTTAATCGTATACCCGCAAGCCTTAACCGTGTCCCTCCCTCAGTCCGCCCGATGCTGGTACACTGGGCTGGCAAGGTTCAAGAGACTATCCCTATTATAACGGAGGTTGCCGCGACAATGACACATAATCAGGAATGGCTGGATCGGCAGGAGCGTACGCGCTGGTTCCTGCAGGACCGGTTCGGCATGTTCATACACTGGGGATTGTACGCGATCCCGGCGCGCGGCGAATGGGTCCGCAACGTCGAGCGCACCTCGGTCGAGGACTATCAGGCTTATTTTGACGAATTCAATCCCGTTGACTACGATCCGCGGGCATGGGCGCGGGCGGCCAGGCAGGCAGGCATGAAGTATGCGGTGCTGACGGCCAAGCATCACGACGGGTTCTGCCTGTTCGACAGCAAGTTGACAGATTACAAGTCGACCAAGACGAAGGCCGGACGCGACCTGGTGCGGGAGTTCCTCGAAGCGTTCCGCGCGGAGGGGCTCAAGGTCGGCCTCTACTACTCGCTGATCGATTGGCATCACGAAGACTATCCCGCCTATGGCGATTTGCATCACCCGATGCGGGACAATGAAGCGTACAAGCGCGATCCCGCGACGTTCGGACGCTACCTCGAGTACATGCACGGACAGGTGCGCGAGCTGCTGACGAACTACGGCAAGCTGGATCTCATGTGGTTCGACTTCTCGTACGGTTCGATGCAGGGCGAGACCTGGCGGGCCGAGGAGCTCGTCGCCATGATGCGTCAGCTGCAGCCGCACATCGTCATCGACAACCGGCTCGAAGCGGGCGGCGAGGGCGGCGGCAGCATTTATACGAATGAACCGCTGTCGTATGCCGGAGACTTCGCCTCCCCCGAACAGATCATTCCGCCTGCGGGCGTCACCGACGAGGACGGCAGGCCGATCCCGTGGGAAGCGTGCATCACGCTGAACAACAACTGGGGCTATGCAGCCGCGGACAACGCCTACAAAAGCCCGACGACCGTCATCCGCAAGCTGGTGGAATGCGTCAGCAAAAACGGCAATCTGCTGCTGAACGTAGGACCCGACGCGCGCGGGCGCATCCCCCGCCAGTCGCTGGATATTCTGTCCGCGGTCGGCGATTGGATGGCGCTCAACGGCGACAGCATCTACGGCTGCGGACAGGCGGAGCTGCCCAAGCCAGAGTGGGGACGCTACACGCAAAAGGGCAATACGCTCTATGCCCATATATTCGAAGAGAGCATCGGCCCGATCAATCTGCCGGGTCTGGCCGGCCGCGTCAAGCGTGCCCGTCTGCTCGCCGACGGCTCCGAACTGCCGCTGTCCCGTCCGTGGAACGCCGCGCTGTTCGAATCCGACGCCTTCGTGAACTTCTCGCGTCCGGAGCACTTCAGCTATCCGCTGCCGGACAAGCGCGGCACGGTCGTCGAGCTGGAACTGGATTGAGGAACTTCGCTTGACTGCATCGACTATAGGCAAGCAGCACAGCCCCGGCGTCGCTTAGAGAGCGGCGTCGGGGTTATTTGCGGTATACATCCAAGCTCTGCGCGGGGTAAAGAGAAAGAGACAATGCACAGGTATCGTCAACGCATTGCCCTTGGGAGGTGGATCTCGATGAATCCGTTCAAACAGCACTTCGGACCAGTCGCTGCCCGGCTTGTGCCGGATGTTCGCGTGTTCAAGACGGGGCTCGCGGCGGCGGCATCATGGGAGCTCGCCCAGCTGCTGGGCAGCAAGCACCCTTTCTTTGCGCCGCTGGCTGCCGTGCTATGCCTTCAAGTGACGGTTGAAAAGTCGATCCGCAAAGGCATCCAGCGCGTCATCGGCATCAGCGTCGGCGTGCTGCTGGCCAGCCTGCTGTCTCATACGCTCGGCGTGAGCGGCTGGAGCATCGGCGCGCTTATCTTCATCGGCCTGTGGCTGGGCCGCGCGCTGAGGCTCCCCGAATATGCCTTCGTCCAGATCGGCGTCAGCGCGCTGCTGATGCTGACCGTAGCCGAGGACGGCAGCTATGGCTTGGACCGGCTGGTCGAGACCGTCGTCGGCGCCGGCGTCGCGATCGCGGTCAACATGGCCGTCGTGCCGCCCGATTATAGCCGTTCGGCCGAAGCGTACATCCGTCGCTCGTCTGAACAGCTGTCCGCCTATTGCAGCCGCATGGCACAATGGATCTCCCATGGCGCCGATCCGGCTGAAGGAGAAAAAATCAGATCCGCTGCCATGCGCCTGTGCGATGAGGTCAATCATACGGTCAAGCTGACGGAGGAAGCCATGCATGCGCTTAAGTTCAGCCCCCTGGTCCGCCTCAAGCGGAGTCGGCTGGAACGTCAGCGGGCGTCGCTTCGACGCATGGAGCTCGCTTATCTGCACAGCATGAAGCTGTGGCGCATCGTCGGAGAAACCGTGCGGCTGGGGCGTTTAAATGAAGAGGAACGGCGGAGCTGGGCGGCCCGGTTCGACGAATTCGCAAAGCTGGCGGACGCAGAATCAACATATGCGGCTCCGTCCGGATGCTCCCCGCGTTTGCCTGAGCCGAGCCGCCGCGATTATGCGGCTGCCTTCGATATGGAAGCCCGCGAATGGCTGGAGCACATCGGCTCCCCGGAAGCCGATCGCGCACTCCCCGAGACCCGTGCCGCGTTCGGGCAAATCTCCGACGGCAGAAGCCGCGGACATGATCTGATGGAAGACTAGAGCGTCAGCCTCTTTCGATCGAGAGAGGCTGACGCCCTGGTCAGCGTCCGCTTACAGGGCGAACGCCTCGGCGAATATATTTTCCCGGTGAATCTCTCCGAGCGTACTGCTAATCTTGGCCGCCTCCGCGTCGCGCTTCTCCATCATTGCGTCGAGCCTCGCGATCAGGTTGGCTTCGATATGCGCACTGTCGCGCACGTCGAACACATACTCGCCTTGCCCGAACCGGCCGAGCAGCTCGCGGTACTTGGTCGCCCAGCCGAGCGCCACGACCGGAATGCCGTTCTTGTATGCGTGAACGATCGAATGATAGCGCGAAGCGACGAGAAAATCGAACTGTGCGAGCACGTCGTGTATGGCGATGCAGTCGTATTCGTCCTCCAGCAGCACGACGCGCTCGTCGTGCGGGAATCTGCGCTTGATCTCCTGGCAGATGATCAGATCCTCGGTGGAGTGACGGAACAGATAGACGCTTTTGCCGCGCTTCAGCAGATGCCGCACCATATGCTCGTACATCGCGAGCATCGCCTGCCGCGTGCCGTACTTCATCGTCTTGACGTTCGGCACGATGCCGACGGCGTTCGGCTTGATGTCGAGCGGTTCGTCCTTCATGTATTCGCCGTCGCGGAACAGGTGGGACAGATTGTACGGATTGAATCCCTGCAGCACGATATCCACCGACCTGCGCACATTGCCCGACGTATACTTGCCGAGATAATCCGCCCCCTCCTGCTCCCGCGCATAGATGTACCTCGGATAGCGGATGTACTTTTTGATCATCGGCGGAATGATGTATTTGTACACCCCGCTGTATTCGAACGGCCCAAACGATTGCGACAGCAGCACCATCGGGATCTTGTTCTGACGCGCGAGCCTGATATTGGCCAAATAATTGATCGTATGCCGGATGCTGAACTGCGAGGAGAGCGCGAATCCGCTGATGTCCACGATGAGATCGGTATCCTGCAAAATCTCCTTCATCTGCGCCTTGGTGACGCTGACGCGCTCGTTGTTCGGAATGATTTTGCCGATGAGCGTATAGACGCCGCCCAGCAGCTCAAGCTTCATCTTTTTGCCCATCTTCACCAGTTGAAAAGCGTAATTGCGGTCTTCGTCCGGGCAGACGAGCACGAGCTCCTTGTCCGGGTAACGCTCCTTAATCTCATTTACAACGGTAAAGGTCATTGCCTGGGCGCCCTTGTTCTCCATCTGGCCTCCGACGATCAGAATCTTCCTCATTCGCCAATCTCTCCTTGAATATTCTAGGTATAGTGACAATCGTGTCGGCGCGACTTCAATATGCATGGATTTGTGTCATATTACCCCTCTGTGCGGCCAAGCCAAACAAAAAAAAGCGCCCGAACGCCGCCAGAGGCGGGAATCGGGCGCTTGTGCCTGTTCCGTAGGACCAACTTCGCAACACCAACTTAAGACTTTCCGATCAGTCCCAGGAAACGGTCGACGACAACGTCGATATGATTAAGCGTGCGTTCGTCCGTTAACCGTCCTTGGGCCCCGTCGCCGAACTTCTGGGGCGCCTGCGCGATCGCAATCTCATTGCCCGCAGGCGGCAGCGTCACGGCCTGTATGCCCGGGCTAGTCAGAATCTCCCGCAGATGCAGCTGTCCGCGCAGCGTGCCGTACATGCCGGGGCTCGCACCAGCCACGAGCACCGGCTTGCCGATCAGCACTTTGTCTCCGCGGGACAGCCAATCCAGCGCATTCTTCAGGAGGCCGGGGATGGACCAGTTGAACTCCGGCGTCAGGATGAGCACGCCGTCCGCCGTCGAGATGCTGTTCTTGAGCGTCTGTACGGAAGCCGGCGGATCCTCCTCCTCGTCCTGGTTGAAGAAAGGCAGGCTACCGATATCCGCGATCGCCAGCTCGAACCTGTCCTGATATCGTTCCTTCAGCGTCAGCGCCAGTCTGTAATTCACGGATTCCTTGCGTAGACTGCCGACGAGCGCGATCAGCTTCATGTGCGTTCAGCAACCTTTCTCTATACATAGGTAGTGGGGGAATATGGGGCTTTAATCTTACAATATCGGAGGTGATCGCGAATATCAAGCGCTGCAAACCCGGATGTGTACGTCGTCCGCTTAAATAAACAATCGTCATTGCACCCGGCAGCGAATTATGGTAAATAATAAATGAATGACCAGTCAGTTTTATTTATGAAAGAGAGGGCTCCTTCTTGCGCAACCGCGGCTACCTGTATGTGAAGGCATTATCCGATCTCGGGTCGCGAATGGACATGATCGCCTTCGGCGCCCTGATCTTCGCGTCGACCGGAAGTGCGGCCTGGCTGTCGGCGCTGCTCGGGGTCCATGTGCTCGGCGGCTTGTTGTCCGGCTTCGCCTCCGGCGCGGCCGCAGACCGCTATGACCGCAGACGGCTCATGATCGCTTCCGACTGGGCGAGAGGCATCCTCATCCTGCTGCTGATCCCGTTCCCCAAGCCGGAGATGATCCTGCTCGTGCGATTCCTCACAGGCTTCTCAGCCAGCTTCTTCGAGGTGAGCTACAATGCGGAGATCCCGCAGATCTACGGCAGCCGCAGCCTCATCTCCGTCAACGCGGCAATCTCGCGTCTGGGCGCGGTCAGCATGGTGGTCGGCTTCCTCGGGGGCGGTCTGCTGCAGGACCGGCTCGGCTACGAATCCGTGCTGGCGCTCGACGCCGCCTCTTACTTTATATCCGCCGTCTTCCTTCTGCGCATGAAGTGGGACCGCGACAGCCCCGACCGATCTGCGCGTATCGGCCTTTCCCGCTGGTCCGCGGCCGCGGCGCTGCGCGCCCAGTTCGACGACCTGAAGGTCGTTGGCGCCCATCTGCGCCTGCGGATCGGACTGCTGATCGTCTTCGTCGTCTTCCTCATGGACGCCTTCGGCTCCGCCTCCCACAATCTCGGCATTCCGCTGCTCGCGGACAGCCTCGCCCACGACCGCCAAGCGCTCTATTACGGCTTGATCTGGTCCGTATGGGGAGCGGGCAACGTCCTCGCCACCCTTGCGCTGCCCAAGCTCCGGCTTGGCCCCGGCGGACTCAGACGGCTCTATCTCGCGGCCGCTCCGCTGATGTCGCTCGGCTTCATTGCCATTTTCGCCGCGCAGGGCGTCGCTTGGATACTTGTGGCCGCGCTCGTTACGGGAGTTTGCGACGGCTTGGCCGTCACCGCGCTCATGACGCTGCTCCAGCAGACCGACAACCGCATCCGCGGCCGACTTTTCGGCGTATTCACCGTTCTCAGCAAGCTTGGCTTCGGACTCGGCTTCATCGCCGCCCCGCTCGCGCTCGCGCACATGCCGCTGCTGACGATGGTGCTCGTCTTCCATGGCACGGTGATCCTCGCCGCCGCCGCGGGCCTCGCGTTGTATTCGCGGACCCGGGATCGGCACGCGGACACGGCCGCCGAACCGGACCCTGTCACCAGAGCCTGAGCGGCCGCTTCTGCCTGACCGTCCCCGCTATTGCGCTCGCCATCTCCGCACGGTATATTCAACCCATAACGATTAGCATCGCGGAGGGTCCGCCGCTTGAGGGGGGAGAACGCTGTGTCGCCCAAAGTGACGGAAGCGTACAAGGAAGAAAAAAAAGCCGCCATCCTGGCGGGAGCGCTGCATTGCTTCATAGAAAAGGGATTCCAGGCGACGAAGATCGACGATATCGCGCGGCATCTCGGCATCAGCAAGGGGTCGCTGTACGGCTACTTCGACAGCAAGGAAGAAATATACATTCAGCTGGCACATGCCAGAATGGACGAGATGGTCGCCTCGCTCGACGCGCTGTATACGGAGACGGCCAGCGCCGCAGCGATGCTCAGACATATGTTCGAGCGCTTCCGCCGCCAGCCGCTGGACGAGCTGCGCCGCTGGCTGACGTTTCACCTGGAGTTCATGACGTACGCCTCGCGGCGGCCCGAGCTGATCGCCTCGAACCGCGCGTATCTGGACAAAGCGCTCGCCCTGCTATGCCGCATCCTCGATTCGGGCAAGCGGTCGGGCGAGTTCCGCGGCGATCTGACGGAGTCGTCCGCCTCCTATCTGTTCTGGGCGGTGCGGGACGGGCTCGCGCTCAGCTTCCTGCTGGACGGAGACGAGGCGGAGTACCGGCGGATACTGGACGATATGGAGGCCATGGTGATGAAGCATCTGACGGCTTAATGCGCGAGGCCCGCGAGGCAGGAGACGGAGCGGCGTACCGCTAGAGCAGATCGTACAGCTGCTTGCCGATCAGCAAGGCGCATATCGCGAGGAACAGCGGCTTGATATATGCGCGGCCGCGGCGGATCGCGAAGCGCGAGCCGATCCAGGAGCCGGCAATCATGGCCGCGCCCATCAGCAGGCCTACGCCGTAGTGGACGGAGCCCAGCACGAGGAAAGTCGCGAGGCTCGCGAGATTGCTGGCGAAGTTGAGCGCCTTGGCGTTGCCGGCGGCCTTCACGAAGTCGAAGCCGAGCAGCAGGAAGGCGAAGATGAGGAAAGACCCGGTGCCGGGACCGAAGAAGCCGTCGTAAAAGCCGAGCGCGAACGCGGCGAGCCCCGACAGCCAAGCGGTGCCTGCGCTGAACCGGACAAACGCGGCCCGTTCGCCCCAATCCCGGCGCAGCAGCGTATACAGTGCGATGATCGCCAGCAGGACGACGACCGCCGGCTTCAGGAAGCCGGCCGGCACCTGCCGCAGCGTCAGCGTGCCGGCAGCCGCGCCCAGCAGGGATAGCGGGATCAGTCCCCGCACGGCGCGGACATCGATATGGCCCGAGGTCAGAAAGGACAGCGTGCTCGTGAGCGACGACAGCGTGCCGGCCAGCTTGTTCGTGCCCAGCGCCGCCGCGGGCGGCAGTCCGGCGGTCAGCAGGACGGGCACGGAGATCAGCCCGCCCCCGCCGACGACGGAGTCGACGAAGGCCGCCGCGAACCCGCCGACGACAACCAGTACGAGCATGCCCAGACTTAGATGATCCATAGACGCTTCAGTACCTTTCCCCTCTCTTGCGCAAATACAAATAGAGCACGAGACAAGCGGCGGCGCACAGGAGCGCCATCGCCCCGATGAACCCGTAGCCCGCCTGCAGGCCGAGCACACGGCTCGCATCCGTGCCCCGATCCGCGTACAGATCGCGCACGCCTTCGATCAAGCCGCCGATCGCGAGGTTGCCGAGCACGCTGCCGATGCCCATCAGCGTGACGGTGAAGGTGATCGCCGTCCCTGTGCCGCGGGGATAACGCTTGGAGAGCAGCGCCATCACGGTCGGATAGATCGGGGCGATGCCGACGCCCGCCAAGGCGAACAGGACCGCACCGCCCTCCCCTACGCACAGCGCCGCAATGCTGCAGACGCCCGAGCTGAGCGACAGCACCATCATCGACATCGTATAGCCGAACCGGTCCGTGAGCGGGCCGAGTACGAGCCGCGCGAGCGTGAAGCACAGGAAGAAGGCGGACAGCATGCCCGAAGCCCGCGCCGGGCTCCAATCGTACGCCTTCTCCAGGAAGTTGGCCAGCCAGCTCCCGATCGACAGCTCGGAGATGACGCCCGAGGTCAGCAGCAGTACGATCAGCCAGGCGACCGGGTCGCGCAGCAGCTTGCGGTAGGAGATGCGCTCCTCGGCTTCGTCGTGCGCGGGCTCGGCCGGCAGCCGTCCGAGGAGCGAAGGCACGATCGGCAGCAGCGACAGCATCAGCACGACGACGTACATGCCTCTCCAGCCCAGCTCGCCGCCGCCCGGCACATGCCACCCCATCATCGAGGCGGCCGCGATCGGGGCGACGATCGAGCTCAAGCCGTAGAAAAAATGCGCGAGATTCATCAGGAAACCCGTACGTCTGACGAAGATGCGCGCAGCCAGAATGGCCAGCGCGATCTCCAGCATGCCGTTGCCGATATACATAAAAAAGTACGAGCCGATGAGTGCCTGATAGCTGCCGGAGACGCCGATCAGAATGCCCCCCGCCGCCATCGATACGAACGCCGCGATGCCGGTCGCCTTGATCCCGACCTTGTCGGCAAGATAGGACGTGAACGTACAGGCGACCAGATAGCCGAGCGAGTTCAGCGCGAGCATCAGGCCGAGCTGTCCTTCGTTCAGGCCGAAGTCCAGCTGCATCCGCGGGATGGCGGGACCTTTTACGTTTTCCGACAATCCGAATACGAGGAAGCCGCCGAATACGATCGACAGCAGCCATATCTCGTTCATGCTTATTTTCGAAGCGCGCTTGATCAAGTGAGTGAACCTCCGTCTGTCTCTCCGCATGTCTTGATGAACTGCCCGCCGGAACCGCCGCTCCAGAGCACGGGTCGGCCGGACAATAGGAACATTGTCTCGCAAAGCGCGCAAAAGAGCAATCGAAAAGAAATCGGCGCCAAGCCTCGGTGTTAGTATAAAAGAAAAGCCGCAGATGCAAGATTTATTCAGGAGGCGAATAAATATGGCGAGACTGATTCCTTATATTTTTTCCGAAGACGCAAGAGCGCAGTCCCGGTTCTACGTCGACGCGCTTGGCGGCGAGCTGCTCTCCGTCATGACGTTCGGCGACGCGCCGGGCACGCCCGCAGAGCTGAAGGAGAAGATCATGCATCTGCACTTGGTCGCGGGCGGCATCACCATCTTCATGTCGGACAGCCCGAGCCGGCAGCTCGAGCGGGGCAACGGGACCGCGCTCAGCCTGCTGTTCGACACCGCCGAGGAGGCGCATGCGGCATTCGACAAGCTGGCCGCCGGCGGCACGGTCCATGACCCGTTGAAGCAGCAATTCTGGGGCGCCCTGTTCGGCGCGCTGCAGGACAAGTACGGCGTGGAGTGGCAGGTGTCGACGGAGCAGGCGCAGCAGGGTTGAGGCCAAGCGGCAAATGAACAGGGGCGATCCCAAAAGGGTCATGAAAATGGCCTGAGGGGTCGCCCTTGTCTGTGTGCTGTCGCATACTTGGAAAAATCATACTCAGCCGCCCAATCGCCATTCGTGCAGGCGAACGATGGCCCCTATATCGCAAATTTATAGATTTTAAGACGGCAACCCGCCAAACGACTGCATCTATCTTGCCAATACTGCGGGACTGCCCGATTTTCACAAGCTTCATACTCTCTGAACGGTTGAAAAAGAGATCCCCCATCCGTCCTCTGGACCGATGGAAGACCTCCGTTGTCAGACTATGCCCGAAAAATCACGACTCCTGCACGTAAGACGCATCCATATGGAACACTTCCCACAGATGTCCGTCCGGATCCTGGAAGCTCTCGGTATACATGAACCCGTGATCCTGCGGATCGTTGGAGGCGGAGCCGCCGGAAGCCAGCGCCTTGCGGACGAGCGTCTGCACTTCCTCTTTGCTGCTCACGGAGACGGCCATGATGAATTCCGTCGTCTTCGCCGCGTTGGCGATGTCCTTTTTGATGAACGTCTGGAAGTAAGACTCGGTCAGCAGCATGGCGTACGCCGTATCGCTAAGGACCAGGCAGGCAGCGTTGTCGTCGGTGAACTGCGGGTTGAACGCGAAGCCCAGCGCCTCGAAGAAGGCGATGGAACGCTTCAGGTCTGTGACGGGCAGATTGAGAAAGGTCTGGGAAATTTGGAAAGCCATGCGCTTCACCTCTGGGATTTGTTATCGTCCTGGAAATTCGGACCTTAACGTTATATTACCATGGTGTGTGCGCCCAGGTTTCTTCTCGATTGCTATAAAAGGAAAAAGCGTCCCGGCTCAATCCGCCGCTTCGATCCGAACGCCGGCGTCCGCGCAGGCGCTCGCGAGCTCTCCCTCCGGCAAGCGGTCCGTGACGATGCGGTTCACGTCTCCGAGCCCGGCGAAGGACACGAGCACGCGCGCGCCGAACTTCGTATGATCGAGCACGACGATCGTCTCCTTGGCCTGACGAACGGCAATTCGCTTGATCTCGGCCTCGTACAGGTTGGAGTTGCTGAAGCCGTGCGCTTCGTTCAATCCCGTCGCGCCGAGGAATGCGCGGTCGAACGCCATCCCGGCCAAGCTCTGCGCGGCGATCGGGCCGACGAGCGAATGCGTGGACTCGAGCAGCATGCCGCCGGTCATGATCGTCGGAATCTGCTTGGAGGCGAGCTCGGCCGCAATGTTGAGCGCATTGGTGATCACGGTGACCTGCTGGCCCGGCCGCAGCGCCCGCGCGATCTGGAGCGTCGTCGTGCCGCCGTCGAGAAAGACGGATTCGCCCGCGCCGATGAGCGCGGCGGCATGGCGGCCGATCCTGACCTTCTCGTCGGTGAACAGTCCGGTTCGCTCCTGCAGTGCGACGTCCCGATAGACGTAGATCGCTCCCCCGAATGTGCGCCTGACGCTGCCGCCCTCCTCCAGCTTCTCCAGATCGCGGCGGATCGTCATCTCGGTGACGCCGTACCGCTCGCTGAGCTCCGAGATGCGGACTTCCCCGCTCTGCGCGATCTGTTCGTGAATCTGGCGCTGTCGCGCGTTCCAGTCCGCCTGAATTTGGCTCATTTGCTGCCGTTCCTCCCCGACCCCGCCGTGCGCGGCCTTTCATTATTCCTCTATCATCGCTTGTCCGGCTTCGATTTTCAACTCCAGACGGTGCACGACGGCGGCGCCGGGCGCCAGCACGACGGGCCCCCCGCGGCTGACTTCGGCCTCATAGCCCTCGACCAGGCAGTTGGACGGCTCGAGTCCGAGCACATGCGCTCCTGCGCCGGGCATCCGCCACTGGACGAGCCGCGGCAGGCTGTCGGCCGACCACCGCAGCCTGACCGTCACGTCCGCGGCGCCCGGACCGGCCGGGAAGGCGGGCTGGCGCAGCGCCGCCTCCGCCATGCCGTCCCGCTCCGACAGCTCGTGGTAGAACACGCGCTCCCGGGCGTCCGGGTCGGGCTGCGCCCATCCTTCGCAGTCGGCCGCGGTCCCCGTGCCGCCGCGCTCGCGGGTGACGGCAGGCGGGAGCATGAGACGCGTCCGTTCGTCCAGCAGCGGGAAGCCGAAGTTGAAATGGTACAGCATCATATGCGGCGACGGGGCGAAGCCCGGATTTTCCACGCGATCCTCGATGCCGATCGCATTGACGCCCATGCGGCCGAAGATTCGCCTGCGAAGTCTGAGATTGGCGCCGAACAGCGCGTTCTCCTCGATCGTGCCTTCGACGCTCCAGATGAGCGCGTCGCCCTCCCACCACTCGCGCGCGGCCACCTGCGAAGCGGGCGTGTGATGCGCCCTGCCGTGCAGTCCCTGCGGGCCGCCCGGCGTGTCCGACGGTGCGCCGGCATGCGCCAGGCCGCAGGTCATGAGCAGGCCGCCCGATGCGGTGCGCAGCCAGCCCGTGCCCGCCGGCTCGTAGTAGGCGGGATGCGCGTCGCCGGCGGCGGACTGCCAGGACAGCGGCGCGCCCCACAGCTCCGCGCGGGAGATATCGAGCCCCTTGGACGGCACGATGTCCAGCGCCAGTCCCGCTCCCGTCGAGACGCGGATCAGCTCGACGCCCGCTTCCTTGCCCTCCGTCAGCATCATGCGGCGGACGCCGCCGAGCTGGCTCATCCGACCGACGCGGGCCTCCAGCTCGCGGCGCGTCCAGTCCTTGCCGTACAGTCTCACGCGACCGCCTCCGCTTCCTTGTCGTCTCGCAACATCGCTTGCCGCCGGGTCACTCTCTCGCCAGCAGTCGGTCTTGTCCCTTAATCCTCGACGATCGGCGGGATGCGGACGACGGCCGGGTCGGTGAACACGTCGAATTCGTCGCGGCTCGTGCTGGAGAACTCCGACACGATCGCGCCGTCCGGGCCGCCCTGGAACCAGTGCTTCGTATTCGGCGGGATCGTATACTGCTCGCCCGGACGCAGCACGATCTCATGGCGCACGGTATAATGCGCTGCGCTGCGCGCCGGCACGCGCGCCTGAATATCCGCCGCCGGCTCGCCCTCTACGTACAGATAGACGAGCCCCCAGCGGCAGCGGAACGTCTCCATCTTGCCCGTCTGTCCGTCCACGTCGGGATGCAGATGCTCGGGGCATGTCTGATGGGGGAACAGGGCCAGCTCCTTGGCGCAGTAACGATCCGTATTGACGTATGTGACCAGCTCCAGCCCCTCCGTCTCCAGCTCGCCGAGCCCGAAGCCCGCCACCTCGATGCCTGCGCGCTCCTCGTCCGTCAGCACGATCCCGGCCTTGCGGAACAGTTCGTCCGCACGCCGCTGCGCAGCGCGAATCTCGCTTCGTCTGATGCTCATCCTGATTCGCTCCTCTCCTACCCTACAATTTGTCTGTGCCTTGGCGCGGTCCGCTCCATAGACCGCCGTCCGCCGCCTGCGTCCAGCCCGGCAGCGCCAGGCCGGGCGCCCGCTGCGGCCAGCGGGCATCGATGCGCCGCTGGAGCGCCTCCCAGCGCGGGATGCCGCTGACCGCGTCCGCGCGCTCGACGTTGCAGGCGCCCGTGCCTACGGCACTGAGCAGCGCGCGCTCGAGCGGCTGACCGCTCGCCAGTCCGCCGAGCAGCCCCGCGATCGTACAGTCGCCGGCGCCTGTCGTACCCGCGACGTCAACCGTGAAGCACGGCGCGAGCAGCTCTCGCCCGAGCCAGCCCGCCAGCGCGTCGCCGTTCGGCGCACATGCCCCCATCGCCTGCAGACGCGCGGCATCGCCGGTCGTCCGCACGTACAGACCGTGCTCGCCCAGCTTGATGCCCGCGACCGCGACGCCCATGCCCAGCAGCTCCTCCGCCAGCGAGGACAGCAGCGGACCGTCGGCCATGCCGATCAGCTCCTCGCCGCCGCTGCGCGCCGCCAGCTCCCGGTACGTATCGGGCCGGAGCATGAACAGAATCTCCTCCAGGCTCGGCAAGAACACATCGACTATGGGCAGCGTCCGCGCGAGAATGCCCCGCCAGTCCGCGCGTCCCGCATCCGAAGCCGGGTCCGGCCGCGCCATGTCGAGGGACACGGTCGCTCCGGCGGCCTTCGCCGCCCCGAGCAGCCGCACGAGCTCCTCACCCTCCCGCTCGTACATGCCGCGCATGAGCGGCGGGTAGCCGAAGTGGAACAGCCTGACGCCCGCGAGCGCCTCCGCCGGCACGTCGGAGGCGGCGAACGTATCGTTCGTGCCCGTCGCGTGCAGGAATATCCGATCGATCCCCGGCGGGCTGATGACGATCGTATAGGAGCTGCTCTCGCCCGCCGACACGATCATGCCGTCGCTCGCGCCTTCGCCGTAGGCGTCGAGGCATTCGCGGATCGACCGCCCGAAGGCGTCGTCTCCGATCTTGCCCATCAGGCGTGTCCCGAAGCCGAGCCGGCGCAGGGCGAGCCCCGTGTTCGCCACGGCGCCGCCCGTCGAGAGGCTGGCCGGACCGATCTCGACCAGCTTGCCGGGCGAGATCAGCTGGCTCAGCCCTTCGGGATGCGAGGGTAGAGCCGGGATGATATCCAGGCAGATATGCCCGGCGACGACGATATCCGCTGCGCGGCCTCTCACGTTCATTCCTCCCAATCGATCGCGATCGTGTCGCCCGTGCGCTCCGACTCGAGCGCCGCGGTGAAGACGCGGTGGCTCGCGGCCGCCTCCTCCGGCGTCGCGCAGCGGAACGGCTGGCTCATCCCGTCCCGGCTGACCAGCTCGTCGCAGAAGGCCGCCCACATCTGCAGGATCGAGTCGGAGAAGCCGAACTCGAAGATGCCTCCCGTAATCGTACCATAAGCCGATTTGTAGGGCGCATCGACGACATGCCAGGCCTGAACGCCGCCGGGTGCATAGGGCAGCGAGGCGACCTGCTTCGGATTTTTCGTCGTGAACTCGGCCGAGAATTCGGTCCCCTGGATGCGGATGAACCAGGTGTTGGCATGTCCGGGCGCGATCCGCTTGGTGGACAGCACCATCGGGAACCGCTGGCCCTCCGTCTCCACGTCGCAGGCGAGAATCGCGTTGTCCCACGTCTCGCAGGGGGCCATGCCGCCGCGGCCGTCCGGACGCTCGGGCACGATTTTGGACAGCAGCGCGCGCACGCTTTTCGGCCTCCAGCCGAACCGCAGCGGCAGATGCAGCACGTGCATGCCGAGATCGCCCATGCAGCCGTATTCGCCGTTGGTCGCGATCCGCCGCTTCCAGTTGATCGGCTTGGTCGGATCGAGGTCGCTCGAGTGCCAGAAGCCCGCCTCCACCTCGATGATCCGGCCGAAGCGGCCTTCTTTCACCCAATTAACGATCTGCTGCGCACCCGGATAAAACGGAAACTCCGACGAGCACCGCACGATGACGTCCGGATGCTCCGCGAGCGCCTGCGCAATCTCGCGGTTCGCCGCGCGGTCGATGCCGAACGGCTTCTCGCCGAGCAGATGCTTGCCCGAACGGATGATATCGACGTAAATCTGCCGATGCAGGTTGTGAGGCACGGCGCAGTAGACGGCGTCCACCTCGGGATTGGCGAGCAGCTCCCGGTAATCGCTGTACGTATGGGCCACGCTCGACACGTTGTCGACGAACCATTCGGCCGCCGCCGGATTCGCGTCGCACACCGCCGTGATGCGCGGCTCGAACGCGACATCCGTCAGATGGCACCAGCGCGCGGCAGCGCTGGCGAATTCCTTGCCCATGAGCCCGCAGCCGATGACGCCGAAGCGGATGATGCGTCTGTCCTTCGCCATTAGGCCCGGCCTCCCTTCACAATCGCGAGCGCCGCGTCCGCCGAGGCGCCTTCGTGCACGATCGCCATGAGCGCGGACGTCATGCCCGCAGGGTTCGGATGCTGGATGACGTTGCGGCCGTAGACGATGCCCGCGGCGCCCTGATTCATCAGCTCGACCGTGCGAGCGACGATCTCCTCGTCGCTCGCGCGGCCGCCGCCGCGTACGAGCACGGGAACGCCGGAGACGATCTCGATCACGCGATGGTACTCGGACACGTCGTCGCACGGATCGGCCTTGATGACGTCGGCGCCCAGCTCGACGGCCTGGCGGACGAGCGGCATGATCTTCTTCAGATCGCCGTCGACCATGTAGCCGCCCTTCGCCTCGTTCGGCAGCATGACGAGCGGCTCGACCATGAGCGGCATGCCGTAGCGCTCGCACTCGGCCTTGAGCGCGGTCACGTTGCGCACGCACTGATGATGCAGCTCCGGCTGCTCGGGCAGCAGCAGCAGGTTGACGCAGACCGCGACGGCGTCGAGCCGGACGGCTTCCTCCACCGCGCCCGCGATCAGCTCGCTGAACAAAAAGCGGGGCAGAACGTTCCCGTAGATGTTCGCCGCGTCCGTACGCAGCACAAGTCCGGGCTTCTTGCCCGGCAGCGCCTGCAGACGACGTGCCTGGCCCGTGCTGAGCTGTACGCAATCGGGACTCGCGTCGACGATCGTGCGGACGGCGGCGTCCATCTCCTCAATGCCCGCCAGAAACGTATGCTCATTAAAAAAGCCGTGATCGATCGCGACATCGAAACATTTCCCCTGTGCGCTGAACATGCGGTTCAAGCGGAACTTTTGCGACATAAAAACATCTCCTCAAATACAATGTTGTTTTGTAACATTAATTTATCATATGTAACAAAATTCTGCTACCCATAGTTTTCAAAACAAAAAAGCCGCCCCCGGTCATGACATGACCTGTCAGGGCGGCCTCACTCGGCCTGCTATTCAAATTAATCCTGAAGCTGCTTCATTTGTCCGAAGGCTTGCGGCCTCGCTTGTTCATGCGGGAGAAAACGATAAAGGCGGAGAGAATCATAGCCATAAAGCCGACGCTGCCGGCCGTTTCGGCTTCCATGCCAAGCACCAGACAAAGATTGGTGACAAGGCTTCTCACAAGCAGCGCGGTCACGATGAGCAGCAAGGGACGGATGAAGTTATATTTTCTCAAAGGAGAACCTCCAGATCGGTTGGGCTCCCTCTATTATATAGGCTTGCACGCCCGCATGCACTCTTTTCATTCCTGGCGTACTTCCGTCCGCTCATGCCTCGCCGCTTGATTGTGCGATCCGCTCGTACAAATAATCGACAATATGCATCGCCTTCATGTCTTCGCTGCGGCCGTGCTTGTCGATGCCGAGCTTCATCTGCAGCAGACAACCCGGGTTGCTCGTCAGCATATACTGCGCCTGCGTCGCGTTGGCATGCGCCATCTTGTGCTCGAGAATCTGCCCCGCCATCTCCGGCTGCGTCACATTGTAAATGCCCGCCGAGCCGCAGCAGCGATCGGACTCGCGCATCTCGCAGAAATGCGCGCCCGCCACCGACTGCATCAGCTTGCGAGGCGCGGCAGAGCCCTTCATGACATTGCGCAGGTGGCAGGAGTCCTGATAGGTGATCGTCACGGAAGCCTCGGAGGATGCAGACGTTGGGGCGAGGCCGACCTGTGCATGCGTCGCCGTCACCGCTTCCGCGAAGGCCGGTACGCGTCCCTTTTCCACCAGAATCGTGCTGATATCGACGACCCGCTCCGCAAACCATGCCGCATCGTCCGCCCACGCCGTGTCCTCGTGCAGCAGATGATCGTATTCCACGAGCAGGGCGCCGCAGCCGCCCGCGTTGCTGACGATGTAGTCGACGCCCGCATCCTTGAACGCCTTGACGTTGACCCGGGCCAGCTCGCGCGCCTGATCCATCTCCCCGCTGTGCGCATGCAGGGCGCCGCAGCAGCCCTGCGTCTGCGGGATGACGACGTCGAAGCCCGCCTCCGACAGCAGCTTCACCGTATTCACGTTCGTATCCGCGAACAGAACGTCCATGATGCAGCCGCGGAAAAGCGCGACGGTGGCGATCCGCTCGCCCTTGGCGGGATAGCGTTCGCCGAGCCGCTCGATGACGCCTTGCGAAGCCGCTTCGGGCAGGATACGCTCCATCTCCCGCATATGAGAAGGGAACAGCTTCATGACGCCGGTCCCGCGCGCGACCTTTTGCAGCCCGGACTTCTGGTACAATCGGAGCGATCGCCCGAGCAGCTTCATCCGGCTCTGATGCGGGAATACGCCTCTGAAAAACAGCTTGCGCACCCCCTTGACCGCCACGCTGTGCTCGGCATGGTCCTCGATGGCGTCCCGCGTCTGCTCGATCAGCTGTCCGTACTTGACGTCGGCCGGGCAGACCGGCTCGCAGGCGCGGCAGCCGAGGCAGTGATTCATCTGATCCTCGAACGCCTGATCCGGCTCCATGACCCCGTCGACGACCGCCTTCATGAGCGCGATCCGGCCGCGCGGGGATTCCGGCTCGACGCCGGTCTCCCGGAACGTCGGACATGCCGGAAGGCAAAATCCGCAGCGCATGCAATTGGTGAGCTGATCGTAGTCGAGCTTCTTCAGCATCGTGCGGGCGAGCGGGTTCGCATGCTCGATGTCCGGCTTGCCGAATGTCTGACTAGTCATGCTGCAGCACCACCCTTTTCCTCGTCTCCTTGGCGAACAGCTTGCCCGGATTGAGCAGTCTGTGCGGATCGAACGCTTGCTTGATGCCTTTCATCATATCGAGCCCGGCGGAGCCGACCTTCCATTCCAGATAAGGCGCCTTGACCACGCCCACGCCATGCTCGCCAGTAATCGTGCCGCCGAGCTCGATCGACGCCTCGAAAATTTCCGCGAACGCCTGCTCGACGCGGTGCACCTCGTCATGGTCGCGCGCATCCGTCGTCGCGGTCGGGTGCAGATTGCCGTCGCCGGCGTGGCCGAACGTGGCGATGGTGACGTCGTACTTGCGCGCGATCTCGTTGATGCGCAGCACCATGTCCGCGATCCTGGAGCGCGGCACCGTGGCGTCCTCGAGGATCGTTGTCGGGCGCAGCCGCGCCAGCGCCGTGAACGCGCTGCGCCGCGCCGTCAGCAGCCGCTCGGCCTCGTCGCGGTCGGCCGCCACCTGCACGCGGTCGGCGTGCTCCGCGATGCAGAGCTCCTCGATCAGCGCGATATCCCGCTCCACCGCCTCCGGATCGCCGTCCTGCTCGATGAGCAGGATCGCCTCCATGTCGAGCGGCAGCCCGAGCTTCGCAAAGTCGTCCACGACGCGGATCGTCGGATTGTCCATGAACTCCAGCGTCGCGGGAATGATCCGCGCCTCGATGATGCGCGACACGGTCCGCGCCGCGCCGTACAGGTCGCGGTACATCGCCAGCATCGTCTTCTTGGCGCGCGGCGGCGGAATGAGCTTGAGCGTCGCTTCAGTGATGATCGCGAGCGTGCCCTCCGAGCCGACGAGCAGCTTGGTCAGGTCGTAGCCGGCCACATCCTTCATCAGCTTGCCGCCCGTGCGGATGATCTCTCCGCTCGCGAGCACCGCCTCGAGGCCGATGACGTAGTCCTTCGTCGTGCCGTACTTGAGGCCGCGCAGGCCGCCGGAGCACTCGGCGATGTTGCCGCCGATCGTCGAGATGCGCATGCTGCTCGGGTCCGGCGGATAGAACAGCCCCAGCGACTCGATATGCGCGATGAACTCAGCCGTGATGATGCCGGGCTGCACGGTCGCCGTCAGATTTTCCAGGTCGACCTCGATGATCCGGTTCATGCGGTGCATGACCATGACGACGCCGCCCTCCACCGGTACCGTGCCGCCGCACAGATTGGAGCCCGAGCCGCGGCTGACCAGCGGTACGCGATGCTCGGCGAGCACCTTCATGATTGCCGACACCTCGGCAGTCGAAGCCGGGTACACGACGCCGTCGGGCAGCGCCTGCAGCATCGGCGTGCCGTCGTACGAATGCGCGACCCGCGCCTCCATATCCTCTCTATAGTAACGATCGCCTACAATTTTCCTCAGCTTGGCAGCAAACGCCGTATCCGCCATCGCATGCTTCACTCCTAATTGTTCAGGTCATCTGATGACTTTTATTGTAGCTTGAATTGTTGCGTTCGTAAATCATTATTTGTGGTCGGCGGCGGGGGGCGGGGCGTCATAGGACGCTGGCGTATATCCGATAACTGCAAGTGTGCAGTTATATTCTCCCGAGCTACGACGCTTGGCCGCGATAGCTGCATTTATACAGTTAACTTTCGATCCCGCGCCGGATATTAGCCACTTTTCGGGAGCTTAACTGCATATTTGCAGCTATCGTTCCGAATATGTCGCAGCCTCGAGCAATTAGCTGCATATTTGCAGCTGCCGTGGGCTGGGCGCAATCCGGATTTTAACCTGACAACATGGGGGGAAGGCGGGCGTCGGATGTCGGGCGTCGTCGGAGCGTATCGGGGCGTTTGCTCGCATGCAGCAGGTTGAGTACGCGCTCCCCTCCCTGGGTAATCTTATCTAGGAAGCTAAAGGAGGGAATGCCATGATTCGCAAGGACGGAAACGCCGATTCCTATACCGAGGCGTCATCCCCGACGCCGCAGGGACAGGAAGACTTGGCGGCCACCGACATGGTCAACGACGCCGTGGAGGAGATCGTGGATTCGGTCGAAGAGACGTTTACGCATCATAAATCCGCCGAGAAAAAAACAAAAAAAGCGTAACGAAAGCCGCGGCGATGCGCCGCGGCTTCGCTCTGTCTCCGGACAATCGCATGCAGCTGTGCAGACAACGTCCTCCTTTGCGGTGAGCGGACGGCTCGCAAGACTTTTGGCCGTAAATCATTTATGCTATTACTCATAAACGGCCTT
Source organism: Cohnella sp. 56 (assembly GCF_037963805.1). Lineage (NCBI taxonomy): Bacteria > Bacillati > Bacillota > Bacilli > Caryophanales > Paenibacillaceae > Cohnella > Cohnella sp. 56. Next base: position 130,946 of record NZ_JAZDQE010000016.1, on the reverse strand, counting down.
AACCGGACGAGACAGACGGCTGCAAGGAGCGCTGGACATGCGACCGACCAAGATCGAGACGCAAAAAGGACATGAGATCGTATCGCGGCATATTCAAAGCCAGTTGGAGAGCGGCGAGCTGGCACCCGGACAGAAGCTTCCCTCGCTGGAGAAGCTGGCCGAAGCGTACGGCGTCGGACGCTCGACGATCCGGGAGGCGATCAGCGCCCTCAAGGCGATGGGCTGGCTGGACGTACGGCACGGCGGCGGAACGTATGCGGCCAAGACGCTCCCGCAGGCTGCCTCCTCTCCCCTCTTCGACCTGTCGCAGGGCGCGGAGGCTGTCATGGAGATTCTGGAGGTGCGCATGATTCTCGAGCGCGGCACGTCCGAGCTTGCCGCCGCGAAGCGCGGCGAAGCTGACCTGGCACGGCTGCGCGCGATTCTGGCGCGCATGGAGCGTGCGCTCGATGACGACGACGCTGGCGAGGGAGAGCAGGCCGACCTCGAATTCCATCAGGCGATCGCGGCGGCTTCGGGCAATCCGATGCTCATCCGGCTCATGGATTCAATCTCGCAGCGGCTGTCGGAGACGATCGGCCGGACGCGGGAGCTGTGGTTCTATCAGGAGCAGGCCGAGGCTTCCCGGCTGCTGGAGGAGCACCGCGGCATCTACGAGGCGATCGCGGCACGCGATCCGGGCCTGGCTTCGGAGCGCGTGCGCCTGCATCTGTCCAAGGTCGAGCATGTGCTGAAGGTCGCGCTCGGCCAAAAACGATAGAACGAATCTGTGCTGGAGGAGGTCATGACATGGAATTGGGACTAAGAGGCAAGACCGCGCTCATCACGGGCGGGAGCAAGGGCATCGGACTGCACACGGCGCTGTTGCTCGCGGAGGAAGGCGCCAATATCGTCATCGTCGCCCGCGGGGCGGACGATCTGGAGAAGGCTGAGGCGCTGATCAAGGAGAAGACGGGGCATGAGGCGCTCGCGATCGTCGCCGACGTCACGAGCGACAGCGATGTGGCTTATGCGGCGGTCAAGGCGGCGGAGCGCTTCGGCGGCATCGACATTCTGGTCAACAATGCGGGCACGTCCAGCGCTGCGCCGTTCGAGCAGGTCGATCCGTCCGTATGGCGTGACGATCTGGATCTGAAGCTGTTCGGCGCGATCCGGTTCACGCAGGCGGCGCTGCCGTACCTGAAGCAGAGCGGCGCAGGCGCCATCGTCAACGTCACGGCCGCCTTCGCCAAGACGCCGGGCGCCGCCTCGCTGCCGACCTCCGTCAGCCGCGCCGCCGGACTGGCGCTGACCAAGGCGCTGAGCCGCGACCTGGCGGCGGACGGCATACGCGTCAACACGGTCTGCATCGGGCTCATCCGCAGCAGCCAGATCGAGGCCAAGTGGCAGCGCGAAGCGCCCGATGTCCCTTGGGAGGAATACGCCCGCGATCCGAGGCACAACATCCCGCTCGGACGCATCGGCGATACCGAGGAGGCGGCGCGTGTAATCGCGTTCCTCGTATCCGGCGCAGCCTCCTATGTCTCCGGCACCTCGGTCAACATCGACGGCGGCGCGGCGCCGGCGCTATGACCTATACAAAAGCAGGACCGGGCAATTCGCCTCGGTCCTGTCTCGTTTTTGGATGCCAGTCTAATGCTCTTGTCCGTTCAATGCCTCGATTTCCGCTGCCGATAATCCCGTAACTTCGGCAATCAAGGAGACGGACAGTCCCTTGCGGAGCAGATTGAGGGCCACTTCTGTACGGCCTGCTTCCCGACCTTCTTCTTTGCCCCGCAGCTCCGCCTCATGCAGCGCGGACTGCTCGTCCAGCAGCGCCTTTTTGCGCATCTCGTACAGCATTCTCGCTTCCTTGTTCTGGCTCAGAAAATCGAGCGTCGTCATCGCTTTCTTCAGGCCCGGCGTATCCATCGCCAATTCCTCCCATCTACTCTTCGGTGCACCGTCAATAAACAACAGCCATTTGACCAGCCGGTCGTTCAAGCTTCCGCCTGCATGCTTCAGCTTCGGCAGCTCCATGAAGTGGATTTCCAGATCGTCGATCAGCTTCTCTCCGGTATGATCCTCGCGCAGATGATAGGTGTTGTGGAACCGACCGTTCGGGATCTGATTGAACGTTAAAATATTAATCGTAATAACTTTTTTCAAGTCGCGGTAAAATTGCCCCTCCGTGAGCTGCTCCTCGTACATTTTAGCTGCATAATAGAGGCTTCGCTTGGGCATATCGTATTTGTTCGTCACCTGAATCTCCAGGTTGACCTGCTTGCCGTCTTCATTAACGGCACGTACGTCCAGCACCGCCTTTTTGTCGGACAGCGCGTCTTTGTCGAGCTCCGGATTGAGCAGCGTGAGGCCGACGAACGGCTTCGGCTCCGTCTCTCGCAGCGCCTCGTTCAAGAAGTTGAGCAATACTTCGTCCTTGTTGTCTTCGCTGCCGAATATTTGCTTGAATACAAAGTCTACCGTAGGCTCCAGCAAATCGGTCATCGTCTCAGCTCCAAAGGACTTGCGCAAAGCGCGCTATTTTTATGGCTATTATACCATGCGATCGGCCCGAGAAGGGAGTGGCGGCGGGAGACTTGAGGTGGGGGGGGAGCGGCGGCAGCGGACATACGCGTCAGAACCGCCGGGAGCCTTGCCCGACGGTTCGAGACCTGCTATATGCATCACTTGATGCCGGTCATCTTGATCCCTTCCACCAGATACCGCTGCGCGATGAAGAAGAGGATGAATGTCGGCATGGCGGCGATGACCGCGGCGGCCAGCACGATGTTCCACGGCGTGAAGTAGCCGCCGCCCACCAGATGGGCCAGCTCCTGCTGCACGACCCGCAGCTTCTCGTTCTGCGTGATGATGAGCGGCCACAGGTACGAATTCCAGTTGGCGAGGAAAAATCCGATCGTCAGCGGCACGATAATCGGCACGGACAGCGGGAAGGCGATCTTGAAGAACGTGCCGGCCAGACTCAGTCCCTCAATATACGCCGCCTCCTCCAGCTCCCGCGGGAAATCGCGGTAGAACTGCCGGAACAGGAAGATGCCGTAGGCGTTGAAGATCGACGGCACGATCAGGCCGAGGTACGAGTTGGCGAGCCCCAGGTCCTTGGTGATCAGGTACAGCGGCAGCATGATGATGGAGAATGGGACCATGAGCGTGCTCAGCATCCAGGCGAATACGAGCGAGCGGCCGGGGAACCGGAGCCGGGCGAGCGCATAGCCGGACATCGCGTGGAAGATCATCGCGACGACGGTGACGACGGTCGACACGAACAGCGAGTTCACGATCGCCCGCGGCAAATGGGACTGCGTCCAGGCCGTCGTGAAGTTCGACCACTCCCACTCGGACGGCAGCAGCCGGAAGTCGAACACATGCGTCTCCGAGCGGAGCGAGCCGATCGCCATGGTATAGATCGGGAACAGCATGAGGAGGCCGAGCAGGATGCCGACGGTTGGCAGCGTCAGCCGTTTGACTGCGAGCATGGGATGGCACCTCCTATTTCTTGGACGACAATAGCCTCAGTTGGAATAGGGACAATACGAAGATGATGAGGAACAGGACGAACGACAGCGCGGACGCATAGCCCATGTTCAGCAGCTCGAAGGCTTGTTTAAAAATATAGAGAACGCTCACTTCGGTCGAATTCATCGGACCGCCCTGGGTCATGACGAGAATCTGGTCCAGCGACTGGAAGGAGCCGATCGTAGTCACGATCAGAATGAAGGTGCTCGTCTCCTTGAGCAGCGGCAGCGTAATGTGCCAAAACGCGCGAAAGCCTCTGGCGCCGTCGATCGCGGCGGCCTCGTAATAATCGGCGGGAATCTCCTTCATCGCCGACAGGAAAATAATCATGTTGTAGCCGATATTGATCCACAAGATGACGCCGATAATGCTGAACAGCGCCTGCGAGGTCGAAGCGAGGAACGGCTGCGCACCGCCGCCGAGCCGCTCGAGCAGGGCGTTGACGATGCCGAAGCGCGGGTCGAGCATGAACATGCCGATGATGGCCGAGATGATCGAGGTGATGGCAAAAGGCATCAGAAACATCGTACGGACGATGCCGGACGCCCGGCCGCGGATCGCGTGGAGCAGCAGCGCGGACAGCAGCGACAGCATGAACAGCAGCGGTACGTACACGACGCTGAACAGCAGCGTCCTGCGGACGGACTGCCACCACTGCGCATCGCCGAACAGCTCCCGGTAATTCGCCCAGCCGGCGAACGACTTGGGCGTCAGCGCATTCCAGTCGAACAGGCTGACATAAAAAGCGTAAGCGATCGGCAAAAAAACGAAAACGAGCAGTCCGATCATGTTCGGCAGCAGCAGACCGTAGGCGGTGAGCCACTCGCTGCGCGCCCTGGAGCCGGTTTTTCTGGATGTCATGCGGTTCCCTCCCGTCGGGACGAGCGGGCCGGGGTGCCGCCCAAGCGAACCCCGGCCCCGCTCCCGATATCAGCGCCCGCCGATGCGAGCGTTACTTGGACGCCTTCTGAAGCGCGTCATTGATGAGCGGATCTGCAGCCGCGGCGGCCTTCGCGCCGTCGTACTTGCCGTACATGACCTGCTGCATCGCATCGCCGACGACGTCCAGCACCTCGGACGGGTAGCGCGGCTCCGGAATGGCGGAGTTGTAGATTTCGTCCGTGAATACCTTCCGCATGCCCTTGCTGTAAATGTCTTTGCCCGCTTCGACGACGGATTGGCGCGGAGAGTAGGCGAACTTCACTTCCGTGCACCACTTCAGCGCGCGCTGCGGGTCGCCCGCGAACGCCCACATGACGAACTTGGCGGCTTCCTCGACGTTGGCGCTCTTGCCGTTGACGGCGAACTTCCAGCCGCCCGCGTCAGTGGCCGCCTGGCCGCCTTCGGGGATCGGCAGCGGCGCGACGTTGATCGGCACGTCCTTGAACACTTCCTCCGCCCGGTTGATCGCCCAGGTGCCGACGATTTGCATCGCCGCTTCCTTTTTGCCCAGATGGTCGATCTCCCAAGGTCCGGCCTGCAGCTTCTTCGGCGACAGCCCTTCCCGGAAGAAGCGTCCCCAGAAGTCGAGCGCCTTCGCCGTCTCGGGAGAATTGAAGGCCGACTTCGTGCCGTCCTCGCTCAGCACGCTGCCGCCCTGCTGCCAGAGGAACGGGTACCAGATAAAGTTGAAGTACGGCCCCTTGTCGGGCGGCAGGACGAGCCCCGCCACCTTGCCCTTGGTCAGCGTCTTGGCGGCCGCGTACAATTCGTCCCACGTCTTCGGAACCGCGACGTTCGCTTCCTTCAGCATGTCCTCGTTGTAGTAGAGGCCGAGCAGCTCGAGCTCGAATGGCAGCGCCATTATCTTGTTGTCCACCGTGACCGCGTCGAGCGAGGCCGGCAGGAAGTCTTCCTTGGCGCCCTCGGGGAAGTACGGCGACAGATCCGCCATGAGTCCGGACTTGGCGAACTTCATGAAGTCGCCCGGGCTGATCATATAAATGTCCGGGCCTTCGCCGGACGCGAACGCCGTCGGCAGCTTCGTCGTCGTGTAGTCGCCTTGATTGAAGGTCGAATATTCGATCTCGACGCGGTCCTGCGTCCGGTTGTATTCGTCCACCAGCGATTTGAAAAACTTCTCTTCGGCTTCGGTATGGAAATCGTAAAACTTCAGCTTGATTTTTTTGCCGCCGTTCGCCGGCGCGGAAGCTTGCGCCGCGGAGCCGGCGGAACCGGAACTGGCAGCGCTTGCAGATTGGTCGCTTTTGTTCGGGCCGCTGCCGCATGCCGCCGTCAATCCGAGCAGCATCGCCGCGGCGCCCACCCCGGCGCTTTTCAACAGTTTGTTCATCGCGTATGACCCCCTCAATAGATTCGACCCAAGTGTAATCCACTTGGGCCGGGGTCCATAACGGGAAATATTTAAGAAGGGTGGACTATTTTAAGGCGCGTTCTGAAGCTCCGCCCGGATGCGCTGGTCCGCCCGGTCCACGATCTGCTGCGGCGTCTGCTCGCCGAACAGCAGGTCCAGCAGGGAGTCGGAAAAGATGCGGTTGACGTTCTCCGACAGCTGCGGCTCGGCGCGTTCGGTGCCGTAGATCCGGTCGGTGAACACCCGGCGCAGCCCTTGGCGGTAGTCCTGCGAGCCGGCCGACATGACCGAGTTGCGCGGCGAGTACGCGAACTTCGTCTCGCTCACCCACTTGAGCGGGATATCGGGATTGCCCGCGAACGCCCACATGATGAACTTCGCCGCCGCCTCCGCATGCGCGCTCTGCCGGTTGGCGGCGATCTTCCAGCCGCCGGATATCGTGAGCGGACTGCCGCCTGCGGGTACGGGCAGCGGCACGACGCCGATCGGCTGATCGGCGAACTCGGTCTCGAGCATGCGGATGTTCCACGAGCCGCTGACCTGCATGGCCGTCTCTCCGCTGGCGAGGATGCCGATGTCGGTCGTCGGCCGGGATGGGCGCAAATTGATCAGGCCCTCATCCGCCATCTGCCGGAAAAAAGCGTACATCTTCACGGCGCCCGTGCCTGCGAGCGCGGGCCTGTGACCGTCCTCCGACAGCAGATCACCTCCCGTCTGCCACAGAAACGGCAGCCACGAGAAGTTCTGAAACACGCCGTCGTACGTCTCGATCGTCAGTCCGCTCACCGTATCGGTCTTGAGCAGCTTGGCCGCGCGCCGCATATCCTCCCAGGTCGCGGGCGGGGCCAGGTCATGTTCTTCGAACATGCGTTTGTTGTAAAAAAGGCCGAGCAGCTCCGTCTCGAACGGCACCGCGTATATGCTGCTGCCGACCGAGGCGGAGTCGAGCGCCACGGGATTGAAGTCCTCGCGGATGTGCGGGGTGAACTTGTCCGTCAGCGGGTACAGGAAATCCGCTTCGGCGAAGCGCCGGATCGTAGCCGACGATACGAAAAAAATGTCCGGCCCCTGGCCGGTGGCGAGCGCGGACAGCAGCCGCGTATTGGAGAAGTAATCGTCGCTCGAGACGTATTCGACGCGAATGTCGATATCGGGATGCTCCCGCTCGTAGGCGGCGGCCAGCCATCGCCAGAAGTCGTACTCCATCGCCTGGTGAAAGGACCAGAGCCGCAGCACCGTCTTGTCCCCTGCCGTTCCGGCGTCCGGCGCCTCCAGCAGCTTCCCGACATCGGGCCCGTCGGACGCGGGGACGCCGCCGCAGCCGCAGACGGCCGCGAGCAGCATCGAGAGAGAGGCGGCTGCGCCGAACATACGCAAGGCATGCTTCATGCCCTTACTCCTCCTTGGGGTCGAAAAACTGGCGGTACTCGGCCGGCGTCGCGCCGACGTGGCGCTTGAACAGGCGGGAAAAATATTTGACATCCTGATAGCCGACAAGCTTGCTGATCTCGTACAGCCGCAGCTCCGAGCTCATCATCAGCTGCTTGGCCCGGTCGATGCGCAGGCGCGTCAAATAGTCGATGAAGTTGTCCCCGGTCTCCTGCTTGAAAAAGGAGCTGAAGTAGCCGCCGCTCATGCGCACATGCTGGGCGACGTCCTCGAGCGAGATGTCCTTGTCCGCATTGTCGCGGATGAACGCGATCGCGCGCTCGATCGCCCGCTCGCTCTTGTGCGCGCGATGCCACTCGAGCGCGCGGATCGAGGCCGCGATCAGTTCGCGCATGAACGCATCGTATTCCTCGGCCGTGAATTCTCGGCGGAACATCTCCTGCGGCCGGCTCACCTCCCGCAGCACGGTGTCCTGCAGACGGCTCTCGTAGATGATCCGGCAGACGGAGGACAGCAGCTGGAGTCCGAATCGCTGGAACAGCGCGAACGACGCCTGCCCCGCCCTGATCCGCTCCAGGAAGCCTGCGAGCGCCGCCGCCGCGGCCGCCGGATCGCAGGCGCGGACCGCGCGGCACAATGCCTCGTCCAGCTCGGTCGGATAGCCGACCGACCGCTCGTCCGCAAGCGCCGCATCCTCGTAGCTGCAGACGAGCCCTTCGCCGTAGATCCACTTGTTGCGCAGCGCTTCCTCCGCCTGCGCGTACAGGCGCGGCAGCTCGCCGAAGCACGGTACGCTCCCGCTGAGGCCGACCGAGATCGAGATCTTGACCCATCTGCGCACCGCGTCGATCAGCCGGTGGGCCATGCCCCGCCCGCAGGCCGGTCCCGCGACCAGATAGTGAAGGCGGCTGCCGCCAGCGAACAGGAACACGACCCGCAGCTCCTCGCCGGCCGCCAGATCCTGCACGATGTTGCGGACGGCGAACGCGACGAGCTGCCGGTCGCCCCAATGATCCTCCGTGATCAGCTCGTCGAAGCGGTCGATCTCGATCGTCATGATCTGGCAGCGGTCCGTGCCGCGCGGGAGCAGCGCCTCCAGCTCCTCGGCGTATGCCGCCGCTTCCTCGTCTCCCGTCAGCCACCCTTTCCACCACTTCGAAAAGTTCAGCGCAGCTCCGCCCGAATCCGCATCCTGCGCACGGCTCTTGCACACCGGCTTCAGCCGCTCCAGCATGCTCTTGATCTCGGGCGGCTTGACCGGCTTCAGCAAATAGTCGAACGCGCCGAACTTCACCGCCGTCTGCGCGTACTCGAAGTAGCCGTAGCCCGACAAAATCACGACATGGACCGGGTACTCCTTTAAGGCGCTCAGCAGGTCGAGGCCGTTCATATGCGGCATTCGAATATCGGTGATAACCAGGTCCGGCTTTTCCTTTTTGACCAGCTCGATCGCCTCGAGTCCGTTCTTGGCCTCCCCCGCTACCGTCCACTCGGGATCGAGCGCCGGGATGAGCGCCCTGAGGCCCTTCCGCACGCGCGGCTCGTCGTCGACTACGATCGCTCGATACATCGATGCTCCTCCTTCCTCATCTTCTCTTGGGCATCGCAATCTCTACCGTCGTGCCTTCGCCGTATACCGAGGAGATGACGACGCCGTATCTCGCGCCGAATTCCAGCTTCAGCCGGTCGTCCAGATTGTAGATGCCGATGCCCCGGCTTCTGCGGCGCACGATGTCCTGCAGCCGGTCCGCAGGGATGCCGGCGCCGTTGTCCGCGATCCGGACACGGATCGCCTCTCCCTCGGCATCGTCCGCGATCGTCACGGCGATACGGCCGCCCTCCTCGATATGCTCCATGCCGTGAAGGATGGCATTCTCCAGATACGGCTGCAGGAACAGCCGCGGCACCTTGCAGCCGAGCAGCCGCTCGTCCGTGTCGAACACGATCTCGAACCGGTCCTCGTATCTCATCTTCTGCAAATAGGCATAGTCGGACGCCCACTTCAGCTCCTCGCCCAGCGCCACCCACTGCTCGCCCGGCCGGATCGCATAGCGCATAATGTCGCTCAGCGCCGCGATCATCTCGCTGATGTCGGGCTGTCCCCGCTCGATCGCCAGCCAGTTGATCGTATCGAGCGAGTTGTAGACGAAGTGCGGGTTGATCTGCGCCTGCAGCGCCCGCACCTCCGCCTCCTTCTCCTTGTCCGAGATCGCGCGCACCTCGTTGATCAGATCCGCGATCCGTCCCCGCATGCTGTTGAACGACGACTGCAGCAGCCCGATCTCGTCCGCCGACGTCGCCGATTGGCGATGATCCAGATTGTCCTTGTGAATCTGCTTCATCGCGAGCGCCATCTGCCTGACCGGTCTCGTGATATAGCGTGAGGTCAGCCAGGCGAGCAGGCAGAGCGAGCCGCAGAACACGGCCAGCGTGACGAGCAGAAACTGGCGCAAATCGCGCGACTGCTCGTTCAGATCGCGCTGCGGGATGAGCGAGAGATAATACCAGCCGTTATAGTCCGACTGCACGAAGCTGACGCGGTACAAGTCCCCGTTCAGCCGCTGCATCGTGGACCGCTGCTTGTACTTCATCAGGTCCTTGTAGAACGGGATGTCGGCGAGCCGGACGCCGTAGGCGTCCGGATTGCGATGCCACAGCACCTGTCCCGCGCCGTCCGCGAGCATCAGCATGCCGTGCGGACTGACGTCGACCTCGCGGACCTGGCGGTCGAGCGCCGATATTTTGACGTTCATGTAGATGGTGCCGAGCGTCTGCATCACGTCGGTGACGTCCTTGAGCTGCATCCCGATGAGGAAGTATTGCGTCTTCTGGGGCAAATACCGGTTGGCGGGCAGCTCGTACGTCGGCAGCCAGACCGCCCTCCCGCCTCCCAGCTCGGCCGATTGCCGCCATTCGGGATGCCGGCGGTACTGTTCGACGAAGAAGCCTGAGCCCTTGAAGTCCGCAAAATAAGATTGCCCGCCCGCGGTATATAAATAAACCGAGTCGAGATCCTCCTTGCCCCGGAGAAAGTTGCGTAAAAAACGGTTGACCGTTCCTTCCGTGCCCGCCCGCTCCTGTCCGCGGCCGAGCGCGCTTAAGCCCGCGATCAGCTCTTCGTTGTCGTAGATCGACTTGAGCTGCGCTTCGTATTCGCGCAGCGTCTGATCGACATTCTGCTTGACGAGGCTCAGCACCTGGGCGGATTCCTGATCCGTCCGCTGAAGGACGAACCGGTTCGAGCTGCCGCTGAACGAATAGCCGAACAGCAGCAGCGGGATGAGCACGAACAGTACGAGCAGCAGGATCATCTTGCGCTGCAGCGTCCACTTGAACGGTCCTCTCCTCATGCCCCTCCGCCGACGCGCCGGCTCGAATCCCGCACCACGAGCTTCGGTATCAGCTTCACCGCGCGCTGGCCGGACACCTCGCCCTGCAGGCGGGCCATGAGCACCTGCGCCGCCTGCCTGCCGATCTCCTCCTGCTGCATCGCCACCGACGTCAGCTTGGGATGCACCCTGGAGGCGATGTCGAGATTGTCCATGCCGACGACGGCGATGTCTTGCGGTATGCGCAATCCCGCCTCCTCGCAAGCCTGCATGACGCCGATCGCCATCAGATCGTTCGCCGCCACGATCGCCTCCGGACGCGCCGGCCCGGACAGCCAGCGCCTGGCGGCGGCATAGCCGCCCTTCTCCGTATAATCGGACTCCGCGACGAAGCCGTCATCAACCGCCAGGCCCGCCTCCTCCATTGCCTCGCGGTAGCCGCAGAAGCGCTGGTAGCCGGTCTGTTCGCTCAGGCTCCCGCCCACGTATGCGATGTTGCGGTTGCCCTGCTCGATCAGATGCACGGTTGCAATCCGGATGCCCTCGAACGTGTCGACGTACACGTAGTCGAACCGGTCGCGGCCGTGCGGGGACGTGTAATTGTTGGTGAGCACGACGGGCGCGCCCAGCTTGTTGATCGCTCCGATGTTGTCCTCCGAGAAGTTGAACGATACGAGGATCATGCCGTCCGCGACCTTCTCCCGCAGATTCTGGATCGCCTTCAGCTCCTCCTTGAGACTGTGCTTCGTGTAGAACAGAATCATCAGATAGCCGTGCGCCTCGAGCACCTGATTGATGCCGTTGATCATGTCGAAGTAGAACGGATTGCAAATGTCGGGCACGGCGAACAGAATCTTGTTCGTCACGCCCATCTTCAGCATCTTGGCCGCATTGTCCGGCGCATAGTTCAGTTCCTTGGCCGCCGCCACGATCTTGGCCTTCGTCTTCGGCCCGCAATACCCTCTGCCCGACAGGGCGCGGGAGACGGTCGAAGGCGATACGCCGACCCGCTCCGCAATATGGTATATCGTATGCTTGTCCATCATAGCCCTCCGATCGGACGCTGCGTGATCGGATACGTCCTTGGATATTAGTCTAAAATAGTCGGCGGCGATATGCAATCGATTCCACAAAATTATCGGGCAGGCGTAGATACAGAGGAGAATAACGACTGAAGTCTATCCTGCAACAGTGCAGGATAGCGCCGCGTTTGAAAGAGTCGCGGGCTTGCTGGCGCGCAACGAGGTTGGGCACATCACCACGCCATTCAGTCTCAACGCCGGTATCCAGCCTGCACTTTTGCGCGGTGTCCTCGAGCGTATACCATCATGGGTTAAATAGACGCATAAAGGGCCGCCCAAGGCAGCCCTCTGTCGCGCTATGACTTAGATAACCTCGCGCTCGTCGTTGCCCGGCAGCGCCGGGTGCGGCGCATGCGGCTCGGACTGGTACCAGAACGCCGTCGAAGCGATGTCGCTCTGCTGCGACAGGTAGCGGCCGCCGGAGCGCCAGCCCAGATCCTGGATGGTCACCTTGAGGTCGTTCTCGAAACGGATCGGGTCCATCACATGCCAGCGGTACATGCCGAACCGCTGCTGGCTCTGATACAGTCCGTCCGGCTTGATTGCCTGATGCATGCCGAGATAGGCCGTGGAGTAAGTGCGGTACGTGCCTTGCGGCTGCTCCCAGTTCCAGGCGCCGCCGAAGTAGTCCTCGGTGCCCGTCCCGCAGATCGTCGGAAACTCGCGGTCGCCGTCCATGTAGAACTTGATCTCGCCTTCGCCCCACCAGCCCGTGTTGTTCACTTGCCAGGCCAGGTAGGTGCCGACGTAATGGCCCTTGCCCTTGACGCCGTCGAGGATCGTGTGCACGTCCTTGTAGGCGACCGGATTGCTGCGGCGCCACTGCGCGTGGAAGTAGGCCGCGTCGTCCGGCACCTCGGTCAGCGTATAGTCGATCTGGTAGTAGAGCACGGCCTTGTCTTCGTTCGTGTTCTCCATCGTGAAGCGCGCGGACTTGCGGAACGGCATCTGCCAGTAGCTGTTGAAGCCGCCGGCCGGATTGACCGCGATCGGCAGCGAGTTGACATCGGCCCGCTCCTGCCAGCCATTGCAGAAGAAGTCGCATACCGGCACTTCGACGGACGGCTGCTCCTCGTCGTCCCAATAGATGCGGAAGATCATATTGCGCCACTGCTTCGGGAAGCAGGTCAGCCAAATATGCTGAATGTTGCCCGGGCCCTGGATCTCGCCCATGACGAACTCGACGCCCGGCTCGATCATGACGGAGGGAGATACCTTCCACCCGATGCCCAGATCGCGCGCGCATTTCTCGCCCGTCCCCGTCGCCGCCATGGCGCCCTTGCCCTTTTCCCCTGTGAAGTTCTCCGGACTGATCGACCGCGTCACCGCGTTCGACAGCCGCGCCAGGTTGCCCAATCCCAGATCCAATCCGTTAAATGCGTTCATCGTTCATGTCCCCTTTATCATTGAATTGTGAAGAATTGTGAAAATACGATGTCGTCACGCGTAGTAGACTGCAAGCTCCGACACTGCGGTAAACGCGTCCTCGCCCCCCGGCTTGCCGACGATGCGGATGCCGTCGCCCGCGATCTCGTCGAAGGCGAACGTATACGTCTGCCCGCCCGCCTCCGCGCTCCCCGGGTAAGCCGGCGCGACGCTCGCGCCCTTAACGTCGACCCAGGCGAAGTTTTGCCGCACCTGCACCCGGATATCCTCGAACCATCCGCCGCCAGGCGCAGTATCGCCGTTTGTGAATACGAGCTTGTTCATCCGGTACGTCCTGGGCCATACATAGCCCCACCAATCCTCGGTCTTGCGCTCTCCGGTATAGCTGTCCGCGCCTTCGTCCTGCCCGCCGTCGGCGAGCAGCGCCAATCTCCCGCCGCCCATCGTGCGCGCGTAGGGCGCGACGCCAGGTGAGACGGCGTCGAGCGCCAGATTGTCCGCGCGCTTCGCATTGCCCGGCTTCGACTTCTCGTACGGCGTTACCTTCAACTTGCGGAGAGAGAAGTCGTAATTTTTGACCCCGCCGACGAATGTGTTCGCATTCAGCCACATCTCGCGGCCGTCCGCGCTGATGAACTTGGACGGGATGACGGTGGCATAGCCGCCGTTGTTCGCCTGCGTCCACGGATATTCGCCGAAGTCCGCCGAGTAGAAGCGCCGCCAGGGCCCCCAAGGCTTCGGCGCCTCGTAAAACTCGAAGGTAAACTCGGTCCACGACGTGTACAGATAGCGATCAAGCGGCTTGTCGTATACGATGCTGCCCTGCGAGATGACGGACATATCGCCGAGCCCTTCCGTCAGCCGGTCCGTGTATACCCGCCGGTCGTCCTGCAGCACGGGCCTGCGCCCCCCGATGTCGCCGGGCTTCGTCCACTTCGCCTTGCCTCGCAGATCGCCTGCGTAATACTCCCAGCCCGCTGCGTCCTGGATGCGGTCCTTCGGCATGCGCGCCAGATACAGCCTGGTCGGATCGGTCACCTTGTCGTTGAAGGAATCGCGCCAGTTGTAGTCCAGCCCGTAGGCGTACACATAATCGTCGAACGTGTTGTTAGCGCCGTCCTTGCCGTAGTCCAGGAACATGATCGTCGTAAACGTATGATCCTTGAACATCGGGGCGCCGGCGCCCGCCGTCCAGGTCTTGCCTTTGTCCGCGGACTTGTAGATCGTCGCAGCCGGCGCTTCGTTGAAAATGTCGCCGCTGTCGCCGTCCTTGCTCAGATCCTGCACCGCCATGTACAGGTCGCCGTTCACGGAGACGATGCCCGTCGGCTTGCGGTTGTACAGCGCCGGATCGGACCCTACCGGACCGATGCCGTCTCCCGCGGCCAGCCGTTCGCCGTCCAGGCTCCGGTCCCAGGGCGAGCCCGTCACCCTGTTGACGACGATGTCGGCAAATTCGCCGCCGTAGTCGAAGCCCGCCCCGTCGCCGTTGGGCACGTAGAGGGCGTCGTCGTCGGACCAGGCCGCGGGCCACAGGTCGCCGTCGCTGAACGTCGTATAAGACGAGGCCGGCTCGACCTCCACCGTCGCGAAGAAGGTGCTCTCCTCCGGGATGACGGGACCGGACGCTTCGGACGCAGGAGGGTCTCCGTTCTGGCAGGCGCCGAGCAGCAGGGCGATCCCCAGGAGCGCGGGCGATATTCGCTTGGGTATTCCGATCAGCATTCGCTTGCTCCTCCTACAATTCGATGCCGTATCTCCGCTTCAGCTCGCCGCCAAGACGGTCGCGGATGCGCAGATATGCCTCCGCCGCAGCGCCGTTGCCCCAGTCGAAGATCGTGAAGCTGCCCATCCCGAGGCCTCCCGGCCCCGTCTCGCCGCCATGCCCGTAATTTTCCATCATGAAGCCGTAGTCTTCCTCGCCGAAATAGGGAAACGCCGCCTCCCACTGCCGCTTCGTCTTCGGATTTTCCGGGCCGTACATCATGACGAACGAAGCCTTGAGCGCGGCGACGCCCCGCTCTATATATTCCTCGCGCCCGAGCGCCATGCCGTAGACGAGGATCAGCTCCGCGAACAGGCTCTGCCGCGCGTCGTTCCATTCCCCGTCGGCGTTCATGACGCCGAAGCCGCCGAGCGCCTCGACATAGATGTAGGGCGGCTGCCAGGAAGCCTGCGTCATGAGCAGCTCGTCGAGGCAGCGTTCGCCCGCCAGCAGGTACCGCCGCTCGCCCGTCGTCCGGTAGCTTGCGTACAGCGCTTCGGCCGTCCAGAACATCGACAGATTGCACTGCTTGAACATGCCGTTGCGGGCGACCCGCCTGCCCGGCAGCTCGTCCGCGCCGTAGGGACAGCAGGACCAGTACGTCTCGAAGTCCTCCCAGCGGCCCGTCGGCACGATGTCCGCGAGCACGGCGTCCATCGCCCTGAGCGCGGCTTGCCGGTACGACGGATCGGACACCGCGTCCGCCAGCGCCAGCAGAAATGTGACGGACATCGACGTCTCCGGCGATTGCGCCAGCTCCGGCAGCGGACGCAGCGTGTGCTGCTCCAGCCATGCCGGGAAGTAGCCGTCCGCGTCCTGAAGCGCGAGCAGTGCGTCCGCATACGACCGCACGTACGCGAGCAGCCGCCCGTCGGGCTCCAGCTCCTCGTGCCATCGCACCATGAGCAGCGCGGTCCAGCTCATATCGAGCATATGGTACGGCGCTTGCCGGATCGTGCCGCCGCGCGTCCAGGGGAACAGCGGATTGCGATTCGAGTTGCCCCAGAACGCCTCGTCCCAGCCCTGGGAGCGGTTGACCGGGACGCCGTCGATTAAGGTCCGCTCCATCTCGGTCGCCAGCACGGACGGGAACAGTCCGCCCCGCTGCGGCGCGGACAGCGCCAGCTCCTTGGCGAGCTGCGCCCGTCGCAGCAGCGTCTCGTCGCCGGTGCTGCGGGCGCGGCGGTACATGCCCTGCGCCGACCGCAGCGAGCTGAACCACGCCTGATTCCAGATCGAGCGCGGCTCCCGTTCGCTGTACGGCCCCGGGTAGTTCGGACTCTGGCTTGCGTCGACGATGAAGACGCAGGCGCCGACCTGCCGCCCGTTCAGCTCGAACTGCTGCCAGACGGCATCCTGCCAGTGCGCGAACGCCCAGTCGTAGATGCGCTCGACATAGCGCTCCGGCGGCGCAGTCTCCGGGGCGCCCGCGCGATACAGCGGGGAGCCCCACCGCCGCCAGAGGAAGTCGAGTGCGGGCCGCCACGGATCGGCCCTGACCGCTTCATCCTCGAGCGTCATCAGGTAGAAGCCGATCCGTACCTGGCCAGCGGGGTAGACGGCGCCCGGCTCGCGGACGAACAGCACATGCTCCTCCGGACGGCTCGCGCTCATGCCGAGCGTCAGCGTATTGCGCGGCGCGTCGAGGTCCAT
The DNA here is from genome assembly GCF_037963805.1 of Cohnella sp. 56. Lineage (NCBI taxonomy): Bacteria > Bacillati > Bacillota > Bacilli > Caryophanales > Paenibacillaceae > Cohnella > Cohnella sp. 56. The sequence continues at coordinate 114,509 of NZ_JAZDQE010000016.1, read as the reverse complement.
GTACCATCTGGCCGGGCTGTCCGCGGTCAGCAGGTCGAGGTCCGGGATCAGGATCAGCGTGCGAGCCGTATCCTGCACGATCAGCGCGGGCGAGCGAAAGCAGTGCTGGTCGATGATGTGACGGTCCGTCGGCGTCAGATGCGGCGCCCAATGAAATGTCGGCTCGAACGCCGGCGTCAGGCGCAGCTGCCAATCGTCCTGACGAACCTCCTCGTCGAGCGCGAAGGAAACGGTGCAGCGCAGCAGGCCGGCTTCGATCCTGACGAGCTCGATGGCGGGCGCCTTGCCGCCCAGCAGGTCGAGATGCAGCTGCGAGACGAACGCTTCCGGGAGATGGTTCACTGACACTCCTCCTTGACGGCGGCTCTCCGTGTCAACGCAGGCGGCCTTTGCCGCCTCCTATCGCGTTGCCGCCGTCACGACTTCGTTTTATAATTAAAATTGCTTTAATATGATAACGATTACACAGCCGATCATACCAGAATATATTTGCTGTCGCCTTATATAACCTTGTCATTATTTATCCAAAATTGCTTTTTCGGAGGCGCAGGATGAATCCCTCAATTGAAGCTCGCCGCGGGCTGCTCCGCCAGCTCTCGCCCCACGTTCGCGTGGCATTGGATCACCGGGAGCCCCGGATGCGGCTGAAGCCGCGCATCATATTCGACTACGAGCTGCTGTATTTGGAAAAAGGCGAATTGACGCTCCGCATCGAACAGGACGTATACAAAATCGTCCCCGGCGACATCGTGCTGTTCAAGCCCGGCAAGGAGCACGAGATTCTCGGGTCGGCCGGCGAATGCCGGATGCCGCATATTCATTTCGACCTCATGTACGACGGGCAGTCCGAAGCGGTGCCGGTCAACTTCAAGCCGCTGCGAGAGTGCTCCCCCGACGAGGTCCGGCTCATCCGTCCCGATCTGCTCGGCGACGTCCTGCATATGCCCGACATCTTGCGGATCGGCAATCATGGCGAGATTCTCCATCAGCTGCTGAAGCTGATCCACGCCTACGACCGGCGGGACGAAGCGTTCATCGTGCTGCAAAAATCGCTGGTGCTGTCCATAGTTCATCAATTGATCAAGGGGCTGGAGGCAAAGCACAACGCCCGTCTGACGCTGCATGAGAAAGCGCTCGAGCGGACCGTGACGCATATCGTGGACCATTACAACCGCGAGGTCAATCTGGACGAGCTGTCGCGGGTCGCCTGCCTCAGCGTGTATCATTTTTCTCGGCTGTTCAAGGAGAGGTTCGGCCTGTCCCCTCACCAATTCCAGATCCGGCGGCGCATCGAGAAGGCCAAGGAATACATGCTCTACAGCTCCCGCTCGCTCACCTCGATTGCGGAGGAGGTCGGGTACGGGAGCGTGTACGCCTTCAGCAAGGCGTTCAAGCAAGCGGAGGGTGTGTCGCCGCGCCAGTTCATCCGGTCGTTCTCGGGGGGATGACGCGGAGGGCGGCGGTTGGGAGACTGACTGGAGGGATGACGCGGAGGGCGGCGGTTGGGAGACTGATTGGAGGGATGACGCGGAAGGCGGCGGTTGGGAGACTGACTGAAGGGATGACGCGGAAGGCGGCGGTTGGGAGACTGACTGGAGGGATGACGCGGAAGGCGGCGGTTGGGAGACTGACTGGAGGGATGACGCGGAAGGCGGCGGTTGGGAGACTGACTGGAGGGATGACGCGGAAGGCGGCGGTTGGGAGACTGACTGGAGGTTGGCGGTATAAATAACTGCAGATTTGCATTTATTGACCCCAATTGCTCGAGCCCCGGCACAAATAAATGCAAAAATGCAGTTAATACATCGCAAATCGACGCAAACGCGGAGAAATAGTTGAAATAACTGTTGATTTGCAGCTATTTTTTATGACAAGCCTGGATGGGGAAAAATAGATGTATATTTGCAGTTATTGCAAATTCAACTTCAACTTCAACTTCATGCGTAGCGAAGCACCCAATCTTTGATTTGCGATGCCACGCGTGCGACATCGGCCTCTGTCGTATCGATCGTCGGCATAGGCGGATTGAAGTCCTTGTCGGCGATCTCAAGCAAGGCCTGGGCAAACCTTTTATGCTCCTGTATCCTGTCTTCTGACCAATCTCTCGCACGCAGACGTTTTTCGCGCGTCTCGTCGCCGCAGTGCAAGTTCACATAATATACGTGACTGAAACAAGCAAAGTCCGCGCATTTCTCGACATCCCACGGCATCATCGTTCCGCATAAAATCGTCATGCGTCCGCTCTGCGCCACATCCCGGGCCACACGCAGCCAAATATTCCGTATTTCCTCCCACTCGTGCCCCACGAACGCAATCAATTGATCGGAATCGAATACATTGAATTCCGGCATGATGGCGCGCAATTGCTGCACGACATGCGTTTTTCCCGATCCGCTGGCGCCCGTCACTATAAATAAGGGCATTTTGTTTTCCATGTCCACCCCTCCTAAAATCAGCATAATCATTTAACAGACCAATGCAAGGTTTAAACCAATGCAAGGTTTAAAAAAGCTCGCCGGGTCCGGACGGACCTGGCGAGCTTCTTCAGTGCATCAGCGCATGCCCAGCAGCTTGTAGATTACGGTCGCCGCCTGCGCGCGCGTCGCCCGCGCCTGCGGGGCGAAGGTGCCGTCCGCGAAGCCGTTGATCAGGCCGGCCCGGGCCAGCGCGTCGACCGCGTCCTGCGCGTAGGCGGAGACGGCGGCCCGTTCGGCGAAGACCGGACCGGCGCTGGCGGCGGTGACGGCGGTGACGGCGGTGACGGCGGTGACGGTCCGCCCTTGCAGGGCGATCGCGCGGGCCAGCATCACCGCCATGTCCTCGCGGGTGATGCTATCGCCGGCGCCGAAGGTGCCGTCGCCCCGGCCCTGCGCGATGCCGAGCTTGGCGCCGGCAGCCACGGCGCCGTAATACCATGCGCCGGGCGCGACGTCGCCGAAGTCCGCCGTCGCCGATGCGTCCTGCAGGTCCAGCGCATTCAGCAGCAGCTGCAGGAACTCGGCGCGGGTGACCGCACGGCCGGGCGCGTACAAGCCCTCGCCCGTGCCGCTGACGATCTGCCGCGCTGCCAGCGACTCGATCATGTCCTGCGCCCATGCGGCCCCGCCGAGATCGGCGAAGGAGACATCCGCATAGCCGACGGCATAGCGGCTGAAGTGCTGCGGCTCGAACGCGATCTTCCCGCTCGCGGCGTCATACGCGGCGCGCTTCACGGGCTGCAGCTTGCCGTCGGCCGCGACCGCGTAGACGACGATCTTGCCCGGCTGCTCGCCGGCCGCCGGATCGTAGTCGAACGATACGCGCACAGCGCCTGACGAGCCGAAGGAGACCGGCTGTACGCCGTCCACCGCGAGATTCAGATCGTATGCCGGACGGCCGCCGATCTTGGCGCGGACATCCGCCGGCAGCCCGGAGACATCCGCCTTGGCGACAGTCAGCTCGAGCTGACTGGCAGCCGCCGAGATCAGGCCGGCGGAGGCGTCCGTCCTCAGCGTGACGGCCGCGCCGCCTGCGGTGACGACGAGCTCGCGCACCTTGTCCGCCGCTCCGGCTATCTCCTGCAGCGGCAGCACAAGCTTGAGCGCGCCCTTCGCGGCAGCTGCGCCGTCGATCGCGATCGAGAGCTTGCCGCCCTTGACGCCCGCGATCGCCTGCTTCAATGCATCCGCGCTCAGGCTCACCGTCGCATTGCCGTCGGCATCGGGCTTCGCCGTCACGGCGATGGCGCCCGCCGTCACCTGCTCCGCACCGCCACCCGCCGTGCCGCCGGGGCTCGGATTGCCGCCGGTGACGCCCGTATCCGCCGCCAGCGTCGTCGCGCTCACGCTAAGGCCCGTACTCCACTTGCCCGCTTCGTTCGCGGCCTTGACCGTGAACGTATAGCTCGTGCCCGCCGTCAGGCCGGTCAACTGGTAGACCGTCGACGCCACGCTCGTCTCGCCGAGCAGCTTGTCGCCGACGTAGACCGCATAGGCGACCGTCGGCGAATCGCCCGCCGCCGTCGCCGGCCAGCTCAGCTTCAGGCCGGTCTGCGCGATCTCGCTCGCGGTCAGCGCAGCGCCCTCCGGCCACTGCGGCGCAGCCGGTCCGACGGCCGGCTTCACCGTGACGACCGCGACCGCCGCGTAGCCGCCCTGGGCGGTCGTCGCCGAGATGACCGCCGAGCCCTCGGCGACGCCGGTCACGACGCCGGAGGCGGACACTGTCGCCACGCCCGCACGATGCGACGTCCACAGCACGCGCTTGTCGTCGGCGTCGTCAGGCGTCACCGCAGCCGTCAGCGTCGCAGACTCGCCGACCTCAAGCGACAGCTCGTCGCGGTCGAGGCTGATCCCGGTCGGCTTCACCGGCTCCAGCACCGTCACGGTGCGGACGGCCGAGCCCGTGTTGTGACCCGAATCGGTCGCGCTGTACGTGATCTCGTAGGTGCCAGCCTTGCTCGTGTCCACGCTGCCCGTCACGACGAGCTTGCGCGTGATGTCCCCGTCGATGTCGTCCTGCGCCGTCGCGCCGGCATCCGTGAATAGGCCGCCCTGCTTGAGCCGGATGTCCGCGTCGCCGTTCAGCGTCACGACGGGCGCGACCGCGTCGGCCTCGATCAGGCTGTAGTCGTCCAGCTGAATCCAGGTGTCCCCGTTCGGCCAGAAGCCGGTGAACACGGTGACGGACGTATTGTCGCCCGAATTAAAGCGCACCGTCTGCTTCGTATAGCCGTCCAGCCGCCCGAACTTCGCTTCCTTGAGCGGCGCCGTACCGGTGCCCGCCCGGACGCCGAAGTAGCCGTCCTGGTTGCTCGCGCCCGTCCGAATGAAGCCGGAGAGCTCATACTCCGTATTCGGCTTGACCTGCACGACCTGCTTCATCCCTTGCCAGTTCGCCGTGCCGCGCATGAAGGCGTTGTTTTTCCCTTCGCGGGAGAAGCCCGTGCCCCGGTCGATGCCGCCGTTCCCGCCTTCGAGCACCCACGGCGCCGCGATCTGGGCCGTCGTCTGGTTCTCGAACGAAGGATCGCTCATCAGATTGACGGGAGGCGTCCCGAGTTCCAGCGTGGAATGCATGAGAAATACGTTGTACGGCACCCACTGCGACATGAGGAAGTACAGGTCCTTGCCCTGGAGACTCCACGGATGGATGAATGCGCCGTAGAGCGCGGGGTACTCCTCGCCCGTGGCAATCTCCGATTCGCCGGACCAGCCCCCGGTCAGCTCCGAGGAGCTGCGAAGCGCGATCGCGGCGCGGTCCTCGTTCAGGTACGTCATGATGTACTTGTCGTAATAGCTGTTGTAGGCGACGGACAGCTCGCCCACCGGTCCCTCGACGATGCGTACAGCGGCCGCTTCGTCGCCCGCGGTCCAGTCCGCGCCGTTCCAGTATTCGTACTTCGTCCCGTCCAGCATGTCGGCCTCGGCGACGCGCGCCAGATAGATGCCGTCGAACCGGCCCGCCGGCGTGCCGAACATATAGACGCAGCCGCCGTCCTTGAGGAAGGCCGCCTGACCGAACTTGCTCGCGGACGGCCACTTCACGCCCGAATTCGTCCACGTCTGCCCTTCGTCGTCCGAATAGGCGAGCTCGCTGAAGTTGATGTTCCAGCGCCCGTTCGCGCCCCAATTTCTGATCTGCATATAATGGATATAATGTCTGTCTCCCACCGATACGCCGGCAGTCGGGATCGTCGTGAAGTCGCCGCTGCCGCTCGTATTGTGCGCCGAATGGATGAGCTCCCTGGCATAGCCCGGCGTGGCCGGGTCCGCGATCATCTTCGTAAATGCAAGCCCGTCGGACAAGTCCGCATCCTCGGAGATACCCATGACATTGCCCCGCCAGCCGCCGCCCCCGCCGCCGTTGCCGCTCCAGTCGTCGAACGAATCGCCGAACAGCACCATCACCTTCGGGTGCGCCGGATCGGTCGTGGCGTCCCATGTGATGCCCAGATCCGTGCCGCCGAGCGCATAGTTCGCCTTCGTCTCGTTCGGATTCGGGAGCGTCTCGCCCGCCGGCGTCGCCCCCGTAACTCTGGCGATCTTCGTCGCCTTCGTGCCGATCAGCTGGTAGGCCGAGGAATCCGCCGGCAAGACCGGCGAGACGCCCCCGCCCGCAGGCTCGCCCGCCATAGCCGCCGGCAGCGGTGCGGCGACCGACGCCGCCAGCAGCAGCCCCGCGAGCGATGCGGACAATATTTTCGACTTGCCTTTAAGTATCCGGTTCATATCCAATCCTCCCATGACCATGAGTTAGGAATGCACGTTCGATACGGCTGCCGGTCAGCGAATATTGATCTGCACCTTCAGCAGCTCGGGATCTTTCGGCTTCGCGAGGAATGCCGGCGTCTCCTCGAGCGAGATGACCTTGGACACAAGCGGCTCGAGCAGGACGCGGCCTTCCTTGACCCAATCGAACGCGCTTAGAAACGTGTAATTGATCGCCATCGAGCCGAGAATCGTCCAATCCTTGTTGTACAGATCGAACGGACTCAAGCGCACCTGCGCGTCCTTGGCCGTGACTCCGAACTGCAAATACTTGGCCGTCCTGCCGAGCCGCGTCATCGCCTCCTCGATGACGGACGGAATGCCCGTCGCGTCCACGACGACGTCGAACGTCCTGCCCGCCAGGGCGTCGCGGTCGCGCTGCGCGTGCACGGCCTCGGTCGCGCCGAGGCTGCGGGCCAGCTCCAGCTTGCGGTCCGACACGTCGACGACGGCGAGCTGCGCGGCGCCCAGGCGCGACAGCGACTGCACGAGCTGCAGGCCCATCGCGCCCGCGCCGTACAGCAGCACGGATTGACCCGCCTGCAGCTGCAGCCGGTTCATCGCGTGCACGACGCAGGCCATCGGCTCGACGAACGCGGCCGTCACCATCGACATGCCGTCGGGGAGCTTGACGACATTGCGCGCGGGCACCGCGACATATTCGGCCATGCTGCCGTCCACGGTGTTGCCGAGCGCGCCCCATTGCTCGCACTGATTGCCGCGGTTGGTCAGGCAGTAGCGGCAGCGGCCGCAGAACAGCGACGGATCGGCGGTGACGCGGTCGCCGACGGCGAAGCCCGAGACGCCCGCGCCCAGCTCGTGGACGACGCCGGAGAACTCATGGCCCGGGATGATCGGATAGGGCGATAGAAACTCTCCTTCGAAAATATGAAAGTCCGTGCCGCAGATGCCGACCTGTGACACCGCGATCACGATCTCGCCCGGTTTGGGCGACGGATAAGGTACCTCCTTCACGACAGCCTGATGCGGCCTCTCGATGACGAGCGCTTTCATATATTCGCACCTCTTTCTTCAGAATCGGACGCGATCCGGACTTCCCGGCCCGTCCGCGACGCTTCCCCGGTCGCGAGCAGCGCGGCGAGCGTCCGCAGGTTGTCGCAACCGGATATCGACGGCTCCCGGCCCTCGCGGATGGCGGCGGCGAATTCGGCCAGCACGCCGTGTATGCCTTCCCGGCCGGCTTCAGCCGTCGCCAGCCTGCGCGGCGCGCCGTCTCCCGCCTCGACATAGACGCCGTAGCCTTCGCCCATGTCGTCCAGGTACACGGCTCCGCGATCGAACCGGAACTTCCATCGTCCCTCCCACGGGTCGGCCGCTCCGGCGGCCACGAGGCTGCTCGCATAGAACACGGGCACGCCTCGCTTCGTCTCGTATACCGCCTCGACGTTCGGATCGCCGGCATAGCCGCTGCCCGCCGCATTCCACGTTCTGCCCCGCACCGAGGCGATATCGTCTTCCAGCAAATATCGGATCATATCGACGTGGTGGACGGACATCTCCATCAATATGTAGTTGTCCATCTGCCGCTGATAGGGCTTGCCGTCGTGATCGAAAAAGAAATGGGCGTGCGCATGTCGGAGGGCGCCGAGGGAAGGGTCGTCCAACGCCGCTCTCAAGCCGCGTACGACGGAAAAATAACGGTAGTTCTGGTTCACCATCAGCCGAAGTCCGCGCTCTTTCGCCAATCGCACAAGTTCGGCGGCATCCTGCAGCGTAAGCGTAAACGGCTTTTCCACGAGCACATGCAGACCGTGCTCGAGCGCAGCCCGGCACAGCTCGAAGTGAACCGGCGAAGCCGCGGTGACGAGCAGCGCGTCCGCCCCGGTCTCGCGAAGGGCGTCCTCGTGACGCCGGTACAGCCGTCGCTCGGAGATGCCGTGCCGACTCGCGAACGCTTGCAGCGCCGCCGGGTCGGGATCGATCAGCCCGGCGTACTCGAAGTCGGGGGAGGCGGCCACGAACTGGCTGCCGACGTTGCGTCCGTGGCCGCCGAGCCCCGCCTGAAGCAGCTTCAGTCTCATGCCCCGTCCCCTCCTTCTCCCGTCTCCTGTGACTCGCGATAACGATAGCCGATCGAGCCGCCCGGCGGTATTTTCCCGTACATGTACAAGGCTGTCATCTCCTCGGTCACGACGAGCGAATGCTCGTCGCCCTGCCGGGTCAGCACCAGATCGCCAGGGCCAATCTCGTATGAATCGCCTTCCGTCGTGCAGAGGCCCCTGCCGCTCACGATGACCCAATACTCGTTGCAATCGTGATAATGAAGCGGAACGACCTGGCCGACCGTCAGCCGGTTGATGCCGTAGTGATTAATCTCGCTCCACAGCGGGTAGCGCTCCCTCTCCTGCTCGTCGATCCGGATGACCGGCATGCCGCTTCCTCCCTCATGTCGCATGATCGGCCGCTGCCGCTCCGGGGAAGCGACATGACCGTCTCGTTTTTTTGGCCAAGCTGAAGTCGTCCGCCTGAATCCAGGTGTCTCCGCCCAGCCCTTGAGCTTATAGCTCGTATTCGGCTCGACGCACATTTCTTCGTTAAGGCAGGGCGTCATGCGACGGGCACGGGGTATCGTCTGACGACGGCGCATATCCGATAACTGCAAATCTGCAGTTATTTGCTCCCGAGACACGACGCTTGGCAGCGATAACTGCATTTATACAGCTAATCTGCAATCCCGCGCCGTATGTACGCCACTTTCCGAGAGATTACTGCATATTTGCAGCTATCGTTGCGATTATGTCGCAGCCTCGAGGAATTAGCTGCATATTTGCAGCTATCCTCGATTTGGCGCCGCGATCCGGCGCTTAATCTGACAACCGGCCGAACGGGGCCCGACTCGGCCAGGCCAGGCCAGGCTCGGCTCAGCTCAGCTCGATCAGCACGACGCTTCTGGCCGGTATGTCCAGCGAGACGTCTCCGTCCGGCGACCGGCTCAAGCCTGCGAAGTCCGCTCCCTCTGCACCCTCCCCGAACCACCGGGCGGCCATCCGGCTCATCCCGTAAGCCGCCGGATCGATCCGCACGCGCGTACGCTGCGGCGTCTCGCCGACATTGGCGAAGAACAGGCCGACGCTCTCGTCCTTGTACTGCCAGGCGGCGTGCACGACGGCATCGACCGCCAGCTCGCCGGCGTCGTTGTATTCCGGCGTCTCCTTGCCGTGATTGTAGTGATACCAGTCCATGAAGACCCGCTCCCGCTCATAATCAAGGGGTCGCAGCATCCGCCCGTAGGCCCAGTACTTGTTGGCGGCGCCGACACGGAGCCTCGCGTAGACGCCGACATAATCCGCGCGCTCCTCGTCGAACGCATAGCCCCGCGGATCGAACGCGTAGTAGTGCTCGTCGGGCGAATTTTCTTTGCCGTCCAGCGCCTCCATCGGGCTGTATTCATAGTTGAGCTCGTACAGGCCGCCCCATAGATACGTACGCGCGACCGTATAATAGAACAGCTTGCCGATCTCCCGCACCAGCTTGCCCCAGCCGTCCATCCGCAGGACGCCGTAATCGTGGTAGACGTAGCTGAACATCGGGACCAGCTCCGCGTCGCCGGTCTTGAGCAGGTCGCGCTTGGGCCAGATCTCCAGCGGCGCAGCCGGCTGGCCGCCCGCCCGCGCCTGGTAGAAGTCGATCAGGCCGAGCATCGTCTCATTCATCATCTCGGTGCCCATCGGCACATAGCGGCCGGCGATGCCGTTCATGGCGGCTTTGGTATCCGCATAGTTGCGGCGGTACGCCTCCTCGATCAGGCCGCCCGCGCCGACCGGATGCCCGTGGCTGTCGTCCATGCATACCTTGAGGATGTTGTTGGCCGAGATGTCGTAGTAGATGGCATCCACATCTACGGTCCGCTGCAGCTCCGCATCGCGCCGGACATGGAAGTCGTGCGTGTACGAATGGGCCGGGCACAGGAACGGGAACTTGTAGCCGTCCACGCTCTTGACGCGCTCCGGGAACTGCTGCGCCGCCGCGCGCCCAAGCGCGCCGTCCGCGCCTCCGAAGTGATAGAGATAGTCGAATTCGAAGGGCGCGTACTTGTCGCCGTACGACTTCATCGCCTCGAGATTGGCCGGATCGAACCGCGTCGGGAACCAGTCGTCGAACCCGCCGGGCACGCCGCTGCCGAACGTCTGCGGCGCATGGGTCCAGTCCGGCCCGAGCACATGGAACATCGGGGTGCCGATATGCCGGTGGTAGGCGTCGAGCCATGCGGTGCGGTCGCTGCCTGCGTTGATGCCGAACGTGGCGACGCCCATATCGCGGTACAGCCACTGTCCGTCCTCGTCCATGCGGTCGGCCAGCTTGCCGCGCGCGCACCAGGACTGCGCTTCGGCCCAGTCGCGATACCGGTCCGCCGCCTCGTGCCAGCCCGCGCCGGCCAGCAGCGACAGCTGCATCTCATACGCGGGCGCGAGACCCTTGCCGGGTCCGATATCCTCGCAGCCGTGAATGAATGAGGCTTCGAGCAGGTCGCGCCCGTTCTTGTAGAAGTTCAGCCACTTCGGATGACCGCCGCCGTCGAGCGCGGCGAAGTAGAGCCCGCCCCGATCTTGGCCGTAATAGGCAAAAAACTGCATCGTCGCGCCGGAGAAGCTCTCCGGGTACGGCATATACCGCATCCCGACGCCGTTCGGCGCGAAGTGCTTCATCGGATTGCGCACGAGCACGCCGGTCGCGAACGGGTGCGCAGCATAATCGCGCTCGCCCGCGTCGGTGACGGTGCGGATATCGGGGAGGATCGGGTATTCCAGGCTGAGCAGCCGGGCCGCGGGAGCGCCGTCTGCCGCGCAGCGGAAGGAGACGGTCCCGTCCCCGACCGCGAGCGATACCTCCGCCCTGACGGCGAAGCCGGCGGCCGTCCGCCACGCGAGCGCGACGGCCTGGGGCGCATCGGACGTTCCCTGCGATACCGACCATTCGAACGTGTCGAAGCTGCCGTCCACGCCTTCGTCCGTCTCCAGGCGGAACGGTTCGACGAGCGCGGCCTCGGTCGGCGCGGCATTGCCGGCCGATGCCTCGTCCGCCGCGGCGATATAGTCGATTCCGCGCTTGCGGTCGCGCAGCAGGCGCACGGCGCCGTCGCGGTCCCCCAACTCCAGCCGCAGCCATTCGTTTTCCAGTACGATCATCGCTTAACGCCTCCGATTGCTTATTTCAAGCCGGATATTTTGATGCCCGAGATGATGTGCCGCTGGAAGATCAGGAACAGGATCACGGTCGGCAGCGCGGACAGCGCCGAGCCCGCCATCAGCATGCCCATCTCGGTCGACCGCTCGGAGCGGAATGTGTACAGGTACTGCATGATCTGGAACAAATGCGGATTGGTGATCGTCATCGTCGGCCAGACGAAGGAGTTCCAGAACGCCAGGTAAGAGCCGATCCCGACGATGACGAACACGGGGAACGACATCGGCAGGAATACGCTCGTGAAAATGCGGGCGCGGCCGGCGCCGTCGATCAGGGCGGCTTCCTCGAGCGCGAGCGGAATGTTCAGATAAAACTGCCGGATGAAAAACATATGGCCGGCCGATGCGACGCCCGGCAGCACGAGCACGGCCAGCGTGTCGAGCATGCCCATCTTGTTGACGACGATAAACGATGTCAGCAGGATCGCCATGCCGGGGACGAACATCGTCGTGATGACGTACACCCACATCAGGCCTTTGAATTTGAAGTCCAGCCGTGCGAATACGTACGCCGCCGACGCGTTGACGGCCAGGCTGAGCGCGGCGAACAGCACCGCGCCGCCGAACGTGACGAGCATCGACTGGACGAACGTCCAATCGCCGAGAATGTCGGTATAGTTCTGCACGAGCCAGCGCTTCGGAAAAAAGCGGAACGGCGTCGCCAGCACCTCGGACCGCTCCTTGAAGCCGGCGATCGCGACCCAGAGCAGCGGGAACAAGGCGACCAGCGTAACCGCCGCGGAGATGGTCGTAATGATCGATTTTTGCGTTCTCGTCAATGTATTCATGTCTCGCAACCTCCCCTTCTCGCGCCTCGCGCGCGGATTATCCGTCGATCGCCTTCTCGGAATTGAGCACCCGGAAGATGATGGCGGAGATGCTGCCCAGCACCACGAACAGCAGCAGCGAGGCGGCGATCGAATTGCCGACCATCACGTCGTTGCGGAAATGGTTCAGGATGTACAGGTTCGGCGTCACCGTCTCGCTGAGCGGACCGCCGTTCGTCATGACGAGCGACAGCTCGAACTGCGAGATTTGGGCGGTGAAGCCCGTCACGAGCAGGTAGAGGATGACGTTGCGCATGAGCGGGATCGTAATGTGGCGCATCTTGGCCCAAGTGCCGGCGCCCTCGAGCTCCGCCGCCTCGTAGTAGCTCTCGGGGATGTCGTGCAGCCCGGACAGCATGATGAGCGAGGTGAGGCCGAAGCCGAGCCAGACGGCCGGTACCGCGATGCTCGGCAGCGCCGTACGGACGTCCGCCAGCCATGCGATCGGCTCCACGCCGAACCATCCGAGAATATAATTCGCCAGGCCGGCGGTATAGTCGTAGATGAAGACGAAGATGACGGACGCCACGATGCCGGAGATGATCGTCGGGATGTAGACGGACGTCTTGACGAAGCCGGAAAATCGGGGAGACAGATTTTTGACGACGCTCGCAAACAAAAAGGAAAGCACCAGCATCGACGGCACGACCATCAGCGCGAACTTGAGGCCGGTCCAGACCGACTCGAGGAACAGATCGTCCGTCAGGACGAGATAATAGTTGCGGAAGCCGACGAACTTGGACTCCTGATAGAAGCTCCAGTCATAGAAGCTGACGACGAGCGCGTAAAAGAAAGGCACGACAACGAAAATCGTCAGCAATATTACGATCGGCGCGAGCAGCAGGTATGCCGTCTTGTTGTCTTGCTTGAACTTGGATACGGAACTTGATTTGGCCATCTCTAATCACCGCCATGCTCGGGATGAGAGCGGCATTCCGGCGGACGGGATGCGTCCGCCGGAATGCCGCCGTTCGTTGGAACTCGCGAAGTACGAGGCTTAAGCTTGCGGGTTGGTGCCTGCGAGCTTGTTTTTGGCGATGAAGTCGTTGACGTCCTTCTCCGCCTTGGCGATCGCCTTGTCGACGCTCGTGCCCTTCATGGCGGATTCGATGCCGGTGGATACGGCCAGCGCGACATCCCACGGATAGAGCGGCTCGCCCTTCGCGTACGGGATGATCTTCTCGGCGATGAGCGCGCGCCATTGGTCCTTGGATGCGTCCGGGTCGCTCTTCATCGCTTCGTCTACGGATTTGCGCGGCGAGAACTTGGAGAACTGCGCCGTCTTGAAAAAGTCGATCATGATGGCAGGATCGCCGGCCAGCAAGTACTGGATGAAGCCTGCCGCTTCCTGCGGGTGCTTCGCCTTGCCGTCGACAGCCAGCGTCCAGCCGCCGAGCGTCGCCGTCGGCTTCGTCTGGTCGCCGTCGATCGAGGCCATCGGCGCGATGCCGACCTTGCCTACGATATCCTTGTACGAGTTGCGCAGCTGGCCCATCGCCCAGGAGCCGCAGATCTGAATGGCGACCTTGCCTTCGCCGAAGCCCTTGATGTCCGCATAGCCCGCAAGCTGCTGCTTCGGCATCGCGCCGGATTGGTAGGCGTCCTGATAAAACTTGTAGAGCGCCTTGTAGCCGTCGTTGTTGATGTCCGCCTTGGACCAGTCGTCCGTCAGCGCCAGATGGCCCGCGGCATTATACTGCAAGCCCCAGCTCGACCAGCCGAGATCCGGCGCGTTCTGTGCGATCGAGAGGCCGAATACGCCCTTCTTCGTGAGCTTCTTGGCGTCCTCCAGCAGCTCGGCCCACGTGGTCGGCGGCTTCTCCGGATCGAGTCCGGCTGCCTCGAACAGGTCCTTGCGGTAGTACATGACCGCCGACGGCTCGACCAGCTTCGGATAGGCATAGTACTTGCCGCCGACGCTCACGAACGCCTTGACGTTGTCGTACAGATCGTCGAAGGCGGTAGGATCCATCAGGCCGTCCAGCGCCTGAATCTGGCCGGTCTTGGCGGCGTTGGCGATGTTGCCGTAGTTGATCGTGCGGATCTCGGGCGCCTTGCCGGCGGCTTGGGCCGCCTTCATCTTCTGATCCCAGGCGTCGCCCGGCACGATCGTCAGCTTGATCTGCACGTTGTTCTGCGATTTGTTGTACGCGTCGACGTACTTCTTGAACCAGGCGTCGGTCGTGTCTTCGAACTTCTGCGCCCAGAAGTCGACCGTGACCTTCTCGGCAGGCGCCGCGCTCTCGCTGGCGGGGGCGCTGGCGGAGGGACTCGCGGAGGCGCTGGCGCTGGCCGGGGCGCTGCCGGTGTCGGATGCGCTCGGGCTCGCATTGCCGCCTCCGTTCGAACCGCCGCACGCGGTTGCGGCCAGCGACAGCGTCAGAAGCGCGGAAGACATGACCGTCAGAGACTTGAGCTTCTTGCCTTTTTGTTTTTGCATGTTTTGAATCCTCCCTTTTTGTATGAAGCTGCTATTTAAACGCTTATCGCGATTAAACCGAATGCGCTTTCATTTTTGCAGCGATGCCTTGAACCAGAACACGTTGTACGGGTCCCACAGCGACAGGGCAAAGTAAATCGTCCTGCCGTCGTCCGCCGTGTAGCGGTCGTTCATGAACGGCCCGTACAGCCCGGGCTGCTCCGCGTTCGTCACCAAATCCAGCGGCTCGCCCCAAGGTCCCCATGGCGCCAGTCCTTCGCGGATGACGACGCCGCGTCCTTCCTTCAGATAGGTCATCAGCCACCGCTTCAGGTACGGGTTCCAGACGACGGACAGCTCGCCGACCGTATCGTCCACGACCGTCTCCGCCGCCGCCATATCCGCGCTCCAGACCGGCTTGCCTTGATCGTCCTGTCCCGCGTAGTAGCGGTATGCGTCCTGGCGCTCGATATCCGCCTCGCCGACCTTCATCAGCTTGGCCCCGCCGAATCGTCCCGACGGGATGCACCACAAGTAAATGTCCGTCGTGCCGTCGCCGTTTTTCACCTTGTAAGGACTTACTTGAATGAAGCTGCTGTCCCCCGGCCACTGCGGCGCATCCAGCAGCGTCCAGTTCTGTCCGTCGTCCGTCGACTTGGCTACGCCCGCGTACCCCGCGTCCCACTTGCCGGGATCGCCCCAATGGCTGACCGACATGTAGTACAGATACAGGGCGCCGTTCGCCTCGATGCCGTGCGTCGGAATCTTGGTCATCTCGTCGAAGTCGATCTTCTTGGACGGGAGCAGCTCCTTGGCGAGGCCGATATCGTCCTCGATCATGCCGTCCAGCGAGATGCCGTCCGACGGATCGGCGTCCGTCGTATAGCCCATCGTGTTGGAGCGCCACAGACTGCCGCCGCCCCCGATCTGGTCCGCCGCGCGCTCGCCGAACGTATCACCGAATACGAAGTACGTCCGGTCGCCGGCGTTCATCATCGAGCCGAGATCCGTCCCGTATACGGCATAGCGATCCGTCTTGTTCGGCGACTCCGCGCCGGTGATCTGACCGACCTGCGCCATGTCCGCAATGCCCTTCAATACAAATGATTTGCCTGACGGATCGAGCATCGGATCCGCCTTGGAGCCGCCGGTGCAGCCTGCAGAGACGACGAGCAGCAGGGCTGCGGCTGCGGCGGCCAGGCCCGATCTGGGCTTCAAGGGACCACCTCCTTCAAAAGTTCGCGTCGGCTCACGGGTTCTGGTGCCCGAAGATGCGCGCCAGCGTCTGCGGGTTCTGCGGCTTGATATCCGGCAGCGGCAGCCGCGCTTCGACCTTGGGCAGCGTCGGGAACGCTTGATGCGGCTCCGACTGGTACCAGTACGCCGTCGACGAGACGTCGTCGCTGCGGTGATTGTTGTGGCCGTGCTCGATCGTCACCTTGATGCTCTGCTCGAACATGATCGGATCGAGAATGTGGTACCGGTACGTGGAGATCTTGCCGCTCCAGTTCGGCCCCCCGCCCAGGATGATGCCGTGATACGGCGTGCACACTTCCTGCTGCGGGCACCAGGCGGTGTTAAAGTAATCCTCCATGCCCGTGCCGTGCAGCGTCGGCGGCCAAGGCTCGCCGTCGATGAAGATCATGTCGTCGCCCTCGCCGTACCAGTTCCACTCGCGCGTGTCGCGAAGATTATCGATGTTGAAGTTGCAGCCGATATAGTGGCCCCGGCCGACCGCGTCGAGGATGACGTAGTTGCCGTCGCCCGTCGTGTTTTTGCCGCCGAACTCGAACTCCGCGTTGTCCACGCTTTCGTCTGCGATGCCGTCCGTCGGATTCTCCCTGCGCCACTGCGCATGGAATCGGAGTTCGTCCGCCGGCAGGCTGTCGTACGCTTCGTAGTCGACATAGAAGTAAAACTTGATCGGCTGCTCGGCCTCGCTCTCCACCGAGATGCGGGCGCCGCCGGCGAACGGCATCCGGAAAAAGCTGTTGAACGCCTTGCCGTCCTCCGGGCTCATCATGAGCGCAGCCGACGTGTAGTTTTTGGTAATGCCGTGGCCCATACCGAAAAAGTCGCCGATGGGCGCCTCTACGCTCGGCTCGGACTCTCCGTCCCAATACATGCGGAGCACGATCTTGCGCGGGAGGTACTGCTCCTCGGTCGGCGCGTCCGTCGCCATCGTCATCCAGATGTGTGTGATGGCGCCTGCGCCGTCGATCCGGCAGATATCCGTGTTGTCGCCGGGCTTGATCGAGAAGTAATCCTTGTTGCCGCCGCTGCGGTCGTAGCTGGATTCGCGCTTTCTTTTGCCGGTTCTCGCCTGGCTGAGCGAGGCTAAGCTCTGCTGCATATGCATGTGGTGTCTCTCCTTTATGTTCGCCATTCGACTTCTTCATTGCCGGGCGGTGGGACCGGTCGGCCACGGCTCTCGTTAACTGCAATCATGCAGTTATTTGCGGCGATTGCGCCTACAAATGCCCGTTTACCTGCAAAAATACAGTTAAATCGTCTACGTACGCCGATATGGTCGGGCATGTTGATCGGATAGATGTACATTTGCAGCTATTTCATCACGCCTGGCGGACGCTTGCAGAAATAACTGCACAAATGCATGTATTGCTGGATGACGGTGACCGGCACTGCGAACCGATCGCGACCACGCGTCCTGTCTGTCCTCCAAAAGGAAAATTGTCGGTATTGTGCGATCGATTGCAGATTGCGGCGCGCATAGTGTGCGGGCATAGTGTGCGTGCCTACTGTGCGTGCTACTGTGTGTGCCTACTGTGCGTGCCTACTGTGCGTGCCTACTGTGTGTGCCTACTGTGTGTGCCTGCTGTGCGTGCCTACTGTGTGTGCCTACTGTGCGTGCCTACTGTGCGTGCCTACTGTGTGTGCCTACTGTGTGTGCCTACTGTGTGTGCCTACTGTGCGGGCATAGTGTGCGGGCATAGTGTGCGGGCATAGTGTGCGTGCCTACTGTGCGTGCTACTGTGCGTGCCTACTGTGCGTGCTACTGTGTGTGCCTACTGTGCGTGCCTACTGTGCGTGCCTACTGTGCGTGCCTACTGTGCGTGCATAGTGTGCGTGCATAGTATGCGGGCAGCTCGGTTACGCCGTCCGCTTAAGCAAACCCCTGATCCGCAATCGATTGCAGATCGGCGGGAAAAGCGCATCCGTCAATGCGGATGGCTTTTCAACGCTTTAAGCCGCTTCATCAAGCCGCTGTCGCGGCCGAAGTAATCGTGCAGCTCCGCGTATTCGCGATAGAGCCGGTCGTACAGCGCGACATTCGCCGGGTCCGGCTTGAACGTCTCCTCGCGGATGCGGGCCATGCGCGCCGCTGCGTCGGCGACGGAGCCGAACCCGCCGGCCTCGACGCCGGCCGCGACCGCGCCGAACATCGCCGCGCCGAGCGCCGCCGTCTGCGTCGAATCCGCGATGCGGATCTCGCGGCCCGTCACGTCCGCGTAGATCTGCATGAGCAGCCTGTTGCGCTGCGGCAGGCCGCCGCAGGCGTACAGCTCGTCGATTCGCACGCCGCCGGCCTCGAACGCCTCGATGATCCGGCGCGTGCCGTACGCCGTCGCTTCGAGCAGCGCGCGATAGATCTCCTCGGGCTTCGTCGCGAGCGTCAGCCCGACGATGAGGCCCGTGAGATCGGCATCCATGAGCACGGAGCGGTTGCCGTTCCACCAGTCGAGCGCGAGCAGTCCGCTCTCGCCCGGACGATATGCGGCCGCCTGCCGCTCCAGCCATTGATGGACGCCTGTGCCGCTCGCCTCGGCCGCCTGCTTCACGTAGGCGGGCACCGCCTCCTCGACGTACCAGGCGAAGATGTCGCCGACTGCGGACTGTCCGGCTTCATAGCCGTAATACCCGGCTACGATGCCGTCCTCGACGACGCCGCTGACGCCCTCGGCCAGCACTTCGTCCGCTGTCAGCAGCAGATGGCATGTCGACGTGCCCATCGTCAGCACGAGCTTGCCCGGCGTCACGACGCCTACGGCCGGTACCATCGCATGGGCGTCGATGTTGCCGACGGCCACGGCCGTGCCGGGTCTGAGGCCCATGGCCTCCGCCATCGCGGGCGACAGTCCGCCCGCCTTGGCGCCGAGCGGCAGAATCGGCCCCCGCAGCTTCGTGGCCGGCAGGTCGGCGAGCCGCGGATCGAGCGCCGCCAGGAAGTCGCGCGACGGGAAGCCGTCCCGCTTGTGCCAGAACCCCTTGTAGCCGGCCGTACAGCTGTTGCGGACGAGCTCGCCCGTCATCTGCATGACGACCCAATCCGCCGCCTCCATGAACAGATCCGCCTGCGCATACAGCTCCGGCGCCTCGTCGAGTATCTGCCAGATTTTCGCCAGCAGCCACTCCGAGGATGTCTTGCCGCCGTAGCGGGCGAGGAACGCCTCGCCGCGCGCGGCCGCCGTCTCGTTGATCTTGGTCGCCTCGTCCTGGGCGGCGTGATGCTTCCACAGCTTCACCCAGCTGTGGGGCCGATCCTGCCACTCCGGCTTGAGGCAGAGCGGCATGCCCGCCTCGTCGAGCGGCATCATCGTGCACGCCGTAAAGTCGATGCCGATGCCGATGACGCTGTCCGGAGCGGCGCCTGCCTCCTTCAGCACGGCGGGCACGGATGTCCGCAGCACCTCCATATAGTCGGACGGATGCTGCAGCGCCCAGTCCGGCGGCAGCCGCTCGCCCGTACCCGGCAGCGTCTCGTCGATCACGCCGTGCCGGTAGGGCGTCACATGCGTGGCAATCTCCTCGCCGGTCGCGATATCGACGAGCAGCGCCCGTCCCGATTCCGTGCCATAGTCGACGCCGATCGCATAACGCTTTTTCACGCCTGAGCCCTCCTTATTTGTACAGCGGTCCGAGCGCCGCGCAGGCGCGATAGTCGGCGCCTACAGGCTCGAGTCCGCCGAACGCCGACCAGTAGCTCGGGCGGAAGACCCGATCGTCCGGCACGTTGTGCATGCTGACCGGGATGCGGAGCATGGATGCCAGCGTGATGAGGTCGCCGCCGACATGTCCGCAGCTGATCGACGCATGGTTGGAGCCCCAGTTGTTCATGACGGTGTAGACGTCCTTGAACAGTCCCTCGCCCGTCAGCTTCGGCACGAACCACGTCGTCGGCCATGTCGGATTGCTGCGCTGGTCGAGCGTGTCGTGCACCTCGTCCGGCAGCTCGACCGTGTAGCCTTCGGCCAGCTGGAGCACCGGACCTACGCCGGCGACCAGATTGACGCGCGCGATCGTGACCGGCATGCCGGCGCGCGTCGTGAAGTCGGACGAGAAGCCGCCGCCGCGGAAGTAATCGACCGCCGGACACCACTCGGTCGCCCCGAGACAGTCCTGCACCTCCTGCTCCGTAATCTCCCAGAACGGCTTCATGACCGGCTGCCCGTCCTTGGTCTGCCGTCCTGTGCCGTCGAGCGCCGCCGGTCCCGAGTTGATCAGATGGATGACGCCGCCCGCCGCCTGGCCCTCCAGCGTATAGCCGGTGACGCGCTTCACCGCATCCGGACTCCAGTAGGTGCGGACGTCCGCGAAGATTTGCGCCGAGTTCGTGAGCAGATGGCCGAAGAGCATCGTGACCGCGTTCAGCGTATCGTTCTCGGTCGCCAGCATGAACGGCTCGCGGATGCCGTTCCAGTCGAAGGAGGAGGACAGCATCGCTTCCATAAAGTCGCCGGTCGGGAAGTAATCCGTCCAGGAGCGCTGGCCCTGGAAGCCCGCCGCGATCGCATTGTGCCCGAGCGCCTCTTCGCCGAACCCGAGCTCGGCCAGACGCGGATTGCCGACCATCAGATCGCGGGCGATCAGCGTCATTTTGACGACCGCCTCCCAGTCCTTCTCCTTCTGCGCCTCCGACCGCTTCAGATGATCGGGATTGACGTCCGCGCCCGGCCGGCAGTTCGCCTTGACCCAGACGAGCGCACGCTCGAACTCTTCGTGATCGTAAATGCCCAGCTCCATGCGCTTTACGAATTCCGTCATGTCGACGTATTCATTGCGAATGCCGAGGTAGCGCTGGAAAAACGTCTCGTCGACGATGCAGCCCGCGATACCCATGGACACCGCGCCCATCGACAGATAGGACTTGCCCTGCATCGTCGCGACCGCCAGACCCGCCTTGGCGAACTGCAGCATCTTGGCCTGCACGTCGGGCGTGATGTCCGTATCGCCGATGTCCTGCACGTCCTGCCCGTAGATGGAGAACGCGGGCAGTCCCTTCTGATTGTGCGCGCCGAGCACTGCGGCCAGGTATACCGCACCCGGGCGCTCCGTGCCGTTGAAGCCCCAGATCGCCTTCGGCCGCATCGGATGGGTGTCCATCGTCTCCGTCGGATAACACCAGCTCGGCGTCACCGAGATCGAGAGGCCGACATTTTCCCGCGCGAACTTCTCCTCCGTCCGCGCCGCCTCCGCTACGCCGCCGATGCAAGTGTCGGCAATGACGCATTCGACCGGCTGGCCGTTGCTGTGGCGGATATTTCCCGTCAGAAATTCGGCTACGCGCTTCGCCATATCCATCGTAACGTCCTCGAGCGACTCCCGGATGCCGCCGCGCCTGCCGTCTACGATCGGACGAATGCCGATCTTGGGCAGGCTGCCCTGCAATCGATTGCAGTATGTTGTCGAATGATTCATATCAAGTCCATCCCTTCATGCGATCGTATTGATGTCGTTGCGGAATATTTCTTGAATCGGAGCTTGCTCCGCCCCGTCCTTGTTCAGCCGCGTCAGGAGAATCGCCCCCGCCCGCTGACCCATGTCGTAGGGATGCTGATCGATGTAATATAGCTTCGGCGACTTCAGCAGCGAACCCGCTTCTACCTCTCCGAACGAAGCTACGGCGATATCGTCGGGAATCCGCAAGCCCTGACGCACGATCTCGAGCAGCACGCCGAGACTCATGCGGTTGTTCAGAGAGACGATCGCTGTCGGCCGCCGCTCGGCCTCGAGAAATCTGCGGACGGCCCGGATGCCGTCCTCGGTCGAGAATGCGCCGTTGTACACGAGCGGCTCATGCTCGATCCCGTGCGCCCGCATCGCGGCCATCGCACCCTCGAAACGTTCGCGGCCGGTGCTCACTCGGGCAGGTCCGTTCACGATGCCGATGACCTGATGCCCGTCTTCGAGCAGCCGGCTCATCAGCCGGTTCGCGCCGTCCTCGTTGTCCTCCGCGACCAGGTCCAGCTCTGCGTCCGCCGCGTCTCCCGACAGCTTGCGGTCGATCAGCACGACCGGCAGGCCGGATTCGGAGAGGCGGGCGACCGTCTGCTCGTTGCCGCCGGCGGTCGCGAGCACGATCGCGTCGACGCGCTTCTCCTGCAGCAGCTGCAGCAATCTCGCTTCCTTGTCGGGGTTCTCGTCCGAGCTGCAGAACATCAGCTGGAATCCTTCCCGTCCGACGACGTCCTCGATGCCTCTGGAGATGCCCATGAAGTAGGAGTTGGAAATATCGGGTACGATCACGCCGATCATATACGTCTTGTCTTGCTTGAGGCTGCGGGCAATGGCGCTGGGCTGATAGTTGAGCCGCTCCACCGCTTCCATCACGCGTCCGCGAATCTCGTCGCTCACATAACCGCTGTCGTTCAGCACTCTGGAGACGGTCGCCGTCGATACGTCCGCTTCCGCCGCCACTTGCTTGATCGTTGCCTTCGCCACTTCGTTCACTCCTGCTGCTGCACCGCATCCCATATGGAACCGTTTACGTAATCGATTACACACACATCGTAATAGATTCTCCAGCGTCCGTCAAGCGCAATTTATAAACTTTTTTTCGTATTTTTTTCGCCATCGCGCTTTGCTATAATGATGACACCATACGTTCCCTTGAAAGGAGGTTGCCGTCTTGAGCGATACAACCAATATGCTGCTGCTGCAGGTGATTGAACGGCTCGATCGCATCGAAGTGCGTGTCCAAGCCGTCGAAGAAAAAGTCGACCGCATCGAAGTGCGTGCCCAAGTCATCGAAGAGAAAGTCGATCGGATTGAACTGAACCAAGTTGAAGATATTTCCGCCTCGCTCCATCTGCTTCACGCCAAGTTCGAATACTGCGCCACCAAGGAAGATATCCGGGCTCTCGCCAGCATCCAAGGCCAACAACGCTTCGACATCGAGCAACTAAAGCAATTTTAATACACGGGCGATGTCGACAAAGCTGCCGACATCGCTTCGTCCGTTTGCCCCGCAAAAATCGTCTAGCCGATGCTATACGCCACTACTTTCGCACGGCTCCTGTCGGACTCGATCCAGCTTGCTATCCTTCATTGATAAACCGCAGCAGCGTCCTGCGATTCGGGCGGATCCGGTCCGCTTCGCGCAGCGAGCGCGCGACCAGCGCTTCGTCGATGCCCAGTTCCCCTGGCGTCTGCGGGCCGCCGGCGATACGGAGCAGCTCTCGGATGCGATCCGACGTCGGCAGCTCGTCGAGCCAGGCGCGAATGTCCGGCAGATGCGCCATGAGCGTGCCGCTGGGTTGGGCATCGTTCTCTTGTCTGCCGTTCCCTGCAAGCTCGCTTCGCGATGCAGCCCACTGCCGGTAATGCTCCAATATGACGGCGCACGCCGCCCCTACCTTCGCCCCGTGCAGCACCTGCCGGCGCCCCGTCCGCAGCAGCTCCATTTCCCAATAATGCGACAGATGATGCTCGGCCCCGGAGGCCGAGTGGGATTGGCCGAAGATGAGCATCGCGAGGCCCGACTCGATGAGCGCCCGGGTCAGCAGCTCGATCCCTTCCGGCGTACGGAGGCCGATCGCGTCGACATGCGCCACGCAGTCCGCCAGGGCGCGTGCGGTCAGCTCGGCGACGAACGGATCGTAGACCTCGCCCCCGAGTGCCTGGCCGACCCTCCAGTCGAACAGCGACGTATACTTGCCGAGCATGTCCCCGAACCCGGCCGCGACCATCGTGCCGGGCGCCCGCGCCAAAATATCCGTATCCGCGAATATCGCGGACGGGCCGATCGCCGGCACGGTGATCTTGTCGCCGCGAATGAGCAGCGGCGCGCCCCGCGAGGTGAAACCGTCGACGGACGGCGCTGTGGGCAACGAGACGAACGGCAGCCCGGCCGTAAATGCGGCATAGCGCGTAATATCGTGCAGCGTGCCCGCGCCGACCGCGACCGCCACATCGGCCTCATGCCGCTGCATGTCCAGCAGCGTCTGTACGACCGAGGCCTCGTCCGCCACGACGTCCCCGGCGGGATTAGGCGTCATCAGCGTCGACGCGACGGCAATGCCGAGCTCTTGCAGCTCCGCCGCCAGTCGCTCGCCGTCAGCCGCCGCCATCGTGAGCAAATCGCCGACCAGCAGCGCGCGCCGGTAGCCTTTTTCCTTCAAATAAGCCGGCAGGCGCGCGGAAGCGCCCGGCGCCAGTACGATCTCGTCCGGGAAAACGACATCATCCAGACGGACACCCCGGGCCTCCGCCTCCCGCCTGATCGATGAGAGAATATCAGTATTTGCGCTCATGATTGCCCTCCTGACATATATACCCCTGCCCTTTGCGGGTCGCGATAAAACGCCCCCGGCCGACGATCTCGCCTTGATTGCGCATGAGCAGGTTCAATATTGCAAACTCCGTCTTGGTCAGCTCCGCCTAGGCCCCGTCGCAGAACACGTCGCCGTCCTTGAGGTAACCCCCACTTGCCGAGCGTCTCCGTCACAAGCTCGCGAATCGTACGGTCGTCCTCGACGATCATGATTTTCATCATAGCATGCGTCCCCTGTCCGGCCGTAAAGCTTCGTATGGAACATACCACTAGCGGCGGGCGGGCGCAACGGGGGGCAACGGGGAGCATGCGATACGTGACCATATTGTCAGGATGGGCACCGCGGATGTTCGCCGGGATACAGGTTCGTTTATAAGGGCGCGGGCTGCGGCGGACGATCGCCCGGCAGACGCTGTTCGTCTTCGCCCTCCCGCTGGCGGCCGGAACCCCGCACGGCTACGTGATCATTGAAGGTGTTCGCGGCCGGACCCGTCGGCATGAACTTCACGATCCCGATCCTGATCGAACGCTGTGCCGTAGGGCGGCAAACGCCAAAAACGTCAGGGAGCGGCTGCTGCCTGACGTTTTGATTCGGATTGAGCCGCCGCGTCCAGCCCGGGCCGGCGCCGGCAGCCGAAGCCGCCCCCGCAAGCGCCGTCACCGGCCCAGCAGCAGCACGAGCACCTGGCGCCGGCCCGTGCGCTTGAGCACCATAAAGCCGTCGTCGGAGGCAGTGGCGACGCCGTCGTCGCCCGGCATGCAGCGGCCGCCGGGCACGCAGGTGCCGTCATCGCGCGCCAGCAGCTTGCCGACGAGGCCGACCGGCATCCACTCCGGCCGATTCAGGCGCGGGACGTACGGTCTGTCAGGGTCCCATGCGGGATTCAGCACCGGGACACGCTCCTGCCCGCCGGGCAGCGCTTCTTGCCCGTCCTCGCCCATGACGGGCGGGCGGACGCGCCACTCGTACTGCACGCGGCCCCACTCGTCCGTCATATATTTCCCGCGCCATCTCAGCTCCCCGCTGTCGGCGAGCACTGCCGGCGTCGCGCTGACGATGCCGAGGATGAACCGGTCGTCCGCGTTCGCCTTGCGGATCTTGTCCCCCTCCAGCGCGACCCAGTAGCCCGGCTCGATCGGCTCGCCGTCTTCGCTCTCGAACATCTCGGCATAATCCGCGGCCGGCGTGCTGACCGCGCCGTCGATCTTGACGTTGCCGTCGGACAGTATCTTCGCCGCGAAGCCCGGTGCGCCGGCCGCCGTACCGTTGGCCAGATACCACGAATAGGTATTCTCGTTGGCCGTGCCGTAGCGGCCCATGATGTGCACGCCCTCCAGCATGCCGGCGGCGGTGCCGAGCCCCTCCGCATGCGCGACGGGCGCATCCGCCGTCGTCATGAAGCCCTGCGCGTGCGAGACGGAGGCCGAAGCGCTCGAGCCGTAGCCCTCGACATGCCCCGTATAACCGAATGCGGTGCCGAGATACCCTTCGGCATGCGCGTACGCGCCGTCCGCTTGGGTGCTGTCGCCCTCGGCATGGGCGGCCGTCCCCGAGGCGATCGTACGCGAGCCTTGGGCATGGCTGAAATCGCCCGAAGCCGTGGTGGTCGTCCCCTCGGCATGCGCGGTGTTGCCCGAGGCAGTCGATCCTGAGCCCTCGGCATGACTGATATAACCGGACGCCGTCGTGCTGGCGCCCTCCGCGTGCGAAGCGACGTTGCTCGCCAGCGTCTGATAGCCCTCCGCGTGGGAAGCGAGTCCCGTCGCGCTCGTATTCAGGCCCTCTTGGTGCGCATACGGTCCTAATGCCATCCAGCATCCCTCCTAAGCTAACCCCCGTGGGGTTTGTCCTATTGTATGAACAAACCGCGGGACCTGCTTGGACAGATTCCGAATAAGGGCATGGCCGAACGAAGGACCCGGCTAGCGGCGACAAATGCTCGAGCTCTCCGGGCCGACGGCGACCGGCTTCCCGTCCGCCTCGATCCATACCTCGAGCCCGGACGGATTGTGCACGACTGTGCAGTCGGAGGAAAAACGAAGCCGGTCGAGCGCCTGCTTGCAAGCGACGATCTCGGCGTTGGTCGCCTTCCACACGTCGTCGGCACCCGCCGGCAGCTCGCCGGCCGCATCGACGAGCACCCGATTGTCGTCCCTGTCGAATTCGAAGCTGCGCCCCCGAACGTAGAGCAGCGCCATGCGTCCGGACGGGTCCCGATGACGCAGCAAAGCCTCTGTCCGTTCGACCGTCTGCTTCTGATGGCAGGTCGGATGCCAGCGCAGGAAATCCGCGGGCAGCTCGAGTCCGCCGTGGCTCTTCGTCGTGCGGGCATACTCGATGCCGGGGACCGGCAGCGCCGTCACGACCCGGTCGTCATAAGAGCCGCACGGGTAGCTCATCCCGCGGATCTCCTCTTAGCCCCGTTAGTGGACTTGGTCACATCGCATTGTTCGGCTTCAGCCGCCGGCAAGCAGGCGGCCGATCTGCTCCTCCGCGAACAGCTCGCTCACGGCAAATGAGATGCAAGGCAGCTTGTCCGATACGACCGCTTCGTCTCCCTCGAACAGCTCGGTCAGCGTCAGCCTGCCGCCGTCCTGCTCGTGCCGCGCCAGCGTGCGCGCCACCGGGTCGAGAATCCAGTACTCCGGCATGCCATGCTTGCCGTAAATGGCCAGCTTGCGCACCTTGTCCCTGTGCCTGGAACCGGGCGAGAGAATCTCCACGACGAGATCCGGCGCGCCCTCGATGCCGCGCATCGTCATGATGTCCGTGCGGTCGCGGCGCACGAGGATCACGTCGGGCTGCGTTACGTTCCTGGGACTCAGGATGACGTCGAGCGGCGCAGATAATACAAAAAATTCGGAACTGCAGCTCTGCGTCGCAAGGTAGTACAGCTTGCCGCCAAGCATCTGATGCACGAGCGAAGGCCGAGGCATCAGCTCCAGCACGCCGTCCAATACCTCATAGCGCTGCCCGTCGTCCGGCAGCTCCGCGTATATCTCATACGTCACCCGCTGCTCTCTGATCGCCGCTTCCCGTTCCTTTTTTTTGTCCATACGACAAGCCTCCCGATAAAATAGTTCCGCAAAGCTCGCTCAGGTACTAAAAAACCCCGTCAAAGCGACACTTGGCGTGTTCGGCTCTGACGGGGTGCTTCCCCACGTTCGTTCCTGCCATCATTATGGACAAGAATGGATATTCTGTCAACGCTGCTTGAAAAGACCGACGCTTCGAATTCTCAGCGCTGAATCGGTTCGATCAAGTAGACGCCCCGCCCTTCGACCGCTGCTCCCTCTGTCTGCCCGTCGGCCCCGCGGATGTGCCAGCCGAACGACAGCACGGACGCAAGCCGCTCCCTCTCCGGCCCGGTGAGCGCTGCCCGCACGGCCTCGGCGCCCGTCTCCAGCAGCAGCTCCGGCTCGAGGCCGAGCGCCACGCGAATCCAGCTGTGAATGCCGCGCACCGTGTTGTACTTGATCTGATAGCCTTGCTTGACCGCCGCCTCGAACGTCTCCGGCTCCGCTTCCGCGAATGCGGTCAACGCCTCGTACTTGAACTCGAACGGGCTCTCGTCTACAGGCAGCTCGCCCGCACGGACACGCGCGATCAGCTCCTCGTCCGACCACCCCATCGATCGCAGCGATTCTACCAACAAGGCGTCCCACTGCGACAGCTTGACTTCGTTCGTCGCGCTCATGCCTCATCCGCTCCTTTTATGATGCAATTTACTGTTAGCCGCTGTGCCAATCCGCCTCTCACGGAATCGCCGCGAAGTGTCCCGGACTCACTTCGCGCAGCGCGGCGCCTTCGCCGCTCCAGGCCGAGCGGTCCCAGGCGATCCGCTTGCCCGCGGCCCGCGGGTCGGGCACCGGGATCGCCGACAGCAGCGCCTGCGTGTACGGATGCAGCGGATTGTCGTACAGCTCGTCGCTGTCCGCCACCTCGACGAGACGGCCGCCGTACATGACGCCGATCCGGTCGGAGATATGGCGCACCATCGACAGGTCGTGCGCGATGAACAGGTAGGTCAGGCCGAACTCGGCCTGCAGATCCTCGAGCATGTTCACGACCTGCGCCTGCACGGATACGTCGAGCGCGGAGATCGGTTCGTCGCACACGACGAACTCCGGCCGCACCGACAGTGCCCTGGCGATTGAGAGCCGCTGCCGCTGCCCGCCGCTGAACTCGTGCGGATACCGGTACAGATGCTCGTGCTTGAGGCCGACCTTCACGAGCAGGTCGGCGACCGCTTCCTTGCGCGCCGCGCCCGCATGGACGCCGTGAATGTCCATCGGCTCGCCGATCAGCTCCAGCACGTTCATGCCGGGGTTGAGCGACGAGTAAGGGTCCTGGAAGATGCTCTGGATGCGCCTGCGAAACGGTCGCAACGCCTTGTCGTCCAGTCTCGACAGCGGCTGTCCGTCGTAGAACACTTCGCCCTCCGTATAGTCGTACAGTCTCAGCAGACAGCGCCCGACCGTCGACTTGCCGCTGCCCGACTCTCCGACGAGGCCGAACGTCTCGCCTTTGCGGATGTCGAAGCTGACGCCGTCGACCGCCTTCAGCACCTGCGTCGTCCTGCCCCAGACGTCCTTCTCCTTGACAAAGTACTTCTTCAGGCCGCGCACGTCCACCAACGTCCTGGCATCGCTGCCGATCATCCGTTAGCCCCCCTCTCGCCAGCCTGCGCCTGCGCTCGTGCGCCGGCAGCCTCGTCCCCGCCGGCGGCCGGGCCAGCAAGGCCCGCGTCCGCCGCCGCTCCATGCTCCGCATCGTGCAGCCAGCACAGCGCGCGGTGTCCGTCGCCCAGCTCGAACAGCGGCGGCCGCTCCACGCACTTGCCGAAGGCGTGCGGGCAGCGCTCGATGAACGGGCAGCCCGGCGGCGGGTTCAGCAGGTCCGGGGGCGTGCCCTCGATCGGCACGAGCCGCTCGCGTGTCCCGCCGCCGCGCCGCGGCACCGACTTGAGCAGGCCTTGGGTGTACGGATGGCCGGGACGGTAGAAGATGTCCTCCACCGTCCCCTCCTCCATCACCATGCCGCCGTACATGACGACGACGCGCGTGCATACCTGCGCGACGACGCCCAGATCGTGGGTGATCAGCACGATGCCCATGTTCGAGCGGGCCTTGATATCCTTGAGCAGATCGAGGATCTGCGCCTGAATCGTCACGTCGAGCGCCGTCGTCGGCTCGTCCGCCAGCAGCAGCTCGGGCTCGCAGGAGAGCGCCATCGCGATCATGACCCGCTGCCGCATCCCGCCGCTGAACTCGTGCGGATACTGGCCGAGCCGCCGCTCCGGCTCGGAGATGCCGACCTCGCGCAGCTTGGCGGCCGCCTCGCGCTTCGCCTCTTCCTTGCCGAGGCCGCGATGTCTGCGGATGACCTCGGTCATCTGCGCGCCGATCGTCTTGACCGGATTGAGCGCCGTCATCGGATCCTGGAATACCATCGCGATCCGATTGCCCCGCAGCTTGCGCCAGCGGTTGTTCGACCAGCCGAGCACGCTCTCGCCGCGGTAGCGGATATCGCCGCCGATCACCTTGCCGGGTGCGCCGATGAGACCGAGCGCCGCCTTGGCGGTCACACTTTTGCCGCTGCCCGATTCTCCTACGATGCCGATTGTCTCTCCCGCATCCACATGCAGACTTACGCCCCGCACGACCTGATTTTCGCCTTCCCGGCCGTAGAACGATACGCGCAGATCGTCCATCTCGAGCAGCCGCTGCGGATCGTTCGACTTCGACTTCACGCGTTCCGCCATGCGCCGTCCCCTCCTTTTTCCGATGGAAACCTATATTTGCGATTCGCGTCAGAGTGCCCGTTCATAGGTCCGCGCCGCACGGCTATCTCTTCACGAGCTTCGGCTCGAAGCCGACGCGCAGGATGTCGCCCAGCACGTTGAAGCTGAGCACCGTCAGCAGGATGAACAGACCCGGGAACACCGCCAGATACGGCGCCTGGGCGATCAGGCCCTGGGCGTTGTTGAGCATGCTGCCCCATGTCGCATTCGGCGCCTGAACGCCGAAGCCGAGGAAGCTGAGCGACGACTCCATCATGATCGCGGAGGCGATATTGTTCGTCGCGCCTACGATGACGACCGGTATCAGATTGGGGAAAATATGCCTGCGGATAATGCCGAGCGCGCCCTGTCCGGAAGCCCTGGCGTACAGCACGTACTCCCGCTCCTTGAGCGACATCGTCTCCGCCCTGACGATCCGCGCGATATTCATCCACATGAGCAGCGAGATGATCAGAATGATATTGCCTACGCTCGGCTTCAGAAATACGCTCAGCAGCAGCAGAATGAGGAAGGACGGAATCGACATGACGACCTCGACGAGCCGCATGAGCAGATTGTCCAGCCAGCCGCCGAAGTAGCCGCTGACGATGCCGACGATCACGCCGATGCCCGTCGCCAGAATCATGGACGCAAAGCCGACCATGAGCGAGACCCGCCCGCCGTACAGCGCCCGCGTGAAGTAATCCCGCCCGTAG
This sequence comes from Cohnella sp. 56, assembly GCF_037963805.1. Taxonomy (NCBI): domain Bacteria; kingdom Bacillati; phylum Bacillota; class Bacilli; order Caryophanales; family Paenibacillaceae; genus Cohnella; species Cohnella sp. 56. Next base: position 83,801 of record NZ_JAZDQE010000016.1, on the reverse strand, counting down.
TCGTCCGTGCCGAACCAGTGCGCGGCGCTCGGCGGCTTCAGACGCTCGAGCGCGTTCAGCGCGTTCGGATCGTGCGGGGACAGAAATGCCAGCGCGGCCGCAACCGTGAATAAAATTAAGATAACGATGCCTGCGATGCCGAATACGCTCGACCGCAGCTCGAACGCGACGCTCCGCCATTTGCTCCGGTTCATGAGGTCACCTCTTCGATTTGATTCTCGGGTCCGCGACGCCGTACAGCAGATCGGCCGCCAGATTGCCCAAGATGAGCATGATGGAGGAGAACAGCGTGATGCCCATGATGACGGGGTAGTCCATGCCCCGGACGGCCGTCATCCCGAGCGAGCCGATGCCCGGCCACGAGAATACCGTCTCCGTCACGATCGCGCCGGCGACCAGCTCGCCCATGGACATGCCGAGCAGCGTGATGATCGGCAGCAGCACATGCTTCAGCACATGCCGCAGCAGCACGATGCGCTTGGTCGAGCCGAAGGCGTATTGAATCTGCACATAATCTTCGCGCAGCTGCCCGATCGTGCTGGAGCGGATGTACCGGACGTAGATCGCGAGGAAGCTGAACGCAAGCACCGTGCAGGGCATGATGCCATGCTTGAGTACGTCGACGGCGCTGTTCACCCCGATCGTACGCATGCCCATACTCGGCAGCCAGTGCAGGTGGATGGAGAAATAGTAGATCAGCAAAATGGCGAGCCAGAACAGGGGGACCGATATGCCGACGTAGGCGATCAGGTTGACGAGTTTGTCGATCCAGCGGCCTCTGTTCGCGCCGGCCACAAGTCCGAGGGGAATCGCGAGCAGCACGGCGAGCGCGAGCGCCGAACCCATGAGGCCCGCCGTCGCCGGCAGCCGGTCCAGAATCTGCTCCAGCACGGGCTGATGATTGACGAGCGAATAACCGAGATTGCCCTGGAGCGCCTCCTTGATCCACAGGAAATATTGGACGTAGGCCGGTTGGTCGAGCCCGAGATTGTGGCGGATGCGCTCGATGTCCTCGGCATGCATATTGGGGGTGACGAACGACAGCACCGGATCACCGGGCGCGAGCTTGATCATCGCGAAGCAGACGATCGAGACGAATATGAGCAGCGGAATCGTCTGCAGCAGCCTTCTAATTAAGAGTTGTCTCATGCGGTACGCTCCCCGGCCTTAGACGTACAAAAAAATAAGCTGGACGAACCAGCTTATTTTCTTGCGCGTCCGGTATTTCAACAGCGTCTTATTTGACGTAAAGCTTGGACGGATCTTCGAAAATGACGACCGGCTTCAGCACGGCTTCGTCGACACCGCCGTACTTCTTGTCGACGGCGACGATCGTCTTGGTATAGGCGATCGGGTAGATGGCCGCATCCTCGGCGACGAGCTTCTGCGCGTCCTTGTAAATCTGCTCGCGCTTCGCGGCATCGCCTTCGCCCGCGCCTTGCTTGAACAGGGCGTCGACTTCGGGGTTGCTGTAGTGCGAGTAGTTGGACGAACCGTCGGAGGTGAACAGCATGCTGTACGCATCCGGGTCGAAGCCCATAATATAGCCGGACACGACGAGGTCGAAGTCCGTAGCCTTCGGATCGGTGAACTTCGCCACGAACGCCGAAGCGTCCATGCTGCTGAGCTCAACCGTGATGCCGACGTTCTTCAGCTTCTGCTGCACGTACAGGGAGACCGCTTCCTGCACCTTGTTGCCGCTCTGCACGATGAAGCGCAGCTTCAGGTTGCTGACGCCTGCCGCTTGGAGCAGTTCCTTCGCCTTGGCGACATCGTTGTCGTAGGTCGGCACGTCGTTCGTCTGGTACAGCACGTCAGGCGTCAGGAACGAATGCGCCGGATCGGCATAATCGGCGGAAGCGTAGGCGACCTGGATCAGCTCTTCGCGGTTCAGCGCGTAGCCGATCGCTTCGCGGACTTCCTTTTTCTTCAGAACGCCCGTAGCGCTGTTGTGATTGAACATGATGTACGCCAGACGACCTTCGCTGTAAGGCAAAATGTCGAACTTGCCCGACGCCTGAATCGTCGCGACGTCCTGCGGGTCGAGATACTTGACGTTCAGCTCGCCGTTCTGCAGCGCCAGGTTGGCCGCGTTCGTATCCTTGGCGATCCGGTAGGTGATCGAGTCGAGATGCGGCTTACCGCCAAAGTAGCCGTCGAAGCGCTCGAGCGTCAGGTACTCGCCGGTTTTGTATTCCTTGAACTTGAACGCGCCGGAACCGACGGGCGCTTTGTTCTTGTCGCTCTTCTCGATGTTCGCTTCGTTCTCGAAGATATGCTTCGGAATCGGGAACACCTGGACGAGCGTCGCCTCGAAGCCCGGAGCGACCTGCGGCAGCTTGAGCTCGACCGTCGTGTCGTCGACCTTGACCGCCTGCACCGGCTTGCCGCCGATGATGAAGTTGCCGCGCAGGAAGCTGTTCTGGGACTCGTCGAGAATCTTGTCGATCGTGAACACGACGTCGTCCGCGGTCAGCGGCTGGCCGTCATGCCAGGTGAGCCCGCTCTTGAGCTTCAGCGTGTAGGTGAGCTTGTCTTCGGACAGGTCGAGGCTGTCGAGCAGATAGAACGTCTTCTTGCCGTCGTTCACCTGGAACAGCGGCGCGTACAGCGCCTGGTCGATCGTCAGGCTGACGCGGTCGCCGGCGTAGTTCGGGTTCAGCACGACCGGATCGGACGCGACGGCGACGATCAGGCTGCCGCCATCCTTGGCGCCGCCGGCGGCAGCGGAGCCGGATGCCGAGGCGGACGGTGATCCGCTCGCGGCCGGGTTGTTCGCGTTGTTGTTGCCGGAGCATGCGCTCGCAAGCATCGTCAACAGCGCCAGTATGATGATGCCTGAAAAGCGCTTCTTGTTGCGGTTAAGCATAGTTTCAACCTCCACCGATCTCTGTATCTGTTTTTGTAACAGTTTTATCATACTACATCGGGTTACTCGGAATTGCAAGTTTTATTTCAAAAAAATTTGTCGAATCTGGCCGAAAATATCGACAACTTTTTTATTATATCGATTGCGACCGCCCCGGGCAACCGGCCCGCTCGCGGGGCTGACTAATTATGGTATCCCACACCGTGGACGGAAGTATGCACGTGATGGCGATGGGGGGCGGCCGGGCGGTGTGGGGGTGCGGGCGGGCGCTGCGGGAGCGATCGCCTCCCGTAGGGAAGGCGATGCGGCGCGACCGGGCGCCGCGAGGGCGATCGCCTCCCGTAGGGAAGGCGATGCGGCGCGGTCAGGCGCCGCGAAGGCGATCGCCTCCCGTAGGGAAGGCGATGCGGCGCGGGCAGGCGATGCGGCGCGGGCAGGCGCCGCGAGGGCGATCGCCTCCCGTAGGGAAGGCGATGCGGCGCGGCTGGGCGCCGCGGGGGCGATCGCCTCCCGTAGGGAAGGCGATGCGGCGCGGCTGGGCGCCGCGAGGGCGATCGCCTCCCGTAGGGAAGGCGATGCGGCGCGGCTGGGCGCCGCGAGGGCGATCGCCTCTCGTAGGGAAGGCGATGCGGCGCGGTTGGGCGCCGCGGGGGCGATCGCCTCTCGTAGGGAAGGCGATGCGGCGCGGCTGGGCGCCGCGGGAGCGATCGCCTCCCGTAGGGAAGGCGATGCGGAGCGGACGGGCGCCGCGAGGGCGATCGCCTCCCGTAGGGAAGGCGATGCGGCGCGGCTGGGCGCCGCGAGGGCGATCGCCTCCCGTAGGGAAGGCGATGCGGAGCGGCTGGGCGCCGCGAGGGCGATCGCCTCCCGTAGGGAAGGCGATGCGGCGCGGCTGGGCGCCGCAGGGGCGATCGCCTCCCGTAGGGAAGGCGATGCGGAGCGGCTGGGCGCCGCGTGGGGGATCGCCTCCCGTAGGGAAGGCGATGCGGCGCGGACGGGCGCCGCGGGGGCGATCGCCTCCCGCCGACGCGGATGACCCGCCGGCCGTTCGCCACCCGCACGGCGCGCGGCAAAAAAAGGACGAGGCGCCTTCTGCGGCTCCCCGTCCTTCCTTACTTCAACCGAATCAGAAATGTCTTGATCTCGTATGGCGCAAGCTCAAAGCGCAGCGGCTCGTCGCCGCCGTGAAGCTCGCCGGTCGGGCGCTCCATGAGGTCGCATTCCTGCCACGAGGCGATCTCGCAGTCGCCCGTCAGCGTCACCGTGCCGCGCCCGCCCGCGTATTCGTGCAGCCGGACGATGAGCGCGTCTTCGTCCTCCGCTTTTTTGAAGGCGTCGAACGCGACATGCTCGGCATCCGCGCGCAGCAGCGACTTGCCCGCGAATGCGCTGGCGCCGCCGGTCAAGAGCAGCGGATTGTTGAGCGCCCAAGCCGCTCTCGCGGTGCCGCCCTCCGTCCAGTCTCCCATGTGCGGGTAGAGGGAATAGGTGAACAGGTGCTCGCCCTGGTCGGCATGCGGATCGGGATCGATCGCCGACTTGATGAGCGACAGACGGATGACGTTGTCTTTGATGTCATGGCCGTACTTGCAATCGTTCAGCAGACTGACGCCGTAATTGCGCTCGGACAGATCGACCCATTGATGGCCGACCGACTCGAACCTGGCATAGTCCCAGCTCGTATTCCAGTGCGTCGGACGCTTCACGTTGCCGAACTGGATGTCGTAGGTCGCCTCGGTGGCCCGGATCTCGACCGGGAACGCGACCTTGAGCAGCTGCTGGCGCTCCCGCCAATCCGCCCGCGTCACGAAGTCGATCCGCCTGTCGTGCGCGTAGACGACGAGCCGCTGCTCGATGACCGACGCGCCGTACGCCCATTCGAGCCGCAGCACCGCGCGGAGCGTGCCGAGCTCGACGAGCTCCAGCCGCCGCAGGTCCGTGATCTCGCGCTGCTTCTCCTGATAGAACAGGTCGATATCCCAAGCCTCGAACATCTTCGGCTTGTCTTCGAACACTTGCAGCTCGCCCGCCCGTGCCCCCTGCGGCAGCACCTCGCGCGACGCGTCGCGGTCGTACAGCCGGACGATGCGGCCGGCTTCGTCGAAGGTCAGCTCGTAGTGCGGCGTCGAGAGGACGCGCCCGTCCCAGGCGAACGCCGGCGCCGCCTCCGGCTGCTTCGCCGACGGCTCGAACCGCAGATTCGCCGCGCCCGCAGCCGGCACGTCCTCCGCCAGCACGAGCCAGCGGCCGTCCGCGTAGTCCGCCCGCAGCGGCCTCCCGTCCGCTGCCAGCCATGCGCCTTCGGCGCCGATGCCGTCCGCGACGGCGATCTCGACCAGCTCCGTGCGGTCGAACGCGGCGCTGTTGTACAGACTCACGACGGCGCCCTCATCCCGCCGCGCGAGCCGGTCGGCGGCAGCCTGCAGCGCCTCCCGCCCGAGCCGCTCCGCGCCGGCGTACTCCGCCCGCGCGTCCTCGTATACCGCACCGATCGAGGAGCCTGGGATAATATCGTGGAATTGATTGCGCAGTATCGTCGCCCAGCCTTCATGCAGCAGCTCCGCGGGGTATGCGGACCAGTCGCCGTCGGCCGCCGCGCTGACGGCTTGCAGCCATTCCGTTTCCCGGTACATCAGCTCGAGCTTCCGGTTCATCCGCTTGTTGTAGGCCTGGCTCGTGTACGTGCCGCGGTGGTATTCGAGATACAGCTCGCCGTCCCATGTATGCACGTAGCGGTCCGTGCTCTCGACCGTCTCGTGCAGCTTGGCGAAAAAGTCGTCGGCGCGCCCGGGCTCGACATGCGGCAGACCCGGCATCTCGTTCAGCCGCCGCCGCATCTCCAGCATATGCCGGTTGACCCCGCCGCCTCCATCCCCGTAGCCGTACGACAGCAGCAGCTCGCGGTTGATCTCCTTGTCGCGGTACGTGTCCCAGATGCCCTTGACCGCGAACGGCTCGATCAAGCCGTTGTACGTGTACCACCACACGTTGGCGTCCGCGACCTCGGGCGTCGTGATGAAGTGCGTCAGCACCTCCGAGCCGTCGATGCCCCGCCACCGGAACGTATCGTGCGGCATCCGGTTGTACTGGCTCCAGCTGATCTTGGTCGTCATAAACGTCTTGATGCCGGATTTGCGCAAAATTTGCGGCAGCGCCCAGCTGTAGCCGAACACGTCGGGCAGCCACAGATAGTCGCATTCGACGCCGAACTCCTCGCGGAAAAACCGCGTCCCGTGAAGAAGCTGGCGAACCAGCGATTCGCCGCTCGTCAGGTTGCAGTCCGCCTCAAGCCACATCGCGCCGCCCGCTTCCCAGCGTCCTTCCTTCACCCGCTCGCGAATCTGCGCGTAGAGCTCGGGGTAGTCCTGCTTAAGGTAGGCGTACAGCTGGGGCTGCGTCTGGAGGAAGACGTACTCGGGGTACTTCTCCATCAGGCGGAGCACCGTCGAAAAGGATCTCGCCGCCTTCTCGCGCGTATGCGTGAGCCGCCACAGCCAGGCGACGTCGATATGCGTATGTCCGATCGCGCGGACGGTCACCGGATGCGTCTTGTTCAGCTTGGACAGCTGCGCGCGAAGCGCGTCCGCGGCCTGCGCCACCGAGTCGTAAAACGCCTCCGAGCCGGGACGCGACCAGTCGACCAGCAGAAAGGCGCGGTCGGCCGCAGCCAGCAGGTCCTGCCGGGCCGGCTGGGCATCGTCCAGCGCCTTGGCCGTCTCGAGCGCGGCGCGGCCGGTGAAGTACAGATCGTCGGCGGCCGCATCCAGCACGGCAATCGACGCCCGCTTGAAGCGGTGCTCCTGCTCGCGGGGGCCGCCCCCTCCCTCGAGGCCCGACCACAGGCGGAAGACGAGCTCCAGCTCGCAACCCGCGGCGTCGGCCGGGAAAAATACTTCCTGGTGGTTCGTGTCCACACCTTGATAGGGGCTGCCGTTCAGGTAAAGCAAAGATTCGAAGGCGGAGTTGTTGCCCGGCCCGGTGATCCCGAAGTCGAACAGGCCGACAACCTCCCGGCCCTGCCACGATTCGGGCACACTGACCCGGCGCCGCAGCCAGACATACCGGTCGTAGCCCGACCAGCGGTCGCCTTTGCGGAGCATCTGCCCGCCGCCGATCGCCGGGGGATGCTGCACGCCGTTCGCGCCCGCCTCGTCCTCCTGCATTTCCCAATCGTCCACATCCACCGCATCGCGGTAACGATACGGTGCCAGCTCCTCGATTCTCTGATGCAGCTTGTCGATCGTCCAGAACATATTCCGACGCCTCCTTGGGTTAATGACACGTGTTATAACAAGACAAAGAAAAAGGCGCTGTCACCCGCCTGATTCCACCGGGACGCTGTCCCCGGGTATGATGACCGCCTCCAGCCACCGCTTGCCTGTCCGCTCCGCTCCGTCGTCCGGCGGGTCGAGCAGCAGACGCACCGCCTCCTCGCCCATCCTGGCATAGGGAATCTCGACCGAAGCGAGCGGCGGGCTCATGAACGCGTTGCTCCGGTTCGTGTTGTCCCCCGCCATGAGGACGAGCTCCTCTCCGATCCGCATCCCCCTCCGCCATGCCGCCCGGTAGAACAGAACCGCGCTCACGGACCAATTGAGCAGCACCGGCGGCAGCCGCCCGTCAGCGGTCGACGGGATATCGATGAAGCGATCGATCCACGCCTCGTCATACGCTTGAAACGTATGGACGACAGGCGCGAGCCCCCGCGCGGCGCACCATTCCTCATAGGCGGCTCTGCGGTCGCGCTCCGCCCAATTGCGCCCGGGCGTGTCGTCGTACGCCTCCAGGTAGACCGGATAACGCTCCGCGGTGCCGCCCATATGATCCAGCGCGCGCTTGATGCTCCCGCGATAGTCCGTCAGGACGGATGCGACGTCGTCCGCGCCGGCATAGCCTTCGACGGAGACGTACGGCGCGCCGGCGTCCCGGACGCTGGCGATCCATTGCCCGCTCGCATAGCCCGTCTCGTCCAGGGTGACGATGCCGTCGATTCGCCGCTGGCGGTACAGGTCGAGCATCGCGAGCCGGTCCTCGTCAACGGCGCTCTGGCCGCTGATGAGCACATGGTAGCCCCGCTCCGCGCATGCCTTTTGCATTCCCTCCAGCACCTGGAGGAACAGCGGGTTTTTCATATCGCCGAACGCGGCCACGCACCGGCTGAGCCCCGTCTTCATCGCTCTCGCCTGCGCGTCGACCTGGTAGTTCAGGTCCCGGATCGCCTGCAGCACCTTTTCCCGCGTCTCCCGGCTGACGCCGATACCCGGCGTGCCGTTGATGACGGCGGATACGAGGCTTCTGGACACACCCGCGGCTCTGGCGACGTCGAAGCTGGTCACTCTTTTTCCCGTGTTTGCTCTGCCTGCCATGATGACACCTCAACGAGAATATAACACGTATTATGACAGTCCGCAATGCGTTTGAACGATATCCCCTTCGATCAGGACGAAGGCGGCAGCTGGGCGCTCCTCTGCCTGGGGACCGTCATCATACATCTCGCGATAATGCACAATATAGGATGAACCGACCGACTTGACTTGCAACACCTGCGACTGTCAATTTACAACAAGCCGGTATTTGTTATAGTAGAAATTGCGCTTATGACGGCATGCCGTAAAAGTGTAGTAAAGGATGAACTGAGGGACTGCCGAGTTGAATCGCAAACGATGGAAATGGGCGGGCATCTTCGCCGGCGGTGCGGCCGTGGCCGTCGCTGCGACCGTGTATGTGCTGACGTATACAGGCACGAATATTTATCCGAACAAAGACAAGCATCACGCCCTGCTGAGGCTTGAGGACATCGGACCTGGCGGCGAGTACGGCACGCTTGACGACCTCGGCAAGCTGCGCACGGTGCTGGACTATATCGAATCCGAAGGCATTCCTTTTCAAATGGCGGTCATCCCGCGAAGCATCAGTCTGAGCGGCGACGGCGTCTGGCGCGAGCGCGGCATCGACGATCCGCACCCCGACGCGATCGTGCAGTCGCTCGTTCGGCTGCTCAGGCAGGCGGAGGGCAACGGCGGCGCGCTGGGCATGCACGGCTACACCCACCAGTACGGCGATGCCGTCATGAAGGGCGACTGGCAGAACTCCGGCACCGGCTACGAATTCAAGGTTCCTGGCGTGCCCGGGACCAAGGCTGCCGGCTATGCGGCCGCTCGCATCGAGAGCAGCCTGGCCGCCTTCGAGCGGGCGGGACTCAGTCCCGCCTTCTGGGAATCGCCGCACTACCGGGACACGCGAGCGCAAGAGAAGGTGTTCCGGTCGTACATCGGCATCCTGTATGAGCCGGACCTGTTCTCCCTCCGCTCCTTCAAGGATATGAACATGTACAAGAGCCGCAATACGTATGGGCAGGACAGCCTCGGGTCGGTCTACGTGCCCGCTCCGTTCGGCTATATTACGGACGGCGCTTCGGTGGACAAGCTGCTGCATAAGGCCAAAACGTATAACGGGCTGGCCTCGCTCTTCTTCCATCCGTTCCTCGAGTTCCCCGAGCTTGAGCCGGTGCAGGGCGCGGACGGTCACACGCTGATGCGAGACGGACTACCTGTCTACCGGTATAAAGGAGACGGTTCGGCCTCGTACCTGCACAGGCTCGTGGAGGGCCTTGAACGGGAGGGCTACCAATGGATGTCGCTCTATGACATCATCCCCTTCACCCCGGCGCATCGGGTGACGCTGCCGCTGGGCACGGACGCGGGCGAGGTGCTGCTGGGGGATGTAACCGGGAGCGGACAAGTGGATGTGGTTGTGCGCGAGGCGCACCGGATCGCGGTCATCCCGGGACATTACGCCATGCCGCGCAACCGGCCTCAAGCGGCCGCACAGGTCTGGCTCACAGCCGAGTTCCCGCCGCAGGAGCGGCTGCAGCTCGCCAACATGAACGCCGACGGCAGGCAGGATCTCGTCGCGTACGATCCGGCGACAGGAGCGGCGCGCGTCAGCCTGGCCGAGGACGGACGGTTCGCCGCGCCCGCGCCCGCCGGCGGACTGCCGGCGGGTCTCGACCGGCTGCTGCCGATGCGGGCGCAGGGCGGCGGGGGGAGCGCTGATGGCGGGAGCGACGGTGGCGGGAGCGACGGTGGCGGGAGCGACGGTGGCGGGAGCGACGGTGGCGGGAGCGACGGTGGCGGGAGCGCTGGTGGCGGGAGCGCTGGTGGCGGGAGCGCTGGTGGCGGGAGCGCTGGTGGCGGTGGTAACGGCGGTGGGACCGCCTTTCTTGCCGCGCGCGAAGGGTGCATTTACTTGTTCACGTATCGGGACGGCCGCTTCGCCGCGGCTGGCGAACGTCTCGGGACGCTGCCGCAGGACGCTGTGCTCTATGCGGGCCGCTTCCTGAGCAAGGACCGCGACGATGCGCTCTACGTGTCGGCGTCCCCGACAGAGGGCGGCTTGTCCATCGACCTGTTGGACTTAGATCGACCGGCCGGGGAAGCGGCCGTCGTATCCGCGAGCGGCGTGAAGCTGAACAAGGGTGAACAGCTGCTGATAGGGGACACGGACGGCGACGGGCTCGACGATCTGATCGCGTATGCCGCGAAGACCGGTGTCTGGCGCGTCTACGCGAACGAGGGCGGAGGTCGGTTCAAACCGCTCGACAACGCATACGGCCCTTGGGCCGCAGGGACCGGCCGCATCGGGTTCGCCGCCGACTTCGACGGCAACGGGAAGACTGACATCGCCGCTTACGACAGGCGGTCGCTCGCGCTGGACCTGTCGCTGTCGTTCCGGGGCCGCAGCGCGCCTTGATCCGACAGACAGAGCGGGCCGCGGCTAAAGCTGCCGTTCGCGCGGCTATCGCCTTCACTACGAGAGACGTTGCGGCCCAATCGGCCGTTCGTGCGGACATCGCCTTCACTACGAGAGGCGATGCGCCTCTAGCAGCCGTTTGTTCGGCCATCGCCTTCACCACGAGAGGCGATGCGCCCCAATCGGCTGTTCGTGCAGCCATCGCCTTCACTACGAGAGGCGATGCGGCTCCAGCGGCTGTTCGTGCAGCCATCGCCTTCACCACGGGAGGCGATGCGCCCCAATCGGCCGTTCGTGCGGACATCGCCTTCACTACGAGAGGCGATGCGCCCCACTTGGCCGTTCGTTCGGCCATCGCCTTCACTACGAGAGGCGATGCGGCTCCAGCGGCTGTTCGTGCAGCCATCGCCTTCACTACGAGAGGCGATGCGGCCCACTCGGCTGTTCGTGCAGCCATCGCCTTCACCACGAGAGGCGATGCGCCCCACTTGGCCGTTCGTTCGGCCATCGCCTTCACTACGAGAGGCGATGCGGCTCCAGCGGCTGTTCGTGCAGCCATCGCCTTCACTACGAGAGGCGATGCGGCCCAATCGGCTGTTCGTGCAGCCATCGCCTTCACCACGAGAGGCGATGCGCTCCACTCGGCTGTTCGTGCAGCCATCGCCTTCACTACGAGAGGCGATGCGCCCCAATCGGCCGTTCGTGCAGCCATCGCCTTCACTACGAGAGACGATGCGCCCCAATCGGCCGTTCGTGCGACCATCGCCTTCACCACGAGAGGCGATCCGCCCCACTCGGCTGTTCGTGCGACCATCGCCTTCACCACGAGAGGCGATCCGCCCCACTCGGCTGTTCGTGCGGCCATCGCCTTCACTACGAGAGGCGATCCGCCCCACTCGGCTGTTCGTGCGGCCATCGCCTTCACTACGAGAGGCGATGCGGCCAAATCGGCCGTTCGTGCGGCCATCCCCTTAACCACGAGAGGCGATGTGCCCCACTTGGCCGTTCGTGCAGCCATCGCCTTCACCACGAGAGGCGATGCGCCCCACTCGGCTGTTCACGCAGCCATCGCCTTCACTACGAGAGGCGATGCGCCCCAATCGGCTGTTCGTGCAGCCATCGCCTTCACTACGAGAGGCGATGCGGCCCAATCGGCTGTTCGTGCAGCCATCGCCTTCACCACGAGAGGCGATCACAGTCGCAGCACCATGAGCTCTTCGTCGAAGTACCGCCCGCCGTATTTGATCGCGCGGCGCTCGATGCCGTATACCTCGAACCCGAGCGATTCATAGAGCCGCTTGGCCGTGACGTTGTCCGATACGACGGTCAGATTAATCTGCTCAAGACCATCTAGTCCCCGGGCTCTCCGGATAAGCGCCAGCATAAGCGTCTTGCCGGCTCCCTTGCCCCTCGATTCGGGAGACACGTATACGCCGTAGACGCTACCTTTATGTGCGCTCTTCATGCCCGATTCCCGGACAAAGCTTGCGATACCGACCAGCACTCGGCCCTTCGCGTTCCCGTCGTTGCCCTCGTCCTCGCCAGTGTTCTTGTCGTTGTCCCCAGGCCAGCCCTCGAACATGCCCTGGTCCTCACCATCGTCCCCGCTCTTGCCCACGCTCCCGTCCCCGCTCTCGTCCGCAAACACGCCCAGCACAAACTTGCCCGCATCGGGCTTGACGCGCGCCGCGAATGTCTCCGGCGGGAACTGCGACTCACGTTCGTAGGTCGAGCCGTACGCATCGGGATCGTGCTGCAACGCGTTTAATCGAATGCGGCGATACGCGTCCGCATCGGCTTCCTCCAACACTCGTATGTGCATGACATCCGCTCCCTTCCTACGAATCTTCAGCTTGCTGCCGCGTATTTAGCCCTATCTTAACATGGCGCTTTTTGCTCGGGGCAGCAGTACCCGCGCATCGTCTTGCCGAAGGCCGGCAGGACAAGCCCCGTATCTCCTTCTCCAGAGGTCCCAGGACAAGCCCCGTATCCCCTTCTCCAGAAGGCCGGCAGGACAAGCCCGACCTCCCCTTTTCCCAGAGGCCCCGGGACAAGCCCCGCAAAATAAATTCCGCACACAGCTTGTCCTCCTTGTTATTTCCAATTGCGAAGTGGTGAAAGATCAGTATTCAGCTGGCGCGGCCAGCGAATACAACCAACGGAGGGGATTGCCATGAGTACGCCGGTCGTAGGAACATTCAGACACGAGCAAGACGTCATCGGCGCGATCGAAGCGCTGAAAGCCGCCGGATGGGATAAAGCGGACATATCGGTCGTCAGCCACAAGCGCGAAGCCGTGCATCATGTAGATACGGTCACCGGTACGAACAGTGCGGAGGGGATGGTGACGGGCGGCGTCGCGGGCGCCTTCCTCGGCGGGACAGCCGGCCTGCTCGCCACGGCCGGGCTGCTGTTCATCCCCGGGCTCGGGCCGCTGCTGGCTGCCGGTCCGATCGCGACCGTCATCGCCGGCGCGGCGGTCGGCGGCAGCACGGGCACGCTGATCGGCGGCCTGGTCGGATTCGGCATTCCGGACAAGGAAGCCGAGATCTACCGGACGCTCGTCGAGCAGGACCATCTGCTCGTCATCGTGAAGGCGGAGGGCGAGGAGCGTTCCCGGGCGGAGAGCATCTTCCTGGCGTTCGGGGCGATTGAGCCCCACTCGACCGGCATATCGTTCGAGCAGCCGCTGCAGCCGGACGTCGTCAAGAGCGAGGATGCCGAGACGCTGCGCGTAAATATCGGCGCGCGGAACAGCGAAGGCGAAGCCGTGCGGGAGACGGGAGCGCAGGCCGGGACGCTCGTCGTGCCGCGCGAGTCCAGGGAGGTCTGAGATGAGGGGCAAAAGCGCGGCGCTGGCTTCGGTATCGCTGTCGGTGTTCGTCCTCTACGCCGTCAAGACGATGAAGAAGTCGATGACGGCGCTCGACGAAGTCAACCGGACGCTGGCCGAGGTCAAGCTGGCCGCCCTGAAGGCAACGAACGAGGCGACGGGATTGATTCGCACCGTTAACGGTACCGTTAAGGACGTTAAAGGCCGCATCAATACCGTCGACCCGCTGCTGGAGACGACGCATGAGGTCGGCGACGTACTGCATACGATCGCGCATTCCGTGAAGGAAGCGCTGAGCCCGGGCGAAAAGGAAGGCGGCACACGCGAGGCCGACCGTCGCCCGAAGGCAGCCCCGGCGCTGCCTCAAGCGGGCGCTACCCCGGCAGATTCGCAGGGCATCACCATTCGCTTCGGGGACCAGGCCGGCGGCGGATCGGGCGCCGGCCGGCCGAGCCTCCTACGCCTTTGACGCCTTTACGAGCAGGAACATCGGGCGGCGCACTTCCTCCGCCCACTCGGGATGCAGCTCCAGCATCTCGGGCGTCGGCTTCAGCTCCGACAGCCGATCGAGGCGGAAGCCCGCCTCGATCAGCGGGTTCAAATACCCCGAGACGGTCCTGTGGTATTTGACGACATCGTGTCCGAGGAATCGGGCGAGCCGCTCTCCCTCGTCATGGTACCGGTCGAGCGGCCAGTGCTGCTTTTCGCCCGTCGGACCGTAGTGCCAGTCTTGCGGACCCATGGCGGTGAAGATGGGGTGCTCGACGGTGAATACGAAGGAGCCGCCGTCCGCGAGATAACGATGAACCTTGCGGCAGACTTCGCCGAAGTCCTGTATATAGTGAAGCGCGAGCGAGCTGAGCGCGACGTCGAACGCTTCGTTTGCGAAGTCGATATCTTCGATCCCCATGCGCATATATTCGATGGCGGGGTCGTCGGTCAGCTCGCGGGCGCGGGCAAGCATCCTGTCGGACAGATCGACGCCGACCGCAGACCGCGCCCCGCGCTCGCGGACATATCGGCAATGCCAGCCGTAGCCGCAGCCCAGATCCAATACTCGCTTGTCCTGAAGCGCGGGAAGCATCGAACGGAGCTCGGTCCATTCTCCCGCGGCCTCCAGCCCGCCGATCGAGCGCGGCATATGGCTGTAATTTTCGAAGAAGCTTGCGTCGTCGTATTTATTTTGCTGCATGGGGCACGCTCCACTCTCGTTTATTGCAAAAAGCGTTCCAGCCCCAGCTTCACCTGCGGCCACTCCCGGTCGATGATGCTGTAATAGACGGAATCCCGCACATAGCCGTCCGGCAAGATCACATGATTGCGCAGTACGCCTTCTTTGACGGCCCCGAGCCGCTCGATCGCGCGCTGCGACCTCGTATTGCGGGCATCCGTCTTGAGCTGTACGCGGATCGTGCCGAGCGTCTCGAAGCTGTGGCGGAGCAGCAAATACTTGCACTCCGTGTTGACCGCCGTTCTCCATACGTCGGGCGTCAGCCAAGTATAGCCGATCTCCAGGTTCCTGTTCTGACCGGAAATGTCGAACAGCCGCGTACTGCCCAGGATACGCCCGGAACCCCGCTCCACAATAACGAACGGCAACATCCCCGGAGCGCTGAGCGCCTTGCTCACATAGGCCTCGGCATCGGCCGGCGACGCGATCGCCCCCTGCGTCACCGCCCAGATGTCCGGATAACGCCCGGCTTCGTACAGTCCCTCGATATGCCCGATTGCCATCGGGATCAACTCGACCTTGCTGCCGGTTAATGTCACCGGGTTGACTTCCATATCGCTCGCCCCCGTATTGATGATTATGGACCTCTGCGCCAGCCTGCTATCAGTATATCTCAGATGGCGCGCCTGGTATAATATAGAATGGGACAAGCTCGTTTCTTTTCCCTATACTCCGCACAGCACCGCTCTCAATGGGCAACCTTTCTGAAATAACGATAAATCCGCTCGAGATTCCGGGCTTGCTTTCCGTGCGGCTTTTCCATACTGCCGAATTCGAAAAACTTCACGCTTTTGATGCCTACATAACGCAGCAGCGCCCGTCGCATCAGCACCTTGTGCGCGTTGTTCAGCCACAGGAGCGGATAGAAGGTCGGACCCTTCATCGTAGAGACGACCACGACCGATTTTCCTTTCAGCAGCCCTTCGGGTATGAGGCCCTTCCCGTCCCGATAGGCGAAGTTGGAGGCAAACATGCGGTCTATGTAACCGAGCAGCATCGCCGGCGGACGCCCCCACCAGATCGGATACACGAACACAATTTTATCCGCCCACAGCAGCTGCTCCCGGTATTTGGCAAGCTCGGGAACGACGTGCATATCTCTTCTTCGCGTATGGTCGTTGAATACGAGAATCGGATCGAACGATTCCCCGTACAGATCCACCATTTGAACCTCCTCCACGCGGGGGTTTTCGCTGAGTCCGAGGATCGTTTTTTGCAGAAAGGCGTAGCTTAAGCTTTGATGATTCGGATGCGTATAGACGACAAGGGTTTTCATGGGACACCTTCTTTGTTATTATTTAATTATCATTTGATAACAACATATCAACGCGGGATTTAGTTGTCAATAGATAATTGTTTTTTGATAATATAAATCAGGCAAGGGGTGTCCGCATGGATTTGAAAATTACGGTTTTTCAGCAGCTCGTCTCGATCATCACCTCTGCGCATCAGCTGCACTACGAGATGACCAAGGACATGCCGATGCAGGGGCTGACCCCGCTTCAGTATGAAATAATGGAGTTCCTCTCGGTCGAGCAGCCGATAACGTTGAGCCAAATAAGCGAGTGCAAGGGCATCTCGATGCCGAATACGAGCCGGGAGATCAAGAAGCTGACGGAGCTGGGCCTGTGCGAAAAAATCGAGGACGCCACGGACCGGAGAAAACAGCATATCCGGCTGTCTGCGCAGGGAGAGGCAAGGATGGCGGAAGCATTTGCGTTCATGAGAAGCCGGTTCATGGACCGGATCGAGGGCGTTGCGGACGACGAATTAAGCGAAGTCTCCAGGTCGATCGAGCGTCTTCAGGCTACGATTTTTCGGACGACATCCTAGGCATGGATGCCGCCGTTTTTTTGTGTAGCACGATTATACCGCGCTCACGGCGCACAATCGCGATCCTTCGGCAGGGCGAGCGCCCCGCCTTTTTTTGACGTCTAAATCTCCATACTCCTCCACATCATCAGCGCGGCGCCGGTCGCGACGGCATCCTCGCGCAGCTCGCCCTTGGTGAAGACCGGCTGATAGGCCGGATAGTAGTAAACGTGCTGACGGGCGGCATCGATCGCGGCCCGGTAGAAGCGCTCGTCCGAATAGATCAGCGAGCCGCCCAGGATGACAGTCTCGGGATGGAACAGATTGATCATGTTCGCAAGGCCGATGCCCAAGTACGCAGCCGCGCTGTCGAACAGCTCGACCGCGGACGGATGACCCTCCCTCAGCGCCTGCAGCAGGTCCTCGTAGCGAATCTGCTCCGGCGCGAGCCGCAGCTGATCCGTCCACCCGCCGCGCCCCAGCTTGGCCAGCGAGCGCGCCTGCTTCTCCAGCGCTTGTATGGACGCGTACGCCTCCAGGGCGCCGAAGTTGCCCCCCTCCTGCAGCCGCGTGCCGTCGGCCTGGATAATCATCTGCCCGACGGCGCCCTCCATATCGATCGAGCCGTGGACGATCCGGCCGTTCGACATCATGGCGGAGCGCAGACCGACGCCTGCATGCATGTACAGCAGGTGCTGCGGGTTGGAGGCCCTCAGCGCCCAGCGCTCGCCCATGAGCGCGGCGTTCGCGCCATTCTCGAGCTGCGCTCTGAACCCGGTCGCCTCCTCGGCCATGCGGCAGATCGGGACATCCTCCCAGCCGGGCGCTGCAAAGTAAAGCGGCTCGAGGATGACGCCGCGCTCGCGGTCGAGCGGCCCGACGGCGCCGATGCCGATGCCTCGCACCTGGCTCGGCTCGATCTTGTGGTCGTACAGGATCGCCTTGATGTTGTGCCCGGCATGCGCGATCAGCCGCTCCGGCGTCATCGCCTCGTCCATGCGCCAGCGGGTGAACGACTTCGGGTTCATGCGGACGTCGAACAGACCGAGCGACGAATGGAACCGGGAGATCTCCAGGCCAAAAAAATAACCGTAGCCGGGATCCGTCTCGTACAAGATCGGTCTCCTGCCTCCGCTGGAGGGACCCAGCCCGGAAGCCCGGATCAATCCGTCCGCGGTCATCTCCTCCAGCGTGCGCGTGAGTGTGCTGCTCGGGATTCGGAAGCGATCCTGAAGCTCGGCCTTGGAGACGACGCCCTGCTCGGCAATATGGTAGTAGATCAATTCCTTGGACGTGGGCAGTCGGCTGGCGCTATTCATGGGCACGGCACTTCCTCACTCATTCATTCGTTCATCCATTCATTCATTCATTCGTTCGTTCGGGCTTAAACATTTCTCTTATTATATCGAATCGGTCTAAAGCCGACCATACCGCTGTCCTCCGCTTGGATTAATGCCAATATGAAATCAAGTTATTGGTTATGGTTTATATAAGAAGATATTATAGTCCAATTATCATACACTTAATTTCATTATGGAATTAAGATGATATACTATTGGAGATGGGAGGGAACGAAATGACAAACAAACGGAAGCAGCTTCTATCGCTGTTCCTCGCCTTTCTCAAGATGGGCCCCTTTACGTTCGGCGGCGGATATGCGCTGATTCCCGCGATCGAACGCGAGGTCGTCGAGAAAAAAAACTGGCTGCGCGAGGAAGAAATCGCCGATATATTCGCGGTGTCCGGAACCGTACCCGGCGCGGTCGCCGTCAATTCGGCCGCCTTCATCGGCTATCGGATCGCCGGCGTATCCGGCGCGGTCGCCGCGACGCTCGGCATCTGTCTGCCGACATTCTTCCTGATGATCGTCCTGTCGATATTTTATGTTCAATTCCAACATAACCCGAAGATCGAAGCCGCCTTCACCGCGATCCGGGCGACGGTCGCGGCGCTGATCACATACGCGGCGATCAAGGTCGCTCGCGCTTCAATCGCGGAATTCGCCTCGGGCGCGCTGGCCGCGGTCGCCGCGCTCTTGCTTTTCACCGGCCTG
The DNA here is from genome assembly GCF_037963805.1 of Cohnella sp. 56. Taxonomy (NCBI): domain Bacteria; kingdom Bacillati; phylum Bacillota; class Bacilli; order Caryophanales; family Paenibacillaceae; genus Cohnella; species Cohnella sp. 56. The sequence continues at coordinate 65,251 of NZ_JAZDQE010000016.1, read as the reverse complement.
CATCCGCTCTGGGTCGTCGCGCTGGGCGCGGCATCGGGCATCGTTCTCGTGCAGATCCGGTCCATGATGGGCAAGAGCACGAAGCTCAAGGAAAAGGAACCGATCTTCGATTACATGATATAATCTGAGCAAATGGGGTTGCGGACATGCTGATGAGCTTATTCGCCATGTTTTTTCTCGTCGGGCTCGTCTCGTTCGGCGGCGGCTACGCGATGATCCCGCTGATCCAGGAAGAGGTGCTGAACCGCCACGACTGGATGGAGGCGGGCCAGCTCGCGGATATCGTCGCGGTCGCGGGAATGTCGCCGGGGTCGATCGCGACGAACATCGCAGTCGCCGTCGGGTATCGCGAAGCGGGCTGGACGGGCGCGGCCATGGCCGCCTTTGCGGTCGTGCTCCCCTCGTTCGTCTTGATCCTCGCGGCGGGCAAGCTGTTTTTCCGCTACCGGGACAACCGGTGGATGACCGCTTCCTTCTACGGACTGCGCGCGGTCGTGGTGGGTATGATCGCCTTCGCGGCCGTATCCTTCGCGCGGCATGCCGGCCTGTTGACGGGGACGCCCGACTGGCGGACCTGGTGTCAGCTCGCCATCTTCGCCGGTTCTCTGTTCGCGCTCATCTATCTTCACAAGCACCCGTTCGTCGTCATCATCTTATCCGGCCTGGTCGGCATCGCGCTGTACGGCTAGTCCGCCGCCGGGCAGCATCCTTAATCATACGCGATTGGAGCGATCGAACTTGGAAGAGCAACTCCGCCCCTGCTGCGCCGCGCGCAGAAGCGAAGCCCCCGAGGACCGTCATCTTGCCGCTGCCGCAGCCGGGGAGCCTGCGCCGCGCCGCGCGAGCCCGCGCCCTGAGCTGCAGGAGTCCATGATACGCATCCCGGGCGGCGAATTCGTCATGGGCACCGACGCTGCGGACGGGTTCCCCGCCGACGGCGAAGGCCCGCCCCGGGCCGTGCGCGTCGACGGATTTTACATATCGCCCCATGCCGTCACCAACGCCCAGTTCAAGGCATTCGTCGACGATACCGGGTACGTCACCGAGACCGAGCGGTTCGGCTGGTCCTACGTCTTCCATCTGTTCGTCTCGGACGCCGTGCGGCAGCAGGTGAGCAACGTGCCGCAGACGACGCCCTGGTGGTATGTCGTGAGCGGCGCCAGCTGGGCCCGGCCGGAAGGTCCCGATTCGGACATCGGAGACCGGATGGACCACCCGGTCGTGCATGTATCCTGGCACGATGCCGACGCCTACTGCCGCTGGACCGGCCAGCGGCTTCCGACCGAGGCCGAGTGGGAATACGCGGCGCGAGGCGGACTCGCGCGCAAGACTTATCCGTGGGGAGACCTGCTCAAGCCGGACGGAGAGCACCGCTGCAACATTTGGCAGGGCAAGTTTCCGACGAAAAACAGCGAGAGCGACGGCTATGCGGGCACCGCGCCCGTACATGCGTACGCGCCCAACGGCTACGGCCTCTACAACATGGCCGGCAACGTATGGGAATGGTGCGCGGACTGGTTCACGCCGGCCTATCACGCCGTCACCGCCGAGGCGAATCCGCGATTCGACGAGCCGACGGGCAAGCGGTCGATGCGCGGCGGCTCGTATCTGTGCCACCGGTCGTACTGCAACCGGTACCGCGTCGCGGCGCGCAGCTCCAACACGCCGGACAGCTCCGGCGGCAACTGCGGGTTCCGCGTCGTGCAGTCCGCAACCGACTAGCATGCCTGCAACCATGCAGGCAATGCACGCAAGTGCCGACGCGGCCATGCCAAAGCCTGCAACCATGCAGGCAATTGGGCCACATGCTCGCCTTATACGGCCTCCATTGTCGAAAAGGATGTATGGATGCAGGAATTGACGCTTGATCCGGCGATTGGATACGAAAAGGATGTATGGGCGCAGGCATTTGTGCCGCATGTTAAAACGGGGATGTCTCAGGCCGTCTGCCGACGACCGGACATCCCCGTTTGCATTCATATAGCCGGCGTCGCGATCGTGTCCCACTGGTTGGCGCCATCGCCTCTCGTAGCCGTCGCATTCTATAATTCCATTCTCAGTCTCACCATATCTTTTATTTGAATTCCCTCTTCATATAGTTCCTCATCATAGTTCCTGATAAAGAAATCTATATCGACGCCAACGATTCTAAATCCGCATCTTTGATATAATTTCAATTGTTTGAACCCGGAGTTGCCAGTGCCGATCTCGATTGTTTTTGCATTCATAGTTCTTGCTTCCTCAATCGCCCTCAATACGAGCGCTTTGCCTATTCCTTTTCCTTGAAAGGGTTCTTGAACTGCTATATTTACAATTTCCAACGTGCGAGGATGCGTGTGTATCAAGACAAATTCCCCTACCAATTCATTCTCCAGCATGGCCAAAAAGCAGTATCCTCTGCTCAAATATTCATCGACCAATTCCTTGTTGGGATCTGCAAGCAGCAAAAGTTCGTAAGGCGCGGCTTGCTGTTCGTCCAGTCGTTTAAAATGAAGGTTCATTCCTGTAAAGCTCCTTTGTCTTTTTTTAAAAATTTTTCCATTCGCTTACGAGCGTCAACGGGGGCGCAGTTAGCAGTTAGCAGTTAGCAGTTAGCAGTTAGCAGTTAGCAGTTAGCAGTTAGCAGTTAGCAGTTAGCAGTTAGCAGTTAGCAGTTAGCAGTTAGCAGTTAGCAGTTAGCAGTTAGCAGTTAGCAGTTTGCCGTTTGCCGTTTGCCGTTCGCCGTTCGCCGTTCGCCGTTTGCCGTTTGCAGTTTGCAGTTCGCAGTTCGCAGTTCGCCGTTTGCCGTTCGCAGTTTGCAGTTTGCCGTTTGCAGTTCGCCGTTCGCCATTCGCTGTTCGCCGTTTGCAGTTTGCAGTTCGCCGTTCGCCGTTCGCCGTTCGCCGTTCGCAGTTTGCAGTTCGCCGTTCGCCGTTTGCCGTTCGTCGAACGACACACCGCTTCTTTCCGCTCCTTACCGCCCGTCTCGATCCACTCCTTGCCGCCCGTCTCGATCAGCTCCTTAGCTCCCAGTTTAAATCATTGCGGGGCGGGACTCCAATGGGATTGAGATGACGAATTTGCCGCCGCTCTCCGTCCGTAAAGGAAGGAGCGCGGCGGCATTCCGATCAATACACCGTCAGACTATCAAAGCTTACATTGTTGCTGAAGCCTCCGCGCAGACCGATCGCACCGTTTTTGTAAGTCGCGTCGGACACATCGATCTTAAGCGTATTGTTGACGTAGACCTGCATCCGGTTGCCGGTTATGACAATCTTCAAGTTATACCAAGTGTTCGCGGCTATCGCGACCGAAGCGCTGCCCAGCTGTGTGTAGGCGTTGTTGAAGCGTCCCAGCCACACACTGCCCCCCGTATCAATGCCCACGCCATAGCCTTTAAAGGCGTCTGCGCCGCTGCCCGGACTTTGTACATGCCAGATCAGCCCGCCCTGCCCGCTGTCGTTAATGCGAACATCGGCTTGAAGCGTATAGGCTTCGCCATCGACCAGCGGGCTGAGGATCGACTTGGGCGCACTGCCGGAGGCTGCATTGTATGTGCCGCCGGAGAAGCTCCATGTGCCGTCGTAATTCGTCCAGCCCGGATTGGTATTGCTGCTGAAGTCATTCCAGTACAGCAGCGGCGTCACGACGACATTATCGAAGGTCGCGCTGTTTCCGAAGCCGCCGCGCACGCCAATCGTGCCTTTTGTATATGAAGTATCGGTGACATCCAGCTTTAACGCGCCATCGAGAAACACTTGAATCCGGCCGTTCACTTTGACAGCCTTGAGGTGATAGGAGGTTCCCGTGACAATCGTGGCGGGCGCGCTGCCGAGGGAAGTGAAGCTGTTGTTGAATCTCCCGAGCCATACCGAACCGCCGGAATCGATGCCTGCCGCATAGCCGGTGAAGCTGTCTGCCCCGGTGCCCGGCGAGGAGGCGCTGAACATCAGGCTCGCTTGGCCGGCATTGTTCAGCTTCACATCGGCTTCGACGCTATAATTAACCGTCGATACATAAGGATCTACGATCGACTTGTCCCCGCTGCTCGCCGTGACGGAATACGCGCCGCCGGACACCGTCCAGGTGCCGCCGAATTTACTCCAGCCGTTATCGTTGCCATCATTGAAGTCATCGGAAAACACACTTTTGACGCTCATGTAGCCAAGCTGCACGCTATGGCCGCCCCCGCTCCGCGCCGCAGAGTTCATAACCGCAATCTCATTCGGCCCCGTCTGGTATACACTCGCCCATAAGCTGCCGGACCATGGGAAGGTATCGTTCTTGTACCAGCTTGCTCCGTAATCATTGCTGAAGGAAAGGGCATTGCTGTTGGACACGATCGCCAATCGGCCGTCGCTCATCGACAGCACATAAGGCGCGCCTAGCTGATTAGGAACCAGGCTGCCTACTCCGCTGGACCAGGTATAGCCGTCGTTCGAAATTTTACTGTGAATATTACAAGCGTCGGTGCCGCACACCTCAAAGGTCAATATATATTTCCCGTTGGCCATCTTGGTCCATACCGGCATCCCCGGGCGCGCCGCCGAGTTCGAAGGATCCCATGCAGCAAAAATCTCGCTTCCCCAAGTCGCCCCGCCGTCCGAAGAGATTTTCTCCGATATAATCTGGCTGTAGGAGGGCGATTCCGTCACATGCTTCTCGTTCGCGTAAAACACGGCAAGCCTCCCGTCCCCGAGGAAGCCCATATGGGGTTCGTATACGCCTTTGTCAGGGCTGCCCAGGCTGCCGGCCGTGCCGTTGTTCTCATCGATGGTGCTGAGTCTCGACCAGCTCGCCCCCAGATTCGTGCTCTTGTAAACGTACAGCCGGTACGATTCCTGCCAGCGAACCGAGCGGGCGGCCATCAGGACGTCGCCGCTCGGCAGCTGTATCATCTGTCCGTTATCGAGGTCTCTGCCCGGGTCCGTAATCGTCGCTATATTTGTCCAGGTGACGCCGTTGTCGGTGCTCTTGGATACGCGAAGCCTGGTGCCTCCGTTCGTATCGTACGTATACCCGTTGTTGTCGTATATCGTATAAATCGCCAGCCAATCGCCGTTTGCAAGTTTAAGCATCCGTCCATATTCGGAGCCGAAGGCGCCGGGGCGAATCCCTCTTGCATCGGCTCCGGCGTCGGTGAAGGCAGGCAGATTGTTGACGGTGACTGTGCTTGTCGAGATTGCCGGCCCTCCCGCCGCAGACGCCAGACCCGAGAACAACACCAGCACCATCACCATAGACAGCATTGCAAAGACAAGCTTCTTCATTATTATGAATCCTCCTCTTCACTGTCGGCTCTGTCGCCGAATCGCCTATTCATGATCAAGCAAGCTAATCTCGTTCGCCCAGCCGGCCCCCCTTGCTCACCCCCTTAATAAACCGCTTTCAAAAATCATTATATGGACTTGAAATCGCCGGATATAGACTAAGCTTAGGCTAAATGAGAGCGGATAAAAAAAAGCCTGCAGCCCAATCGGACTGCAAGCCCCGGCCCTCCTATTCCAATTGCCCGATACACATCTGAATCTGATGGCCGCCGCTCTCGCGAGCCTCCGAGTTAAGCAGCAGGAAGCGATTGTCCTCCAGCGCATATAAGCTTGGCCACAGATGCCCGGCGAAGGGCTTGGGTTCGACCGTCCGCCAGGAAGCGCCCTCGTCCTTGCTTGCGGAGATGACGCCCGAATTCGAGGTTACCAGCCAGGTTCCGTCCTGCAGCTGCTCGAAGTACGGACCGCCATGCTGCTCGGGAACCGGCGTACCGTTGCCCGCTTCCCAATGAATGCCGTCATTCGAGATTTTATAAGTAATCGCCGCGGACACGCATTGATACATGACCAGATGAACAACCTCCAGCACAACGATGTACCGGCCATCCTGCAATCTCGTCCACACCGGCATGCCGGGGCGAAGATGAGGGCTGGCCGGGTCCCAGGCTACCCAAATCTCTTCTCCCCATGTCCTGCCGTCGTCCTCGGAGATCTTCTGCGAGATGATCTGGCTGTAATAAGGCGCCTCAATGACATGCTTCTCATTCGCATACATCACCGAAAGACGACCGTCCGCCAGGCGGTAGAAATGCGGTTCATAGATGCCCTTGTCCGGATTGCCCAGGCTGCCCGGCGAGCCGTTCATCTCGTCAATCGTCGACCAGAACGCCCAGCTGCGACCGCCATCCGTACTCTTGTAGACATGCAGCTGATAAGATTCATGCCATCTGACGGAACGGCAGCTCATCAGCAGATCCCCATTGTCGAGTTGAATCAGCTGACCGTTGTCCAAATCTCTCGAAGGATGGCTGAGTACGGCGATCTTGTCCCATGTCTTTCCTTTGTCCTGACTGACAGCGAACTCGAGTCTGTTGCCGCCGTCCGCATCGTACGTATATCCGTCATTGTCATAAATCGTATAGACCGTCAGCCAGGAGCCGTCCTGCAGGAACACCATCCGGCCGTATTGCGAGCCGAATTTGCCCGGCGGCGAATAACGCGCGTCGAGTCCGCGGTCCTCGAAGACCGGAAGATCATGAATCAGGACGGGCTGTTCCCAGGTTGCCGCTATCGTTCCCTTGGCGCTCATCGCATCATCTCCATCTTGATTGGTATGCGTGTCGGTGCGTTTGCCGGTAAGACTGCGGAATAATTCAATCTCCGCATGCCGATAAGGGCTGCCGTCCGGCTTGTATAGATCATGCTGCCAGGCGCTGAAGTCGAGGTCCATATCCATAATCCAGTCCCACGGCTCATGCGTCTGCGTCTTCCCGTTGACCAAGCCCCAGTGGTAGCAAGCGATGCCTTCCCTTTTGAAGAGAGGAAGATGCTCCTTCACCTCATTATTGAAGGGACGATGCAGCCATTCCGTCATGAACAGCGGCCGGCCGTGTGCTTTAAATGCTTCGATAAGCTGCTCGGAGCGTGCAAGCGGGCCGTAATAATGGAACGACACGACATCGGACAATTCAACCGCGCGCAGCTCAATCGGCGTGAGCTCGCCGGGACTGCACCGTTCAAAGTAATCATGGTAGAAATCCCATGGCGCTGCCGTCAACGGCTGAACGGGGTCCATCTCCCGCGCCCAGGCAAATGCGGCTTCCATCGCTTCCAGGCTCTTGTTCACATTGCCGTAACCGCCCGATCCGGAATTCCCCGGTTCGTTCCATATATCCCATGCGAGAATACGCGTATCCTGGCGGTACTTGCCTACCAATTCTCGGACGAAGCGCTCCATCTCCGGCCAATTGTCCCGGTTGTCCGCCATATGGTAGGTAGGGTTGACCGAATGAACGACTTGCCTCGGCGGATACCCGCCGTGATGGCCCGGCACCGGGTCCGGCTGCTTGCCGAAGCGCGGCTGGCCGCCACTTGCAAATTCGACAGGCCCTCTCCCGCAGTCGTCGAAAAAGATCGGCATCAGCGTAATTCCGTAAGCCTCGATTAAATCGAGGAAAGCGTCGAAACGCGACATGAAGCCGTCATGCTGATGCTGCCACACTTCATACGGAAGCAGCATTCGTATGCTGTTAATGCCGGTATAAGCGGCGAGCGCCAATTCTTTCTCGATGACGGTCCGAACTTTATCGTGGTTGTACGCCTGCCATATCTCAGTGGTATTAATGCAGTTGCCGGGCACATAATTGCAGCCGACAATCCAGCCTTGCTTCTGGTACCAGTTCCATGCTTTGTCTGTTGACCAAGTCAAGTTTATCCCTCCGATGCTTTACTTGATTCCCGTCATGGCGATGCCGCTGACGAAAAATCGTTGTGCGAATAAATAAGCTACAAGTGTGGGAATGGATGCCAGCAGCAGACCTGTCAGTACGAAGCTGTAATCGGTCCCGTATTTGCCCGCGAACAAGGCAATCGCCGCCTGGATCGGCCGGAACTGCTCGGAGTTCGTCATCAGCAGCGGATACAGCAGGTCATTCCAGTTGCCCATGAAAATAAATACGCCCAGCGTAACAAAAGCCGGCTTGCAAAGCGGCAGCATGATCTGGAAAAAAATCCGGAACTCGCTTGCGCCATCGATTCTTCCGGACTCCTCCAGGTCTCTGGGGAGCGTGAGGAAAAATTGCCGCATCATAAAAATGCCGAAAGCATCCGCCGCTCTTGGGATGATAAGTCCCTGATAGGTATCGATCATCCCCAGCTTGTAGATAATCAGGAACAGCGGCGTCATGGTCACCTGGAAAGGAATCATCATCGTACAAAGAATAAGAACAAACAGCAGACCCCTCCCCTTGAATTGCAGCCTGGCAAAGGCATAACCGGCCAGCGAATTCAAAAAGAGGGCGATGATGACAACCGAGCAGGAAAACACAAGGGAGTTAACGAAATACCTTCCGAACGGCACTTCCGACCAGATTTTCGTGTACGTACTGAAATCATAATGGACCGGCAGCAGACGCTGCGGCGATCCGAGTATTTCCCCCATCGATTTGACCGATGTGCTCGCCATCCATATAAACGGGAATATTGTAGAAACTGCAAGGGCCATCAGGAGCAGAATGATAATCAAGCGGCCCGGATCGAAGCTCTTTCGACGATTCATCGTGGAATCCACTTCTTCGGCACCTCCCTCGTCAGAAGTTTTGTTCAGCCTTTCTTCCCATCCGCAAATTAATCATCGTGACGATCAGAATCAGAATGAACAGCAGAATGGCGCTTGCAATGCCCGGCCCCATCTCGTTGGTCACGAATGCTTTCTCGTAGATGTACTGCACAATCGTCTCTGTCTTGAACATGGGTCCGCCCTTCGTCGTCACATAGACCTGATCGAACACCTGAAACGAACCGATAATCGAGGTAATCACAACAAAAGCGATGGAAGGCGCAATGGATGGCAGCGTGATCCGGAAAAACATGGCCGATCTTCCCGCTCCGTCAATCTCGGCCGCTTCGTACAGGCTCTCCGGCACACCCTGCAGCGCGGCAAGCAAAATAATCATCGTAAATCCAAAGCTCTTGTACACGCTTATCAAAATGATAGCCGGCATCGCCCACCTCGTATCGTTAAACACGTCGACGACTGGCAGACCAAGCTGGCGCATAAGCGCCGGCACGATGCCGATGTTGAAGTCGAACATCATCGCAATGGCCATGGCGACGATTGTCATGGAGCAGACGACAGGAAGGAAGTAGACCGTGCGGAATACAATATTCAGTCGGGATCTTTTATTAATCGCCACGGCAACCAGAATGCTGAGTGCGATTTGCAGGGGAACGTTGCCGCACACGAAGTAGACGGTGTTTTTCAAGCTGTTCCAGAACCGGTCGTCGTCAAGCACCGCATGGTAGTTGTCAAAGCCGATAAATTTAAAATTGTGAAGCATGATGTCAAAGCTGAACAAGCTCGATATGAGCGAAAACAGAAGCGGCACAATGACAAACACGGTCATGACAACCAGACTCGGTAAAATAAACAAATAACCGACGGCCGACTTATTCCAGGCAAGCGCCTTCCATTTCATAGGCTTCTCCTTTCCTCAAACAAAAGGGATGGGGAAGCCCGGGCCGGAGCCTCGGGCTTCCCATATTGTCCCTTCCGGTTCGTTTATCGTTCTATCGTTCCGTAGCCAAAATCTTGTCGAGATCGATCGATGCCTGATCCAGCGTGCTCTGAACATCCGCTTTTTTGATCAGAATCTGATCGAAGTACTTCTGGAATACTTCCGTCAGAATCTTGCTGGAATTCGAGATGCCTACCAGCCACGGTTGACCGATGTCGGCCGACTTCATGAAGATGTCCAGATCCGGGTTGGCTGCGAGAAGGTCCGGATCGCCGGCAAGGTCGGTGCGTACGGGCGGGAAGCCGATCTTGGTGGACCACTCTTTTTGCGTATCCTTCTCGAACCACCATTGCGCGAATTTATAGACGGCGTTCTTCACCTTCTCGTCCTTCGCGCCTTTGCTCGTCAAGTGCATGGACAAGCCGGCGCCGAAGGTCACTTGCTTGGCAGGTCCGGCAGGCATCAGCGCAATGCCGTAGTCGACCTTTGCTTCTTTGAACTGAGGCGACATCCATGGACCGTCGTACATCATGCCGAGCTTGCCGGAAGCAAACATCTTGAGGTTGTCGCTGTTAGGAGCCGGCGACACTTTTTTATTGATCGCAAGATCAGCCCAATATTTGACCGCTTCAACCGCCTCGGGCTTGTTGATGAGCGAAGTTTTGTTCTTGTAATCGATGACGTCTCCGCCGTTCGCCCATATCATCTGGGTGAGGTATACCCAGCCCGACGAGATGGTCATGCCGTATTGGCCTTTTTTCGTATCGGTCATCTTGACGGCCCAGTCCGCCATCTCATCCCAATTGGTCGGCGGATTCTCCGGATCGAGTCCGGCGGCCTTCACCATATTTTTGTTGTAATAAAGGGCATGGGCGAAGTAGTTCATCGGGAACCCTATGAAGTGGTCTTTATAATGCAGCAGCTGATCGTAGCCTTTGGGCAGCAGGGACGTATCGATCATGTTGTTGGCATAGAAGTCATCTACCGGGGCAAGCACGCCAAGGTCCGCGTACTTGGCGATATTCTCCGGACCGAACGCGATAAAGTCTGGCCCTTGACCGGATGCGGTCGCTGTCGTCAGCTTCTGGTACAGGACGTCCCAGCTCATAATCTCCATCTTGACTTCGACTTCATTCTGGGATTCGTTAAACTTCTTCACGAGCGACTCCAGAACCGGGCGGTCCGAACCGGAGAATCCGTTCCAGTACGTAATCGTGACCTTGCCCTCAGGCGCCTTCGTATCGGTCGTTGCAGCGGCCTCCGAGCTAGCCGGCGCAGCCGTCGGTGTAGAGCTTGCCGATGATTTGCCGGTATTGTTGCTGTTGCCGTTGCCGCATGCCGAGGCGATGAGCAGTGTGGCGCACATCGCTACCAGCCAACTGCCCCGTTTCCATCTCTTCATAGATTTAACCCTCCCGCTTGATTTTTGTAATCGCTTACTTACAATTCAAGTATATGATCCGGGAAAACCCCATTCTATAATAAGCTTAGTATGAAACTCATGAGTCACCTTCTTGCTAAACCAATCGACCCATACTAGGATCCGCAATATAAAAGGACTAATTAGTATATCCGAGCGCATATACTTGTTATTTGGGTCATTGGCCCAGCACGATCGAACGGATCGTCTCAAGCGGCAGCTTCGGCTGCCGGTCATAGGTCAACAAGCCGTTGATCTCCTGTTCGACATCCGTTATCTGCGTATAGCAGAAGCCCTGTACGAGCGGCGAACGCTGCAGGGCGCCAAAAACAGCCCGCAGCCGCTTCTCCAGGTCCTCCTCGCTGTTGGCGCCGGAGTATCCCCAGCCCTCCCACTCGCTCCGCTGAAAGGAAATGCCGCCGAACTCCGTGACAAGGACGGGTTCTCCGGCGTAAGCGTAGCCGCCGACATGCATCTCCCGCTTCTGGGGCGCATCGGTTGCCCCTTCGATGGTGGAATACCGGTCAAGGAGCACGCGCTCTCTCCACTCGTAATCATGAACGGTATACAGATCGGATTTGACATGCTCCCAGCCGTCATTCGATATAACCGGCCGGCTGGCATCCAGGGATTTGGTCAGGTGATACAGCGTCATCGCGTGATGCTGCTGCTGCGCATCGACGAGAATGTTAGGCACGCCCCAGCTCTCGTTCATCGGCACCCATACGACGAGAGACGGGTGATTATAATCGCGCCGAATCGCCTCCTGCCACTCCTGCGTCATTCTCTCGACATACTGCTCGGAATAAGCGTAGGCGTTAGCCATTTCTCCCCACACGAGCAAGCCCATGGCGTCGCATAAATGAAGAAACAGCGGATCTTCGATCTTCTGATGCTTGCGCGTTCCGTTGAAGCCCATCGCCTTGGTCAGCTCCACATCCCGCTTCAAGGCTTCGTAGCTCGGTGCGGTCATAATGCCGTCCGGGAAATACCCCTGATCCAGCACTAACCTCATATAATAAGGCCTGTTGTTCAGACATAGCCTGCCGTTCTCCACCGACACTTTGCGCATGCCGAAATAGCTGGCGACCTGATCGACCACTTCCCCGTCCACCTTGATCGTAAACGCGACGTCGTACAGGTTGGGACGCTCGGGAGACCACCAGCGGCCAAGTCCGTGGTCATTGTAGTCGTGCAGGGCAATCGTTCTCGTCAAGCTGGCATGCGTAAGCTGCTGCTCGTCTTCGGCAACCAGCTCATCGCCAAATGTGATTTTGGTGAGCAGCGTTGCTTTGCCTCGCACTTCGTTCAGACCGTCTATAAAGTATTGAATTCGGATCTCATCCCGATCGATGTCCGGGTCGAACTTCACCCGCCCCAGCGACACGGCAGGCAGGGCCTCCAGCCATACCGACTGCCAAATTCCCGTCGTTCTCGTATAAAAAATGATCTCGCTCTTTTCTTTCCAATACTGCTTCCCCCGCGGCAGCGTAACATCCCGGCTGTAGTCCTCCGCCCGGACGACAATCACGTTGTCTCCCGCATGAAGCGCAAATCCGATATCGGCCGAGAACGGCGTATGCCCTCCCTCATGCCTCGCGACGAGCACACCGTTCACCCATACAGCGGCGCTGTAATCGACGGCTCCAAAATGCAGCATCAGTCTGCGGCCATTCCAGCTCTCGGGACATTCAAAGGCTTTGCGGTACCAGACGATATCATGGAAGGCCAAGTCTCCGATCCCGCTCAGCTTGCTTTGGTAACAGAAAGGAACAGTGATTTTTCTGGAGAAGGGATGACCTTTATACCAGCCCTCTTTAAAGCCAACGTTGTTATCGTCGAACTCGAAGTCCCATTCCCCATTCAGACTCATCCACGTCGCTCGGACGAACTGCGGCCTCGGATATTCTGCTCTGATCGCTTCTTTTTCCAACTTTCCAACCTCCGCTTCTGATTCTCATGATCGCGTATGCATTCGTGTATGCGCTTTCCATCAAGCGACTTTATCATACTGACTAGTGGGCATATTATTATATATTAAACTTAGTATATTTTCGGGAGATGCCGAAAATATAAACTTTGACAACGCTGTTCATTCACCGATATGATAATGTTAACAATTTTTAGGTTAGTATATTTTTCGTAGGAGTTGGCTCATTTGAGCGATAAGAAATCAACCTTGGCGAACAATAAGTCGATTCCCTTATATAAGCAGATCGCCATCCACTTAAGAGAACAGATTATGTCCGGCAAGCTGCGGCCCGGCGACCGCGTCCCTTCCGAGAAGGAAATCGCAAGCTACTTCAACGTCAGTCAAATCACTTCCAAGCAGGCTCTCTCCCTGATGAGCGACGAGAATCTCGTCATCCGGCTGAAAGGAAAAGGAACCTTTGTCGCCGGTAGAAACGGCACGGATATTTTGCAATCCATCCATTCCGGCTTCAACGGCATCGTCGGCATCATTTTCCCATCGATCACGATGCCTATCGAGAGCATGCTGTTCTTCCAGGTTCAATCCCGCCTGCATGAGAGAGGCTATCAGACGCTGATCCGGGTGACAGAGGACATTATGGATAAAGAGGTCGAGGCAATCCGGATGTTCCAATTGTTCGGCGTGCGCGGATTTATTATCTTTCCGGTCATGGAGGAGAATTACAACGAGGAAATATTAAAGCTGTCTCTTAACCGGTTCCCGCATGTGCTGGTTGACCGTTACCTGCCCAGCATTACGAACAGCAGCGTCTCCTCCGACAATATTTATGGGACGATGGATGTCGTCGATTATCTGCTGGGCGAGGGTCATCAGCACATCGCGCTTATTACGCAGGCAGATTCCAATACGAATACCCGGGAACGCGAGACCGGCTTCGAGAATGTTTTTCTTGAGCGGGAGCTGCCGATCGACAAGAAGTATTGGCTCTACCTCAAGCGGCATACGAAGCAGGACGATGAAGGGTTGAAGGAGAAGATCAAGACGTTTTTCCAGGCTTATCCGGAGATTACCGCGGCCATCACCATCGATACCGTTCTCGCCCGCCTCGTCTATGCATCGGTCTATGAGATCGGCAAACGGATTCCGGACGATCTCACGCTCATATCGTTCGACGACCCCAAGCTGCCCTTTGTTCCGTACATCGTGCAGGACATTCCGGCGATCGCGGAGAAAGCCGTCGATATGATCATCCAGCAGATGGAGGGCAGCTATATTCCACGGCGCGAGACGGTGCCTGTGACCTTCATCCGGGATGTGCGGTATCCTACGCCAGAAGGGCTGTAGCTTGAAAAAACGTCGTTGCGGTTATTGGGAGTCCGATGGCTGAGGTGATATTTTTCCGAACCGGATCTCCACCCGATGTCCGCCGGCGTCACGCGGAATGGAGTTGACGGCCGCTACCTCGTCTGTGCCAGTCTGGTATAGGCTTGCCCATAAATATTGAGGGAACGTTCCGTTCCACGGAGCGATCGGATTCAGCTCCCAGCTCGCGCCATCGTCTATACTCATGGAAACTTCATTTGAATTGGAGGTCAGGAGCAGGCTGCCATCCTTCATTGCGGCGATATAAGGCCCTCCGGATTGAACCGGCACCTGTGTCCCGATTCCGGGCTCCCAATTCACGCCATCGTCCGAGCTTTTTACAAAAATATTGCAGTTATACGTGCCGCATACCTCGAAGGCAACCACATATTTGCCGTTCTTCAATCGGCTTGCTATCGGCATTCCCGGCCTTGCTGCCGGATCGTCCGGCGTCCATGCGACGAATATTTCCTCGCCCCAGGTTTTTCCGTTGTCCTTCGAGATTTTCTCCGAGATCGTCTGGCTGTATACGGGTGTCTCGGTTACATGCTTCTCGTTCGCGTAAAACACGGCTAATTCACCTTTGTCGAGCAGTTGAAAGTACGGCTCATATACCCCTTTGTCAGGATCGCCCAGGCTGCCGGGCGTACCTTCATTGGCATCGATCTCACTGAGCTTTTTCCAGGTACGCCCCTTGTCCGTGCTCTTGTACACCGGCAGCCGATAAGATTCCTGCCATCTGACGGATCGGCCGGCGAGCAGCAGATCGCCGTTTTTAAGCTTTACAATTTGCCCATTGTCCATATCTCTGCCCGGTTCGCCGATGACCGATACCGCCTTCCAGCTTCTCCCTTTATTTTGGCTTATAGCGACCTCGAGCGATGTGCCGCCCTTCTCATCCGCGAAGTAACCTTGATTGCGGTATACCGTATAGACCATAATCCACTCTTTGTCGGACAGCTTGGTCATTCTGGCATACTCGGAACCGAAGCTTCCCGGAGACACATGACGGACGTCCTCGGAAGCGCTCTCAAACAAAGGATCGTCATTGACCACGACTGTATGATCTTCCCAATCGATAACGAATTTCTCCGGCGCATGCGCTTGATCGGCCGTACTGCAGGCAGTCGACAACAGCAGCATAGAGACAATCAGTGATGTGATAACAAGCTTCAACGCGTTTTGGTTCAAAACGGCGCCCCCCCACGTAGTAGTAATATCCATACCTACGTTTAATTGTAAACACGATTGTAAGGGGGGTTATATACCAAGCTTATATGTTATTAGGATGAACTTGCTTCGATTCGATGGGAGGCGGGCCGAAGGCACTGCATGGCCAGAGCGACGGCAATGCCGATCTGGTCAAGACGCGTTAGGGTTACAAGTCAATCATCCAGCCCTTTTCCGTTAAAAATATGCGGCAAATATTTTTCGATTCTGGACGTTCGCGTCTTCGATTGCTTGGGCGAAGAAAAATGCAGAAGGTACGCTCGCTGCCGCCCCGGCGTCAATGCTTCGAACGCCGTCTTCAGGTCCGGAAGCTCGACGAACTTATCCTGCAGTTCTTCAGGAATCGTGTACTCCGTATTCTTTTTATATTCAACTTGCAGACCGGCTTTTTCAACTGCAATGGCTTCATCGATATAGGACTTCACGATTAGCTGCATCTCTTCTATTTCTTGCACATTGGTGAATCGGATCTGGCGCGCCGCCTGCACATTTTTCGTTTGCTGGACGAGGATGCCATGGGGATCTGTTAACAAGGCGCCTTTGTGGAACAGCAGCGCGCAATATTCCTTGAATCCGTGAATTAAGACAACGTTGCCGCCCTGATACGTGTAGCACGGATGCATCCATTTAAAATCTTCAGTCAGTTCGCAGTCGAGAACGATGCCTCTCAGCAGCTCGAACTCTTCCTTCCACTTGTTAAGCTTATTAAAATACGGATCGATATTCGGATTTCTCTCTCCTGTCGGCATCAAGGAACGCCCCTTCTCCATTATTCGGGAAATCAGGCTATCATTTTTCACATTTGTCAGTCCGTCGGAGCCTCCACGCGCACCAAGCCCTTGAAGGTGTAGGCAAGCAGCGGCTTGCCCGCCAGGAGAAGTCCGTAATCCTCGCACTCTTCCCGGAAAGCGAGCCAATCCTCCCCGTTAAAATGCTGAATCGACGCTCCATTGCCTACGTGAATGCAAACCATATAGGATGCTCCCGTGCCGGTGCGGCATTCGAGCACATAATGCTCCGCTGCCTGCCGCCCCTCCTGTACATAGGTGGTAATGCACGCTTCCTTCACCGGCTCATCTCCGGCCGACATGATGCCTGCCGCTTCGGGAGACAGGAGCGATTCGCTCATCAGCCCCTCGAGCCCTTCCCCGACGAAGCGTTCCGCTTCAGCGAACGAGTTGATTTTCCTCATGGCCAGCTTCATCTCCATCCCCGGATTCTGCCATTTATTATACCGTATCGGGCATCATTCAGCCCGCGCGGCCTTCCAGATCGCTTGGCCGCCTAACACTACGAGGCCGTTTTCTTTTCTTTTGGCGGCGTTTATCATCGCTTGGGCCAATATTTCCGTGGGCAGCGGCCTTTGGGTGCGCAGCATGCCGATTTTGTTCAGATAGCCAATGAATTTCACACCGGCGACTTCCGCGGCCCGATCGCTATTTTTCCGTACCAATACAGGCGGGTTAAAGATCGTCAGCTTCTCAAAATCCAGCGCCTTGACGGCTGCCTCCAGCCTGCCCTTCATTCTCGTGTAGAAGAAGCGGGACTTCGGCGAAGCAAAACCGGAGGATACCAGCACATGATGCTGCACACCGTTATGTCTGGCCGCCCCGGCAAACTGATACTGGTATTCATAGTCGATTTTCCACTGCGCTTCTTTGCTGCCTGCCGCTCTCAGTGTCGTCCCCAGGCAGGAGAACAATACGTCCCCCTTCACCAGCTGCCTCCACTGCGCCGGCTGATCGAAGTCAATCACATGAACCTGCAGCTTCTCGTGCCGGAGATCAGGGGCTCGTCTAACAAAAATATGTATCTGCCGAAAGGAATCGTCCCGCAGCAAAGCGTTCAGCAGGTCTCTACCGGCAGCTCCCGTTGCACCGATGATTATTGCGCGCATGTTGACCCTCCTGGATAAAGAAATAGGACCGATACTCGTAAAAGCGATCCGGATCATTCCTCGAGCAACTCGCCCCATACCTTGTCCCGGTTATTCAAAAACCGCTTGGTCACGATATAATGCAGCGCGTCCTCGTACCGGATCGCCCGAATCGGGGTCTCGTCAAAGCAGATAGATCGCCCGCTTGCCGAATCTGTGCTTGAACCCCGACCAGAAAAGTAACGTTCGACGTAAACGCCAGCGACGTCAAATGCCGTATCGCGGGAATACGAAAGGCCGTCAGTGCTATGCATCATATTTTACCATCCGGCGATGATTGTTTACGAATTATAATAATTTTGTGCTATGCCGACCGAGGGCTGCTACTCCAGAGACCAATCGGCTGCGGAAGCCGTCGGCCTCGCCAAAAAAGCCGTCCCGGCATCGCGTTCGCGGTGCGGAGACGGCCCGACACGGAAATATTGTCAACGGCATTAATATTCCTTATTGACGATGCGAACTATCATCGGCATTAACAAACCGATGCGCGGCCTTGTCCAGCAGCTGGTACAGCAGGGTTCTGGCATGTCCGCCAAGCCCGATGTCGTCCATCGCCTCGCGCATGCATGTCAGCCAGGCATCGGCGCGCTGCGGCGTAATCTCGAACCGCTCGTGCATAAGCTTCATATTGCCGAAGCCGTACTTGTCCGTATACAGCGCCGGCCCGCCGGTGAACTGCGTGAGGAACAGCTGCTGCTTGGCCTTGATCGGCTCCACCCCGTCGGGGAAGAGCGGCCGCAGCTCCGGGTGACGGTAGACGCGGGGATAGAACGCTTCGACGAGCTTCTCGACAGTCCCGGCGCCGCCGATCTGATCGTACAAGCTGCCGAGTCCCGACCCGCTCCCAGCATATCTGGGTTCCTGCATAGCCATCTTTGCATTCACGCTCCTAACGTTCCTCGGCATAACGTTCGTCGGGCAGCCGCGTGAGGGTCACATAGAGACGGACGGGATCGGGACCGGTATTCTCAAAGGAAAAATTCACCTCGCCGCCGCACATCACCGCATCCTCCGCCGCGACGGGGATCGCGCGCTGATCGAGAACCAGTTCCCCGCTGCCTTCCAATACGAGCAGATACAATGTCGAGCCCGGATGACGATGCGCCGGCAGCCGCTGTCCCGGCAAAAAGTGAAGCACAAAGGTCACGCTGGCATCCGTCTTAAACAGCACGCGCTTCGTAAATGACTCGGGATTGTATGTCTTCACCGTACTGAGCGAGATCTTGTCCACGGTACGTCCTCCTCCGCGGCTCCGGCGAGCCGGTTTGTCATGCTTCACGCTTATTGTATCAATATGCGTCGGCGCAGCTTGTGATTTGAATCACAATCCCGGTCGCGGACTGCTACCGCGCAAAAATGCAGGATAGAGCCTCTCTCGTAGGCAACATATAGTCGACCGGCGGTATCTATCTAGCACCACACAATATGAAAAAGCTGCCGATGCGCTCGGCAGCCTGATGCGGAAATGCGATTGAATGGTGATAGCCTGCCAAGCGCCGTTAACGCGCACCCTTCGGCAACGTATGCAAGCCTGCGCCGTCCTTGGCGTTCAGCTCGGCGATGAGCTTGTCGCCCTCGACGTCGAGATTCGGCAGCAGACGGTCGAGCCACCTCGGCAGCCACCATGCCCGGTCGCCGAACAGCGCCATGACGGCCGGCACAAGCGCCATGCGGACGAAAAACGCGTCGATAAGGATGCCGAGCGCGAGCGCGAACCCGATGTGCTTGATCATGATGTCATGCGTGAAGATGAAGCCCGCGAACACGGACACCATGATCAAGGCGGCGGCCACGACGACCCGGCTCGCCTGATCGTAACCGTGGACTACGCTCTCGCGGCCGCGGTGGCCGTGCACATAGGACTCGCGCATGGAGGAGACGAGGAACACCTGATAGTCCATCGCAAGGCCGTACAAAATTCCCGTAACCATAATCGGCATGAAGCTCATGATCGGACCGCCCGTATCGAAGCCGAACAGCGTGTGCAGCCAGCCCCACTGGAACACCGCCGTCGTCAGACCGAACGTCGCCAGTACGGACAGCAGGAAGCCGACGGTCGCCTTGATCGGCACGAGGACCGACCGGAAGACCAGGAGCAGGATGATCAGCGAGAGCACTACGATGATGCCGACATAAATCGGGAATACCTCGGCCAGCTTGGCGGACATGTCGATGTTGATCGCGGTGAAGCCTGTCACGCCGAGCGTGACGCCGTTGTTCTTCGCGATCGGCGAATCGGCGGCGCGCAGCGCCTTGACCAGCTGCTTGGTCGCCCCGTCGGTCGGACCCGTAGCCGGAATCACGCTCAGGATCGCGACATTGCCTTCCTTGTTGAGTCCGAGAGGCGACACGACCGTGACATTGTCGACCTGCTGGATATCCTGGACGAGCTTGCCCAGCGTCTGCGGTGCGATCGTCCCGCCGGCCGCGGCGGGTTCGGCGACGATGACGAGCGGACCGTTGTAGCCCTCGCCGAAGCCGGCGGAGATCGCGTCGTAGCTCTGCCGCTGGGCGGTGTCCAGGTTCGCGGTCGCGCCGGACGGCATGCCCAGATCCATCTTGGCCACCGGAATCGCCGCCGCGCCGAGGATGACGACGACGCCGACGATGACCGGCCAGCGGAACTTGACGACGCCCTTGACCCAGCGGTCCGCGACGCCGTGTTCCTTGACCTTGGCCTTGGCGCGGTTCTTGTCGCGCGCCTTGGCAGAGCAGATGCGCTCGCCCACGAGGCCGAGCAGCGCCGGCAGCAGCGTGAGTGCGATCAGCACGTTGAGGAACACGGTCACCGCAGCGACGAGCGCCATCATGCTGAGGAAGGAGATGCCGATGACGAGCAGCCCGCACAGGGCGATGATGACCGTCAATCCGGCGAAGAACACGGCACTGCCCGCAGTGCCTACCGCACGGCTGGCAGCCTCGCGCGCCGACAGTCCCTGGTCGAAAATGAGACGGCGCTGACGGTTCACGATGAACAGCGCATAGTCGATGCCGACGGCCAGACCGACCATCAGCGCGAGCACCGGAGTGACCGAGCTCATGGCGACGAAGCTGGAGATCGCGAAGGCGCCGCCTACGCCGATCCCGACGCCGAAGAGCGCGATCACGATCGGCAGGCCGGCGGCGACGACGGACCCGAGCGTCATGACGAGGACGATGACGGCGATGACAAGCCCATACACCTCGTTGGCGCCCATCGGAATCTCCGTCTGCTTGAGCGAATCGCTCGGCAGCGTCCGGATGCCCGTGCCGCTCTCCGCCCGCTCGATCGCCTCGACGACCGAGTCGGTGACACCCTTGGGCAGCGAGTTCTGCTGCACCGTGAACTGGAATTGGAACAGCGCGACGCTCCCATCGGACGAGATCAGCATGCCGGGCACCGGCGCCCCGTCGATGACAAGCGGGCCATAAGGCGGCGCGGCCGCTCCGGCGGTCTGCGCGGAGGCATCGCCCGCAGCGCCGCCGGCTTGCGTCGACGCGTCGCCCGCTGGCGCCGTCGCGCCGTCGGATGCGCCCCCGGCCTGCGCGGCCGCATCGCCCGCGCCGCCGCCCGCAGCGGCGGCCAATTCGGCCGGATTGATCACATACTCGAGGCCGTATACCGTGTTCACCGCATTGCCGATCGCCTTCAGACGCTCTGGCGTATCGAGGCGCTCTCCTTTTGGCGCAGTGAACACTACGCCCGCTTGGCCGCCCGACGCTTCGGGCAGCTCCTTCGCCAGCTTGTCGAGCACCTTTTGCGAAGCCGTGCCCTCAATCTTCATCTCCGAGCTGACGTGCATGCCGTTAACGCCCAGCATCGCCAGGACGATGCCGAGAATCAGCACCCAGCCCATGATAAAGGCCCATGGCTTGTCGTAGGCGGCTTTTCCGATCCTGTACAGTAGTTTGGACATAATAGTGGGGTCTTCCCTTCCATGTAGGTTCAGCTCGCGTTAGAATCCGTGGCGCAAATAACCGAATACCGTATCCAAATATTGATCAAAGGGCGTCGCCTCCGAGGCCTCCGCCGCCGCATGGCCCGGGAGCGACACGGGCAGGCTGCCGTCGAGGATCGGGACGACCGCCCCGAACACCGCGCCGATGAGAATGTGATAGTATCCTTCCGGATAACGGTCCTTGAACAGCTCGCTCAAAGCCTCCTGCGCCCCCGTCTGCAGTCTGTGCAGCACGCTCAGCATATAAGGCTCCAGCGTCGGATGCTCCTTGGCCAGCGACATGAGCTCGCGCATCTTCCACAGCAAGCCCGCCGTGAACTGCATGCGCATCCAGCGGTACAGCGCGTCCAGCGGGGCCGTGCTCGGCGGTATGTTCAGCACCTCGGCCTCGTCGACATCGCCGAAGGTCAGCGCCGCCATCGCGACCGCTTCTTCCTTGCATGCATAATGGTTGGCGAACGTTCGCCTGGAATAGCCGGCCCGCTGCACGACATCCTCGACGACGAAGCCGCCCAGCCCCCGCTCCCGCGCCAGCGCGAACGCAGCCTCCGCCAGTGCGGATGCTGTCGCCTCCCGCTTGATATCGCGCAAGCTTTGTTTCATCATCATCGTTTCATGCACCTCATTTCCAATACCGTTGTGGCGTCATAAGAATTAGGCTACATTATTGTTGCCCAATGTGCAACTTTACTCATCGTGCAATGATACACATTGGGCAACGAATGTGAACAAAAAGTGAACGGCTTCGCCTTTGGTCGAACAACGGGCGCGGACAACAATATTGACTGAAGATCATCCTGCAAACGTGCAGGGTCGCGCTGCGTAGGGGGAAGTCGCGTGCTGCTTTCTTGCCAATTGAAAAGGCTCCCTCGCGGGAGCCTCTACAAGGCAGGATGGACACCGGCGCACCCTTCCGGGGCGCAAATGCGGGGGCTGCCGGCCGCAGCCTTGGCGTAGGCGGACCGCCGCGATTCGCCGGCTTGGCTGGCTTTATTGCGGAGCTGCCGCAGCCCCGATCCGCCGCAGCCGCAGCATGTCCGGCTCGCCCCGCAGCAGCACCGGCTCGTGCGGGCCGAGCGCCGCGCGGCGGGGCCGGCCGTGCCGCACGAACAGGAAGCCCGCAGGCGCCTCGAGCACCTCGTATTCGCCGGGCTCGAGCGCCAGCAGCCCCCAGGCGACGGGGGCGCCGTCGAGATCGCGCCAGCATTCGAGCGCAGTCTCGCCGACCGCGCCGTCGATCTCGGTCGGCAGCGACGCGGGCGGGAGCGGCCCCGGCAGCGGCGCCTCGTCCAGCCGGAAGGCGTGCTGGCCCTGCTCCAGCCGCAGCGTCAGACGGCCTGGCGGCGACACCGCCGTCCAGTGCACGCCGTGGCTGCGCACGCGCGCCGCCGGATCGCCGCCCGCGGGCAGCTCGCGGCCGCTGCCAAGATCGCGCAGGCGGACGCCCTCCGGCGCCGCCACGCACATATCGCTCTCGCGGCCCGCCGACACGGACAGCCGGCCGTCGCCCCAGGCGACCGTCGCGGGCGCATCGCTCTCGCAGACGACGACGCCGTCCCGCTCGGCCCGCGTGCCGTGCACGAGCAGCAGCGAGCCGCCCGAGACGGCCAGCGCCGCGCCGTCGAAGCGGTACCCGCCCGTGCCGCTGTCGGCCGCGCCCGTATCAACCGTGCCGGACGGCTTCGTCCGCACGTAGAGCACGGCGCCCCCTTCGAACGCCAGCCGGATATAGCCGTCGTGCTCGCTCGACGCGACGGCCGCTTCCGACGCGCCGCCGTCCAGCCTGTAGGGCGCCAGCGTCGCGACCAGCAGCGCGGCGTCCGTCCTCGGCGTGGCGAATACCGCATGCACCTGCGACTGGCCGGCGGCCCAAGCGACCGGCGTCGCCGCCTCCCCTGCGGGATCGAGGAACCGGGTCTCGATCGCCGCCGTGCAGCGGCGCGCATCCGGGCCGTGCAGGCGAACCTGCAGCCCGGCCTTCCCCTTCTCGATCGTCGCGCCTGCACCGTCACGATCGAGCGTCAGCCGCTCGTCGGCGTGGAGATTCCACTCGAAGGAGAGACCCTCCGGACCGGACGCGGCCAGATCGTCGATGACGACGAAGACGGACGGCTTCATATAGACGATATGCCGCAGCGCGCGGGACAGCTCGCCGCCCCGATAGGCCGCCGCCGCGTCGCCAGTCGCCGCGTCGAAGGCGGGATGGGACGCGAAGCCGACGATCCGGCCCTTGGCGTCGAAGTCATCGATCGGCTGTCCCTGCCGCCCGTCGAACGTGATCGCGTTGGCCGAGTAGGTCCGCTTGGTGAATCCCCGGTGATGGACGCTGTTATAGTAATCGTAGTAACCGCTCTTGATCGCGAGCGCTTCGCCGAAGGCATGAATCATGTAGCCGTTCTGGTCGGCCTGGCTGTGGCTGTAGCTGCCGTACGGGCTCGACTTGAAGTAGAGCGAGAGCCGCTCTGGATCGGTCAGATCGCTGTGCATGGCGACGAGGCCGGTCGTCTCGAACCACTTGGCGTGCGGCAGATCGACCGGCGGCCGCGGCGCGATCCTTTCGTCGCCGTAGAAGTAATCCTGCAGGCCCGGGGCCGGCTTGTCGCCGATCGCCCGGGACGCCCATTGCAGGCGCGGATCGCCGTACATCTGGGCCAGCCGGTTCAACAGGCCGATGCTGGGCCAATCCGGCGTGTAGTGGCTATCGTTGCCGAATACGCCGGTGGGGCTGCCGTGCGGGAACATGTAGACCGGGTACAGCCCCTCGTGCCGCGAGAACGCCTTGGCGTACAGATCGATCGCACCCGCGCTCAGCAGCACGTCCATCAGCTCCTTGTTGGAGCCGGACGACCACTGCCAGTAGCCGGTGCCCTGCGACCAGGAGCCGTCCTCCCCGCCCCACGGCGGCAGCAGATTGACGAAGGCGGGCACGGCGCGGCGCACCCAGCCTTCGGCCTCGGGGATGTCGTGCAGCATGATCGTGCCCATCAGCCCGATATAGCCCGCGATCGTCCAGCCGTGCGAGTCGAACGGGTACTGATAGATCGGCTGGCGATCCAGATAATGCTCGATCAGCACGGCGATGCGCGTCCGCACCATATTCTGCACGGCCTGCCGCTCCTCGGACGAGAGCAGATCGTACAGCCAGTCGTAGGCGATCGCCGAGCGGTAGGCGACGGCGCGGTGCACCTGGTCGTTGATGTCGAACCGGGTGGCCGCTTCCGGATCCCAGGAGGCGAAGTTCAGCAGATGGGCCTTGGCATGCTCGCCGATCGCGCGGTCGCCCGTGATCAGATAGACGAAGGCCGATTGGAGCAAATGGTCGAGCGCCGTATCGGCATACTTGCGCAGGTCCTGCAGCGCCTTGACCCATTCCGGCGATACGCTGGAGATCGACCGGTCCATGTACGGAAAGGTCGGGTCCGGCGGCAGCGGCTCGTCGAGCCGCGACAGCACCGATGCCATGACGCGCTCGAACACCGACTTCGCGATGCCGTGCCGGCGCCGTTCGCGGAAGGCGGCGAGCTGTCCCGGGTTGGTCCACACCCGCGGGTGAGCGGTCTCCATGCGCGCGAGCATCTCGTCGATCGGCGGCACGGGAAACGGCACGCTCCCCTCCGCGATCCGGAATGTCCGCACCTCACTCCACTCGGACCATCCCGCCTCCGGCTTATGGAACCGCACGCGCCAATACCAGGTTCCTTCATTTAAAATTAAGGGAAAGTTATAGAAGTTGAGCGCCGGTTCTGCGGCTGACGGTTCTGCGGCTGAGGTTGCATCGCCGTCCATGAAGGCGTCCCGCGTTAGCTCCAGCCGGTACCGGTCCGCGCCGGGCACGAAAGGCCAGCTGAAGTCGGGCGGGTTCTGCGTCGTGACCAGCGCATCTGCCGGGCGGAACGGAAGATTGGCGTTCGCCATCAGCTCGGCGGGCCAGCCGCCGGCCGTCTGCCCGTCCCGCTCCGGAGACGGCTGCCGCTGCGCTGCGGAGCTTGATTGCCTGTTTGCGTTTTCCATGACATAATCCTTTCCTGATCCGTCGTCCAGCCCCATCGTAAACGCCGGCATCGGAATCCACAATTCAACAATCTGCAGATTTATGCACGATGGACACCATTTGCCGGGAGGGTGCTACAAAATCGGCGCGGCATCCGTCTTATCAGCGAGAGGGGGAAGGCGGCGGCATGGAAGAAGGCGAGCGAATACCCGAGCTGTTCCAGCGCTTGTTCCGGGAGCATTATCCCGGCGTGGCGGGCAAGCTCCATGCATTGATCGGCGATCATGCGGCCGCGGAGGATCTGGCCCAGGAGGTATTCCTGCGGCTGTACCGGAGCCCTCCGGACCGGCTGGAGGCCGTCGGCGCCTGGCTGCACCGGGTGCTGACCCGCCTGGCCTACGACTACTTGAGACAACGGTCCTCGGGCAGGACTTTATTGGAAAAGGAGAGCGCGCGCGTGGCGATCAGCCAGGAGAATGCGGTGCCTTCGGGAGAGGCGGAGGTCATTCGCGAGTGGGAGATCGACGTCGTCCGCGGAGTGCTGCAGAAGCTCTCGGACCGGGACCGGACCGCCCTGCTGCTCCGGGAGGAAGGCTACAGCTACGAGGAGATCGCCCGGCGGCTGGAGGTCAATCCCAAGATCGTCGGGACGCTGCTGGCCCGGGCCGAGGAACGGCTCAGGAAAAAATACGGGCAGGAGGAGGAGCGGCGTGATGGCGCAAAAAACGAAGCCGGACGTTGATACGGACCGGGCTTGGGCGCGGTTCGAACGGCTCGCGGCCGGGGAGCCGGTGCCGGCATTCTGGCGTCAGGCGCACGACGGCCTGCGCGCGGCTGAACCGGAGATCGCGGCACAGCCCGCAGGAATCCCGAATCTTGACGAAAAGGAAGGCGGAGATCAGATGAAACATCAGGCAATGCAAGAAGCCCCGGCCGCCGGGGCGGCGGTACATGCAGGCGCGGCCGGCACTGGCGGGACGGGCGGCCGCGTCTGGCGGACGGAGCGGCCGGCCAGGCGCAGGCTGCGGCGGCTGACCGCAGGTCTGGCCGCTGTCTCCATGACCGTCGGCCTGCTCGCCACTCCGCTGGGGGACCGGGCGATGTCGGCCATGCTCCAATCCTTCCGCGTCCAGCACGTGGTCGGCGTCGGCATCACGGCTGACGATATGGCGAAGATCTCCGGCCTGCTGGAGCGAGGCTCGCCCGACGGCGACCAGCGCTTCGACCTGGCCCAATACGGCAGCTTGACCCAATCAGGCGGCGGCGAGGAACGCACCGTGTCCTGGGCGGAAGCCGGGCAGCGGATGGGCGCCTCCCTGCTCCGGCCGGACGATGCCGCCGCTCCCGTCTACCAGCCCGCGGTCACGCTTACCTTCCGCCTCAACGTGAAGGCGGTCAACCGGCTGCTCGTCCGCTTGGGCAGCGGCACCACACTGCCTGCTGCAGCGGACGGCCAAGCGATCCGGCTGCACATCCCGGGGGGCGTCTCCACGGAGGGCAGCCTGGGAGGCAAGCCGGTGCGGCTGCTCCAATTCGGCAAGCCCGAGCTGACAGTGGAGGGCGGCATCGACGCGGCGGCCGTCCGCGAAGCGGTATTGGGGCTGCCCGTGCTGCCGGACAGCCTGCGGACCAAGCTCGCCGCCATCGGCGACTGGCAGAGTACGCTGCCGGTGCCCGCGCGGGACGGCGCGACCGTCAGCCTCCGGCTGAACGGGCATGATGCGGTCATGACGACCGGCGACAGCAGACGCTTCGTGCTCTGGCTCTCCGGGGACCGGATGAGCCTGCTGAGCGGCGCTACCGCAGACTTCCCGGCCGAAGCCGACTTCAAGCGGGCCGCCGAGGCGCTGATCCGGCCATGACGATGATCGATACGACGGAGCTGACCAAGACGTTCAACGGCCGCGGCGGCTGCCGCGGCATCACCCTGACGGTGCCCGAGGGCTGCATCTTCGGCCTGCTGGGCCCCAACGGCGCCGGCAAGAGCACCTTCGTCAAGATGCTCGCCGGCCTCCACCGCCCCGACGCCGGGCGGGCCGCCCTGCTCGGGCTGCCCCTCGGCCGGCCGGAGGCGCGGCGCAAGCTCGGGTATTTGCCCGAGCTGTTCCGCTATCAGGATTGGCTGACGCCGGCCGAGGTGCTCCGGTTCCACGGCCAGCTCGGCGGGATGCGGCCGCGGGAGACGAGAGGTCCCGCCTTTCGCAGCCGCGTGCGGGACATGCTGGAGCTGGTCGGCCTGGCCGAAGCCGCTGACCGCCGGGTCGGCGGCTTCTCCAAGGGGATGCAGCAGCGGCTCGGTCTGGCTGCAGCCCTGCTCTTGGACCCCGAGCTGATCATTCTGGACGAACCGGCGTCGGCGCTGGACCCGGTCGGACGCCACGAGATCCGCAATCTGCTCAAGCGGCTCCGCGGCCAGGGCGTGACGGTGTTCCTCAACACCCATCTGCTGGAGGATGTCCAGGAGCTGTGCGACCAGGTCGCATTTCTCTACGAAGGCGAGCTGCTGGCGTCGGGTCCGCTGCACGAGCTGCTCGGCGGCGCCGGCGACGGCAGGAGCGGCGGCGTCAACTGGCGCTTCCGCCTCGGCGGCTGGCTCCCCGAGTCATGGGCGAATCTGCAGGAAGCGGCGGGCGGCACGCTCGCCGCCCGGCTGCGCCTGCTCGAAGCCGACGAGCGCGGCGACGCTCTCCTGACCGCAGCCCTCATCGACCGGGAGCAGGCCGGCTATTTGTGCGCGCTGTTCATCGGGAGCGGCCTGACGCTCTACGAATCCGGCCCCGCGCCGAACAGCCTGGAGGATTGGTTCCTCCGGATGGCCCACACCCGTCAAGGAGGCGACCGGCCATGACCATGTACATCTCCGCCACCTTCAAGGAGCTGACCCGCAAGCGCGTGTTCCTGGTCACGCTGATTCTGACCTGCGTCTTCCTGGTACTGTTCATCGTCGGGGTGCGGGAGCTGGCCGGCATGACCGGACAGCAGCCCGAAGCTCCCGTCGAACGGCTCAAGAACAGCATGCTGCTGATGGTGCTCGGCCTGCTGTTCGCGCAGTTTCTGGCCGCCTTCTTCGTGCTCTTCTCGACGATGGGCATCGTCACGGGCGAACAGGAGAACGGCTTGCTGCTGGCCGTCGCGGCCCGACCTCTCCCTCGCTGGAAGCTCTATCTGGCCAAATGGCTGGGCCATGCCGTATGGATCGCCTTGTACAGCGCAGCCTTGTTTAGCGCTATCGTATGGACGATCCACAGTATTTCCGGACTTCCCATCCTGCCGGAGGACCTGCTGCGGGGATTCCTCCTGTTTGTCTGGATGCCGCTCCTCCTCCTTACCTTGACCATGCTCTGCTCCGTCTACCTGCCGATGCTGGGGACCGGCATCTGCGGGGCGCTGCTGTACGGGATCGCCCTTTTCAGCGGGCTGGTCGAAGGCGTATCGAGCGAGGGGCAGACCCCGCCCCTGATCGAGAAGTTCGTCCTGCTGATCGGGCTGCTCGTGCCCACGGACTCGATCTACCGGAGGAGCCTGTTCGAGCTGCTCGGGGGATCGGACCTGGTCGGCTTGACGCAGCTTTATATGGGACCCTTTTCCGTGCCGAGCGTGCCCTCCAACGCTTTCCTCGTATATACTGCGGGCTATATGGCGTTGCTGCTCTGGCTCGGGTGCCGCGCGTTCAGCCGGAAGGATCTGTAGCGCCGAGGCTCTGGTGGAGACGGGCAGCGCCTCGGCGCCTGGCGCGCGCTATCGCAGACCCGCTTCAATCCAGCTGCCGTCGGACGGAATCGCAAGCTCGATCGTCTCCCCGTCCAGCCCGTATCTCAGCACGCCCTGCCCGCCCGTCGCCCTGACCCGGATGCGCGACGCGTCCATGTCGACCTCGACTTCGCCTCCGGAGAGCGGGACGGCGCCCTTCATCCAGTCCAGCCCGCCCAGATGCGGCTCGACGACAAACGAAGCGCAGCCGGGGGACAGCGGCCTGACGCCCAGGAAGTATTTGCCGAACAGGTAGATCGGACCCGCCCCCCATGCGTGGCACAGGCTCTTGCCGAAGGGGATGCCGTACATGTCGTAGTGGGCGCCATCCGCCAAGGTCGGGTCGAACGCCTCCCAGAACGTCGTCGCGCCGAGGTCGAGCATGCCGCCCCAGTAGGCGCGAACCTCCTCCAGCACGCGTTCGTGCTGACCGCTCTCGCAGAGCGCCGCCAGCTCGTGGAACCGCATGTACGGCGTCCGAATCCGGGGCACGCCGCTGCCGAGCATGACGTCCCGGATCACGCGTGCCTGCCGGTCGGGATTCAGATAGCCGAAGCCCATCGCGAACATGCTGGCATGCTTCGTCAGCGCAGGCTGCGTGACGCCGTTCACGCGGCGATGCAGCAGTCCGCCTGCCTCGTCGTCCCAGAACAGTCGCAGCGTCCTCTCCTTGATATCCTCGGCGAGCGCCCCGTATGCCGCGGATGCCACTTCGTCTTCCATCGCCGCGGCGAACGCGCTCATCGCCTCCAGACTCCGCGCCGCAATAATCTGGATCGTGCTGACCGCGCCGTCATTTTCCAGGTCCGCCCAATCGATGAACACCCAATCCTGCGGCCTGCCCTCGATCAGCCCCTCCGCATTGCGCTGCGCCAGGCAGAAGTCCATCAGAGACACCGCGCGGTCGTAATACTGCCGGACGAACGCGACATCTCCGGTATAGAGGTAGTAGTCGTACAGCGACACGAACCAGTACAGCGAATAATCCAGAATGGTGTTGAAGTGCATGACCAGCGGGTCCTTGCCGCGCAGCGCGATCAGCGTCCGCCGCGTCACGTCCAGATCGAAGAAGCTGTAGTAGTTCATCAGAAACGCCTGATAGGCGTCGCCCGACCACACCCACCGGTCCCGCTTGATGCCGTCGAGAAAAAACTCCCTCGTATTCAGATGCAGCGTATAGAGGCTCGTCTCGTAAATCTCGCCGAGCTTCGGATCGGAGCATGCGAACGCGCCGCGATTGGTTGCCGGCACGTATTCGTACAGCATGGATACGCGATCCCAGCGGACGCCCGGATCGGCATGAATCCATGCATAGCGGAATGCCTTCGCATCCGCAAGCGTATAGATGCCGTCTTCGGCCTGCCGAGCCGCCGCGCCCGCTTCGAACCGGTCCAGGCTGTAGCAAGCGTCCGGCGACAGCGCCTCCGCTCTCGATTCGCCGTAATAGATGCGCACTCGGCCCGCGCCTTCGAGATGGTGGAACCGCAAATAACCGAATGTCTCGCGGCCGAAGTCGAGCAGCGGATGGTCGTGGACCGCTTCCTCGGACACCGGCGCCTGCGGCGTGACCGCCAGCCGAAAAGCGGACGGCGGATCGGACGGCAAGTCGAACGTCCAGCAGCCTGCGGGCACCCAGTCGTGCTGATAGGAGGTCGCTTCCCAGTCCGCATCCGTCCGGATATTCGGTCCTTCGATGAACAGCGCCGGCGCTTCGACATCGTTGAACACGCTGACGCTGATCTCATGCCTGCCCGCCGGCAGGGTGACGACGGATGCGTCGCAGCGTTCGTTGTCCTTGCCGTCGAGATAGAGTGAAAAGACGCCTTCGGCCGCGATCTCGATCCGTTCCTCGCTGGGCAGCTCGTACGTATAACGGAACTTGATATTGGAATAATGCCGGTCCAGCCGCCAAAAAGCGGGATACGGCACCCCGCGCGCCCTGCGTTTCGTCGACGTTTTCTCGTGCAGCCGAATCTCGAAGTCCCCGGGATACCAGATCCAGGTCGCCCGCCGTCCCGTCTGACGCTGTGTCATCGTCATCGCTCCTTCCCTCTATTCGAGCACCATTGTATAATAAGCCTCACTCGGAATAGGCGGGGAGTTGTGACAGGCAGGATGGACAAAAATGACCTCGATTGTCTCGCTGGCGCAAGGATGCCAAAAGCCCCGAAAGCGCCCGTCCATCGTTCGGAGCTGTCGGAGCATTTTCAGGGGACGTTCCCGCTGTTCATCAATCGCTGGGAGGAAGGCTTCGCGCTCAGGGAGCATACGCATGCCTACCTGGAGGTCGTCTATGTCATGTCCGGAGACGGCTACCATTATATCGGGGACTGCATCGAGCGGGTCGCCAAAGGGAGCTTGTACGTCTTGCCGGTCGGCACTTCTCATATGCTGCGCCCGAGCGACGCGGCATCCGGGCGCAAGCTGATCGTGTACAACCTGTGCGTGCGTCCGGAATTTGTGAACACGATCCGGGATTGGCTGGACGCGTATGGCCGCGGCGGCGCAGCCTTTTCGATTTTCGACGGCGCTCCCGGCACTTATGTCTCGCTGACGGATCGGGATATGCGGCTGGGACGGCGCTTCGACCGGCTGCACCGGGAATATATCGAACAGCGGTCGGGCTACGAGGCAAGCATGTTGGCGGGGCTCATGCAGATCGCCGTTCATCTGACACGGCTTGCAGAGGACCGTGCCGATAACGATGAAGCGGCAAGACATGACGATACGGAGCGTACGGGCATGTCGGCGATCTTGTCCTATATCGATCATCACGTCGGCGAGCCGCTTGCCGTCGAAGGTCTTGCCGCTCAAGCCGGCATGAGCCCGCGCCACTTCATCCGGCTGTTCCGGAAGCATGCCGGGCTGCGATTCACCGACTACGTACAGCTAAGACGGATCGAATACGCCTGCAGGCTGTTGCTGGAGACGGACGACAAAATATCCGCCATTGCCGGCATGGCAGGCTACCGGGATCAGGCATACTTCCGCAAGGTGTTCCACGACCTAATGGGCATGCGTCCAAGCGAATATCGGCGCAGGCGCTGACGACGCGCCGGCTGGAGGCGGCAGCGCGCTTGCCGTTTATAGCTGTATCGTTATTTCCTGCCCGCCACGCCCGGGCCGATCGGCGATTGGCGTGAATACAGCGGACGGACGCAACCGGAGGACGGCTCTCGGCCTGGCGATAATACGGCGCCGCTTCGGGACGCGAACGACGTAAAAAAAACGGAGCCTCCGCCGAGGTCTCCGTTTCATCTGCATTATTTTGGGCTGCGTGCGGCTCTGATGGCTTCGCCTTCTTCTTCGTTCGGGCCGTACACCCCCGGAGGGACCACGCCCGCCTGCCGCATGAGAATCGTCATCTGTCCGCGGTGATGAATCTGATGGCGAACGACCATCGTGAGCACGTCCCCATAGGTCATGTTCATGGAGCCGAACAGGAGCAGGCTCTCGGACAAATGCGCATCCGTCCATTGCGTCTTGATGGCGTCGGCGACGGCCGCGCTCATGCTGCGGTAAGCGTCTGCGATCTCCGCCGCGCTCGCGGGAACGGGCGACTTGAAGTCCGGGCCCGCTGCGATCCGAAGCCCGGCTCCACTGAGGATGCCGACAGGCGCGCCGGCTACATGCCAGCCCAGATCGCCCAGCGTCTTGGGCCTGGTGTCGGACACGGCCTGCTTCAGCGATGCGTCGGTCAGCGCTTCGAGCACCTTAAGCGTCAGTGCGGCTTCCTGGTTCCAGTCATTCACGATTTGTTCGATCGATTGGTACATGCTTGTCATCGCTCCTCTGTCGAGTAGATATGCCTTAAGCATAGCATCGCGCGCGACGCAGGACAAACTCGCGCCCGCTCCACCGCTACGGTCGAACCGCTCTGGTGACGCCTTATATGAACATGACCGGCTCCACCGCGAACGCTCCCGACACCGGCTTGCGCCGTCCGGTTAACGCCCGAGCAGCGCTTCCTCCCGCTCGCGGAAGTACGTCGCCGTCTGCATAACCATGCGGTCCAGCAGCGCCTTGTCCGGTTTGCCGTACATGGCCGGGTACGGATCGCCGCCCGGACCGAGCGGCTCCGGGGTCACGTAATGTCCGTCGCGATTGAAGCCGAGCACGTACAGCGCCATGATGACCGTATCCAGATCGAGCGAGCCGTCGCCGAGCGCGCCTCGGTTGCTGTCGGCCATATGCAGATTGATTAGCCGGTCGCCGGCCGCGAGCAGCGCCTCGCCGATATGCGACTCCTCGGATTGCATGTGGTAGACGTCGGCGTTGATATGCTGCACGCCCGGATGATTCACGGCCTGAATATAAGCCTGGGCGTCCGCGATCGTGTGTACATAGCTCGTCTCCGCGGAGCGGATCGGCTCGATGGCCGCCTTCACGCCGTGCGAGACGAACATGTCCGCGACGAGCCGGAGCGTCTCGGCGCTGCGCGCGAGCTCCATCTCGTCGTACTTGGTCGGCCGGCCGACCGCGCCCGGCACGACGAGAATATACGAGCCGCCGACCGATGCGGTGAACTCGATCTCGCGCTTCAGGTAGTCGACGGCGGCCTGGCGCTGGAAGGCGCGGTTGCTCGACAGGTCGTTGTCCGCGGAGAACATGCCGCAGATGCCGGCGACCTTGATGCCATGGGCGCCCAGAATATCGAGCGTCTCTTGCTTGCGGTAGCCGAGGTCGGGCCCATAGTGATTGCCGTGCAGCTCGATGAAGCCGATGTCTGCCTGCTGCAGCCGCTTGGCCGTGTCCGTCAGCGTCTCCATGCCGAAGCCCCAATTGCTCCACGACAGGGCGAGCCGCCGCTCGAACCGCTTCGGCTCGTTCTTTTTCAGCGCCTCGAACGCCTCGCGGATTTTCTCGTTTTTGATCTCATAAGTTTGTCGGGTCATTTGCTTCTCCGCTCTCCTTTATCGCGCGACTGCCCACGCAGGGCATGTCCGAATAATTATCTACAGATTGTATGTGTCCTCGACTTCTCCGGTCAGCTTGCTAATATAGCCATTTATGATTTCTTGAAGGTTTTTCATAAACTTGATAGCCATATTCTAGCATCCATCCCTAAATTTAATAACGCTTTTCTAGTATAGTGGAAAATAGGCTTCTCGACACCATAATTAGCGCCGGGAAACTCGACGACCAGAAAGGATGCTTGCTCGAACTGAACTTATTTATAAATGCAATTTACATGCCAGGACGAATGCAATTCTATCGTCTTTAGTTCCATTCCTTCCATGCTCAACTCATAGCGATAATGTATGAAAAAGAGACCGCACAAGTCATTACCGACTTCGCGATCTCCCATTCATTCAGCGCCCCTCGGATTACAGCAAGCCCTTTTCCTTCAAGTTCAAATAGCTGACCGTCGCCGTCTCGAGGCCCGTCAGATTGCGGAGCTGGTCCTGCTCGACCGTCATCCATTCGACGCCGATCTCTGTGGCCGCTTCGATCGACTCCTGAATCTTCACGATGCCCGTACCGACCGCCGTCCATTGACCGGCCTCTCGGCCGTAGACGTCCTTCAGATGGATCGCCGGTACGCGGCCCGCCATCTTGCGCAGAATATGCGCCGGATCGGCGCCGCCGAGCGTGATCCAGGCGACATCCAGCCGGAAGTATACATGCTGAGGATCCGTATGCTCCGCCAAAATATCCAGCGAATAGAGGCCGTTGAACGTCCGCTCAAACTCGTGCGCATGGTTATGATAGCAGAATCTTAAGCCTTCGGCCCGAAAACGGGCGCCGGCCGCTTCGTACAATTCGGCATCGGCCAGCAGTTGCTCGCGCGTGTCCACGACATCCCACCAGAACGTGACGTCCTTCGTTTGCAGCGCGTGAGCTTCTTGGATGACTTGATCGAGCGCTGCCGGGTCGCGCAGCTGCTCCTTGTTCACGCTGTGCGTCGCAACCTGGAGCCCCAATTCGTGGAATCGCGCCAGGTTGGCTTTGACATCGCCCTTGAGCAGCTCGCCCCCGCCTTCGATTCCCTCGTAGCCGATCTCCGCTACGCGCTGCATGGTGCCCCAGTAGTCCGCCTTCGCTTCCTCGTTTACAATACCGATTAATCCAAGCTTGGGTCTCGTCATGATCCGATTCACGCTCCTTGTTGGCCGAATTCGCCGTTCTCCAGCATGGCGATAAACGGACTGTCACTCACGCCGACGAGCGGCAGCTCCACGCGCGCATGCAGACGCACGGATTGATAAAAGGCAAAAATAATTTCCGAGGCGCGAAGCGCTTTCAAATGAGACACTTCCGGTTGTTCGCCCGTCTCCAGGCAGTCGATCGCATGCCGGACATAACCCTTCATCTGGTCGGACATCGAGCTCAATTCCATGGCGGGCTGCCAGGAAGGATCAGCATAGTTGACGCCCCTGACAATCTGCCCGTCCCACATGACTTCGATAAAGCCTTCCGTACCGAATACGCGGACGCCGGCCCAAGTCTTCTTCATATCCTCCGTCGGTTCCCAAGTGTCGACCGCACCGGAATAGAAGTTCGCGAAGACGCCGTTGGCAAATTGAATTTGCCCGCTGGCGCCGCACTCGGACGGCACGTTGAACCATTTATAAATCTCGGTCGTATCGACGGCGCCCAGCACCCACTTCGCCGAAGCTTCATCCATATAGCTGATCGCCTGATCGAACGTATGGATGCCGCAGTCGAGCAGATTCGGGGGCGAATACAGATCCATCCGGACGACTTCTCCGATCTTTCCTTCCTTGATCAGACGGCGCACGGTCTGATTGCCCGCGGCGAATCGCCGTTGAAGAGAGAAAGTCAGCTGGCACCCCGTCTCCTCCGCGATTCGCCCCATTTCCAGGCATTCTCCCCAGGTGGCCGACATCGGCTTTTCGCACAGGACCGCCTTAACGCCCGCCTCCGCACAGTCGCGGAAAACCGGCAAATGCAGCGGCGTCCACAGACAGACGATCACAACGTCCGGCTGCTCCTTCGCCAGCATCTCCCGGTGATCCGCGTAAATGCTGCCTCCGAATCCATATTCTTCGTTCAGTCTGCCGGCCGCTTCGGACGACAGATCGGACAATGCGACGACCTTGCACCTGTTATCGGCCTGTACGCCGACCGCATGCTCGTGCGCACGCCTGCCGCAGCCGATAAAGGCGACTCGATAGGATGCCTCGCTCACTTTCAAAACCCTCCTTTTAAAGAAAGGAGCGATGAACATAGCAGCCTGCTATGAACATCGCTCCCTTTCCGATATCCTACAATTTGTATGTTAGCCGATCTTTTCAAAATTAGCCAGCTGCTTTTCCACTTCCGCGACGACCTTGTCGATGCCGGCCGCTTTCAGCTGCTTTCTGTATTCGGCCACCGCTTCCTTCGGATCTTTGCTCGTTTTGCCGAGCATGAGCTGCATGCCAAGCTGTTGATTGACGTTGGAAATGGCTGCGATCTCCGTCGTCACGTTTTTCGGATCGAAGCTGAAGCCCATGTACGGATCGTTGATGGCGACTTTGTTCCACTCGTCGTACAGGCTGCTGCGAATCGGGTTTTCCGTGTCCATCGGCAGATTGTATTTGTCGTTGCGCAGGGACCATGCCGCAAAGCCGCCGCCGTCTTTCTTGTCGTCAAAGCCGGCAGGCGTCTTCTTCACGCCGTCTTCAATGACGTATTGGCGGCCTTCGAGACCGTACTGAATCAGATTGTAATATTCGGGATCGGTCATGAACTTCTCGATCGCCATGAGCGCCCGTTCCGGATTGGCCGAATTCGTGCTGATGACGGTAGAGTTCTCCACGCCCAGCTTCCGCTTGATCTTGTGGTTGGCTTCAGCGAACGTATAGAAGTAGGGATCCGATTCCGGCTGCGCTTTCATATCGGTGCCGTACTTGCCGATCCAGTCCTGCGCATGCGTCAGATAGCCCGCCGAGTTCGCCGCTCTGAAGTTCGTGCCCGCGTCGACCTGCGAGGACAGAATGTCCTTCGGCCAGTATCCTTTGTCCGCCCATTGGCGCATCTTCACAGCCCAATCCTCGAATTCCTGGGTGAAGGCCGGGTGGAATACATGCTTGTAATCGTCCGGGCTTTTCGTCACGAGATTAAGCTCCGTCAGCGAGATGCCCGGCGCGTTGATCCACATATCCGTCGTATCGACGAGCATTCTGTACATATTGAAGGCGTCGTTCGCGTTGCCGTTGATCGGCGGGTAAGATTCGTTGGCGAGCACATTGTCCATGTACTTTTCCATGTCGGCAATGCTGCCGATCTTCTCCATGCCGTACTTCTTCAGCAGATCGGAACGGTAAGCGAAGCCGGTCGGCGTGAATTCGCTATATAAGGAAGGTACGCCATAGATTTTGCCGTTCACCTTGGCGCCGGCCCACGTTTGCTCCGGAATCTCCGCCTTCAGCTTGGGCGCGACCTTGTCCAGCATATCCGTGATATCTACGAGCGCTCCCTGATTGGCCAGCGAGAAATAGGAAACCGGTGCGCCTGGCGATGCGTGGGACATGTCGAACTTCTCGCCGGAAGCGAACAGCAGCGGATACTTGGTGGCAACATCCGGCCAATCGATATATTTGACCTCGATGGTGGCGTTGATATCTTGCTTCAGCTTCTTGTTGATCTGCGCCAGAATGTCCTTGTTGGCGACGCCTTCCGAACCCCAGAGATAATAAACCAGCTTGGCTTCTTTGGAAATGTCCACGCCGCCGGCCGTCTTGTCGGACGCCGCTGCCGACGATCCTGACGATGCCGATCCCGAAGACGGCGATCCGGACGACGCGTTCTCATCCTTCGACGACGAACAGCCTGCCAGCACACTGCCGAGCAACATGACTGACGATAAAATGAGCGGATACTTCATCTTCTTTCCTTTCATTTCATTACCTCCCTTTTTTAGTTGCAATGACTTTTTAATTTATAATAGATACCGCCTTGAATGGAGGTATTTATTAGCCTTTGACCGCACCGATCGTGAGCCCGGATACGAAGTAGCGCTGCGCAAAAGGGTACAGCAGAATAATCGGCCCCGTCGCCAGCACCGCCGTCGCCATCTTGATGGATTGCGAGGGCAGATCCGCCGTATTGATCACCGCGCCCTGGTTAATGAGCGCCTGGATATTCGTCTGATTGATCATGCGCTGCAGGAAATATTGGAGCGGATACTTGGCGGGCGACTGAATGTAGAGCATGCCATTGTACCATTCGTTCCAAAAACCGAGCGCCGAGAACAGGCCGATCGTAGCGAGCGCCGGAATCGCCAAAGGCATAAAGATTTGCCAATAGATCCGAAAATCGCCCGCGCCGTCAATCGTAGCCGACTCGTACAAGGAATCGGGAATGGCCTTCATGAAGTTCCGCATCAGGAAAATGGACCACGCCCCGACGACCCCGGGCAATATCATCGCGAACAGGCTGTCCTTGAGATGCAAATATTTGACCATCAGGATGTAGCTTGGAATCAGGCCCCCGGCAAAAAGCGTCGTAAAGTAAATCAGGAAGGAAAAGAAATTGCGATATTTGAAGTCCTTGCGATTCAGCACGAAGCCCGCCATCGACATCATCAGCAAGCCCGCGACCGTACCGACGACCGTAATAAAAATTGTGACGCCGTAAGCTTTGTATAAAGCGTCCGAGTTATTGAGCAGCATCTCGTAAGCCTTGACGGAAAAGTGGTTCGGAATCAGCTTGTAGCCTTCTCGAATGATCTCATCCTCTCTCATGAAGGAGGACGAGATCATCAGCACGAACGGGAACAGGCAAGCCAAGGCGAAGACAGTGATGCTTATATAGCTGATCGCTTTGATGAACAGACTGCCCGCGTCTTCTTTTCCTACGGTTTTGGCATTCATCTTTTTCTCACTTCCCTGTCATTAGAATAAGGCGCTGTCAGGTTCGATCTTGCGAACGATGAGATTAACCGTGAACACGAGCACCAGGCCGAACAAGGACTGATAGAATCCTACCGCCGCGCCCATCGAGAAGTTGAACTGCCCGACCAGACTGCGGAAAACGTACGTATCGATGATGTCCGTCTGCGGATAGAGCACCGAGTTCGTGCCGATCAGGTTGTAGAACAGGTCGAACGAGCCCTTGAGGATGCCGCCGAGTCCGAACAGCAGGAGCAGGATGAACGTCGGCTTCAGCATCGGCAATGTCATATACCGGATCCGCTGCGATCTGCTGGCCCCGTCCATATAAGCCGCTTCGTACAGGTCATTGTTGATGCCTGCGATCGTCGCCAGATAGACGATCATGCCGTAGCCGGTCGCGCTCCATATTTTGAATGCCACGATGATGTACTTCCAGATGCCGGGATCGGAATAAAATTCGTAGCGGTCCATGCCCAGCGAGACCAGCATCGTATTGATGAAGCCGGTTTTAAAATTGAACATGTTGTAGGCGAACACGCCTACGATAACCATGGAAATGAAGTGGGGAAGCAGCAGCACGGACTGGGAAACCTTTTTAAACCACGAGCTGGAAATCTCATAAAGCATAATCGCGAACACAATTTGAATCACGTTGCCGAGCGCGAGGAAGGCGAAATTGTACAGCAGCGTATTTTTGGTGATATTCCAGAGATCGCCGTTTTTGACGAGAAACTCAAAATTGGCCAGTCCTACGAATTTACTTGCGAAGATACCCTTGCTGATATTGAAATCGACAAACGCGACGTACGCTCCCGGCATCACGAGATAGTGGAAAATAATGAAATACAAGATGACGGGCGTAAGCATAAGAAACAAAATTTTGTTTTTCAGGAGTTCCCGCAGTACATTTCCGCAATGAAGCTTCAGCCGTGATAGGACATGCATGATGCCCACCTCCCGTTTGGATCGGATTCAAGTTTGCGCTTACAAAACATCCGTTTTCTTGTGAAACGTTTCGATTTTATGGAAAAATCAATCCCTAACCTTAAGTAAAGGCAGGGAATATTGCACATAAAACGCTTGCATGAACAATAAATTGAAAATCTAAGAATTGAAACGTTTCTTCAAAACGAATATTACACCAAGAAGTTCTCGAAATCAATCCCTTTTTTAATCATTTTGTATACGCTTTCTAATTGCGCGTCATCGATAGGAGCGAGAGGGATGAATGGCTGCAAAAAAAGCGCTCTACCCGCAAGCTAGAGAGCATCTTTGTCCCTCCCGGCCATCGTTTATCAGGTGTTGCCGCCGACTGAATTTCCTTTGAACAGCGTCACATAGATGCGCTCATGCTCTACCGCATCGCCGCCGATCAGCTTGAGCAGCTGCTCGGCTGCAAGCGCGCCCCATTTGCGCTTCGAATAATCGATCGTCGACAGGCGCGGCTGCGTATACGAGGCCAGCTCGATATTGTCGAATCCGACAATATGCAGCTGCTCCCCGACGCGAACATCCGGGTGATGCCTCGCCAAATAATCGATCATGCCGATCGCCATCTCGTCGTTGAAGCAGAATACTGCCCCAGGAGCCGCTCCGCCGCCGCTGTCCGCCATCACCTGGGCCGCCGCCTGCTCTCCGCCCGCCTTGTTGAAGTCGCCTTCGATCACGGTCAGCTTCACCCCAGGCGTGCGCTCCA
This sequence comes from Cohnella sp. 56, assembly GCF_037963805.1. Taxonomy (NCBI): domain Bacteria; kingdom Bacillati; phylum Bacillota; class Bacilli; order Caryophanales; family Paenibacillaceae; genus Cohnella; species Cohnella sp. 56. The sequence continues at coordinate 24,669 of NZ_JAZDQE010000016.1, read as the reverse complement.
CTACTTGCGTGACCGCCTGCAGCCGCTGCTTCGAATCGAACGAGCCGTCGGGACCTGTGACGGCGTACAGCGTCCGGTGCCCCTGCTCGATCAGATATTCCGTCGCCAGCGTCGCTCCCGCCTTGTTGTCGAGCAGCACCTGATTGATGTTCGGATGCGCAAGCTCCCGATCCAGGACGACAAGCTTGTGCCCGCGATCCGCATAGCTGATCAGCTCCTCGCTGCCGAAGGTCACATCCAGAATAATGGCGCCGTCGATCGTGCGCTCGGGCAGCAAACGATGCGACTGCTTGCCGCTGCATACGATGAGATCATAGCCTTTTTGCGTCAGTGTCTCCTTTGTGCCCTGCAGCAGATCGCCATAGAACGCGCCGCTAAAATCGGTAAGGAAAATGCCGATGATTTTCGTTTCCCTCGTCTTGAGCGATCTGGCTGCGGCGTTCGGGACATAGTTCAGTTCCTTGGCGACGGCAAGTATTCTGGCTGTCGTCTCGTAGGTCACTTTGGGGCTGCCGTTAAGCGCATAAGATACGGTAGAGATGGAGACCCCCGCTTTTTTAGCGATATCCTTGATACTGACCACGGCACTCTCTCCTGTCTCGCATGATTCCTTCAATATATCATAAAAAATATCACAAAAACTGGCGATCATTCGCATATCGCCAGTCTGCTGCTTACATGTGAATCTCGATCCGGTTGGATGCAGAATTCAGGCTTGCGACGAGCCTTTCTCCGCCAATGCGGATGCCGCCCGGACGATAGCGGTTCTCTGCCTGCTGCAGCGCCACTTCCTCGCCGTTGACCGTGATTTTCGTAATCTGCCCGGCATTGGCGATCCGATAGACGAAGGTCAGCGGCAGGCCGTCCCACGCGAATTCGAATTGAAGACCGTCAAGGTCGGCCGGCAGCACCGGATCGATGACCAGGTCGCCCTCCCACTGACGAATGCCCAGCACATTCGATATCAATTGGTTCATATAAATCCCCGGACCGCTCGAATAGATGCGCCAGCCGCCCTTGACCGGCACCGTGCCTTCGCGCAGTTCGCCGAAGCGCTCCTGCGCCTCGTAGCGGGTATTGAACTCGCCGTCCGAGCTGCTGAAGTACGCGTTGCTCTGGCGCAGCTGCGCATGGGGCACGACGTCGCGCAGGCCGACCGGATTAATCCTGAGCAGGCTGTCCCATACTTCATCGGCCTTGCCCAGCTTGGCCATCGCCTCTACGAAGCGGATATGGGCATGCACATATTGCAGACCGACCTCCCGGCCGAAGTTCGCCGCCTGCTCCGCCCGCTTGAAGTTGGTGCTGACGCCTCCCGCATACTGCGCAGGGCGATTCATGAGCCGCACGCCGTCCGGGAAGTACAGATGTTCTTTAATGATGCGGTAATGCAGCTCGGCCTGCTCCTCCGTCAGCAGCTCGCTGATCATGCTGCGCGTCATCGGCAGCAGCCGATACTGGATGCCCGTGGCCGTATCCGTCGGATGAAGCATGAGCTTCGCGTCGCCCGGCGTCTCCATATAGACGAAGCCGGGGATGACCTCCTGCCCCAGCATGTACCGGTTGAAGTCGGCCTCAATGGCGGCAGCCAGCGCCGACAGCTCCGCGGCCAGCGCCGCATCGGCGGATTCCATCACGCGTCCGAACCGTGCGATCGTCTGGTACGTCAACGCGACGGTCCAGCTGCTCACCATATAGCGCTTCAGCTGCGCGTTGGCCGGCTGCAGGGTATCGTCCCAATCGCCGTCTCCGTACGAGGACAGATGTGTCCCGTGCAGGAAGTGATTTTTGATATAAGCAATCTGCTTCAGAGCATGATCGAGCAGCGAGGCCGAATGCGTCGTAAATTCGCCTTTGTGACGCATCGTATACGGCACGCGGGCCTGCAAAATGTCGTAATCCTGCGTCGCGGCGAGATAATCGCCGAGCACCTTCAGCGGCCAGACGATAATATCGCCGTGACTCTCCTCCTGCTGAATGCGGTAATACCGGTCGAACATGAACCACTGCGGCCAATTGCCGTCGTCCTCGTATTGATGCGAATAGACGGTTTTAACAATTTCCGCGACCTGTTCGTATTTGCGCATCGCCATGAAATATTCGGTCGGTCCCTGGCAGACGTCGCGCGTCCCCCAGGCCGCGCCGCCGTATTGCTCCAGGCCGTGCGGAACGGAATAATGGACCAGCATATTGTGCGTGTACCACCATGCCAGCGCGTTCACCTTGTCCAGCTCGCCCGCGCCCGCGGCAGCGGCATCGTCTGCCCAAGATAGACGGAATCCGTTCATCACGTCCTGCAAAAAAACGCGGTAGCGCTCGATCTCCGGCTCCGCCCGCCGCGGCGCAAGCGGCAGCGCCTCTCCGTGCAGCAGCCCCTGCATCGTGATCGTCCACTCCGGACTCGCGTCAAGCGAGAGAACCGCGAGCGAGGCCGCACCGGGTCTAACGCCGCGGACCAGCAGGCGCTCGTCGCCTACCGTGAAGCCCGCGCCTTCGACGGTCATCCGGTATTGCAGGTCGGGAAAGACGCCTTTGCTGATCGATTGTGCGTCCGCCGTGAACACAAGTGCGCCGTCCGCTTGCGCCATTGCGAACGGCAACTCGTATTCGTTGTTGTTCATGGACACTTGGTTCGTCACCAGGCAGCTGTAGGCCTTCCCGTTCGCGGAGCGCATATGGAGGCGAACCTCCGGCGAGTCGACTGTCGTAAAATTCGTGACGATCAGCATGTCGTCCGCCGTCTTGTAGTACCAGCGGGCATAGTTGAAGCCGATCTCGAACAGGGAAGGCATCGTGAGCAGACGATACGTTCCTGCCGACCGGATATAGATACGCTGGCCCGATGCCTTAAATGCGTTGAGCGCATTGCGGGTATTCGTCAGCAGCTTGTGGAAGCTCGTATTGCCGACCAGCAGCTGCGAATTGAAGACGCCGTACATGTAGGAGGTGGTCGTCGTCACATCGTCGGCGACCCTGTCGTTGCCGCCGGACATCAGAATATGGCCGTGCGGACGCTCCACGAGCAGCTCCTTCTCCTTCAGCACGACATGCTCATGCGTATCGGTGAAAAAAGAAAGCAGACGGCCGTCCTGCCATTCCTCCTGGCGACGGACCGGGAACAAGGCGTCGAGCTCTGCCATCGTCATCGATGCCGTGCGCAGCGGCGAACCGATGCCGGCGGCGAATTCGACTTGGCTCACTGGCTCGGAGGCAGTCGCAAGCTCGGCCGACCGGGTACGCTCGGCCGCTTCCCAGGCGGCCTGAATTTCTTCGTGGAATTCCAGCGAATCGACGGCGGACGGGTGGTCAGGCTTGAACAGGCCGTAAAATACGAAGCGCGCCTCTCCCCGGAGCTCGGCCCGTTCCGATTGCAGCGCCGCATAGGCGAACTCGTACTGGTAGACTTCGTTCGAGAGCGAAGACTTGCCCAGCGCCTCGGGAATATCCGTTTCCTTGTAGCCGAGGCCAAAAAATTGGAATCCGTCCGTCGAATAGCCGGCCGCGCCCGTCAGCGAGCCATGCTGCAAATACGGGAATCTGCCGCCTTGCATCGGCTGATTTTGACGGAAGCACAGCGCATAGCCGCACTTTTCGTCCTTGAACGCTTGATGATCGACATACTGCGACATATACGCTTCGTTCGTCCTGACCGCGCCGATATCGGCAAGCCCGATATCCTGGCCGTAGACGACATCGATAATGGTTCCGTTTTCATTCGCATCGATCGTCACGTCCCAGAACCATATGCCATGCTCGGTCAGTGTGAACACAACACGATAGTCGATAGCGCCGAACGCCTTGCCTTCCCATAGCAGACGTCTGCCGGCTGAAGACAAGCGGCTCTTGGCACGAATGCCGAGCAGCGGCTCGAAGGAAATGCCTGCTGCGCTGTGCATCCGCAAATAAAGATTGTTGAGCGAGCCGTCTATGGGGCTCGATACGACCTGGTTCAGCATCGTATGTTGATGAACGGCCCGCATCAGATCCCCGCTGCTCAGAAAATCGAATGTCAGCTCCCCTGCTTCTATCCGTATGACATCCATTGCCTTTAACGGATCGATTACAGCCTCCATGTTTTCTCACTTCCCTTCTGGTTGTCTCGCGGCGGACGAAGCGATCTGGTGTGGGCGGAATGCTCGTCCGGGTTTGCCTTACCCACTCGCCGGCGAACCTCTCAGTTAATCGAAACGTTTCAACGACGGTTATTTTGGATTATAAACAATACAAAATGAGGCGTCAATGGCTGATCGATAAACAATAAAAACGTTTCACCGTTTATGGCGCGACATCATAAAAAACCGCCCGAGGTGGGCGGTTGCGGCTGCTCGTTGGCAGGGATGCTGTTCGATGTTCGTTGGATGCTGAATGCCGGATGCTGGATGCTGGCTGGCACGATGGCCGGACAGTAGACACTGGACACCTTATGCCTCCAGCCTGGCACCCTCGTCTCTCCTGACAAGCAAGAAGTACGCCAGCATCGCCGCAGTGCTCGTCGACAAGATGATGACGCCCAGCGGTACCGCCGTGTCCTCGCCCGCGATGCCGACGAGCGGCGAGACGACCGCACCGAGCAGGAACGGAATGACGCCGAGCAGCGCAGCTGCACTGCCTGCCATATTCGCCTGGCTCTCCATGGCGAGCGGAAATGCCGCCGTCGAGGTGATGCCGATCGACGCGACGAAGAAAAAGAGCGGGATGACCAGGGCGAACAGCGGACCGTGGAAGAAAGCGACGACGAGCACGACGATGCTGGACGCAAGAGCAAGGTACAAGCCGAACAGCAGAAATGCGCGCTCGGATATGCGATGCGACGCCCGCCCCACGATCTGCGAGCCGATGATCAGGCTGATGCCGTTCGAGCCGAACAAAAGCGCGAACAAGGTCGGCGAAGCGCCGTAAATATTTTGATAAATAAAGGGCGTACCCGAGACATACGCGAACACACCTGCGATCATGATGCCCTGGGCGAGCATATAGCCGACAAATTGGCGATCCCGCAGGAGCGAACCGTAGTTCCGCAGCTGCTGCTTGACATTGGCCGGGCTGCGCCGCTCGGCGGGCAGCGTCTCCCGCAGACGCCACTTGGTCATCGTCCACAGGTAGATGCCGAGCAGCGACAGCGCGACGAACACGCCGATCCAGGACGAAAAGGACAGAACCCCGCTGCCGGCGACCGGCGCTACGAGCGGTCCCAGGTTGCCGACGAGCAGCAGCAGCGAGAAAAACCGCGTCAGCTCGTGCCCAGCGTAAAGATCGCGCGCGATCGCGCGGGAAATGACGATGCCCGCCGAAGCGGCGAAGCCCTGCAAAAACCGGCATGCGATCAGCAGCCCGATATGAGGCGCGAACGCGCAGCCGAGCGAGGAGATGACATAGACGGCCATGGAGATGAGCAGCGGATTGCGTCTGCCGTGGACGTCGCTCAGCGAGCCCATCACGAGCTGGCCGATGCCGAGCCCGAGCAGGCAAGCGGTCAGGCTGAGCTGCACGAGCGATGCCGTCGTACCGAATTGCTCGACGATCTCAGGGAACGCCGGCAAGTACATGTCGATCGTAAACGGCCCGAGCGTCGAAAATAACCCGAGCAGCAAAGCTTGTCTAAATACATGCGAGTTGTTCTTGTCGGTCATGCGAAGCTATTCTCCTAATCTATGCGGCTTTGCAAATTTTTATTTTTGAAGCCAAGAGTCTGTTGTTCAGAATACCACAGATTAGTGCGGATGCCGACTATTATTATTTTATAAGCCAAACGACAGCTCCCCGCCTAGTCGGAACGGTTGCTATCCCTCATTCATATTACTCTCAATTCTTTTTTCGTAAATGTTCATTCAAAGTATTTATATCATCAGTAATAAGCAATATCTCTCTGCTCTTTTTCTTCAACAATATATAATAGGTTCCTATCCCTAAATTTACTCTTTCATCAGGCACGTTATATCCATACAAGTTTACAAGATGATCGGGGTCTTCTATCTCTATCAAATGTCTTTCAGGCTTTTCTCCATAGATGTTAACTGTATATGGACTCTTCTTCGCAAGAAAATTATTTATAATCACTCCTATAATGAACAGAAGTAGCAAACCTACTCCAAAGTAAAAAAGATATCGGTTAGCTTTTTTCATATATTTTGTCCTTTTCTGATATTCCGCAATTTTCGTCAATGTCATGTTCCCTTAAATCCTCCCAGTAAAGCTGCTACAACCAAAGCTACTCCCAGAGTGACCCCGGCATATCCACCTATCTTAAATCTCTTTATCGCCGATAAAAATTGCAATTACAAACCTAACTCCCATGACAATAAATCACTCCGTCTAGCGGACCAAGGGCCGCAAGGCCCGAAGCGTGAATATAATATTATATCTAGCACCAGTGCCTTCAAGTAAACTAAAAGACAAATAAAGACATCAAGGTTCTAAACCTGATGTCTGATTATCCCACCAATTAAATTCCGATGAAATTAAAGAAGTTGTCAAAAGCAATGGTTATCATTTGGCCAGCCCCTGAGCGCTTCCAAGTTTTCATTTATAATATCGTTCATGATATTCAAGATATTCCCCAATGACTTACCCAATCAAAATCCATTCTTTCATCTATCAACCACTTGCCATTCACATTAACTAATTTATAGGTCAAGGGCGTTGTGTAATCTTTATTCCAACCACGTTCAACCAGTACCAACTTTTCATCATCCCCTACATGTTCGACCCAAATAATTTTAAAACTCACCAACTTTTCAAGTTGTTCGTTTATAGCTTCAGATGTATATAAATTTATGTTTTCTTCAATTGAGTTTTCTTCAGCTTTATCTATCCACAACTTAAACACAAATTTTAGGTACTTCTCTGTAACATATTGTTTCCATATGTTAATGTCATTGTAATTTCCAAAATATAGCTTGATTGTTTTTAACGCATCTGTGTCAGAGTAGATTAGTTGTTTAATTCCATTTGAGCGCCCATTAGGATCATCTTCAAACTTCAATAGTTTTTCATATTCTGTTTTATCTGAAATCCGATCATCAACTTCTTTAGATATATCTTTTTCAATTGTACGAATCTCCTTTATTCCATTGCTGCAAGCTGACAAAATAAAAATTATTATTAAAAGGATTAAATAACTATGCTTCATATATAACCAGCTTTCTGCATTAATTTTGCCTAACGCATTTCTCCCCCATTCCTTTCTTCTAGTCTATTTATTTTCAAACATAACGCTCGATGATCTCGGCTGCGCGGTCGGACTGACAGTCATATCGGTCTCTTCGGCCATTACCTCGTCCTTCCATATGAATAACATTCTTCATTGATAATCAAAGTCCTGTATGAGCGCCGAGCAGCGATTCTACTTTGCTGAAGGCCAGAACGTTCGGGATCTTGTTCTCATTACTGGACCATTAGTAAAATAAACCTATCCGGAAAAACGGAGGGAATTTTTGACGATAGGCTCTCAAAGCGATATTGATGTGCTCAAGGAAATTGGGAAAATCGTGGCGATGACGATCCGGGCCATGAAACGAAACTCACGTGTCGGCATAACGACAAAGGAACTGGACGAGATTGGCGGACAGTTATTGAACGAGATCGGAAGAATCATTGAAATGGAGGCTAAAAAGGGCGGCTATCATGTGATCATTACAATCGAGCCTTTTTACCTACGGATGCAAAATATGTGGACGAACAAGCGGATGGATAAACGTTGTGTGTGTCGGACAATAGCTTTGTGGCACATATGAGCACACTATTATCATTACAAAAAATCGGCCGATCATCGTGACTGCAGCGTAGACTAACAACTTCTGTTGTAGAAACGGGACGGGCAAGTTTTCCTTGCTCCGTCCCGTTCGCGCTTTTTATATGCCGCGGCTCACCGGCTGTTTTGCAAAAAGTGTTCGACCTTCCTTAGTCGCACATGCAAAGCCTCGTTAGAGATTTCTCCCTTGTTTGACACCGCTTCGTGGAGCGCTTCGACCTCGACTTGCATATCCTCCAGCAATTTATAGAAGCGCTCGTAATCTTTCACGACTTTATCCAGGAACTCATCTACTTGATCGGCATCGTAATGCCGCTTAAGCATCCGTCCCTTTTCGAAGTCCTTATTGTAGATATCGACGGCCTTAAAAGCGACCCCTTCTTTTTCTAGCAACTGCTGCAGCTTAGGTCTCGAAGACATGCGATTACCTCCGTTGTTTACTACAGCAATTATACACGTTATTTACAATTAACGTCGTAGCCGGCCAAGTTTCGGTGACGAGACCCATAATGGATACGAATAGCGGCGTCCAGCTCGGGTCGGTAAACGCGGCGACCCATATATCTCCCTCTGCCAGACCGCAATCAACACAAGATAGTTGGTCAATTTTCCCAACCACCCTCATCCTTCTCCAACCTGCCTGTCCGGGAGATCACACCAAGCCCCTTTACACGATTATCCAATTCCGATAACATCTTGCCTAGTAATAGCTAAAGAATCGCAAATGGGAGGAATAAACTATGTCTTATCCGACTCGTTTACCCAGATCGACCCCGGCAGCGCAGGGGCTATCGCCACAGGCGGTTATCGGATTTCTGGACGCGATCCGCGATCGTCAGTTGGAGCTTCACAGCTTCATGCTGCTTCGACGGGGTGAAGTCGTAGCCGAAGGCTCATGGGCCCCCTACCGGCCGGATTATCCGCATATGCTGTTCTCGCTCAGCAAGAGCTTCACGTCGACGGCGATCGGCTTCGCGGTGACGGAGGGGCTGCTGTCGCTGAACGATCCGGTTATCAGCTTCTTCCCCGACGACGTCCCCGAGACGATATCGGATCATCTGGCTGCGATGCAAATTCGGCATCTGCTGATGATGGGCACCGGACATGCCGCGGACGTAACCGGCAGCCTGCGTCAGGATGACAACTGGGTCAGAGCCTTCTTGCAGCAGTCGGTTGAATACGCTCCGGGTACGCACTTCGCTTATAACAGCGCCGCTACATATATGCTGGCCGCCGTTCTCGCTAAAGTGACCGGCCAAACGCTCCTTGAGTTCCTGAAGCCGCGGCTGTTCATGCCGCTCGGGCTGTCCGAGGGCACGTGGGAGACCTGCCCGCAGGGCATCGCAACCGGCGGCTGGGGCCTGAACCTCGCGATCGAAGACATCGCCAAGTTCGGTCAATTTTATTTGCAGCGCGGACAATGGGAAGGCAAGCAGCTCCTGCCGGCCTCCTGGATCGACGAAGCGACAAGCTTCCGGATCAGCAACGGCGACGACAAGGCGAGCGACTGGGCGCAGGGCTACGGATACCAGTTCTGGCTCTGCCGCCACGACGCATACCGCGGAGACGGTGCGTTCGGCCAATTCTGCCTGGTCCTGCCGAAGCAGGATGCCGTACTCGCCATTACGTCCGGCGTAGGCGATATGCAGGCTGTTCTCGATGCCGCGTGGTCCGAACTGCTGCCGGCGCTGTCATCGGACGATGCGATAGCGGACTCGGCAGCGCAGCCGGAGCTGACCGAACGGCTCTCCTCCTTGCGGATCGAACCTTTGCAAGGTGAGCCGTCTTCGCCGCAGGAAGCGCCGAAGCTGGCAGGCCGGGTCTTCCGCCTGGAACCGAACGAGCTGCAGCTTGACGCGATCGCACTGCGATTGTCCGGGCATAGCGCCGAGGTGGTGTTCTCCAGCGAGCAATACGGCGATCAGGCCGTGGAGCTGGGCAGCGGCGAATGGCGGCCAAGCCTGCTCCAGCTCGCCAGCCTCAAGCAAGGCGCGAAGCAGCAGGTAGAGGGCTGCTTCGCCTGGGGGGACGATGACACGCTGAATATCCGGTTAATCTTCGCAGAGACGCCGTTCACCTTCTCGCTGGCCTGTCGTCTGGAAGGAGAAACGCTCGCGGTTCGGGTCTCGTCCAACGTCGGGTGGAAGCAAGGCGAAGTTGTCACGCTCCAAGGTCAGGCAGCCGCGTTGGCTTGAGCTGGAGATGCAGCAGCGGACAAAGACAGCATGCTGAGCGAATAAGAAACATGGTCGTTACGAATGAATTGTAGAGTAAATAAGGATGCCGCACAGTTCCCCCTTATCCCCATATTGCTGATCGGCAGGTTCGCCTCATACAGATGAGAGGTGTCGGCATAGCCGATGCATCTGGGAACGGCCCACTGTGCGGACCGCTCCTCGAGCAAAATGGTCGTGACCGAGCTTGGCGCCGGCCAAAAACCGCACCAAAAATCCGAACGGCGATAAAACAGGATACGGATTTATAATTTGGTTGCCATTCTTATAATCTCTTATAAAAGAGGCGGCCCGCCAAGGGGCCGCCTCTCATTCAAACGTACAACCGTTACTTTTTAACCAGCGTGAAGTCGTCGAAGGCCGCCCAGTTGCCTGCCGCTGCGTTCGAGTGTGCGCCGATTGTGATCGTGCCTGTCGTCACAGTAATGTTGTCGATGACGAGCTCAACCCAGGTCGTGGGCGAGCCGGCCGTCAGATTGCTGCTGTACAGCGTCGATCCGCCGTAGTTGCTCGCCTCCAGGCGCACCGCGCTCTGTCCGCCGCTGGCGCGCACCCATACCGAAGCCTTGTATGTGCCGTTCGGCACCGATACCGCCTGATAGGTCGTCTGCTGATACGCAGCCGACGCATAGTGCGTCAGCTTGTACGTACCCGTACGAGGCGTATCGGTGTCCACGCTATGCGCGGCCGCTTGGCCGCTCGGATGCCAATCGCTCCAATTGCTCAGACTGCCCGCCTCGAGACCGGGATTGAGCAGCAGATTCGTGGCCGTCGCAGCCGTGAAGTTAATGCCGTTTAAGTTTAATGCGCCTTTGTAAACCAGGTACACGTCCTGCGTACCGGATGCGCCGGACAGCGCCGCGCTGTTCGTCACCCAGGTCTGCCAGCCTCCGGTCACGCCGACCGCCAAGGTGCCGAGCAATGTGCCCGTAGGGCTGCCTGTGCGAACCTCGAGCGATGTCGCCGTCGTTCCCCCGTTGGCTACCCGCGCGCTAACGCCGGTCACGCCGCTCAGATCCACATTTTTGAACATCATCCAGCTGCCATTCGTCGCATTGCCGATATCCAGACCGCCGCCCGTGTCGCTCGACGCTTCCGGCTTGATCGAGAACGATTCGTTGTAGGCCGACGCCTTCAGCGCATACGTATTCGGAATGACCGTCTTCGTCGTCGACTGCGTGCCCGACCATTTGAAGGTCGCAGCCGATTTGGCAGGCAACGTATACGTGAACGATTGGCCGCCCCACTTCACCTTAAACGTGTTGTTCGCGGAAGTCTCGTTGTAAGCGACCAGCACCTTGCTGCCGTCCGGATTTTTGGCCGCGATGTTGTGGATGCCGTTCGCATAGCCCGTCGAAGCGATCCGTACCGCGCCCGGCACGATGTATTTGCTCAGATGGCCCATCGCGTAATAAGTCGGACCGTAGGTGACCGCGCCCGTGCTTTGATTGATCGCAACCAGACCGGTGCAGGTCGTGCAGCCGCCGTTGGTCGGACCGTTGTTCGTATCGAGCGCGATATTCCAGGAGATGAAGTTTTTCGACCAGTGGCGTAGCGTCTTCGTCAGGTTTTTCATATCGACATCGAACTGGCCTGTCGTCGTATCCGTCCAGGTGCCGCCCGTACACTCCGTCTCGTACGTATCCTTGGTCGGGTACAGGTAGTGCATCGTGGACATGATCGTCGCTTCGCCGCCGTAGCAATGCCAGGCCGTAGCCGCCGTATAGCTCGCAGCGGACGTATCGCTGTAGTAGGCAGGCACGAAGTCGATATCCCAGTTATGATCGAAAGCGAAGATTTTGACGTTTTTGCCGCTGAGCGCAGGACCGAGATTGTTTTTGACAAAATTGGCCTCCTCCTGCGGCGTCATATACATGCCGGGATATCCGGTGGAAGCCCAGCGCGGCTCATTGTTCGGCGTCACGGCATAGATCGGCACGCTCTTGGCCGCGTACGCGTCGATGAAATTGACGAAATACGTAGCAAAGTCGTCGTAATAATCCGTCTTCAGCGTCGCCGTATCTCCGCCGAGCATGGAGTTGTTGTTTTTCATCCAGCCCGGCGGACTCCACGGACTGGCGACGATTTTCAGATTGCCGTTCAGCGTCCTTGCCTGCTGCAGAAGCGGAATGATGTCGATCTCGTCCTGCGCGATCGAGAAGGCGGACGTCTCCGTCGGCTTGTAGTTGTAGTTGCCGACATGGGAGAAATCGGACGCGCCCATCGTCTGGCGCAGCCAGCTGATCCCGATGCCGCTCGTCGGGCTGAACAGATTGGTCATCAGCGTATTGCGGTTCGCCGCCGTCAGCTTCTGATTCATGAGGTAGGCCGAAGAATCGGTGATCGAGGCGCCGAAGCCGTCAATCGTCTGGAACGTAGCGTTCTCGTCGACAAAGATCGTATTCGTGCCCGAGCTCGTATCGGCCGCAAAGGTCAGATTGCTTTGCGCCGCGAGCTTCTCCGTCAACGATTCATTCGTGCGCCATACGCTTACCGTTTCTCCGGCAGCCGAAGCCGTCCCTGTCTGCGCAAATGGCAGCGAGCTCACGACCAACGATGTCATCAACACGGCTGCGGTCATGCCCTTTAACAACTTGCCCATTCTGATGCCTCCTTTGTATTGGCTGTTCAACTAGCGAAGCTTGCGCCGCGGCTCCCTTGCTTGTCCTATGACTTCCATCACCCCCTTTGCGGCAAGCGATAAATAAGGATGGAATTCAGCCTGTCTCCCCTCTTACTTTCCTGTTTTTTGCTTCCACTCGTCCAGCTGCTTCTGTACTTCCGCGACTACTTTTTCGATGCCCGCTTTTTTGCGTTTCCCGATATATTCGGCCAGCTTCTGCTCGACATCCGCAGCCCCGGTATTCAGCGGCGGGCCGTACTCGTCGTTCACCGCCTGAATGTTGGCGATCTCGGTCTGCACCGGCTCCGGATCGAACGTGAAGCCCAGAATCGGCGAAGACTTGGCTTCATTGTTTTCCTTTTGCGTGAGCTCGAGCACTTGCGGGTCCTGGCCTTCCTGCATGTCGACGAGGAACGTATTGCCGAATACCCAGCTCGTGTTCGGGTTGTAGCCGCTGTCGTCGTTCATCTTGATCGTATCGGCGGAGATGCGGGTATAATGCTTGCCCTCGATGCCGTAGCTGATGAGGTTGAGCAGCTCTTTGTCGGTGTTCAGCAGGTTCAGGAACATCAGCGCGCGCTCCGGATTTTTGGACGTCTGGCTGATCGACTGCATCGACTGAATGATCGTATTCGTACCGACGAACGGCTCGGACGTAGGGACCAGCACGATGTCCTGGCCGCCGGAAGCATTTTTCTCCTCTACCTCGCGGCCCGGCTTGAGTACGTTGTGGAACGATACGGCAACCTGGCCCGCCTTCTTCCGGTCGTCGAGCGCTTTGACGGTGGGCGCATCCTTGTTGATCAGGCCTTTGGCATACCATTCATGCATCAGGTTCAAATATTGCTTGTATTCCGGCGACTGGATCACGTCCATCACCTTCATGTCCGCAGCATCGCGGTATATGCCGACGATCGCTTCGTTCGAGATATATTCGATGTTGTTGTAGGTCGTCTTCATATTCTCGAAGTTGCCGCCCCGCGTCATCGCGAACGGGATGATGTCCGGCTCGTTCGCCTTGATCTGCTCGAGGAACGGCTCGATGTCCTTGATCGACTTGATCGCGCCCGTATCGAGGCCGTATTTGTCCGCGAACCGCTTCTGGATGAGGAAGCCTTCCTTGTTCGTGATCGTCTGGTAGTTGAGGATGCCGTATATTTTGCCGTCGACCTTGAGCGCTTCCCATACGATATCGGGGAACAGCTTTTGCAGCTCGGGCGCGTTTTTCTCCAGCAGCGGACCGAGCTCGGCGAAGGCGCCGCGGCGGGCATTTTGCGCATAGTTGAACATCCAGAACGAGGTCCAGGCGATATCGAACTTCTCATTGGCCGCGACCATCGTGTTGAGCTTCTGCTCGTAGCTGCCGCCGTCGGTCGGCATCAGCTTGATGGTGGCGTTGATTTTGTCCTTCGTAATTTTGTTGATCGCATCCTCGACCACCTGCGTATCCGGCTGCGTGCTCCATTGCGGATAGTACCAGGTCAGCTCGACCGGCTCCAGCTTCGAAGCGGCCGTATCCGTCGCAGTCTGCTCCGCGGACGGCTTGTTGGCCGGTTTGCCGCTGTCAGCCTCTTTGTCTGCGCTGCATGCGGAGAGCGCCAAGGTCAAGCCGAGCGAGGCGGCAAGCACCGCCTTTGCACCTTTGCTGTATTCGTTCCCCATCTTCATCCTCCTCAGATATGGTCCATTATTCTTTAAGCGACCCTACGGTAAGCCCTCTCACGAAGTAACGCTGGAAAAAAGGAAAGATGAACAGCATCGGTCCCGCGCCCAGTACGGCCAGCGCCATTCGGGTCGTCAAGCTCGGGAACTTCGTCACATCCACGCTGCCGCTCAGATGCTGGGAATTGGCGGCGTAGAATTCGATCGAATTCATCGTGCGATAGAGCAGCAGCTGCAGCGGCACGAGCTTGTTGCGGTCGATGAACAACAGGCCCAGCCACCAATCGTTCCAGTAAATGAAGGAAATGAACAGCCCGACCGTAGCGAGCGCCGGCGTGGACAGCGGCAGTACGATCGTGAAGAAGGCCCGGTATTCGCCGGCTCCGTCGATCTTGGCCGATTCGATGACTTCCGCAGGCATGCGGTCGAGGAAGCCCTTCATAATCATGACGTAGAACGGATTGATCAGATAAGGAATGATGAGCACCCACAGCGTGTCCTTCATATGCAAATACTTCACGATCAGAATATAAAAAGGTACAAGGCCGCCGTTGAACAGCATCGTAAACACGACAAACAGCGTTGTCGCCTTTCTATACGGATACTCCCTGCGGGATATCACATATGCGATCATGGCTGTCAGCAAAAGACCCGCAAGCGTCCCGAGCACCGTCACGATAATCGTCATCGCGTAGGCATGGAGCAGTACGCCCGGATGCTTGAATACCGCCGCATAGCCGTCCAGGCTGAATCGCTCCGGGATAAACCGGTACCCGTGCTTGACGACGGAATCTTCCTGCGACAAGGAAATCGACACGACGAGCAGCAGCGGACAGATCATGATCGCGGCCACAGCCGCAAGTACGGCATGACTTAACAGACGAGCGACAGCGCGCTCATTTCTTTTCATGGGAACACCCCACCCCTACCACAGTGCATGATCCGAGTTGACTTTTTTGATGATCGTATTGGTGGCGACGACAAGGATGAAGCCGACGAGCGATTGATAGAGTCCTACCGCAGCGGACATGCCCACATCGCCCAACGTCCGCAGCGCGCGGAACACGTACGTATCGATGACATCCGTGGTCGCGTACAGGAAGCTGGAGTTGTTGGGAATGAAGTAGAACAAACCGAAGTCCGCCCGGAACATCCCGCCGATCGCGACGATGAGAAGAACAACAATCAGCGGCATCAGCAGCGGCAACGTAATCTTGCGGATCATCTGCAGTCTGCCGGCTCCGTCGATCCTCGCAGCCTCGTAGTAGCTCGGATCGATGCCGATGATGCCGGCGTAGTAGACGAGCGTGGAGAAGCCTACCGTTTTCCACAGATTGACCGCGTTCAGTATATACGGCCAGCGGCCCGATTCCTGATACCAGTTGACCGGCTCCTGCCCGAACAGCCGCCAGACATGATCCAGCAGTCCGCGGTCCTGCTCGAGAAAAGCCAGCACGATGTAGCCGACGACCACCCAGGACAAAAAGTAAGGAAGGAACAGCGCGCTCTGGTACACCTTCACGGCCCGGCCGCTCATCTCGCCCAGCAGCAGCGCAAGAATAAGCGCGCATACCAGCGTGATGATAATGAAGCCGCCGTTGTACAAGACCGTATTGCGCGTCACCCGCCATGCATTGTCGGATACGAAGAAGAAGCGGAAGTTGTCCAAGCCGTTCCACTGACTGCCGAAGATGCCTTTGTCGAACCGGAACTTTTTGAAGGCTACGATCAGTCCGATCAGCGGCAGATAGTTGAAGATCAGCTTGAACAGCAGCGCCGGAAGACTAAGGAAGAACAAGTCTTTATTTTTCCGGAAACGCCCTTTGCTTCTCGGCTGAACCGTCCCGCCCGCCTCGCTGCCGACTTGGCTGTTCATATTGCACATTCACCTCCTCGCGCTGCCCAATTTGGAAGCCGCAGCGTTCATAGGTCGATTTAAGCAGATTGTGTGGCGTTTCCTCTACTGAACAAATTGCATTTTACTCCGCTCGCCCTCTTCTCTATGGGCACATTACTCCTGGCTGCATCGCTTCCGGCCTGCCGTCTAATATTTATCCGGCGTCATGACCTTATGGAGTCTGTAATTTTTCGGAGAAGTGCCGTATTTGCTCTTGAACAGCTTGAAGAAATAGCTCTGCGAACGGTAGCCGGACAGCTCCATCACTTCGTTAATCGTAATATCCTTCGTCTCCAGCAGCTCCAGCGCCCGCTCCAGACGGTATTCGTTCATATATTCCGTCACGGTCATGCCCGTGCTCTGCTTGAATTGGCGGCCGATATAGGCCGACGACATCTTGAGCAGCTGGGCCATCGCGTTCAGGCTGAAGTCCGGGTCCATGCTGTTCTCGGCAATCATATCCTTCATCGTGCGGGCGAGCATGTCGGCCTTCTCCAGCTCTGCCGGATGATCCTGGTCCGCGAGCTGCTCGGCGAGCGAACAGAACAGCAGCTTCATCTCCTCCGCCGTCTCCTGCTTCAGCACTTCCTGGTGAAAGGCCCTGATGTCGATATCCAGCGGGCGGAGCCTGTGTTCGTTCATCTCGCTGATCGTCTTGGTGACGGTCACCGTCATATGCAGAACCGCATTCATGAACTGGGAATAGGTCAGCCTGGACGCATATTCGAAATAATGGTCGATATCGCCCTTCAGCTCCTGGCTGTTGCCCAGCCGCAGATGCTCCGTCATCTGCCGCTCGATATGGTCGGCATGATGCAGATTCTCGTGCCGATCCTCCGCCCGCACCAGCTCCGTCGTTATCAGCGCCGCGCTG
Source organism: Cohnella sp. 56 (assembly GCF_037963805.1). Classification (NCBI taxonomy): domain Bacteria; kingdom Bacillati; phylum Bacillota; class Bacilli; order Caryophanales; family Paenibacillaceae; genus Cohnella; species Cohnella sp. 56. The sequence continues at coordinate 7,629 of NZ_JAZDQE010000016.1, read as the reverse complement.
CCCAGGAGCATCCGGTACTGGATCAGCTGCAGCGCCTCCTGGTAGGCATCGGCCATCCCCGTACAGCTGCCGAACGGCCGGGCCAGTGAGAAGGTGGTGGACAAATGATAGTAGGTCTGGATGACCTGCTGCAGCTCCCTGATCGTCTCCTTAATCAAATCGCCGGCCAATGTCAGACTGGGCAAGGAGCAGAGGAACACATACTGGTTGTCCCCCATCTCGATCCAGACCGGCTTGCCGTGCCTAGACAGCAATTCTTCGGCGATATTGCCAAGCGCGAACTTGTAAATCCGCTGCTCCGAAGCGCTGGCCTGCAGCATCTGCCGCTCGAAGCGGTCGATCTTGCAGACGCCGATCATAAAAGGCCCTGCCGCATCGAGCGGCAGCCGATGCTCGGTCAGCCATGACCTGAACTCCTCTTCAGTTAGCTCCGTCCCCCGGCTCAGCATGCTGCGAAAATGGAAGTTTTCGACGATCTTCCGGTTGCGCAGATGGTGGCGTTCGGCCAGATCCGCCTTGTCCGCCATCGAGGCATAGCTGGCCGCCAGGTAAGACCATTCGTCCTTCTGCCCCGCAGACTTCATCTCATGCGGCAGCGTCCCCCGCACCTGCCTGACCATCGAATCCACGGGGCGGTACAGCCGCGTGGAGATAATGAAGGCGATGACGGCGGACAGCACCAGGAATAGGATCGTCACCGCCATGAGCATATTGCGGATGCCGTTCACTTCCTTGAACGCATAATCGTAGGACTGGATGCCGATCGCCTTCCAGTTGTACTCTCCCAGCGACATGACCGTGACGATGGACCTGTGGCTGCCCCGCCCATAGGTGAATGTCTCCAGTTCTGCGCGGCTTTCTTTGATCCGCTCCGCTATGCGTTCGGGCAGAAAATCCGCCTCCCGATTATCGTTCGTATACAAGACGCCGCTGCCGTCCATCAGGAGCACGGAGCTGCTCTTGTCGTACGCCAGGCTGTTGATTACCTTAATATTGTTGAAGATCCATTCGGGCTTCACATTCAGAATCAGCTTGCTCTGCTTCGACTGCTCCGCCCGCTCGTCGTACATCATATAAGAGAAAAAATCGATGGCGTTCGAAGTGTCTGCCGTTATTTTCATCGGAACCAGCTTCATCTTCTGGACATTCGCTTGGTTGCCGAGCTGCAGCTCGAAGCGCTCGATCTCGCCGTGCAGATTATCCTGGAACTTGCGGTTCGTAGACAGATACGTATCCGTGTAATAGTTATAAAGAATGATCGAGTGCAAATATGTAGAGGAATCCGCGACCTTGTCCAGCTTGGCAAGCTTGATCGCGATATCCCCGTAGCTGAACGTCTTGCTATATAAAATCGGGATGACCTCATTGTCGAAGTAAAGCGACATCATCAAGTTTTTGAGAATCTCATCCATATACTCGACGTTATATTTGACCTGGGCGAACACTTTGCGGTTCGCCTCCATCTGAATATGCATGGTCGATTGCTTCATCTTCCAGTACAAAGTCGATGCGAAAACACATAGGATCGCTACGATAAAAACTATGAGTGTCCATACGATACGCTGCAAATATTTGCGGGAACGAAATTGGACCAACATCATCTCAATTCCTCCTGGTCGATGTCTTCCGCTGCCTGCTTGCCTGCAGCATAGCGGGAGGGCCGCCCTGTCAGGACAGCCCTATCCGCATCTCGAACGTTCAAATCAAGCTGCCGTATTCGTCAGCGGCGCGCAAAGCGGTAAGTCGCGACGCTCATGGGAGGAGCATCAGCTTCGAACTGCTTGCCCTCGCACACTATTCTTATCGGCTGCTGCTGCTCCGTCTGATTAATGACGACAACAACGATGCTGCCGTCCGGGTTCAGGAACGCGACATTGGTGACGGTATCGGCCGAGCCGTAATTGCTCTCGATTCTTCTGGCCCCCGGCTTCACGAATCTGGCGAATTGTCCGGTCAGATGCAGCTCCGGCGTCATCCAGTATTCGTCCCGGTTGGCATGATGCTGCACGAGCAGCGTCGGATCGGGAATGCCGACCCACTGATGCTTGCCGATCCGGCTGTCGAGCATCGTGACCCATGCGTTATAGCTCGAAGCCCAGTTGCGGAAATATTGCGCGATGCGGTCCGCCGCCGCCACGCCCCAGATCGAGCGCTCCGTCATATGAACCGTCTGATCCGGATACGCCGCCTTCAGCTCGGACATGACCGACGGCTCCCCTTCATAATCGTGGAGGGCGATGCCGTCCGAGGCGCGGCGGCCGTCCTCATCGTTCAGGATCGGGCAGCAATACGTCCACGCATCGTGGAAATTGTGATCGAAGATCCAGATTTTTGTGGAGAGGCCATGGGCATCAAGCTCCCGGCGCAGCGCGACGATCAGCTCGCGCTCCTGCTCCGGGCTCATGTAGCAGCTCGGGTAATCGATCTCCAGCAGCGGCTCGTTCTGCACGGTAATCGCATAGATGTCGATGCCCTGCTCCTTGTACGCCTGAATCGCTTTGCGGTAATAGAGCGCGAGCGCATCGATATACGGCCTGCCCTGCTTCAGCTCCCCGCGTCTTAAATCTCCCGACGTCTTCATCCAGGCCGGAGGCGACCAGGAAGAGGCGAATATACGCAGTTCCGGCGCTGCGGCCAGCAGCCGCTGAACGGCAGATACGATCCCGAGGTCCATATCCTTGCGAATCGAGAACCGCTCCATCGCAAAGTCCGTCTCCCCCTCCTCCAGGTCGTCGTAGGTATAGAACGGCTGTGCCGTAAAATCCGAAGTGCCGAGCGTGATGCGGAGCAAGCTGAAGCCGGCACCCCCGTCCGGATCGACCAGCAGAGAGATGATCTCGTCCTGCTTTTCAGGGGACATACGGGCCAGATTATATACGGTGCTCTCTTCCATCGAAGTGCCGATCCCGAGGATCTCCTGATAGGCCAGCTCCGGGAATACGGCGATCGTCGCCATGTTTTCCGGCCTCGGCGCATGCGCCCACAAGGGCGGCCTCGCCTCCCCTTTGTATGCGATCGGCTTCGGCTCATCGAACCAAGTGCGAGCTCTCGGCTCCTTCTCCGAACTCCACCATACCTCTACCTGATTGGCTTTATTTGTCTTATTCGCCGTCATGATATTCTCCTTTTGCGCGCTATTAAAAAAATGGCGTTCCAAGTCCAGCATGACAGCGAGACGGCGGCTCCCGCTACTGCTCAAATTGTACTTTACTCCGCTGGCGCGCTTCACTATGAAGCGATATTTACAGAGCGGGACGGCCCTCGTCGTGAAAGTAAATTTTAGGCATTATGCAACCGAAGCTGCTCCCGCAGTATCTTAGGGGAACGACAGTGGATGGAGCAACGCTGCTGGCATTGATGGAACCTATTTACAAAACAGGCGTCTGCATATAAGATAATAAAAATATTACAAAGGCGACGAAGAGAAGAGTAAACCAGAACCTCTCCCACAGAGAGCTCCGTATGCTGAAAAGGAGCGGAGAGTTCTAGTTGAACCAAGACTCTGAGCATCACATCGAATCTTGACACAAGGGATGATGTGACAGGTGCTCCTGTTATAGAGCAGAGTATTTAAATACTCGCCGAGGTTCGTATGGTGACATACGAACGAATTGGGGTGGCACCGTGAAAAATCATCCTCAAGACAATTTATTGTCTTGGGGATGATTTTTTTTACAATTCGAGGAGTGATACTTGGATGCGAAGTTTTAAAGAAGTAATGGCAAGCTGGAAGTACCCTTCGATCTTATTGTTCGGCATCGGGTTATCCAATATAGGCGCTTGGGTCTACTTCATCGCATTAAATCTGATTGTTCTCAGTATGACGGGATCTCCGCTTGCGTTGTCCATTTTGTACATGATTCGTCCTGTCGCAGGACTCCTTGCAAATATAGGGGCGGGCAGTATCGTGGATCGAGTAAACAAAAAGTATGTCATGGTCGTGCTCGATGTCTCCAGAGCCCTCGTCATGTGCATTCTGCCCTTCACAGACTCGATCGGGATCATTTATGCCGTTACCTTCGTTATACAAGTCGCCAGCCATGTGTTCGGAAATGCCTCCTTTGTATACATCACCAAGCTTATCCCCGAGGAGCAGCGGCCGCGATTCAATTCACTCAACAGTCTGCTCAGCTCGGGAGCGTTCTTAATCGGTCCAGCGATTGCGGGTCTTCTTTTTCTGGTCGGCACGCCGGAGTTTGCCATTTTCACAAATGCAGCCGCACTGCTGATCTCCGGCTCGTTAACCCTCTTTATGCCGAACCTGGAGCGGGAACCTATACGTGATAAGTCCAGTCAGCCCTTATTATCGTTTGCCGTCGTAAAAGAAGATTTTTTAACGGTTAAAGCCTTCTATCGAATCTACCCTTTTGTTATGGCCATGTGTCTGCTTTTCGGCGGATTAATGGTTGTCATGGCGTCATCTGTCGACTCGCTGGAGGCATCGTTTGCAACAATCGTACTTGGACTTACGGAAAGCGGTTATGGACTTCTCGTTAGTATAGCCGGTGCGGGCATCGCTGCGGGAGCGGTTCTGAATGCGTGGGTTGTCAATAAGCTGACTCCATTGAGATTAATTAGCATCGGGGTGCTTGGCAACTGCTTCGGTTATTGCATTTATGCATTCTCGCATTCATTTTTTACTGCCGCAGTCGGTTTCTTCGTCCTTTCTTTTTTCCTTGCCTTTGCGAATACAGGATTTATGACCTTTTATCAGAAAAGCGTCCCGATTGAAATCATGGGGCGGGTAGGGTCGCTCAATGGCTTCATTGAATCTGTGCTTACGATGATCATAACTTTTATATTCGGCATCTTGGCCGATGCCATCACCATTCGGCCTGTTGTAATATGCGGTGTGCTCCTTATGCTATTGCTAGCAATTATTATAGCAACGCTTGGTATGTCCTCCATATTGCATAAAAGAAACACAAGCAGGCCTGCCTGAGCTCGTGTCGCTCCCGAGAGAGTCGCGGACTGCGATCGGACGTCAAGCGACTGCCCGATGCGGATTCCGTATCGTAATTGGAGAAGGCTCATCGGAATCCGGATCAGACACGCGCTTTGCAGAATGCCGCCCCCTGTCGGATACGCCGATCGTCGGGATTATGGAGGAAGACGGTGTCCGTGCACCAGGACTTTCACCCGAAAGATGACGCCCATGCCGGGCCCACATAAATAAGGCAGGCCTGTCATGAGGTGACAGACCTGCCTGCATTGTAAATGAAAGAAAATTAGTTCAACGACTCCAGAAGCATCTTGATATCCGGATTCAGATTAAGGGTGTTTAAGATCAGCGTTAATGCCTCGGCGCGCGTCGCGTTGCTTTTTGGATCAAATTTGTCGTTCGCTTTGCCGTTGATGATACCGGCTTCAGCCGATTGCTTAATCGCATCTGCCGCGAAGGATCTTGACGTATCGGTGAAGTTGCCCTTTGTTGTATCTTTTGCAACATGCTCCATGTCGATCAAGCGGCTCATGATCGCAACCATCTCTTCGCGCGTAATGGTATTGTTGGGCTTGAAGGAGCCGTTGCCGTAGCCTTGGATAACGCCTGCGCCAGCCAGAGCTTCGATAGCAGGCTTGGCCCAATGGTCAGAGATATCATTCAAGGCAACCGGTGTCCGGCTTGCCGAGATCGTAAATATGCGTGAAATAATCGTCACAAACTCAGCGCGTGTAATATCGCTATTCGGCCTAATTGTTCCGTCCGCATATCCGGTTATAGCGCCCAGATTGGTGAGCGTTTGAACCGTTTTTTCTGCCCAGTGGCCTTTAATATCTGCAGGTTGATTCGGAGCAGGATTCTTCTTCGCTGCCTCGACCTTCGCTGCCATTGCGCTTACGACTTCTTTGGTATTCACGATCTCGCTCTTGAATACATCCCCCGATTCAGGGGCAGGGGTCGGTTCTTGAGGCGTAGTCGGCTTAACCGGTTCAGTCGGTGTTGGCACAGGCGGTACAGTTGGGATGCTCGGTACCGTGACAGTAACGTTAACCGTCTTCTGAAAAGTTCCAAAGGTGACGGTAATCGTCGCCGTACCGCTGGAAACGGCTGTCACCAGTCCAGTAGTGCTGACTGTCGCGACAGAAGTAGCCGAAGAGACATAAGTCGCGGATTGCGTGAGATCTACCGTCTGCGAAGTTACAAGTGTCCCTGCAACGCGCAGTTGTCTGACAGACCCGTTGCTCATATCCAGACTTGCAGCATCAACTTCTATCGACCGTACTGCTACTTGACCGGACACCGTAACAGGAATAGTAACCGTAATTCCGTCAAGCGTCCCCGTAACCGTAGTCGCTCCGGCTTGCAATGCCGTTACTAATCCGGCTGCGTTGACCTCTGCAATCTGCGGATTGGCTACAACCCAACTCAGCGAAGAAGCTGCAAGCGATTTGGAGCCAGCAATACCATAATCTCCTGTGAGCGTCGGTGCGGCTGCAGCACCGATATCCAAGTTCAAGACTGCCGGCGTTGCGGTAATGCTCAGGAGTGCTGGCGCGTCCTGTTTCAGAACGGTTAACGTGAAGGTGCGCGTGTCTTGTACCCCATTCTTGGCAATCGTTGCTGTCAACGTTACCGGAATATCACTCGCTGTATAAACAGGGCGCTCTACATGTCCTTCATTGGTAATGATCGTATCATCGTTGCTCGACCACGTAATGGTTGTGCCATCGACGCCTGCGGCTGGAAGCGTCACATCTTGTGTGACGGATGCTTCGGAATCGCCTTGTGCGAACGTGATAGCGAGTGCTGCTTTCGCCGCTGCGACCGCTTCCTGATCCGTCTGCGTTTGCGGCAGTACCTTGATCGTGAAGGTGCGTACATCCGACACAGTCCCTTTTGCGATCGTCGCTGTCAGAACAACATCTTGTGGACCCTCCAAATAGGATGGACGGACGACAATGCCCTTGTCGGAAATAATTGCGTCTTTGTCAGACGACCATGTTATCTCAGTCTCGTTCGTTCCCGCAGTCGGTAGCGTGACGTCCTGCGTCACGCCGGTTGCGGAGTCACCTGTCGCATAGCCGATGACAAGTGCAGCCTTGTCCGCTGCAACGGCTTCCGCATCGGTCTGCGCGGCGGCAAGCACTTCGATTGGGAATTCACGCGTATCGCTGACGCCGTTGCGTTCGATCGTCGCGGTGAGCTTGACCGACTGGTTGCCTTGGGTAAAAGTTGGGCGGGTTATGGTACCGTCAGCGGCAACAACCGCTAAGCGGTTCGACGCCCAAGTAACGGTCGTCCCGTTCGTTCCCGCAGTCGGCAGCGTGACGTCCTGCGTCACGCCGGTTGCGGAGTCACCTGTCGCATAGCCGATGACAAGTGCAGCCTTGTCCGCTGCTACGGCTTCCGCATCCGTCTGCGCGGCGGCAAGCACTTCGATTGAGAATTCACGCGTATCGCTGACGCCGTTGCGTTCGATCGTCGCTGTGAGCTTAGCCGACTGGTTGCCTTGAGTGAAGGTTGGGCGGGTTACAGTACCGTCAGCGGCAACAACCGCTAGGCGGTTCGACGCCCAAGTAACGGTCGTCCCGTTCGTTCCCGCAGTCGGCAGCGTGACGTCCTGCGTCACGCCGGTTGCGGAGTCACCTGTCGCATAGCCGATGACAAGTGCAGCCTTGTCCGCTGCT
>NZ_JAZDQE010000015.1:0-177207 GCF_037963805.1 Cohnella sp. 56 | reverse complement strand
CCAACACCCAACACCCAACACCCAACACCCAACACCCAACACCCAACACCCAACACCCAACACCCAACACCCAACACCCAACACCCAACACCCAACACCCAACACCCAACACCCAACACCCAACACCTTATTGGAGGCTGCAGAAGCCTCTCTCATGACTGTAAGCTCAAAAAGCGCTCTTACAGCGAATGGGAGCGGCCATTTGTCGCTGTAAGCGCAAAAAGTGTTCTTACAGCAGGCTGGGACGCACCATTCGTTGCTTTAAGCGCAAAAAGTGCTCTTACAGCAGGCTGGGACGCACCATTCTTCGCTGTAAGCGCAAAAACTGCTCTTACATCAGGCGGGGACGCACCATGCGTCGCTATAAGCGCAAAAATGCTCTTACAGCGGGCTGGTGCGCACCATTCGCCGCTGTAAGCGCAAAAAGTGATGTTACAGCGGGCGAAGGGGCATCATTGGGCACCACTTACAGCGGTCAATGACAATATCAACGCTACAGAAGGCCCACAGACGCGGCAGGGCATCGTCCGATCGCAACTCACGCCTGCGCGGGATGTCTCTCAAAGGTTTTGGCGGACTGTACGTGCCGACATAGGCACGCGACTCGTATGCCAAGCTGTTGGTGCGACAGCCGCGACAACCGTCAGGACACGCTGCCCTGGCGGTTCTTATTTAATAATTTAGGCAGTCGTCGCGGGGAGAGCTATCCATACCCGAGCCTGCTCCGCTTCATACAATAGTGCAGTACGGGCTCTGTTTCGATGCGGTCAGCAAGTGAGTGAGGGGAGGCGATTCTAGCGTGCAGCCTAGCGTTTCCGTCGTAATTCCTTTTTATAACGACCCGTACGTCCAAGAGGCGATCGACAGCGTGCTGGCCCAGACCTGTCCTCCCAGCGAGATTATAGTCGTGGATGACGGTTCGACCTGTCACAGCGACAAGATCATGCCAGCCTATGCCGGCTTGGTGCGGTACGTATCCCAGGCCAATGGGGGCACGGCCAGCGCATTGAATACGGGCATACGGCTGTCGACTGGCGATTATGTCGCATGGCTGAGCTCGGATGACAGCTTCGAAACGCGGAAGCTCGAACGCCAGCTCGCCTTCATGCAGCAATACGGGGCCATCGCGAGCTGCACGGCGTTCTCCGTCATGAACGGCGCAGGCGATATCATCGACTCGCACTACGGCCCCGCCTACGCGGACGGCACCGAGCTGATGCGCATGCTGGCGCACACGAACCCGATCAACGGCTGCACAATTATGCTGCACAGAGATGTGTTTGCGATTGTCGGCCTGTTCAACGAATCGCTCAGATACACGCAGGATTACGATTACTGGGCGAGAATCGTGCTGAGCGGGCTTCGGATCGAATATGTGCCGGAGCCGCTGACCCGGTATCGGATGCACGAAGCGATGGGGACGGTCGTTCAACGGCCGGCGTTGATGGCGGAGTACGACGGACTTCGCGCATTTTACGGCAGCCGTATCGCGCAGCTGTTCGCAGGCGGGGTCATGGGAGGGACGAACGGTTGAAAATTTTGATGGCCACCTACTGGCTGCTCCCGCATGTAGGCGGCGTATGGGCGTTCATGGATCAGATCCGCAAGCGGCTGGAGGCAATGGGTCATCAGGTGGACATGCTGGGCCACAGCCCGGACTATACCGGTTACCATATGGTCGGAGAGGAGCGTTTTTTTGCCAAGTCGCTCGTGCGGCCGCTGCTCGAATCCAAGCTGGAAGGCGTCCACTATCTCTCCGATCCGCTCATCCGGCAGTATGAGATCGACCGCTACTGCCTGGAGCTGGCGGCGGCGAGCTTCGGACTGGAGCAGTACGATGTCATCCACACGCAGGACATATTCGCTGCGCGCGCGCTGTCCCGGGTCAAGCCGAAGCGGACGCCGCTCGTCGCGCATATTCATGGCTGCGTCGCACATGAGCTCAGGGCTCATTTCCGCGAGCATCCCGAGCTAGGCATCGACGAGCATTCGCCAGCCTGGCAGTATTGCCATGCCATGGAATACTACGGCGCGTCGTCGGCGGACGTCGCAGTGACCGCGAACGAGTGGATGAAGACGCTGCTCACGCGCGACTTCGGCGTCGTGCCGTCCAAGATCGAGGTGTTCCCTTACGGGCTGGATACGGCGATCTTCCGCGAGCGCAGCATACTCAGGTCGCCGGTTCACAAGCCGGCAGGCAAAAAGGTCATCGCATGCTCGGCACGGTTCACCTTCGTCAAGGGCATCGACATCCTCATATCCGCGCTCGCCCGGCTCAAGGCGATCCGGCAGGATTGGGTATGCTGGCTGATCGGGGACGGCGAGCAACGCGGCGAGCTGGAACAGCAGTGTGCAAGCCTCGGGCTTCAGCACGATATCGTGTTCTGGGGCTCCAGGGGGGACGCACCCGCGCTGCTCGGCTTATCCGATATATTCGTGCATGCTTGCATTCTGGACAATCAGCCGATGTCCGTCATCGAGGCGCAGCTGGCCGGCAATGCCGTCATCGTATCGGACGCCGGAGGGTTGCCGGAGATGCTCGAGCACGGGAGGACCGGTCTCGTATTCCCGAGCCGGGACACAGCCCAGCTATGCGGCTGTATGGATTACTTGCTGGAGCACGAGACTTACCGTTCCCAACTGGCAGAAAATGCAAGGCAGTGGGCGCTGCAGCATTGGTCCATGGACGTGCTGATCGAGCGAATCCTCGAGGTCTACGGCCGCGCCGGCCATATCGCCAGGGAGAGGGGGAGACAGCTATGAGACCGACATCCGCCGATCGATTCGTCCCGGGCGGACTGTATGCGGATCTGTTCGTCCCGTCCGCGATCGGACCGGACCGAGCCGTGAGCTACGAAGCATGGAACCGGATCTACAATGCCGTGCCCGAGGATTACCGGCTGCCCGATATCCCAGTCGTGACGCTCCGGCTGCCGTGAGCCGGCCCGCGGCGGCCACATCACAGCGCAAATTCAAAGCTGCGGAAGTCTGAACGAGACAAACCGCAGCTTGTTTGTGATGTCGGAGGTTATTGCAGCGAGCCTGTGCTGGTTATGCCCGACAGCATTCGGTCCCAAAAAGCGTTGTTGCCGCCCCAGATGACATCCGGATCGCCCGGCAGTTCGACCGAGCAGACCCGCTCGAGCGGCCAATCCGTCTCCGTCAGCGTATTCGCACTCGTATGGTTGACGAGCAGCACGCGGAAGTCATGCTTCACCAGACCCGACAGCACCTGTTGAAGTCCTTCCGCCTCCTCCAGCGAACCGCCGCAGCGTACGAAGAGCAGCCGTCTGCCTGTCTCCGCCTTGTCGAGGAAGCGGGCTATCCTTCGATCGTACTTGGCCTTGACGGCCGGATAGTCCTCCAGCAGATCGGGATGATTGCGGTGGACGAAGAAGTCGTGGTTGGAAAATGCATTGTATAACTGTTCGCGCACAAGCAGCAGCTTGTCGCTCGCATGCTGGACGTACAGCAGATGGTCGCGGTTCATGAAGCCTTCGAACCTGTTCGCGAGCAGCCGGTTAACGTCTGCCAGCGCGGGCGTGCTCATCCAATCCAGCGGACCCGCGAACGGCCTAAGCCCGCATCTCTCCAGTTGGATCGACGAGAGACACAGTTCTCCAAGACTGAAAATGCCGTCATATTCCCCGTTGATAGCCTTCAAACGCATTTCATATCGCCTCCTTGTACGACACGCTTCCTATATATTAATGCGTTGGCGTGCACCGGGGTATGGACGAACATGACGGGGCGAAGGCCGAACTTCGCCGGAACCCGCACCTGCCCTATCCGAACAGGCAAGTCGGCATATTGTATATCATCACGAGAACAGGAAGGTGCGCCATGTCCGTCTTCAGGCTGGAAGCAGGCGTCCACATGCCGATCGATTCGCGGTATGTCGGTTCGGTCGAGGTCGAGATCGCGAACCGCGGCTCCAAGGATCTGAACATGTGGATTCAGATGTTCGCGCCAAGCGGGCTCGTCAACGAGATGCTCGTAGATGTCAAAGCGGGCGCGACGCGGCGGCTGCAGACGATGAATACGAACGAACAGCCGTTCACGCTGCTGATGATCTCCAATACGAACCGATACGACTCGACCGACATTATATTGACGGCCAGACGCGACGGAGGGCTGGTCGCCATTTTCAACCAGCATCACTTTGACCGCGTCCATTGAACGGAAGGAGGCTTGAAGTCCATTGAATGTTCTGTTCGCGTATTATGTGCCGAGCGGCGGCGTGGAGACGTTGAACCGACAGCGCTGCCGGGCGCTGCGCGGATACGGGGGCGAAGGCCATTGCTTGTACTTCCGGTCGGGCGCCGGCCTGCAGAACATGACGGACCTGTCGGTCACCGTCACCCACGACGACATCAAGATCAAGCAGCTGGTGGATGCGGGCCGCTTCGACGCGATTGTCGTCATCTCCGATTACCTGGCGCTCAAAAAGTTCCGCATGCTCGGTTATGACGGTCCGTTGATTCTGGAGATTCAAGGCTTCGGGCCCAAGGACGTCGCGAGATACGAGCTGGAGGCTGCCGTCCCCTATGTGAAGCGATATGCATCCGCGCTGCTGACCCCGTTCACCCCGCATATCGACGAGCTGCTCGAGGCGCTGTATCCCGATATGCCCAGATACCGGATTCACAACTGCTTCGACGCGGACGCCTTCGGCTATGAACGGATCGATGCGCCGCGCCATCCGGTCGCCGCCTGGATCGGGCGCATCGAGGACAACAAAAACTGGCTGGAATTTTTGTTGATCGGAGCCCGCCTCATACGCGATTACGACAAGCAGCTGCGGCTGCGCATGTACGAGGATCCAGCGCTATCCGCCCCTGACGAGCGGGCACGGATGGAGCTGTGGATCGACAGGCTCGGGCTGCGCGATTATATCAGCTTCTATGCGAATGTGCCCAACGCGCAGATGAACCGGCATTTGTCCGAAGTGGGCGATTCGGGCGGTTTCCTGTGCTCGACCTCGAAGGTCGAGGGCGCGCCGTACGCGATCCTCGAGGCGATGAGCTGCCGCTGTCCGGTGCTCACGACGGACTCGGACGGCGTATCCTCGTCCGTGTACCACGATCGCACGGGCAAGTATTACGAGCTCGGGAACATCACACATGCCTACGAGCAAGCGGTCGCGCTCATGAGCGACACCAAGCTGCGCGAGACGATCCGCACGGCGGCGGCGGCGCATGTCAGGGACCGGTTCGCACCGCGCCGCTACTGCGAGCGCTTCATCGGGATGATCCAGGAACTTCGTCAGCGCGGCGAAAAGAGGAGACGATTCATATGATTAAATATCAGCATCGCACCGGAGCGACGCTTGGCAGCTTCGTGCCCTTCCTCGTCGGCGGCGAGCTCGTGCTGACTTCGGTCAGTCTGCACGGCATCGCCCCGGGCGACGAGGTGATCGTCGGCATCGAGATCGGCTGGGCCAATCCGATGAGCCTGGATATGGGAGAGCTGGAGATCCGGCTCAAAAGGGATGCACCGGACGGCGAGACGGTCGAATGGTCGCTGGAATCGTGCTTCCTGTCTGCGGTCACGAGGCTCGAATATCGCACGACAGGCGGCAATCCCGACCAGCTCTACTACTTGATCGTCAGCTCGAGAGAGCAGCTCGCGCGTATAACAGGGCCTTATGTGCTAGATGGCAGAGTGGAGGCGAGATAGGTCTCCGCCAATCCGGCTGCCACCTCGTAGGCCGGCCGCCAGCGCAGCAGCCGCCGCGCCTTGCGCGTGTCGAGGCTGCTGTGCCTTATGTCGCCGAGCCTGGCCGGTGTATGCACACGATCGATCGGCACGCCGCGGCACTGCTCGAGCAGGCGCAGCAGCTCGTTCACCGAGGTGGGGCGGCCCGTGCCGATATTCAGGACGGCGCCGCCGCCGCGCGCGAGCGCCGCTACATTGGCGGCGGCCACATCCTTGACGTATACAAAGTCGCGTGTCTGGCCGCCATCGCCGTGAATGGCGAGCGGCATACCCGTGCGCAGGCGATCCATGAAGACGGCGACCACGCCGCCTTCGCCCTTGGGCGTCTGCCTCGGGCCATACACGTTTCCGTACCGGAGTATAGTGTAGTCGAGTCCGTAAAGGCTGCCGTACAGACGGATATACCGCTCCGCTGCAAGCTTGGACAGGCCGTAGAAGGAGAGCGGCTCGGCTCGCATTTTTTCTGCGAGGATGGGATCTGGAAGATTGCCGTAGACGGCCGACGTCGAGGCGAAGACAAACTTTCTGACGCCGGCCCGCCGGCTTGCTTCCAGCATATTAATCGTGCCTGCGATATTGACGCCAGCATCGCCGGCCGGATCGGCGATGGAACGCTGTACGTCCGCCTGCGCGGCCAAATGGTAGACAACCTCCGGCTTGATATCCGCGAGCGCGGCCGCAGCCGCCTCGGAGCGGATATCCGCCCGTTGCAGCAAGGCGCCTGGCGGCATGTTGGAGAGCCGCCCCGATGACAGGTCGTCGATGACATGCACCTCCGCGCCGATCGCGAGCAGCGCTTCCGACAGATGGGAGCCGATGAAGCCGGCGCCTCCCGTGACAGCTACGATCATGACTTCAACTCCCTCCCGGTGATTGAATTTGGATTAATCCAATGTATGTCGGCAAGGATGCGGCAGTCACACCTGGGCGGATACGGCATGCTATAATGTCGTTAGCCTGCTGGAGGGGATCGGAGGAATAGCGCATGACAGAGCCATTGCCCATCTTGGTCGCCGAGGACGACGACGACATCAACCGCCTGCTGTGCAGCGTACTGCGCGCGCAGGGCTATGCGCCTCAGCCGGCCTATTCGGGCACGGAGGCCCAGCTTTATCTCGCCCAGCGGGACTGGGCGATGGTGCTGCTGGACCTCATGCTGCCCGGCAAGCGGGGCGAGGAGCTGCTGGCGGACATCGGCGCCACGAGCGGCTGTCCGGTCATCGTGATCTCCGCGCGGGGCGAGCAGCAGTCCAAGATCGCGGCGCTGAAGCTCGGCGCCGACGATTATATTACGAAGCCGTTCGACCTGGAGGAGGTAGCCGCACGCATCGACTCTGTGCTCAGACGCTACCGCAGGCTGCCGCAGACCGCACTGCCGAGGCTGCTGCGGCACAAGGACCTGACGCTCGATGCCGATGCCAGGATCGTCGCCGTCGCAGACGCGGAGCTGACGCTCACGGCACGCGAGTATGATATCTTGGCGCTGCTGCTGTCCGCGCCGAAGAAGCTTTTCACCAAAGCCAATCTGTTCGAGAGCGTGTGGGGAGAGGAATATATGGGCGGCGGAGAAAATGTGGTGAATGTCCATATGAGCAACCTGCGGAGCAAGCTGGCCAAGGCGAATCCGGCTGAAGAATATATCGAGACGATCTGGGGCATGGGCTACCGGATCAAATATTAATTCTTATATTGACTCTTAAGCTTTTCTTATGAATTGGCTTAAAGTTGTCTTATGATTCGGCCTCTACACTGAATTCATATACAGAGGAGGCTGAGACCATTGAACGAATACGTGCTGCGCACGCATCAGTTAACCAAGCAGTATAAAAACCAGACTGCGCTCGATCACGTCGACATGACGATCCGCAGAGGCGCAATCTACGGCTTCATCGGGCAGAACGGCGCGGGCAAATCGACGCTGATGAAGCTGGTGACCGGGCTCGCATTCCCGACCTCGGGCTCGATCGAGCTGTTCGGCGCGACGGGAGGAGCCGAGCTGGTGCGCGCGCGCAGGCGCATGGGCGTCTCAATCGAGAATCCGGCGCTTTATCCGCAGATGACGGCCGCCGAGAATCTGGAGGCGCATCGTCTGCAGCAGGGCATACCCGGCCGAGACAGCGTCAAGCGCACGCTGGAGCTGACCGGACTGTCCGGCACGGGCAGGAAAAAGGCGAAAAACTTCTCTCTCGGCATGAAGCAGCGTCTGGCGCTCGGCGTCGCACTGCTCGGACAGCCGGAATTTCTGATCCTCGACGAACCGACCAACGGGCTCGACCCGATGGGCGTCGTCGAGATGCGGGAGCTGCTGACCAGACTGGGGCGGGAGATGGGCATCACCATCCTCATCTCCAGCCATATCTTAAGCGAGCTGCATCTGCTCGCGACGCATTACGGCATCATCCACAAGGGCAGGCTGCTGGAGCAGCTCACAAGCCGGGAGCTTCAGGAGAAATGCAGGCAGTTCATCCATATCAAGGTCAATCTGCCCGAACGCGCAGCCGCCGTGCTCGAACGCGAGCTCGCGACGACGGCATTCGAGGTGACGGCGGACGGGGTAATCCGGCTGTATGCGCATCTTGATCGTCCGGCCGCCGTCAGCTCGGCGCTGGTCGCCGCGGGTCTGGCGCTGGAGCAGTTCATGCCGATGGGCGAGGATCTCGAGAGCTACTTCACCGCCCGGATCGGGGGTGGCGGGCTTGCTTAACCTGATGCGCTCCGAATGGTACAAGCTGCTTCGCAATCGTTCATTCTGGCTGCTGCTGGCCGTGCTGACCGTGTCGGCGGCGGCGTATGTGCTGCTGACTTATTTAGACGATCCGGACGACGGCGGTGCGCTCACGGGTGCGACCGGACTCGATTTGCTCGCCGCAGGTATGGCCGGCAACAACTACATTATCAAGATCGGACTTTGCGTGCTGGCCGGCTTTTACATTTCCAGCGAATATGCGACGGGCACGATCAAGCGGGCCGTCGCCTCCGGCCACAGCCGCAGCAAGTTCATCGTCGCCAAGCTGCTCGTCTTCATTCTCGGATCAATGATTGTGGCCGTCGTTTTTCCGACCGTCATTTTTATTCTCGGCTCTTCGCTGCTCGGCATCGGCGATTTGCCGGCGGGCATGTCGACGGCGGGATACGTCCTGAAGTGCCTGGCGATGACGCTCGCCCTGACCGCCGGCTTCGCAGCGGTGACCGGTGCGATCGCGACGTATTTGACCGACAGCGGCAAGACGATCGGGATCGCCTTCGTATTTTACTTTTTCGCAGACGGCCTCTACCTGATGGCAGCCAAGTTCGCACCTTTCGTGCGCACATTATATGAATATTCGATATTTAACCTGATTAATAATTATGCCGAACAGTTTATGACAAATGCGGACTTCGCGCGGACGATCTATATTCCCGTGCTCGTCGCCGTCGCATTTGTCGGGATCGGGATCGCGGCCTTCAGGCGCAAAGAAATCAAGTAACGAAGAAGGAAGGGGGCAGCGCATGCCTGCGATTCTGACAGCGCTGTTCGCCGTGGCGGCTGCGCTCTGCCTCGTCCGGCTGCTGCTGGTGAAGCGGACCATCCGCGGCCTGACCGCCCAGCTGCGCAGCTACAACGACGGCGAATCGGCGGCCAAGGTCTCGATCGACGGTCCGGACCGGGGGCTGGAGGCGCTCGCCATCGAGATCAACCGGCATACGGATCTGGTCGTTCAGGCCGTCGCCGAGCGCAAGCGGACGGAGGACGAGCTGCGCCAGGCCGTCGCCAACATCTCGCACGATCTGCGGACGCCGCTGACGTCCATATCCGGCTACATGCAGCTGCTGGGTACGAGCGGATTGACCGACGGCGAGCGCGAGGAGGCGCTCGCCGTCATCCGCAAGCGCACTGAGCGCCTGCAATCGCTGCTGAACGACTTCTACGAGCTGGCGATGACCGATTCGACGGATTATACGTTGAAGCCTGCGCGGGTGCGGCTCGACAAGCTCATTCCCGAGATTCTGATGGGCTATTACGACCAGCTGCAGGCGAGAGGACTCGAGCCTTCCTTCGAGCTGCCTCTGACGCATACGGAGATCTGGGCGGACGAGTCCGCCGTGCGGAGAGTGGCCGAGAATCTGATCGTGAACGCCATCCGCCATGCGACGGGCAAGCTGGCGATCCGCCTCTCCAGCGAACGCGGCAGGGTCGTGTTCGCGTTGTCCAACAATGCGCCCCATCTGCGCGGCACGGATACGAATCTGCTGTTCAACCGTTTTTATATGGCGGATCAAGCGCGCTCCGGCTCAAGCTCGGGACTCGGTCTGTCGATCGCGCGGGGGCTGATGGACAAGATGGGGGGAAGTCTGGCGGCGGAGATGAATGGAGACGTTCTGTCCCTTTGCTGCGAGTGGAGGCCGCGTTAAAGGCCGGATTATCCGCCTTTTTCATACATTTAATGGGATAAAATATTTGGCGCCTTTCTTCCATGCATGGTTAGGTCGATTGTTGCAAACAGTATTCCAGGACATCATCCCGGAGCGCGTTCATGACAATCGACGAAGAGGAGAAGGGTGCCGAATCATGAAGCAAGCCAACGATAAGAAACAAACTGCGGCACTCCTCGCGCTATCCTCGATCCCGCTCATTATGACGCTGGGCAATTCGATGCTCATCCCCGTGCTGCCGTCCATCGAGAGCGCGCTTGGGATTACTGCGCTGCAATCCAGCTTGATCATTACGGTCTATTCAGTCATGGCCATCATACTGATCCCTGTAGCCGGCTATCTCTCCGATCGGATCGGACGCAAAAAAATTATCGTCCCCAGCCTGATCACAGCGGCGGCCGGCGGAGCCGTCTGCATATGGGCGGCCAGCCAGAACAGCTTCGGGCTCCTGCTGACGGGCAGAGCGATCCAGGGGATCGGCGCCGCCGGGGCTATGCCGATCGTGCTGCCGCTCGTCGGGGATATGTTCAAGGACGAAGAACGGGTGAGCTCGGGGCTCGGTCTGATCGAGACGTTCAATACATTCGGCAAAGTGCTAAGTCCCATACTCGGCTCCGCGCTCGCGCTCATCGCTTGGCGGACGCCGTTCTGGTCGATTCCCGTATTGTGCGCGATATCGATCGTACTCGTACTGTGGCTCGTCAAGGCGCCCCGCCCGCAGCTTAACGACAAGCCGCCGAGCCCGCGCACTTTTCTTAAAAATGTCTGGTCGCTTTACAAGCAAAAGGCGCGCTGGCTGACCGCATTGTTTATCGTCATTTGCTTTACGATGTTTATTTTGTTCGGCCTCTTGTTTTATTTATCCGAGACACTGGAGAAAGAGCACCATATGAAGGGCATTGTCAAAGGTCTCGTGCTGGCCATCCCGCTCGCGGTGCTCTGCGCAGCCTCCTTCGCAGCCGGCAAGTGGATCGGCAGACGCAAACAGCTGATGAAATGGACGGTCACCATCGGATTCGCTGTGACGGCCGCCGCGGTCGCGGCTTGTCTCGTCTGGGATCAGACGGCTGGCCGGATCGCCCTGTTAAGCGCCGCAGGATTCGGCATTGGCGCCGGGCTTCCCTGTCTGGACGCATTCGTCACGGAGGGCATCGACAAAGAGCAGCGGGGTTCGATCAGTTCGTTTTATAGCAGCATGCGCTTCGTGGGCGTTGCCGCAGGGCCGCCTGTCGCTTCGCTGCTGATGCAGCAGTCCGTTTCTATATTTTTTTGGGTGATGGTCGTCTGCGCCTTTGCTTCGTCGCTGCTCACTTTGTTTTTGATCCGTCCCAACAAGGAACCGGAGACCGCCTGATTCCGTATGGCTTCTTTAAACGGATAAAGGAGTCGTTCGATGGATCGTTCAAGGGTGGATACTGTGAGTCGGACGCTGCTGTCGCTGGACGCAGAGCAAGCCGATCGGCTTTGCGAAGGGCTCACACTGCTGGGATTCGAATTGGAGCCGGACTTCACAGCGCATCGTCTGGAACATCTGGAAAAAATGCAGCCAGCGCTGTTCGCCAGATTAGAGGCTGTGGCATCGGGCATTCGTCTGACGCGAGAGCATGTGCCGGATATGTTGGAAGCTTATGCGAGGTTCAAAGAGAGCGGCGAAGCGCTTCCCGAGCAGGTGTCCTTCGGCCATATCGACGAGGTTCGGATCGAGATCGATTCGCTGCTCAGAAGCCTGCACGATAGGGAACTATTCAATGGCGCCCTGCTCGCACTGCTGATCGAGCGGGCATCGGGACTTCCTTTTGCGGACTTCATGGATCGATTTTTATTCCAACCCCTCGGCATGAACCGCACCTCCATTTACAACAGACGCAAGAAGCCCTCCACAATCGACAACTATGCCTACGGATACGTATACGACAGAGATTTGCAGCAATACCGCTTGCCGGACGACGTCGAAGGGCTTGAGCTTGTCGTTTTCCTGGACGGCATACAAGGGGACGGCACCGTGAACGCCACGCTGATGGACTTGTATCGCTTCGACCAGGCGATCCGCAGCGGTTCGCTGCTGCCGCAGAAGGCTTGGGCCGAAGCGTTCGAGCCGGCGCGCCTGAACGGAGGGGAGACGTGCGGATACGGCTTCGGCTGGATACTGGGCGGCGGCGAAGATACTGGTCCCTGGTCGGCGCACAACGGAGGCTGGCCCGGTTACTCGACGTGCATGTATCGATACGACAACGGCGGGCAGACCATCATCATCCTGAGCAATACGGACAAGGATGCCGAGCTGTCGCCTCTGATCGTGGAGGCCGTGCATGCCATCCTGAACGGGAAGCCCTATCGGATTCCCGAGCATTCCGCCCGGCATGGCATTCAAGAAGAGTAGCGAAGCGGGGCGCTGCTGGTCCGCCGCAGCGTTTATGGCGGTACGGCGCCGGGTAAGTTAAGGCAGTCGTACCGGCGCAAGCCGGAAGGAGGGCTGCGAAATGGCACAGGACAAGCTCAACAATCCGTCGGCCATCGAGCTGGACGACCGCCGGGAAGACGCCGAGGAGCTCCGCTGGCTGCTGAGCGGCATTCGCCGCGAGCTGGACTACTATCAAGCCGTCTATCCCGATGAGCCGTTCGAACTTGAGCTGGCCGGCGTCTTCGCGCGGCAGCTCGATGCGCTCGAGGAGCGCGCCGGCGCGATGGCGGCCGATCCCGCCATATGCACTTGGGACGCGTACCTCACGCTCAAATATGAGATTCGCAAGCTGTACAAGCAGCTGGGCGGCATCGTATCGGGCAGCGATTGGCAGACGCCGGGCAAGCGTCTGCGCCGAACCACGCAGGCGACGACGGACGAACGCGGCTTCGCGCAGGAAGAACAAGGTACATACGAACGCTGCTACGGCAGCGAGGCGGTCAAGGACTACGAGCATGCCGCGATGACCGAGCTGTACCGGATGCCGGCCGGGCTGACAGATCGGAGCGCTCTCTTTCTGACGGGCTCCGGCATGAAGGCGCTGGAGCTCGGGCTTGTGGCGTATCGCGTTTTGGGCGGAGCGCGGCTGCCTTGCTATTGCCAGGCCGGCTTCTACGGCGAAGGCGCCTTGCTCGCACAGACGCTGCTGGATGACGTACAGACGATCGATGCGCAGGCGATATGCCGCCGGGTCGAAGCGAACGAACCGATCGGCTGCCTGATCGTCGATCCCGGCGTGTGCTGGCCTGTCAGGCCGCCCGTGGACCTGCCCAGGCTGTTCGCGGCGCTCGGCCGCCACCGGCAGCGGGAGCCGCTCTACGTCATCGTAGACCGGACGCTGACGAGCGTCGCGAATCCGCTGTTCGAGCGCTATGCCGCCCAGATGCCGCCGCATGTCGTTCTCGTCTGCGTAGAGAGCGGCATCAAATATTTGCAATACGGCTTCGACCTGGCGAACGTGGGCTATCTCGCCGTATGCGCAGCGGAGATGGCCCGCGAAGCGTATCGCGCGCGCTGGATCGAGCTGCTGTCGATTCTCGATGCGGGCGCGGACCCGTTGACGGTTCGCCAGCTGCCGCCGCCAGACCGGCGCACGATCGTCTCCCGCCTGGGCAGGATCAACCGCAACGCCTATTGCATGGACGAGTACCTGGGACGCTTGGCGTCGGAGGGGCGCATCCGCGATTATTGCAGGTCCGTCGACCCTTCGGACGCCTACCGGATCGAGGGCAGGCCGTGGCTCGGCTCCGTATTTTATATCCGTCTGCCGGGGGAGCTCACCGAGCAGGCATATCAGGCGCGGATCGATGCCTGCGTCCGGGACGCGCCGCCGGACCTGCACCTCGTGTCGGGCGGCAGCTTCGGCTTCGATACGCTGCGGCTGAATGCGGTTCACGGCGAGTCGCCGGACGAGAATGCGCTGCGGCTCTCCGTCGGCCGCGCCCCGCGCGGACAGCTGGCAGCCGCGATTAAGGCGCTCGACACGCTTCTATTGCAACCGTGACGGCCGATAGCCGTATAAATGTCGGGCGTCTGCGAACGCTACCCAAAAACGAATATGCGCAACTGAGGGAGCTGCTGCCGGTGGCAGGGACAAGAGATCCGAATCATTTTTTATCGCTGATTAAAAAAGGCAACACTTCCTCGGGGGCAGCCGCAATCGGCAATCTCGCGCTGGCGGTCATCAAGGGCGTCGCCGCATTCATGACCGGGAGCGGCGCGATGTTCGCCTCGACGATGCACTCCGCGGCCGACGCGCTGAATCAAGGCTTCGTCTTCACCGGCAGCGTGCTGGCCGAAAAGAAGGCGACCAGGCGCTTCCCGACCGGCTTCGGGCGCGTCATCAACATCTTTTGCATGGTTGCGGTCATCGTCGTCACCGTGATGGCCTACGAGACGATTGTCGAAGGCATTCATCTGCTCTCTCATCCGTCGCATGCTTCCGGCTTCTGGCTGAACGTCATCGTGCTGCTGCTCGCGGCATTCATCGACGGCGCCATCCTGTTCAAGGCGATGAAGGAGGTGCTGAAGGAGTCGCGCACCGAGGCAAAGGGGCTGGGCATCGCCGGCGCCGCCTTCCGCAACGTCGGCCGCGCGGCGCCGCCTACGCGGCTCGTCTTTTACGAGGACATCGTCGCCACGAGCGGCGCGCTGCTCGCGCTGCTGGCCGTCGTCGTCATGACGTTCACGTCGTTCCACCTGATCGACGGCATCGTCACGATCGCGATCGGCTGCCTGATGGTCGTCGTCGCGTTCAGAGTCGGCTACGACAATATGGTCGGCCTGATCGGCGTCGCCGCGCCGAAGGATGTCGAGGACAAGATCGCGCTGATGATCATGACGGATGCTGCCGTCGCGGACATCAACCAGCTGCGCATCCTGCAGGAGGGCCGCTACTATCATGTCGAGGGCATCATCGAGCTCAAGCCCGGCTTGTCGCTCGCGGAGGCGGACGACATCAAGTTCATGATCCGGGACCGGCTGCTCGGCGATCCTGACATCGCGGACGTCACCCTCGGCATCATCGAGGACAACGGCGTCCGCAACTGGACGGCCGAAGGCTGAGCTTCGGGGACAAAGCTTGACATTCGCGAGGCGTCCGCGCAGAATATTGCCTAGCAGGCCATCATAACACCGATATAAGGCAGGTACGAAGCATGGGACGCAAATGGAACAATATTAAGGAAAAGAAAGCCTCCAAGGATGCGAATACAAGCCGCGTATACGCGAAGTTCGGCGTAGAGATCTACGTAGCCGCCAAGAAAGGCGAGCCCGACCCCGAGGCGAACCGGGCGCTCAAGGTCGTCCTGGAGCGCGCCAAGACGTACAACGTCCCGCGGGCGATCATCGACCGGGCGCTCGACAAGGCGAAGGGCTCCTCCGAAGAGAGCTACTCCGAGCTGCGCTACGAGGGCTTCGGTCCGAGCGGCTCGATGGTCATCGTGGATGCGCTGACGAACAACGTCAACCGCACCGCGTCCTCCGTGCGCGCCGCCTTCACCAAGAATGGCGGCAACATGGGCGTGACCGGTTCGGTCGCTTATATGTTCGACGCCTCCGCCGTCTTCGGCGTCACCGGCAAGTCCGTGGACGAGGTCATCGAGATCATGCTCGAGGCTGACGTCGACGTGCGCGATGTCGTCGAGGAAGACGAGACGGTTATTGTATACGCGGACTCCGAGCAATATCACGCCGTACAGGAAGCGTTCAAGCAAGCCGGCGTCACCGAGTTCGCCGTCGCGGAGCTGTCGATGATTCCGCAGACGTACGTGACGCTCGAGGGCGACGCGCAGGCCCAGTTCGAGAAGATGCTGGACGCGATCGAGGACCTCGAGGACGTGCAGCAGGTATATCATAACGTCGATTCCGAGGAATAGGACGACGAACACTTTCAGCCCGCTGATCAGCGGGCTTTTTTTATCGACGCAAGGACATATGTCCTAACTCGATGCTGCGGTTATCGCCTTTAATTAGGGAAGCGTTCAATGATGAGGTGATAGACGATGAAGGGCATATTATTCGCGCTGGCTGCAGGCGGCGGCATCGCACTGCAAGGCGTGGCCAACGCCAGAATCGGCCAAGGCATCGGCACCTGGCAGGCCGCTTCGATCACGCAGCTGACCGGCTTCCTGACGGCGCTGCTCATTCTGTCTCTGACCGGAGGGGGCGCGTGGAGAGGCGTGCGGGACGTCAAGCCCGTGTACCGGCTTGGAGGCGCCCTCGCAGCCGTCATCATCTCCGCCAACATCGCGGCGATCGGCGCGATCGGGGCGACGCTGACCGTCGCGGCGGTCATGATCGCCCAGCTGATCCTCATGTTCGTCGTCGACAGCTTCGGCTGGTTCGGCGTCGAGAAAAAGCGGCCCGGTCCCGCGCAGCTGGCCGGCATCGGTATGATGACGGTCGGCATCGTCGTGCTAAGTCTGTGAGCGTAGGCGCGAAGAAATGAAGGAGCGAAGGAGGGACAAGCTTCATGATGGAATCCCGTCATGCCGAACGTCTGCGGCATTATTTGACGCGGCATCGGCTTGAGCATGTTTTTCCCGAGCCGCTGCTGGCCCGCTTGTCGCTCATGCAGTTCGAGCGCGGCGAGCGCATCTGCGAACAGGGAGAGCCCGCCGGCCGGCTGTATGTGCTCGTAGAGGGGAAGATCAAGGTGTTTACGACTTCGCCGGAGGGCCGGGCGCTTGTTCTGTCGTTCAGAGAGCCGGTAGAAATAATCGGCGACGTCGAGTTCATCGGGAGGAGAGACCTGATGAACACGGTCGAGGCCGTCTCGAGATCGCTCGCCATCGGCGTCGATTACCGGGATCTTGAGGCTTACGGCATGAATCACGCGCCCCTGCTCCAATTTTTGCTCGAGGTCATCACACACAAGTTTTATACCAAATCGAATGCGATGAGCTTCAATCTGATGCATCCGGTCGAAGTACGGCTTGCCAGCTACCTGCTGACCGTCTGCCAGGAGGAGACGGGGCTGCCGCATCAGGGCGGCTCGGCGGCCGTCCATCTGGCGGACGCGGCGAGCTACATCGGCACCAGCTACCGTCATCTGAACCGGGTGCTCCGCCAGTTCATCGACGAAGGGCTCGTCGAACGTGCCGGCGGACAGATCAGGGTGTCGGACAGGGCCGGGCTGCTCGCGAAGGCGGAGCACAATATTTACGAATAGGAGGGGCGTATATGCTGCTCGGATTGGCACTCGCGATGTTCTCGGGCGCGCTCGTGAGCCTGCAGAACGTATTCAACAGCAAGCTCGGCGCAAAGACGGACATCTGGGTCACGACGGCGATCGTGCTCGGACTCGGCTTCGCGGCATCCTTCGGCATCGGCCTCGCGCTGGAGGGGGGCCGGATGTTCGCGCTGCAGCAGATGAAGACCTGGTACGGGTTCAGCGGCATCGTCGGCGTCGTCATCGTCGTCAGCATGGTCCAGAGCATCCGGCGGCTCGGCCCTACGTTCGCCGTGTCCGTCATGATGGTGTGCCAGCTCGTGTGCGCGCTGCTGATGGATTCGTTCGGCTGGCTTGGCCTCCAGCGCATCGGCGTGTCGCCGACGCGCATGATCGGCTTGCTCATCGTCGCGGCCGGGATCGCCGTGTTCAAGATGGACGCGGGCGTTTTGCGCCTCGGCAAGGTCAAATCTGTCGCGCCGGATCCCATTGGTGAATAAAAAGTCCCAATTTCTCAACGATGACGGATTGTGATAGACTCCTATAGAAGATAGAGAACCGACCGGCCGAGCCGGAACGATGATTCATATAGGGGTGTCATGCATGTACGGAGCCCGGCTGTTCTTAACCGTCGGCGGCCTGTTTATGGCGGCTGTGCTCGTATCGTCCTTCGCCGGCATGGTAGCCGGATACGATTCGCCCGCTTGGGCGCTAATATTGACTGCGGTCTGCGCGGGCGGCGCGCTGCTGGCGGCATATATGCTGAGCCGCAGCCTGAACCGCCGCATATTCCTGCTGGTGCTGATCGTGCTCGGGATGGGAGCGCGTCTGTACTGGATTTTCTGGAACGACGCGCCGCCGAGCTCCGACTTTTTGTTTATGTACAATGCCGCCCGGGAGGCGGCTGCCGGCCGTTTCGGCTTCGCAAGCTCGGATTATTACGTGAGCTTCCCTTATCAGCTCGGGTTCACGATGTACGAAGCAGGCGTCATCCGGCTGTTCGGCAGCCAGGCCATACCGGCGCTCCAGCTGATCGGCGCGGTATTCAGCATGGGCACGGCCCTTATTTTGTACTATACCGGCGTTCGCCTGTTCAACGAGACTTGCGGCAGAATCGCGGCGTTTATTTACGCCTTTTATTTGCCGAACATTTTGATGTGCTCGGTGCTGACCAATCAGCATATTTCCGTTTTTTTATTTTTCCTCGGCTGCGCGATGCTGCTTCGGCGCCGAGGCGCGGTCATGCCTTGGCTGCTGGCGGGACTGACGCTCGGACTGGGCCAGCTGATGCGGCCGATCGGCATCGTCTACGTGGCCGGGATCGTCCTGTTCGCCATGCTGGAAGTGAGCAAAAAGCTGCGCGAGAGCAGACGACGGAAAGCCTGGCGCCAGGCCGGCATGCTGCTCGCCATGATCGGGCTGTTCTTCGGCGTGCAATGGTCGGCGAACGCGGCGCTGCAGTCGGCCGGCGTGATGCAGCAGTCGCTGTCCGGCGGGGACAAGTATTGGAAGTTCATGGTCGGTCTGAATGCGGAGACGGACGGCGCGTGGAACGCCGCGGACGCCCAGTACGCCAACCAGTATCCGTTCGGCGAAGCGCGTCACCGCGCGGAGCTGCTCCGAATCAAGGAGCGGCTGGCGGACAAGCCAGAACTGGCGGCGCTCATGGGCCGCAAGCTCGTGCAGATGTGGGGGGCGGCGGATTCGTCCGCGTTCTGGAGTCTTGACGGGACGGGGCACTGGCAGCTGGAGCGGACGCTGAGCCGCCTGGAGCGGCCCCAGTATGTCGTGCTGTGCGCGTTCGCGCTGTTCGCCATCGTCGCCTTGTGGAGAGCCGGCATGTACAGAGGCCCGCTGCTGTACATTTTGCTGCTGCTCATCTATGCCGGGGCGCATCTTGTCGTCGAGATCCAGACCAGGTACAGACTCGACCTGCTGCCGGCCGTCATCCTGCTGTCGAGCTATGGCGTCTGGCAGACTTACGCGGCCATCCGCAGACCGGCCGACAAGCGCCGCGCAGGCTCCCGCGATCTGCCGGCCGGCGGCTTGGGCGTCTGATCGCCCGCGCGACACGGGCACATTCGTTTAATCCGTCTGCGGGACACGATAAGAGATACCGCTCAGCATGTAGTGCCACAATCGATGGTTGCCCGTCCAGACCGCATCGTGCTCGCCGGGCAGCTCTACCGCGCATACCCTTGCGAGCGCCCAGTCGTTTTCCTTCAGCGTCTTTGCGGCAGCCGATTCGCACACATGCAGCAGCACATAATCGTGCGCCACGAAGCCGTCGAGCGCATCGCGCAGCTCCTCGACTTCCTCGCGGCTGCCTCCGCAGCGGACGAACAGCAGCCGTCTGCCGTTGGCGGCGCGTTCCAGGAAGCGCGCCGTCAGGTAGTCGTATTTGCTCTTGACCGCGGGATACCTCTCCAGCCGATGGGGATCGTTGTCATGCGCGAAGAAGTCATGGTTCAAGATGAGATTATAGGCCGTCTCCCGAATGAGATGATGCGTATCGGCGAAGGTTCCCTCGTAATGAAGATGATCGCGCGCCATCAGACCTTCGCACCGGTTGCGCAGCAGACGGCTCACGTCCGGCAGCGTGTACGATGCCAGCCAGTCGAGCGGCCCCGCATAGGGACGCAGCCCGTTGCGCTCCAGTTGGATCGCCGTCAGACACAGATATCCGAGGCTGAAGATTCCGTCATACTCGCCTTTTATTTCCGACAGTCTCATGGACGCCGCCCCCTCCGAAAAAAATCCCTCATCACAATGAATGCCGGCGCAGCCGCAACGGTATGGATGAATAGCGCGGTCATTCAGTTGATTGCATTATAATCGCGCTTGGGCCGTGCTGCCCGGTCGAGGCTTGCGGTCGCCGCATAACGTATATTGCGCGAGGTATGCGCGATGGCGACCTTGAGGAGGGTACGGGATGGGCTATATGCATCGGACAGGTACGCCGAAGGGCGGCTTCCCCAAGTTCGTCGTAAAGGATGAGATCGTCTTGACCTCCGTGCAGATTCGGGAGACGGAGCCGTCCGAAGAGTTGACGGTGTCGATCGAGATCGGTTGGGACAACTCGGGCGCATGGGATATGGGCGAGCTGGAGATCATGCTGCGCAGAGACCGCCCGGACGGCGAGATCGTCTATTGGTCGCCCGAATCCTGCTTCGCAAGCGTACTGACAAGACTGCAATACAAGTCGGTGGGCGGCGCGTCCGCGCGGCTGTACTATCTGACCGTCAGATCGCCGCAAGCACGCGCGGTCGTCAGCGGTCCTTATTGGCTTCAGGGAACCGTCCGCGCCATCGGCCGGGGCGCCGGACCGTCGGACGGCAGCGCCTGAAGCGTTCCATACATTGGATTTGTGCCTGCGGGTTTTGGCATAATAGGGGTATCCCTGCCGGTTTGCTGGCGTACATCGCGAGGTGCGGTTCATGAAGCTGTTGTTTTTGGGCACGAGCGCGGGCAGACCTACTGCCGCGCGCAATGTCACGTCCGCGGCGCTCATCTTCCCGGAGGAGCACAACCGCTTCTGGCTGATCGACGCCGGAGAGGGTACGCAGCAGCAGCTCCTGCGCGCGCGGCTGAAGCTGGGCAAGCTGACGCGCATACTCATCACGCATATGCACGGCGACCATCTGTACGGACTGCCGGGCATTCTGAGCAGCCGCACTTATTATGAAGGGGCGGGCAAGCTCGAGCTGTTCGGGCCGCCGGGCTTGCGCGGCTATGTGGAGAGCGTGCTGCAATATAGCGGGGCCCATCTGAATTACGAGCTGGACATCCGCGAGATCGAAGCCGACGGTCAGACATTCGACGACGGGCGGCACCGGATCGAAGCCGGCGAGCTGATCCATCGCATCCGCTGCTTCGGCTACCGCATCCAGGAGCGGCCGCGCCAGGGACCGTTGAACCTGGCCTATCTCGCGCAGCTGGGGGTGCCCCCGGGGCCGATGTACGGCATGCTGAAGCGCGGCGAAGATATCGCGCTGCCCGACGGCACCGTCGTCCGGTCCCGCGATGCGGTCGGTCCGGCCGCTGACGGCCGGATCGTGGCGATTCTGGGCGATACCGTCAAGTGCGAACGGGCCGTGCAGCTGGCAAAGGACGCAGACCTGCTCGTCCACGAGGCGACCTTCGGCATCGGACTGGAGGAGAAGGCGGCGCTGTACGGACATTCGACGTTCCTGCAGGCGGCCGAGACCGCTGCGCTGGCAGGCGCCCGGCGTCTCGTCGTCAGCCATATCAGCGCCAGGTACAGCGACGAGGACGTGGCCGCGCTGATCGCGCATTCCCAGGCTGTATTCCCCCACATAGAGGCCGCCAGCGATTTCAAGGAAATCATCGTGTGACCGTCATCTGTCCGCCCCCCGGTATCCGCCGGGGGGGTATTCGGCGTTGCAGTCCCGCTGCGGCGGCGGGGGCGAACTCATGTGTTTTTTACAATAAATCGGAGTTTTGTTTAATGAACCGTCAAATGTAAGCGTTTAATATATGAAATAGAAACCGGTTACATGATAGCGATTACAGACCGGAAGGAGGATTTTATGACGGCAAATACAGGAAGCGCTGCGGCCGTACGGCTCGCACCAGGCAGCGTCACCTTGAACGGTACCGGCGAGATTTTGCTGTGCGCCTCGCTGTTTTACTTTCGCATACCGCGTGCGCTGTGGCGCAAGCGGATGATGCAGCTGAAGGCGCTCGGATACAATGCGATCGACGTGTATTTTCCTTGGAACTATCACGAGCGCGAGGAGGGCGTATGGGATTTCTCGGAGGAGCGGGACGCCGAAGCTTTTCTTCGTATGGCCGCCGATGAGGGACTATGGGTCGTCGCCAGGCCCGGACCTTATATTTGCTCCGAGTGGGACGGCGGCGGGCTCCCGGCATACTTGCTGGCCGTCGGCGGCATCCGGCTGAGGGACAACGAACCGCTGTTCCTGTCGCATGCCGCACGCTGGTTCGAGCGGATCCTCCCGCTGCTCAGACAGTATGAGCCGGGGGCAGGCGGTACGATCGTCGCCGTCCAGCTGGACAACGAGCTCGACTTTTACGGCTGCTCCGATCCGACTGGTTATATGTCGGCGCTGCGCGACATGGCGCTCGGGCACGGCATACGAGTGCCGTTGATCGCCTGCGCCGGGCAGGGCGGATTGGCAGAAGCAGGCGGCGATGCCGACGGCATTGTGCCGACTTGCAACTTTTATCCCGACAACCGCGATCCCGAGTTCGAGACATTGGCGCTGGCCTATCATGAAGAGCTGGCAAGACGCGGCCTGCCGCTGCTCGTCACCGAGACGAACCGCAGCCACTTCCTGCTGCGGAGGCTGCTGTCGTGCGGCGTCAAGCTGCTCGGTCCCTATCTGCAAGTATCGGGCACGGACGCCGGCTTCACGAACGCCATCAACAACTGGGGCCGGCCCATGGCGCTCATGACGTCCGATTACGACTTCGGCGGCATGATCTCTCCCGAAGGCGAAGTGCGCGAAGAAGGGTATGAGGCCCGCTTGTTAAGCCGGGTGCTGCGTCTGTATGGCGAGCAGCTGGCGGAGGCCATGCCGCAGGGCGCGCCGGGCGAGGCCGAGCGGACAGCGTGGCGGGAGCGCGGCTTCGACACAGGTCCGTACCGCCTCGGGCTGCGGGGAGGCGGACGGCTGGCCTTCGTGTCGGATACGTCGCGAGAGCTGTGCCTCATCCTGCCGGAGGAGGTCAGCCTGACCCGATGGGGAATCGAAGGGCGGATCGTGTCGTCGGCCGCCGAGTTATGCGCAGCCGTGCGCGGCGCCGACGGCAGCGTGCTGGTGTTTCATTCGCCCGAAGGCGGACAGGCGCCGATCGCGCTGTCGTTCGACGAGGCGCCGGCGGTCGCGACGGCGGACGAGGACGCCCGTCTGTCCGCAGCGGGGACGGCCTATACGGTCGTATTGAACGGCGAAAACCGGTCGCGATGCGAATTCGTATGGGCGGACGGCAACAGGCTGACGATATGGGGCCTGCCGAGACGCGAAGCGCTGCTGCTCGCAGACGTTGCGGCAGACGAGCCGCAGCTCTCGTTCGCGGCGCCGGCTCTCAGCGCCGGGGTCGAGCCCGCAGCGGCGCTGACATGGTCCGCCTCCGCGGTCGAGGCGCATACGCCGCTCCGTTCGGCCGTTGCTGCAGCGTGCGCAGACGGCGAGAGCCTGGAGGCCTGCGGCATATACCGCGGATACGCCTGGTACGAATACGACCATATGCTTGACGAACCGCCGCACAGCGCGGAGGAAGGCGCTTCGCGGCGGCCGATGAAGGGATGGCTCGTATCGCGGGCGAGCGACATCGTGTCGCTGTATGCGGACGACGCCTATGTCGGCACGTACTTGCCGGCCGGCGCCAGCCGGTATGTGCCGCTGGCCGACGGCGAGATACCGGCCCGGGTCTCGGCACGCGTCGAGATCTGGGGCCATTCGAACTTCGACGATCCGCGGCTGCCTGCGCTGCGCCTGCATGCGACCAAAGGAATCGGCCGTCTGACCGCCGTGACGTCGGAGCGCGATCTGACGAGCGGATGGCGTTATGTGCGGACGACCGACGCCGCGCCGGACCCGGAACGAATCGCCGCGTCGGCGGACGATGAGCGCTGGCCGCTGACCCGCTTCGGCGGCTGGCATCCGAACGATCCGCTGACGCGCGAGTACTACCGCCGCACGGTGACGTTCGCGCCAGGACCGACCAGCCGGACGCTCTGGCTGGACGGCCTGGAGAGCAGGGTCGACATATTCGTCGACGGCGAGGCGGCAGGCTCGATCGGACCCGGCGATCCGTGGCTGCCGCTCGACTCGCGGGTCGGAGCGGAGGGCGGCGTCCGCCAGCTCACGCTCGTGCTGGAGCGGCGCATCGGGGCCGCGCCAGGCCGGCCGGTGCTGCTGGAGGGACAGGCGGCCGTGCTGCGCGGATTGTCGTCGGCCGCAGAGCGCGAGATGCTCGCCGCCGCGACGCTGTCGGAGCGCGGGGCAGTGCCCGCGATGCTCCCGTATTCGCTCGCGCCCGGCGGCATCGCCTGGCTCTATGCCGCGCCAGGCGACGCGGGGGACGGCGACGGATGGCGCGTCTTCGCAGAGGGCGCCAACGTCAAGCTGACCGTATTCGCAGGCGAGCGGCTCGTTGCCAGGCTGTGGCTGCCCGGCGGCGACGAGCGCCCTGTCATGAGCGGCGGCAGCCCGGACAGCTTCTATATGCCCGCCGCCTGGCTGGAGGAGCCGGGGGCCCGACGCTTGGCGGTGCTGGTCGAAGCGGTCGTCCCCGGACAAGCGGGCGAGCTGCGCGCGCTCAGGCTGGTGTCCGTATGACCTTGCGGCGCGATATCCGGCGCATGACCGGCATATCGTTCGCCGGACGCCGCACAGACGCCCGCACTGGCATCCGCACAGACGTCCGCACTGGCATCCGCTCATACATCCCTGCGGACGTCCGCGCAGACATTCCGCCACACCGCCGGGCCAGGCTTCTCATCGCCCTCCAATCGCAGACGAAGGAGCTGATGCTATGAATTCACCGACTGCCGCTGCGTCGCCCGGCGACTCCACGCCTCATGCCGGCACGGCGATGCCCGCCCCGGGCACCAAGCGACGCGGCACCTTGCGCACCCTTTTCGCCAACCGGACGCTGCTGCTCATGTGCCTGCCCGCCATCGTATTTTTTCTCATCTTTTCCTATTTGCCGATGCCCGGCCTGTATCTTGCCTTCGTCAAGTACAACTACTCGGACGGCATCTTCAAGAGTCCGTTCGTCGGCTGGGACAACTTCCGCTTCCTCGTCATCACGGGGGATCTGTGGCGCCTCACGTTCAACACGATCGCCTACAACGTCATGTTCATCCTGCTCGGCAACGCCCTGCAGATCGCCGTCGCGATATTGCTGAACGAGCTGCGGAACAAGTGGTTCAAGAAAATCTCGCAATCGCTCATGTTCCTTCCGTACTTCATATCCTTCGTGCTGATCGGCCTGATCGCCTACAACATTCTGAGCTACGACTACGGCCTGCTCAACGGCTTCCTGAAGATGATCGGCGCCGACCCCGTCAAGACTTATTCCAATCCGCATCTGTGGCCGTTCATCATCGTCGTCACTTACCTGTGGCAGTCGACCGGCTACGGTTCCATCATCTACTTCGCCGCCGTCATGGGGTTGGATTCGGAGATCGTCGAAGCCGCGGAGATCGACGGCGCGAACGCCATTCAACGGATTCGCTACATTGTCCTGCCCTGGCTCAAGCCGACGTTCATCATCCTGCTGCTGTTCTCGCTCGGAGGCGTGCTGCGCGGCAACTTCGGACTGTTCTTCAACCTTGTCGGCGCCAACAATTCGGCCCTTTACGCCACCACGGACATTATCGAGACCTACGTCTTCCGCTCGCTCATGACCAACTTCAACTTCCCGATGGGCAGCGCGGTGAGCCTGTACCAGTCGGTGTTCGGATTTTGCGTCGTGCTGAGCGCGAACTGGCTCGTCAAGCGGATGTCTCCGGACAATTCTCTCTTCTAGTCGGAAAAAGGAGTGATACGCCATGTCGGCACCGCGAACGGCCATCCGGGTAGACGGAGCGACCTTGCTCGTCCGCACGATCGGCTACGGGTTCATCGGGGCATTCGCGCTCATCTGTCTGCTGCCTTTCCTGCTCGTCGTGGGCACTTCGCTGACGAGCGAGAGCTCGATCGCCAGGCACGGCTTCAACCTGTGGCCCCGCGTCTTCAGCACCTTCGCCTACAAAATCGTGTTCGAGAATCCCGATCTCATCATCGGCTCCTATTGGGTCACGATCGGCATCACGGTCGTCGGCACGGCTGTCGGATTGTTCATCGTCGCCATGACCGGCTATGCCCTGCAGCGGCCGGACTTCCATTATCGCAACCGGATCTCCTTCTTCATTTATTTCACCACGCTGTTTACCGGCGGACTTGTCCCATATTTCCTGCTCATCAACCAGTATCTGGCGCTCAAGGACAACTATCTGGCCGTGCTGCTGCCTGGTCTGCTGTCGCCTTTTCTGATCATCATGATGAAAAGCTTCGTCCGCTCCATCCCGCATGCGATCACCGAGTCGGCGAAAATCGACGGGGCGGGGGACTTCACCATCTTCCTGCGCCTCATCCTGCCGATGACGACGCCTGCGCTGGCGACGATCGGGCTGTTCATCGCAATCGGCTATTGGAACGAGTGGTACAACGCGATGTTGTTCCTGTCGCCGGACATGAAGTACCGCACGCTGCAGCTCTTTCTATACGGCGTCGTGACGAGCGCGGACTTCGTCAAAAATTCGTCCGCTGCCTCCAACGTGGATCTGCGCGATCTGCCGCTCGAATCGATGAAGATGGCGACCGCGGTCGTCGCGACCGGACCCGTCATCCTGCTGTACCCGTTCGTGCAGCGCTTTTTCATCAAGGGCATCACGGTTGGCGCGGTCAAAGGCTGAACGATGTGCCGGGATGCGGCGGCAAGCCGCGTCCTTCACATAACGAAGGGAATAAACGAAGACGAAGGGGAGGCTGTATCCATGAACAAGGTCAAAAAGCTAGGCGCGATCGTCCCCGTATTGACGCTTGCCGCGGGACTTGCGGCATGCAGCGGAGGCAACGGCAAGGAAGCAAGCCCGAGCGCCGGAGGAAAAAGCGCGGAAGCTACGGCAAAGGCTTCTTCATCGGCCGCGTCGTCGCAGGCCGCAGGCGCCGCGGACACATCCAAGTTCGTCAAGGTCAGCTACGTCATCCTGGGCGACAAGCCCAAGAACGGACAGTTCGACGCCGCGCTCGCCGAGATCAACAAGCTCATGAAGCAGAAGATCAACGCGGAGCTGGAGTGGAAGTGGGTCGAGTGGGCCGACTGGCAAACCAAGTACAACCTGCTGCTGGCCTCGGGAGATCCCGTCGACCTGATCACGATCGGCACCGACTGGCTTGATACTTGGGGCAACGCCCAGCGGGGTGCATTCATGAACATCGACGATCTGCTGCCGAAGTACGCACCCGTCACCTGGTCTTCGATTCCCCAGGAGGACTGGGCGGAGAGCAAGTACAAGGGCAAGATCGTGCTTATCCCGGAGAACGCTTATACGCAATGGGTCAACCATGGCTTCTTCTACCGCGGCGATTGGGCGAAGGAGGCGGGCATCAGCGAGCCGGTGAAGGATTGGGACGGCATCGAGCAATACTTGCAATATATCAAGGACAACAAAAAGAACGTGATCCCGTGGGACGCGACGGCCGGGGTCAGCACGTTCGGCGGCTGGGTCAATTCGTACACGCAGGAGCTTGAGCTGCCGATCTCGACCGGCTGGCTGCCAGTGTTCGCTACCAAGAGCGTGGACGATCCGTACACCGTCGTCAGCCCGATTTTCGACGAGGATACGATGCTGAATTATGCGACGAAGATGAAGTCCTGGGCGGACAAAGGCTTCTGGCGCGAGGACGTGCTCAACTACAAGGGCGATACGCGCACCCTGCTGAAGGGCGGAATGACAGGCCTCGACCAGCATCATACGCAGACGTTCGGCACGCTGCGCGTCGACATGGACCGCGAGCAGCCCGGCTCCGAGCTGCAGATGTATCCGTTCGCGCGGACGAACGGCAACCTGCTGGAGCTGTCGATCACGCACGGCGGCACCTCGGTCGGCGCCCACAGCAAAAATCCCGAGCGCGCCCTCATGGCATACGACCTCATCCGCAACGACGAGCAAATCTACCGGCTGCTGAACTACGGCATCGAGGGCGTTCAATACGAGATCAAGGACGGCAAGCGCGTGCTGCCCGCCGGCTACGATCCGAAGAAAAACGAATTCTACTCCGACTTCTGGGGCGGCCGCAACGACAAGCTGGAAATTCCGAGCAGCACGGTATGGGATCAGCTGCCGACGACGTTGTACGCCGAGTACGACAAGATCAAGCATCCGTATCCGTATGGCCAGTTCGTATTCGACAAGACGCCGGTTGACACGGAGCTGACCGCGATCTCGCAGGTCACGGGCGAGATGGGTCCGTCGATCGCCTTCGGCAAGGCGGGCGACCCGGCCAAGGCGGTGGAGGCGTTCAAGACGAAGCTGAAGGCTGCCGGCTACGACAAAGTAAAGGCAGAGCTGCAAAAGCAGCTGGACGCGTACAAACAGCAAATGCAAGGCTGAGCGCGGCGATAGCCGATCGGGATAGTGCCGCTTGATTTCCAAAGCGGCACTTTCCGCTTTTTGGCGTATGGGCAGCCGGGCTGCTGTGCTATACTGGGCGCAACTGCTGCGAAGGGAGGACGGTGCACAATATGAGATCCCGCGCATGGCTCGCCGTTTTGGGTTTGCTGCTGCTGACGGGCGCTTTTGCCTGGGCGATCTGGAGCTATATCGTCCGGACGGAGCAGCGGAGCCTGCCCGGCGCCTCGGAGCAAGCCGTCAAGCTGACGTGGTACCATCATTTCCGCGAGGAGGGCGCGCGCAAATGGCTGGAGATCGGCACACGCAATTATATGGAAGCGCATCCGAACGTCACGATCGAAGTCATATCGGAGGACGGCAACACCTATCCCTACACGCTGCATAGTCTGGCCGCCGTCGAGCGGATGCCCGATATCTACATGTCGGACAACATCCAGACGCTGCAGGAGTTCATCGACGCGGGCTATGCGATGGATATGACCGCAAGCCCCGCGCTGACCGGCATCCCGCCGAACCTGCTCGGCGGCGTGGAGGACAAGGACGGACGGGCGTGGGCCGTCCCGTTCGATCGCAACGGCGTAGGCGTATTTTATAACCGCGGCGCGTTCGCCAAGGCGGGCATCCGGAGCATCCCGCAGACATGGGACGACTTCCTTGCGGCCTGCCGCAAGCTCGAGCAAGCCGGCATACAGCCGATCGCTGCCGGCTATCAGGACATGTGGACGCTTAATCTGGACATCCAGCCGGATATGATCGCGTCCGGCATCGGCGAGCCGTCCTGGCTCGAGGATGTCGAAGCCGGCAGAGCGTCGTTCGCGGAGGACAGAGGGAACTTCAAGGGCGTCCTGCGCAGACTGGCGGAGCGATTCCCGTATACGGGCGCCAATCCGTTCGGCACGAGCTGGAACGAAGCGCTCGAGCTGCTGTCCGACGGCGGCGCCGCCATGATCCTCAACGGCAGCTGGACGGTGGACGGCGTCCGTTCGTTCAAGCCGGAGGCGGACATCGGCATGTTCGCGTTCCCGTCGACGGACGACGCTGCGGCATCGAAGTTCGCCTTGAAGACGACGGGCGGGTTCGTCGTCAATCCGAAGTCGCGGCATGCGGACGAAGCGATCTCGCTGGTCCGGTATTTTACTTCGGCGGAGATGGCGAAGGTCATGCAGGACAACAAAAAGGGGATCTCGATCTCGCCGGATGCGAAGCCGGACTTCGATCCGGCGTACGAAGAGCTTGACCGCGACTATATCCGCACGGGACGCGTGCTCGATTATTCCTCATTTTATCCCGAATTCGTCAACGTGGAGCTCGTGGCGGCGTTCCGCAACGAACTGATCGCGCTGCTCGGCGATCCGAAGCACGACGTCGACAAATGCATCGCGCAGCTCGACGCGGCGTTCGACCGAATTCGTCCGCGCGCCGGGACGGCAGGGGGGCGGGTCCCGCGATGATACGGCGGCGAGGATGGCGCAGTCCGATGAGGCGTCTGCGCGACATGCGCATCCGCAGGAAAATCCTGCTCTCCAATATGGTCGTCATCCTGATGCTGGCGCTCTCGATCGGCACCGCGGCCGCGCTCGCCTCACGCTACTACATCGAGGCGAATACGCGGGAGCTGACCGGACATGTGATCGATCAATATTCCAAAAACGTGGACAATCACGTCAAAGACTTCGTGTCCTCGACGCTGTTCCTCCTGAACGACAAGCTGCTCTCGCATATCGTGTCGGACCGGGAGGCGCAGCAGGGAGGGGACCAGTACGCCCTGGACTTCAATCGCGTCTTCGGATTGCTCTATCAATACGGCAACAACAATCCGTATATTCATTCCATCACGATCAAGACCGAGAGCGGCCGTCTCTATTGGTGGCAGCGTCCGGCGATCGCGGAGGGCGATCTGAATGCGCAGACCGCGGGCGCGATCGCCGACTCCGGCCGCGCGAAGCTGAGAGAGACGGGTCAGGGCATCTACTGGTCCGCTTCGCTGCACGGCACGGACGAGATCGCGCTGTCCCGCTACTATATCGATATCAACCAGATCAACCGGAGCTTCGGGGTCATCGTCTTCCATTTGGACAAAGCCTACTTCGGAAGCCTGCTCTCCGACGGCTCGATCATCCAGGCGGACAATCTGTTCATTCTAAACGAGAACGGGGAGCCGCTGTACGAAGGAAGCCCGGATGTGGCAAGCGATTCGCTGCGCCGGCCGGCCGGAGACGCGCGGATCGCGGAGGCGGACGGACGGACGGCGACAATCGGCGGCCAGCGGTCGCTGCTCATGCGCTTCCGGTCCGCGGAGACCGGCTGGAGCGTCGTCTGCTTCATCCCGTTATCCCGTCTGCTCGAGGGGACGCGCATATTAGAGACGATCATCGCGTTTATCTGCGTACTGTTTATTTTTGTCGCGATGGCGGTTGCTGTCTGGTTCTCCGCGGGTACGACGCGAGATATCAAGCTGCTGGAGCGGACGATGCGGCGGGTCGAGGACGGCGACCTGAGCGTCAAGGCGACTCCTGCCGGGCGCGACGAGATCGGCATGCTCGCCGTGCGCTTCAATATGATGGTCTCGCGGATCAACGAGCTGGTCGTACGGGTATCCGAGGAGCAGCTGGCCAAGCAACGGGCGGAATATACGACGCTGCTCGCCAGAATCAATCCGCATTTTCTGTACAACACGCTGGGCACGATCCGCTGGTTCGCGCGCGGCCGCGGACAGACGGAGATCGAGTCGATGGTGAGCGCGCTGACGGGGCTGCTCAAGTCTTCGATCCGCGATTCGGGCGGCCTTGTAAGGCTGGAGACGGAGCTTGACAATGTGCGCGATTATGTCGATCTGCAGAAGATCGGACTCGGCGACGCCTTCGACATTCGCTACGAAGCCGACCGCGGGCTGCTGGACGCGCTCGTGCCGGGCTTCGTCCTGCAGCCGCTCGTCGAGAACGCGATCATGCACGGCCTGGAAATCTCCAAAGGAGCCGGCCGCATCCGCATCGCGGCAGAACGCGCCGGACCCGATCTGCGGATCGCGGTCGCCGACAACGGCGTCGGCATGGAGCCGGGCTATGCGGCCACCTTGCTGTCCGCAGACAGAGAGCGGCGGTATCCGGGCCTCAACGGCATCGGCGTCCGCCATGTGCACGAGCGCATCCGCACGCTGTGCGGGGAGCGGTACGGGCTGTCCTTCGACACGGCGCCCGGCCGCGGTACGACCATCTATATGACATTGCCATACCGGCGGGAGGAGGAGGTCTGTTGAGCCTGTATCAAGCGATGATCGTCGAGGACAACGCCGTATACCGGCAAGCGATCCGGACGCTGGTCGACTGGGAACGCCACGGCTTCCGGATCGCGGCGGAGGCCGTCAACGGGAAGCAGGCGCTGGAGCGGCTGGCGGCGCAACGGTTCGATCTGATCTTGACCGACGTCAGCATGCCTGAGATGAACGGGATCGAACTGGTGAAGGCCGTCAAGGAGAACGGCGTGGACGCGGTGATCGTCATGCTCAGCTCGTACGATGACTTTCAGTTCGTCAAAGACTCGCTTAAGCTCGGCGCCGAAGATTACTTGCTCAAGCACGAGTTGGCGCCGGAGGCGCTGGCCGCGATGCTCACACAAGTCCAAGGCAAGCTGGAGCGCTCCGAGGTCCGGAGAAGTCAGGAACAGGCCCGGCGGCAGGAGATGCGGGGCTGGCGCATGAAGCAGTGGCTGACCGGGGACGAATCGGCGGCGCTCCCGGCGGACGATCTGGCAGGGCTGCTCCCGACGGCGGCATACAGGCTGATCCTGCTGGCTGACAGCGCGGGAGCGGACGGCGGCGTCCGGTTGACGGACGAATCCGGGACGGACGCCGCAGAGCTGATCCCGATCCGGGCCGGCCGGTCGGCGCTGATCGTCGACGCCGCTGCGGAGCGCGTCGGCCGGCACGGGAGCGGGCGCGCCGCAAGCGAGCTGGCGGAGCGCTGGCTCGCTTGCGGCGCAGCCCGCTGCGGCAGAGTCGCCGCGATCGCGGCGGGCGACGGGAGGGACGGTCTGCGCGGTCTCCGCGAGGCATATGCGCAGGCGGAGGCCGCGCTGTTCCTCGCCGTGTACGACGGCTGGGGCCGGCTGTACGAAGCGCAGCCTGGCGTCCGCGCCCCCGGACGACCCGACGGGAGCGGCGAGGCGGATGCGGCCAAGCGCTGGCAGGACGCGCTCCGGTCCGAATCGGGCGACAGGCTGGCAGCGGCGGCCGCAGAGCTGTTCGCCCAATGGGCGCGCCTGAAGCCGCCGAAGTCCATTCTTCAACGCCGGCTGGCCGAGCTCTACGCGTCGCTCTATCCGTACGCCGAGCCGTCGGCGCAGGGCGCGAGGGACTGGTGGACCGCACTCGC
Source organism: Cohnella sp. 56 (assembly GCF_037963805.1). NCBI lineage: Bacteria > Bacillati > Bacillota > Bacilli > Caryophanales > Paenibacillaceae > Cohnella > Cohnella sp. 56. Next base: position 144,400 of record NZ_JAZDQE010000015.1, on the reverse strand, counting down.
GGACAGCCTCGATCGGCTGGAGCCGATCCGGCATCTGGAGGAAGACCTGGCTGCGGCCTGCCGCGAGCGCTTCGGAGAGGCGCAGGCGTCGCAGACGAGCAGAAAAGAAATCCGGCAGGCGATCGCCTACATCCGCGAGCACTATGCGGAGGACATCAGCATATCCGACCTGTCCGGCCGCCTGGGCTTCAGTGCGAACTACTTGTCCAATCTGTTCCGCAGCGAGACAGGACTGCGCATGACCGAATATGTCAACAGAGTCCGCATGGAGGCGGCCATGCATCTGCTGCGGGATACGCAGCTCAAAGTGTACGAAGTTGCCGGCAGGGTCGGTTACCAGGACGCTTCTTATTTTTGCAAAGTATTCAAGGAGATTACGGGCCGGACAGTGTCCGCCTATCGACAGCAGGCATGAGCCGAGGCGGGCGCGGGCGACCGCGCACGCTGGATGCGCCGGGAAGGACAGATCGGATGAAGCATGTGACTGTGTACGACATTGCCGAGGAAGCTCAAGTATCCGTGGCGACCGTGTCCCGTGTATTGAACGGCACAGCGCCCGTCAGCCGGACGACGCGCGACAGGATCGAGGCGATCATGCTGAAGCACCAGTTCCGGCCCAATGCCGTGGCGCGCAGCTTGACCAAGCGGGAGACGGGCATTATCGGCGTTCTGCTGCCCGATATTACGAACCCGTTTTTTCCCGAGGTTTTTTCGGGCATCGAGCAGGAGGGGCTCGCTTCGGACAATACCTTTTTTGTGTGCAATACGCTTGGAGACTACGGCAGGGAATCGCATTTTCTGCGTCTGATGCGGGAGAAGCGGGTGGACGGCATCCTCTTCATGGGCGGCCGCGTCAATCTCAAAGCCTGCGATCCCTCGCTCGCCAGGGAGCTTGCCGAGCATGCACGCGGCATCCCGCTCGTGGTGGTGAACGGCGACGTTAAAAATGCCGGACTGACGCGCGTCGCGACGGACGAGGCGGCGGGCACGGGGCTGGCCGTGCGGCATCTGATCGGACTCGGTCATACGCGCATCGGCTTTCTCGGCGGCGCGCCCCATATGTCGACGACGGCGGTCAAGCTTCGCGCATTCCGCAGCGCCATGAGACAGGCCGGGCTGACCGTCGAAGAGCGGTGGATGATTCCGGGCGGATTTTCCGCCGACGCCGGCCGCGAGCAGATGAAGCGGCTGCTCGCTCTCGGGCGGCTGCCCACGGCCGTATGCTGCGTGAACGACTTCACCGCGATCGGAGCGATCAAGGCGGCGGTCGAGCGCGGGCTGCAAGTGCCGGCGGACATCTCCGTCGTCGGATTCGACGATATATTGCTGGCGCGCCACGTCCTGCCGGAGCTCACCACCGTATCGCAGCAGGCCGGCGAGCTGGGCAGGACCGCCGTCCGTGTGCTGCGGCAGCTGATGGGGGGCGGCGCCAGACCCAGAAAAACGACGATGCTCGCGCCGGAGCTGGTATTGCGGCAGAGCACCGCGGCGCCGGGTGGCGGGGCAACGGCCAGTATCGCAGCCGGAGAGACGGGCCGGCGGGCGGCGCTGCCGCCGCGCGGGCCGAGTGGAGAATAGCGGTCGCGACCGCGGTTGGGGCCCCCGATCGCGACCGGATATTGCGGCATCCTGTTCCGTCCGTTGCGCTTCCTCCTTCGGATCGGGTACGATAGAGGCATCGTGTTTGCCGCTAGGTCCAAGGAGGAACCGTACGAATGAATGCCGATGACAAGGTCAAACTGACATCACTATCCAGCAAGGGCGGCTGCGGCTGCAAGATCGGGCCGGGCGACCTGTCCGAGGTCATCCGCAGCCTGCCCGGCGGCGCTGTCGATCCGAATCTGCTCGTCGGCATTGATACGAGCGACGATGCGGGCGTCTACCGTCTGAGCGACGAGCTGGCGCTCGTCCAGACGGTCGATTTTTTCACCCCGATCGTGGACGACCCGTATTCGTTCGGCCAGATTGCGGCGGCCAACGCGATCAGCGATATTTATGCGATGGGCGGCAAGCCGTTAACGGTATTAAATATCATCGCGTTCCCGATCAATACGCTGGACAAGCGCATCCTCGCGGACATTTTGCGCGGCGCGGCGGACAAGGTGAGGGAAGCGGGCGCGACGCTCGTCGGCGGCCACTCGATCGACGACAAGGAGCCGAAGTTCGGCCTGGCGGTCACCGGTCTGATCCATCCGGATCGGGTGAAGACCAACGCGGGGGCGAAGCCCGGCAACAAGCTGATTCTGACCAAGCCGATCGGTGTCGGCATCATGACGACTTCGATCAAGAACGATCGGCTCGACGAGAGCGAGATCGCCCGCGTCACGCAGGTGATGTCGACGCTCAACAAGACGGCGGCCGAGACGATGCAAGGATACGAGGTCGACGCCTGCACCGATGTGACGGGCTTCGGCCTGATGGGACATGCGCTGGAGATGGCCAAGGGCAGCGGCGTCGGCATCCGCATTCGCCATGCGGACGTGCCGGTGCTGCCCCGCGCCCGCGAATTGGCGGAGAGCGGCTTCATGCCGGGCGGCACGAAGAACAACTACGAGCATGTGCTGCCGCATGTCTCGTATCCCGAAGCGCTGACCCAGACCGACCGCTGGGTGCTCTGCGATGCGGTGACATCGGGCGGCCTCCTGATTGCCGTGCGCGGCGACCAGGCCGAATCGCTGCTCGCTGCGCTCGTCGCGGCCGGCGTCGAGGCCAGCCTGATCGGCGAGACCGTCGTTCGAGCCGGTGCCGGTCGTGCTGCAGGGGCCGACCGGCACGGGGAAGACGGAGATGCTGCTGGTCTACTATTACGATCCGCTGTACGCCCATTCTTCGACGCTCGATCCGGCTTCCGGCGTATGCAACATCGTGGTCAAGGCCGACTCGGATGAAGCCGCGTTCGGGGAGATCAGAGGCTTGATCGCAGAAATCGGACTTGAACGTGTCCAAGGAGAGTGAGCTTAAGGTGACGATTAAGGTACAGCAGGTGCTGGATGCGCTCATCGCGCCCGTCGGCGCGCTGACGCATACGGTCGATACGCTCAAGAGCGGCAGCGCGGACGCGGAGGTGCGGCGGGTCGCGGTCGTATTTACCGCCACATATGCCGTCGTCAAGCAGGCCGTCGATGCCGGCGCCAATCTGATCATCGCCCATGAGCCGACCTATTATAACCATATGGACGAAGGCGACTGGCTCGCAGGCGATCCGGTATACGAGCACAAGCGCGCATTCATCGAGGCGTCCGGCGTGACGATCTTCAGACTGCATGACTATGTGCATGAATACAAGCCGGACGGCATCGTCGCCGGCATGCTGAACAAGCTCGGCTGGGAGGGCTGGTCCGATCCGGACGATCCGACGCTGCTGACCCCGCAGTCCGGCGCGCGCCACACCGTCCGCTCGATCGCCGAGGAGCTGAAGCGCAAGCTCGGCATCGAGAGCGTGCAGGTGGCGGGCGATCCGGACATGGAGGTTAACCGCTTCGGGCTGGCGGTCGGCGCGCCGGGAGGACAAGCGCAGATGGGATTTTTGCGGCGCGGGGATATCGAGCTGCTGATCGCCGGAGAGACCAACGAGTGGGAAACGAACGAATATGTGCGGGACGCGTCGGATATGGGAATGAATAAGGCGCTTATCGTGTTGGGACATCAGAAGAGCGAGGAGACGGGCATGCTGACGGTCGTCGCGCTGCTGCGTTCGGCGTTCCCTGAGCTGCCGATCGATTATATCGAGAGTCCGCCCGCCTTGCGCCGCATTTAAAACTGGAAAGCAGGTTCATCTCGAATGACGGAAAGAATGCAGAAATACCGCTTCAGCGAAGCGCCCATCTGGGACTTGCAGCGGGCTTATTATGAACAGCTGGGTCCGACGGCATGGGTCAACGATCAAGTGCCGCAATACATTACGAGCAACCCGATGATCGGGACCGCATACGCGGACATGGTGTTCGGCTTCCTTCAAGATCGGGCGGGTCAGGGCGAGACGACGGAGACGGTGACGATCGTCGAGCTGGGCGCAGGTGCCGGCCGGCTGGCGTATCACTTTCTCGTGGAGCTGAACCGGCTGATCGAATTCGCGGGCATCCCGCTGCCGCCGTTCCGCTACGTCATGACCGATCTGGCGCTCAAAAACGTGGAAGGGTGGAGGCGGCATCCCGCGCTGCAAACCTTTATCGAGAAAGGAATGCTCGATCTCGCGACGTTCGATGCCGTGAACGACTCGGAGCTTAAGCTGGTCGTATCCGGCGAGACGATCCGCCCGGGCGACCTGAAGCAGCCGCTGCTGGTCGTCGCCAATTACTTTTTCGACGGCATCCCGCAGGAGCTGATCTATGTGGGAGACGGGCATATATACGAATGCGACGTCGTCGTGGAGCTGCCGGAACAATCGGGGGCGGAGACGCCGTCAGAGACGCTGGCGAGCATGAAGCTGTCCTACGAGCATCGCCGGGCGCCGGTCTATGAGGCGGAGGATTATCCGTATCGGGACGTCATCGCGCTCTATTTGCAGGAGCTGGACGACTCGCATATCCTCTTCCCGGAGGTGGGACTGCGCTGCCTGGAGCGGCTCGACCGACTGTCCCGAGCAGGCTTCCTGCTCATCACGGCGGACAAGGGCGACCATCGGCTGGACAATTGGCGGTTTGCAGAGCCCCCGCAGCTTATTTATCACGGCAGCTTTTCGCTCACCACGAACTATCATGCGATCCAGTATGCGTTCGAGCAGAGAGGCGCATTGGCGCTTTTCCCGAGCCATCATTACAAAAACATCAACGTGGCGTGCGTGTTCATGCTGGAGTCGCCCGACCGATACGTCAATGCCAAGCTGGCTTACCTGCGGTCCGTCGAGCGGTTCGGCCCCGACGACTTCTTCAGCCTGAAGCAATGGACGGATCGCGAGCTGGATACGATGGGCATGCAGCAGCTTCTGGCGTTCTGGCGGCTCGGCCGCTACGATGCCGAGTGGTTCATCCAGAGCGCCAAGCGCATCTCGGAGCTGCTGCCCGAGGCGAACGATGAGGAGAGGCTCGATCTCCGCAACGGCATCCACCGGATGTACGCTTCGTTCTATGTGATGCCCCAGCGGTACGATCTCGCGCTCGATGCCGGACTGATCCTGTTCGAGATGGATATGTACGCGGACGCCAAGCCGATGCTGGAAGCTTCAGTACGGTTCGATGAGGACAGACCGGATACGACCGTATACTTCTGTCTGGCGATCTGCAGTCTGGAGCTGGGGCTCGAGGAGGAGGCCAAGCTGTACCTGCGGGAGGCGCTGACCCAGGAGCCCGACCATGAGGAAGCGCTGGAGCTGCTGCAGGCGCTGGAATGAGGATCGAACGATGCCCGCCATGAGAGATTGGCGGGCTTTTTCTTTTTAAGCCAGCTCGATCGGCGTCAGGTAGGACGGAGCATCCAGCTTGTCCTTGCGGAATCGTCCCGGCGTCGTCCCTGTCCACTTCGCGAACTGCCGGATGAAGCTCTGCACGTTGTCGTAGCCGATCCGCACGGCGATCTCCTCCAGCGAGAGGCCGGTGTTCGCGAGCAGATGCATCGCTTGCTGCTGACGCAGGACAAACAAATACTCGCGCGGAGACATCCGGTAGGCTTCCTTGAACGCTCTGTAGCAATGCCGTCTGCTGTAGCCGAGCTTGCCCGCGATGTCTTCCATCCAACTGTCCCGCAGCTCGGGCTGTTCGATACTGCCCTCGGCATCGGGTCTGGCCACGATCGTCTCGATCTCCCTGGCGATGAGCAAGGGCAGCGCATCCGGCTCCGCCTGCGCGGCCAAGCCGCGCGAGCGAATCTCGGTCTCCAGCAGCTCGAGAATCTCGTACACGAGACGGTAGATGCCGATTCGCGTATCGCCGCGGTCGAGCCGCTCCCGAATGTCGCGGACGGCACGGACGAGTCGCGGCGCCAGCGGATCCTCGCGTCCGATCAGGAGCAGCCCGGAGTCCCCGAGCTGGCGGAGGAAAGCGGGATCGTCGATCTGTATGTGCAGGACGAAGTAGCGCAGCGGGGAGGCGGCCCGGAACGTATGCAGCCGCATCGGCGGGACGACGACCAGCTCGCCGGTCTGCTGCACGATCCGCGTGCCCGCGATGTCGGCCGTCTGCGTCCCGTCCAGGACGAGATTGATCTCCAGCATCATGTGGTGCAGATGCCTGCTGCACGACCAGCCCTCCTGCACCGATGCGGCGTGCACGCCGTACAGGTACGCCTCGGATTTACTGTTCGGATAAGGCTGATAAGGTATCGACTGTTCGCTGTGCGCCATGCTCATCCTCTTTCCCGTTTGCCGGATGTCCGATTTCGTTCATCAATCGCGGATATTCGGCCCTTTTCAACCTAACAATCCGCGGATAATGCGCCTATACTACGGGTAACGATATCACGACGCGATCGGGATACGCAATTCGAAGGAGGAATCGTCATGAAGCTCGTATTGATCGGAGGCGGCAGCTTCGTCTTCGCGCCGACCGTGCTGGAGGATGCGATCGTCAAGCATCGTCTCGCGGGAACGCTGGTGCTGGTGGACCCGAATGTGGAGGCGGCGGAGGCGCTGGCCGCCGCAGGACGCAGGGTCGTGCGCGAGCTGGGCGCGCCGCTCGTCATCGAAGCCGTCGCCGACCGGTGCGAGGCGCTGGCGGGCGCGGACTTCGTCATCGTGTCCGCCGCGCCGCAGGGCGCGAGGCGCTGGAGCATGGACTACGAGGTGCTGGCCGCTATCGGTCTGGCCGACCAGGCCAGAGAATGCGGCGGGCTCGGCGGCCTGCTCAACTCGCTGCGCGCGATCTCGCTCGTGCTCGACGTATGCGCGGATATGGAGGCGCTCTGTCCGGATGCGATGCTGCTGGACGTTACCAATCCGATGCCGCGCGTCGTGACGGCGGTCCAGCGGTATACGTCGATCCGCTGCGCCGGCTTCTGCAATATCGCATACAGAGGACCGGACGGCTACGAGCTGCTGCCCAAGCTGCTCGGCCGCACGCCGGAGAGCCTGAGCATCGTCACGGGCGGTCTGAATCACTTCGCATGGGTGCTGTCGATCAAGGACAAGACAACCGGCGAGGATCTGCTGCCCGAGCTGACACGATTGATCGAGAGCGGAGCGTGGGACGGGTTCGAGGATTGGATGCACCGCGAGCTTGGCGTCATGCGCCGCTGGCTGGCCGCATACGGCGGCATCGCCGCGGGGGCGGTGGACCATCACGCGGAATACCTGCCCAAGCAGGACGGTATCCACTACGCGGAGGAGCCGCCTTACCACGGCACCGAGGCCGAGCGCGCGGCGCGTCTGCGCGAGATCTGGGAGATCGCCGAGGGCAAGCGGGACTGGCATGATCTGTTCAACCATCCGAGCTGGGAGCATCCGGTCGATCTGGCGGTCCTGCTGCAGGGCGGTCAAGCCGGCCATCTCGACATCCTGAACGTGCGCAACGAAGGCGCGATCCCGCAGCTGCCGGCCGAACGCGTCATTGAAGCGCCCGTCGAGGTGTCGGCAGGCGAGCTGAAGCCGGTCGCGCTGCCTGCGTTCCCGGACAAGCTGGCCGCGCTGCTGCGCGCCGTGTCCGACGTGCACGAGCTGACCGCCGAGGCGGCCGCGACCGGCAGCCGGGACGCCGCGAGGCGCGCGGTCGAGATCGATCCCGCGATCGGCGACGCGGACAAGCACACGGCGCTGGAGGCGCTCGACCGCATGCTGGATCTGCATGCGGATCTGCTGCCGCGGTTCGCGGTCAAGTAAAACGATGAGTCGGCCTGCTATAGCGATTGCACCATAATAAAAAGCCCTTGCGCTGCAGGGGCTTTTTATTATGGCGCAATAAAATCTGCTGCCGGCCAGCTACCTCAATAATGGGCAACGAGCGCAAAAAAGTCTTCTATCGGCGCCTCGGGCGGGTCAGCTATACTAAAAGCGATTTTTAACATTTAGAGAGTCGCGGGCAGCCGGCGACCGCCGGCTGGCGGTCAGGTGCTGACGTGCCGAAGGAGCAAGCATGCAAATGAAAGCCAACACCGAGCAGCAGACTGTCGTCAAAAGTTTGGACGAGATCGACCGCGATATATTCGCGCCGGCCGGCACGCCGCTGGAAGGCGCGGCGATTCCCGCAGTCCTGGCCGCCGGAGCGCCCAAGCACCCGAACGGTCTGCGCCGTACAAACCTGGACGGGGATTGGGAGCTTGCGATGGAAGGGACGGAGGGGGAACGGCTCGGTGCAGCCTGGTCCGACGCGATCCCGGCGGCAGTACCCGGCAGCGTCCATACGGCGCTCCTCAGGGCGGGGGTGATCCCCGATCCGTACGAAGCCCAAAACGATCAAATCGCCAAAGCATACAGCTTCAAAACCTGGTGGCTGAGAACAAGCTTCGACTGGGCCGGCACAGCGGTCGGCGCATCATTGACATTCGGAGGCGTATGCGATTCCTGCGCGGTATGGCTGAACGGCAAGCTTCTGGGCGGGCATAAGGGGATGTTCGGCGGCCCGGACTTCGAAGTCGGCGACCTGCTGCAGCGGGAGGGCAACGTGCTCGTCGTGCGGCTGGACCCTGCTCCGTTTATGGAGCGGACTACGGAGATGAACGACTTTTTCAACGGAATGAACGTCGGCTGGCTGAATACCGCCGTTTTCAATAATGTATACGGCTGGCATTATATCGATCTGCCCGCGCTCGGCATATGGCGCTCCGTGACGGTCGAACAGACGCCTGACGTCAAGGTTGAGCCGCCGTTCATCGGTACGCTTGATGCACAGGAAGGATTAATGCGGTTAAATGTTCGCTTGAACGGCGGGAGCCGCCCGCTGGAAGGCGAACTGGCCGTGACGATCGCACCCGACAACTTCGAGGGCGAGACGCATTATTTTACATCGCCCGTCGAACAAGCCGCAGGCTCGGCCGAACTGCGGTTCGAATTCAACATACCCGACCCGCAAGTATGGTGGCCGAACGGATTGGGCGCACATCCGTTATACCGCTTGACCGTCGCCTTCACGGCAAGCGGCGGCCGAGGCACTGCCGACGTGACGGACAGCGTGTTCGGCATCCGTACGATCGAGATGCGTCCGACCGCCGATGGAGCGCGCGAGGATTGGTACAACTGGACGTTCGTCGTCAACGGCAAGCCGATGTTCGTCAAGGGTACCAACTGGTGCACGCTGGATGCGCTCATGCGGTTCGAACGGGAGCGGTACGACCGCTTCCTGACGCTGGCCGAGGCGTCTCACATACAGCTGCTGCGGGCATGGGGCAGCGGCATGCCGGAGACGGACGACTTTTACGAACTCGCCGACCGCAAGGGGCTTATGGTCATCCAGGAATGGCCGACCGCCTGGGACAGCGACCGCGTGCAGCCGTACGACATTCTCGAGGAGACCGCCGTTCGCAATACGCTCCGCCTGCGCAATCATCCGTCGCTCGTCATGTGGGGCGGGGGCAACGAATCGGCCGACCCGACCGGTCCTGTCATCGATATGTTCGGCAGGCTGGCCTGGGAGCTGGACGGCACGCGGCCGTTCCACCGCGGCGAAGCGTGGGGAGGCAGCCGGCACAACTACGAGGTATATTGGGGCAAAAAGCCGCTGGAACGCAACCTGTCGCTCGCATGGCCGTTCATCGGCGAATTCGGGCTGCCGTCCATGCCGAACCTGGAGACGGTATTGCGGTACTTGCCCGGCAGCGAGCGGGACGTCTGGCCCGCTCCGGAGACAGGCACGCTAATCCACCGGACGCCTGTCTTCAATCTCAAGTCGTGCATGGACAGACTGCTGTTCTATTCCTCCGCGTTCACCGACAACGGCTCGATCGCCGCGTTCGTGCTCGGCACGCAGCTCGCGCAGACGACGGGCGTGCGCCATACGCTCGAGCTGGCGCGCTCGCGATGGCCGGCGTCGACCGGCATCGCCTTCTACAAGCTCAACGACAACAATCCCGCCGCCTCCTGGGCGACGGTCGACTGGCACGGCGTCCCCAAGATGGCCTATTACTTTATCAGAGACGCCTATGAACCGCTCCATGCCGCCGTCCTCCTCGACACCTTCAGCCCGGGCTCGTCGGGCTTGTCCGCACCGGTCTATCTGTTCGACGATGCCGGCGCGCTCATGGACGCCGCCTGGGAGGTTACCGTTCGCGCGTACAACAAACAGCTTGCGGAGATTGCCCGAACGGTATACAAAGAGAGTAGATCGACTGAAGCCGTCCGGCGGATCGGAACCTTCGAGCTGTCGGGCGAGCAGACGGATACTTGTCCGCTGCTGCTCGTCACGGAGCTGCGCACGTCCGGAGCGCCGCTCAAGCGCTCGTTCAGCTGGCTGAACTTCGAGCAGGACAACGGCTGCCTGTTCAGACTGCCGTCCGCGCGCCTCGAATGGCGGACCCGGGACGATCGCGTCGAGATCGCCAACGCAGGAGACGTGCCGGCCGTCGCGGTCCAGATTGAGATCGAAGCGGGCGCGGACGACTTCCATCCGGCCGAGCAATATTTGTGGCTCGACAGCGGCGAGACGAAGTCGGTCTGGATCGGCGATGCGGCCGTTGTCGGCGTGACCGCCTGGAATATGCGTTGACGAGGGAGGCGGTGAGCCCGCGCATCGGTGCGGCTGCCGCCTCTCTGCAGGCGTTGGGGGATACCGGTATCAGGCTTCGGAGAGAAGAGAGGAACAGTCATGGGCAGCGGCAAAAGGCAGGTCTCGATTCTGGTCAAGCTGATCGTCACGTTCCTGATCGTCATCGCGCCGATGTACGGCATCGGTGCGGCGATCAACAGCTGGGGCGGGGAACGCGTCCGCGCGGAGGTGTACCATTCCCTGCAATCCCAGGAGTCCTTCTATCTGGAGTCGTTGGAAAACGAGATCATGCGAATGGAGAATCTGCTGCGGGAATACGTGAACGACGAGGATCTCGTGTCTCTCGGCGTGCTGCCGGACAGCCTGACGGAGTTCCAGAAGCTCAGCGCGTTCAAGCGGCTCCAGCAGCGGCTCATTTTTCTGAAGGAATCGAGCATTTACATCTCCCGGGTAAGCGTATACATCCCGCCGATCGGCAAGACGCTGAGCAACGAATCGCTGGCGGACGATCTGACGCCGGAGCGGCTGGCCATGCTCACAGCGGATCAAATCAGACAGCCCAAGCCGCTGTTTTACCGCAACGGCGACAGCTATTATTTGCGCGAATATTATCCGAATTCCCTTCATGCCGACAAGCGCGACCCGATGTTCGTCCTCGAGCTCAAGCTGTCCCAGCCCGAGCTGCAGCGCTATCTGGCCAGCGTCTCCAACTATGCCGGCGCGGGCGGCGCCATCTGGCAGGACGAATCGGATATCGTGCACACGGGCGACGAGGAAGCATACGCCGCGATCGGCGCGCACATTCGCCACAGGCTCGAGTCGGCGGCGCTGTCATCGGACGCGGACTACTCCATCACCGAGACGATGCGCTATGGCGGGGAGCGCTATTTGACTGTATCCTCCTATTCGGCCGCGTTGAAGATGACCTTGCTGTCCTTCATCCCCGAGCGCGCCGTGCTCGGATCGCTGGATCGCTACCGCGCATACCTGTGGCTGATCTCCGCGGTCGCGCTCGTCGTCATCGTCGTCTTTTCCTACTATATGTACAGACTGATTCACAGACCGCTCAGCAAGCTCGTCCGCGCATTCGGCAAGGTCGAATCCGGCGATCTCCAGGTCGCCTTCGTCTCGAACCGCAGCGACGAATTCCAGTATCTGTTCGACCGGTTCAACGGGATGGTCGCCCGTCTGAACACGCTCATCTTCGAAGTGTACGAGCAGAAGATCTCCGCACAGGCTTCCGAGCTGAAGCAGCTGCAATCCCAGATCAACCCCCACTTTTTATACAACAGCTTCTATTTGCTGTACCGGATGACCAAGGCGCACGACTTCGACAATTCCACGCGCTTCACCAAGTATTTGGGCGACTACTTTCAATATATGACCCGCACGGGCAGCCAGGAGGTGACGCTCGCCAACGAGCTGAGCCACGCACGTGTCTTTGCGGATATTCAATCGATCCGGTTCGGCAACCGCATTGCTTTTCGCATGCAGGAGCTGCCCGAGAAGTTCGCGGATATCGTCGTACCTCGCCTGATCCTGCAGCCGGTCGTGGAGAATGTGTACCAGCACGGCTTCTCCGAGGGACATGAAGGCCGGTTGTTGTCCGTCTGGTTCGAAGAGTCGGAGACGGAGGCAGGCCATACGCTTGCCGTCGTCTTCGACGACAACGGGAAAGGCATGGACGAGGAGGCGCTGAACGACTGGCGAGCCTTGCTCGGAGGAACGGCGCGGCCGGCGGAGACGACCGGCATGTACAATGTGCACCGGCGGCTCTCGCTGTGGTTCGGGGCGGACGCAGGCGTCGAGATCGCGAATCGGGAAGGCGGCGGCTTGCGCGTATCCGTCCGGATACCGGTCGGCGGGGAACCTAAGAGGGGAGAGCGGGAAAATGACGACATTGCTGCTCGTTGACGACGAACCGATTGCCATCGATTATTTGGCGGACTTGATCTGCGAACAAGCAGATGTCGAGGCGGAAGTGATGAAGGCGTATTCCGGGGCGGAGGCATGCCGGCGGATGGAGGATGTCCGCATTGACGTGCTTGTGACGGATATTCGCATGCCCGGCATGAGCGGCATCGAGCTGGCCGAGCGGGTACGGGCAAGATGGCCGCGCTGCCGCGTCGTATTTTTGACGGGGCACGGTGACTTCGGGTACGCGCAGACGGCTATCCGGCAGGGCGGCACGGATTATGTGCTGAAGACGGAGGGCGACGACACGATCTTCGCCGCGATCCGCAAGGCGCTGCGGGATCTGGCGCAGGAGCTCGACCGCGAGGACATACTCGACCGCGCGCGCGCCCAGCTCCAGGAGGCGCTGCCTGCGCTGCGGCGCGATTACTTGCTGCAGTTGGCCGAAGGTGCGGCGGATGCCGGCGAGACGCGGGCGCGCAGATTCGAGGAGCTGGCGATCTCGTTGGATGCGGCGGGCACGGTGACGCTCGCCTTCGGCCGCATCGACGATTGGGGGCCGTTCGCCTCCGCATCGGCCAGGGCGCTGCTGCCGTTCGCCATCCACAACATTGCCGAGGAGTGCCTGTCGCCTTCGCTGCGCATCGCGACGCTCGCCGTCTCGCGGGACCGGTTCCTGTGGCTGGCGCAGGCGCGCGGCACGGCCGGACTGCCGGCCGCGGAGGACAGAACACCGCGCACGCTCGCCAGCGAGGCGGAGCATGTCCAGCAATCGTGCGCGCGCTTGCTGAAGGCGTCGATCTCGCTCGCGGTCGCCTCGCGGCCCGTCTCCTGGACCGAGCTGCCGGACAGGCTCGAACGGCTGAAGCTTCAGCTCGCGGGCAGCGTCGGCCATGCGGCGGAGCTGCTCATGCTGGCGCAGGACGAGGAGCGGACGGAGAGGGCGCGCACGAGCCGCGAATATTCCGCCGAGTCCGAACTGCGGGCGGGACTGCGCAAGCTGGACCTGCTGGAGTCCTACCTGGACAACGGGGAAAAGGAGGCAGCGGTCCTGCTCTTCAAATCGTTGACGGACGCGGCGGATGCGCTGACGGGCAGCGCGCGGGGAGAGAGCGTGCGCTGCGAGCTGTTCGCCACGCTGTCCGCCTTTTTGCTCGGCTATGCGAACAAAAGGCAGCTGTCCGCGCCGGCAGACTCGCCGTTCCCGTCGGAGCTCGTCGCGAATCTCGGCGCGCATGCCGACACGGGGAGCGGCATCCGGTATTTGGCCAAGATCGGCGAATCCCTCGCCGAATACAACGGCAGAAAACAGACGGAGCGGGCGAACGACCTGATCGGCACGCTGCACCGCTATATCCACGAATTTATCGGGGAGGAGCTGTCTTTGACCCGGCTGTCGGAGATCGTGCATCTCAGCTCGTTTTATTTGTCCCGCATGTACAAGCAGACGACGGGTCAGGGACTGCTCGAATATATTACGGAAGTCCGCATTCAGCGAGCCAAGCTGCTGCTCAAGTCGACGGACCTGAAAATTCACGAGATCGCGTCCCAGATCGGGTTCGACTCGCCCGCGTACTTCACGCGGCTGTTCAAAAGGGAGACCTCGACGACGCCGCAGGAATATAGGGAATCTTGAAAAATAGCCGGCAATATAGAGCAATAGAACGCAAAATCGTCCCGTATCGCCGCAAAATCCCCCGGATTTATAATAAAAACGTAAACAAGAACGAACATGCCGAGAGGGGATAAGCAATGAACAAGCAGAGCAAACAGAGGATTAGAAAAAGCACGGCAACGGTCACGCTGCTCACGCTGACCGCACTTCTTGCAAGCGCTTGCGGCAACAATAACAACAATAACGGCGCGTCGCCTTCGGCATCCGCGACGGCTTCGGGCAGCGCATCGGCATCGCCCACGGCCGCAGCGACGGCGTCGGCATCGCCTGCCGCTTCTGCCGATGGCGGAGACGCATTCGCCAAGTACGATCCGCCGATCGAGGTCACGACCGTGCGGTCGACCGACGCGACGATCAAGTTCCCGGCAGGCGATTCGCTGGATTCGAACATTTGGACCAAGCTGTTCGAGAGCGACTATGGCATCAAGGTTAAAAATAATTGGATCGTCGACTCAACGCAGTACCATCAGAAGCTGAACGTTACGATCGCATCCGGCGATCTGCCCGACTTCGTAGAAGTCAACCGGGAAGAGCTGAAGCGGCTCGTAGACGCGGACATGCTGGAGGATCTGACGGATATCTACAACAAATACGCTTCCGCACGACTGAAGGATATGCTGTCCCAGGATGGCGGCGTCGGGATCAAAGCGGCGACATTCGGCGGCAAGCAATACGCCATTCCGCGGACGTTCGCTAACGGTGGCAGCAGCACGGCCGAGATGATCTACGTCCGCACGGATTGGCTCAAAAATCTGAACCTGCCCGAGCCGAAGACGATGGACGACTTGATCAAGACCGCCAAAGCGTTCGCCACGCAGGATCCGGACCAGAACGGCAAGCAGGATACGTTCGGACTTGGCGTAGACAATGACTTCTTCAACTACGGCCAAGGCTCGCTGCGCGGCTTCATGAACGGATTCCACGCTTACCCGGATATTTGGGTGAAGGACGCTTCCGGCAATCTCGCCTTCGGTTCGACGCAGCCCCAGATCAAGACGGCGCTCGCTGCGCTGCAGGACCTGTACAAGTCCGGCGCGATCGACAAGGAATTCGGCGTCAAGCCGTCCTCCAAGATCGCCGAAGAGATCGGCGCAGGGAAGATCGGCCTCGCTTACGGCTTCGTGGCAGACGTATACATTCACAATGTGAGTCATACCAACGATCCCAAAGCCCAGTGGAAAGTGCTGCCGATCGTATCCTCGGACGCCGAAAAAGCCACGCCTCAGCTGTTCGATACGGCGAATTCCTTTTACGTCGTCAAGAAGGGCGCCAAAAATCCTGAGGCGGCAGTGAAGCTGCTGAACATTTACGTGAAGGAACGCTACGAGACGGATTATACGGTCAAGAAAGATCCGTATTCGACCGACCCCACGACCAAAGTCATGGCTGCCAAATTCGCACCGGTAATCTCCGATCCGATGAATCAGAACCTGGACAACTATCGCTCCACGCAAGCGCTGCTCAAGACCGGCGACGACAGCAAGGCGACGACGGCCGCCAAGCTGACCGCAGAAAATCTGAAAAAGTTCAAAGACGGCGACGATACGCAATGGCAGCTTAACCTGATTGTCGGCGAAGGCGGCAGCTACGGCGTCGTCGACTACTACGACCAGAACGGCGGCGGAGTCTACGACCAATTCCAGCTGTCGGCGACGCCGACGATGGCGGATAAGCTGCCGACGCTGAAAAAGAAAGAGATGGAGACATTCACCAAGATCATCATGGGCGATGCCTCTGTCGACGAGTTCGACAAGTTCGTCGCGGACTTTAACAAGCTCGGCGGAGACGCGATCACCAAAGAAGTCAACGATGTCGTGAATGCCGCGAAATAACGAACAGGTGGGGGCGGGGCTCTGGCTCCGTCCCTTTCTGCTGTCTCTTACAGATATTCGGCGGAGAAGGAGCTGGAAGAAATGATGCGAAACTGGCGGACGCAGTGGCCCTTTCATTTGATGGTCGTTCCCGGGCTCGTCGGCGTACTGATTTTTTGTTACTACCCGATGGCCGGCATCGTCATCGCTTTTCAGAATTATATGCCGAACAGAGGTTTGTTTCATTCCCCCTGGATCGGCTGGGACAATTTCCGCTATGTGCTCGATACGCCCGACGTATACCGTGTGCTCTGGAATACGGTATTTATCGCCGTGATGAAAATCATCGTCGGCCTGATCGTGCCGATCACCGTCGCCCTGTTGCTGAACGAGATCGGCAAGCAGGTGTGGAAACGCTGGATTCAGACGCTGATCTATTTGCCTCACTTTTTGTCATGGGTCATTTTAAGCGGCATTCTCATCGATATTTTGTCTCCGAGCGAAGGGCTCGTCAATGCGGTCATCAAAGGACTCGGACTGCCTGCCATCTTTTTTCTCGGAGACAACCATTGGTTCCCGTTCACGCTGGTGTTCTCCAACGAGTGGAAGGAATTCGGCTTCAGTACGATCGTCTATCTGGCAGCCATCACCGGAATCAACCCTTCGTTGTACGAAGCAGCCACGGTGGACGGCGCGAACAGGTGGCAGCAGACCCGCAACATCACGCTGCCCGGCATGACGCCCATCATCGTCCTGATGGCTACACTGAGCATCGGCAACGTTCTGAATGCCGGATTCGACCAGGTATTCAATCTATATAGTCCGCTCGTCTACGAGAGCGGCGACATCCTCGACACCTTCGTCTACCGGATCGGCATGATCGACGCGCAATATGGCGTAGCGACGGCCGTCGGCTTGTTCAAATCCGTCGTTTCCCTCGTGCTGATCTCCATATCCTATACGCTGGCCTACCGTTTCGCGAATTATAGAATCTTTTAACCGGAGGGATCGCTATGCCGGAATATGCAGCCTGGCCCAGAAAAGTATTTAACGCCGCGAACTATGCGCTGCTGATCGTTCTGGCCATCATGTGCATACTGCCGCTCGTCCAACTGCTGGCCATGTCGCTCAGCTCCAACGCGGCCGTCTCGGCCGGCAAAGTAACGTTGTGGCCGGTCGGCTTCAACTGGGAATCGTACAAGTTCATATTAAGCAAACCCGAGTTCCTCCGTTCGATGGGCGTATCCGTGAAGCGGCTGGCGCTCGGTGTCGTCGTCAACATGCTGATCACGATTCTGGTCGCCTATCCGCTGTCCAAGGAAGCCTCGGCGTTCAAGGGGAGAGCCGTCTACGTCTGGATATTCGTATTCACGATGCTGTTCGGCGGCGGCATCATCCCGCTCTATATGACCGTCCGGTCGCTCGGTCTGATCGATTCGATCTGGGCGCTCGTCCTCGTGCCGGCTGTCAATGTGTTCAACATCGTCATCCTGCTCAACTTTTTCAGAGGTCTGCCCAAGGAGCTTGAGGAAGCCGCCGTCGTGGACGGCGCCGGCCAATGGCTCATCCTGTGGCGGATCTACGTGCCGCTGTCGACGCCGTCGCTCGCCACGCTGACGCTGTTCTGCCTCGTCAATCACTGGAACTCCTGGTTCGACGGCATTCTGTTCATGAACTCGCCGACGCACTATCCGCTCCAGAGCTATCTGTACACGATCATCGTCGGACTCGATACGCTCGTGAAGTCCAACACGGACGTCGAGACGCTCAAGCTCATATCCGACCGCACGGCCAGAGCCGCCCAGATCTTCCTCGGCGCGCTGCCGATCCTGTGCGTGTATCCGTTCCTGCAGCGCTACTTCACCAAGGGCATCGTGCTCGGCAGCGTCAAGGAATAAGCATGGGGGCACCCGCGGAGAGATGCGATCAGAACTGCGTCAAGCATAAGGAGGCAACCGGTTTCATGACAAATCATTCATCCCCGAAGGAGGGGAAGCGGCTCAGCCGCGTAACGCTGGAGATGAGTCTCAAGCCGTTCAAGCGGCTGGACGACGTCTCTATTGAAGAGACTTGCACCGAGGCACTGCGGCAGTGGTCGCCGCTGCTTGACATGGCCGATGCGGCGACCGTGCTGCTGTGGGCGTCGGACGGCAGCGAGATTCTGGAGTGGAGAGGGGAACTGGCGGATCGCTTCGAATGGGGGCGTTATGTCGGCTTTGCCAATCCCGAGCAGTTCACCCACACCCGGGACAAGACCGCGCCGCATATCGC
The DNA here is from genome assembly GCF_037963805.1 of Cohnella sp. 56. Taxonomy (NCBI): domain Bacteria; kingdom Bacillati; phylum Bacillota; class Bacilli; order Caryophanales; family Paenibacillaceae; genus Cohnella; species Cohnella sp. 56. The sequence goes on along the minus strand of NZ_JAZDQE010000015.1, from coordinate 126,164 downwards.
GAAGCCGTATATCGACGATCCGGCCGAGCTGACTTATGCGGACCTGAAGCGGATCGTGGCCGCGCTGAAGCGCGTCGCCGCGGAGCGGCACGGACTGCCGATGGAGGTCGGCGCGACCTTCGACGCGGGTCCTGAGTTCGCCTATTCGGACTTCAAATACGTCAGGCATCCGGAGATGAATGTCGCCGAGCTGGGCGGGGAGACGATCACGCTCAACGCGCATTACACGGTCGCATGCGCCTGGTCGCGCCTTCTGGCAGACCGGCGTGCCTACGCCGCCTATCCGAACGGCATCCCCGAGGGAACGCCGCTGGGCACCTTCCTCGGCAAGCAGTGCGCCTCCTATCTGCCTGCGATCGGATTCGATTATATTTGGTTTTCGAACGGCTTCGGCGTGTCCTATTTCCCTTGGACTTACCTGGGTGCGCACTATGACGGCACGACGTTCGGCAAGGCCGATCCCGCCGAGCTGTCCGACAAGGCGCTCTCCTTCTGGCGGGCCTTCAAGGCCGAGTGCCCGGACAAGCGCACCGAGATCCGCGGCACGAACTACGGTACGGGCATGGATCTGGCGAAGGACTGCATCCCGCTGCGGGCGCTGTACGAGGACGGCTATCTGGCTTATCCGCCGCCGAATTCGCCCTGGGGCGCCCTGAACTACGACTTCGGGCTTGAGCTGACGGGCTTCCTGTCGCGGATCGCGGAGCTGCCGGGCACCACGTATCCGTTCCGCTTCTACGCGAACGATCCGTGGTTCTGGCAAAATCCGTGGCGGGACTACTACGACCGCCAGCCACACGACATTTACATTCCGTTGTCCGCCGCCCGCATCGGCCGGGACGGGGAGATGGAGTCGGCCGGCATCGTCGAGATTCTCACGGTCGACACGGAGCGGGGGGAGCTGCGGGCGGAGGACCCGGCGGAGATCGTCCCGCATATTCGCCGGGCATACGAATCCGCCCCCGACCGGCCGGGACTCGCGACCTGGCTTTATCCGTTCCGCGAGCTGAACGCGCTGGCCGAGGATCGGCAGGCGGCGCCGCGCATCTTTTTCCATGACTGGTTCATTCGCAATGCGATCAACCAGGGCTTCCCGCTGAACGCGGTGCTCGGCACGGATACGCTCGCGGCGATGGACGAGACGGCGCTCGCCAAGCTCGGGAATACGGTGCTCGTAGCGTCGACCGCCTGGCTGGACGAGGCGGGTACCGCGACGGTGCGCGGCATGCTGGAGCGGGGAGCGAACCTGCTGCTGTACGGCGACGTTCGCGAGCCGGCGCTGCTCGGGCTGCTCAATCTGCGGCGTGCTGAACCGCTGGAAGGCGACTTCGAGCTGTCCCATCTATTCGCGGAGGACATATGGCATACGCCGGACGGCGGCACGGCGCGGCATTCGCGCAGGCTGAGGCACCGCGCGGACATCGGCGACGGCGGCCTGGCCGAGACGCTGCTGGATGCGGCGGATTCGCACACCGAGGTATGCGCGGAGGCGAAAGGCGAAGGAGGCAGCCGCGTATTCGCGCTGCGGCGGTCGCTGCCCGCATGGGGCGGCGGCACCGTCGCCTGGGTTCGCGGGTCGCTGCCGTACGAGGCGGCGGGCGTGACCCATCTGCCGCAGCGGCAGGCCGCCGAGTGGGCGGACGCTGCGGTGCTGCTGCGCTATATGCTGCAATCGTTCGGCTATACGTTGCTGCAGGAAAAGCATGACCCGGCTTCGCGCGAAGCGCTGCTGCTCGTATCGCGCCACGACGGCGGCTATTGGTTCGCCGGGTGCAGCCAGGACACGACCGTAAGGCTGAAGCTCCGCTTCCCGGAAGGCGTGCCGGTCCCGGTCGGCCATACGGTCGTCGCTGGCCCGGGCCCCGGGGAATTCGCAGGCTATCGCGGCTTCCGCGACGAATGCCGGATCTTCGTCGACCAGGCGGAGCATACGCGTATCTGGTGCCGGGAGAACCAGCCCGCACCGAGCCGCGCGATTCTCGCGAAGCGAACGCTCACCGTCGCCGGGCTGAAGGAGGCGGCTGTCGCCGTCTGCCCGCCGCCGGCGGCGCTCGCCGGCGGCCGCATCGAGGTCAAGCTCGACGGCGCCGTGACGGGAATCGGCGAGGCGCTCGCCGAGGCGCAAGCGGGGGACGGCGTGCTGCGCCTGCGCGGCGTCAGCGGCACGCTCGACGTGTCGTGGTGAGGAGGAGGAGAGAGGGCATGACTTGGTCGGCGCAACAGGACGAATCGTTTTATTTTGCGGGCGAGGTCCCGCAGCGGTGCCGCCATCGCCCGCTCCGGCCCGGCAGCTTGAAGCTGAGGAGCCATGAGGAAGTCGGGCATCCGGACCAGACTTGGTACCTGGAGGGCGTGGATTATGCCGTGGACGCGGCCAAGGGCGAGATCGTCCGCTTGCCGGACGGCAGGCTGCCCGGCGGCGAAGCGCATCCGTTCTACGGACTGGAGCCGTTCGATCATATACGGGATTGGAGGGCGCCCGGCAGATCCTTCATGGTATATGGCGACTATGAATATGAAAATGAAAATGAAGACGGTCCGGGCGCCGCATCCGAGGATACGGTTCAAGCCGGCGCCGGGCATCTGGAAGCTTCGCTTCGCAGGCTAAGCCGCGGCGGCCCGTTCAAGATCGGCGTGCTGGGCGACAGCATCTGCCTCGGCTCGGATCTGGCCGATCGCGGCCGCTCCTTCGCCGGTCGGCTCGTGCGCGAGCTCGCCGCGCGTTATCCGGCCGCGCATATCGAGCTGGACAATCGGGCGGTCGGCGGCGAGAGCAGCGGTCAGGGTCTGGCGCGATTGCTCTCATCTGACGGGACGGCGCGCTGGGATCTGGTCGTCATCGGCTTCGGCATGAACGACCAGAACCTGACGGACGATGGAGGCAACTTCGTGCCCACGGATAGGTTCGCGGAGCATCTGACGGCGATGATCGATGCGATCCGCGCGCGGACGGACGCCGGGATCGCGCTGCTGACGCCCTGCCTGCCGAATCCGCGCTGGCGGCATGCCAGCCCGAACGTCCTGGCGTACGCGCAGACGATACGGCGCATCGGCGCCGAACGCCGCGTCGCGGTGGCCGATGCGCAGCGTCTCTTCCTCGCAGCGATCGATGCGGGCAAGACGTATGAGAGCTTGCTTGTTAATCACGTTAATCATCCGTCCGTCTACGGGCATGCGTTGTATGCCGAGGCGTTGATCGGACTGTTCGGTCAGACGAAGCCGTATTCGTACGAGCCGCCGTCCGCGCCGGTCGAGCTTGGCAGTCAGCTATTCATCAATGCGGAGGATACCCCGGAGGAGGTCAGAGCCTGGGTGCGGCAGATGGCCGACCACGGCTTGAAGCTGATCCGGCTGTTCATGATCTGGGAGCAGCTTGAGCCGACGCAGGGGGACTGGCGCTTCGAGGTATACGACGCCTGCTTCGACGAGGCCGAGGCCCGTGGGCTTCGCGTCGTGCCGACGCTGATGGTCGTCAGCCCGCCGGGCTGGCTGCGCATGACGGACGGTCCGCAGGGCATCGCCAACCTGGACGAATCTGCGCAGCGGGCGCGAATGAGCGTATACATCGGCGCCGTCGTGCAGCGGTATGCGCGCCACCCGGCGCTGCATTCGTGGATATTGTGGAACGAGCCGTCCCGCAAGATCAGGAGAGGACCGCAGGCGATGGCGGCGTATGCCGAGTATGCGCGCAGTGTATACGGCACTATCGAAGCCTACAATCGAATCTCCTACTGGAAGTTCGCCAGCTTCGAGCAGTTGGCGGCGCAGGGTGCCGGAGCGGACGGCCACGAGCTGCCGTTCATCTCGTTCGCGGAGCGGACGGATTGGGCGCGCTTCTCCGTCGACAACCTGAATTCGATACTGCGCTTCATCAGGGACGAGGTGCGCAGATGGGACGCTGTCCATCCCGTGCATATCAATCCGCACAACCTGCAGGGCGAGATGCAGCAATCGGGCCAATCGGTATGGGCGGAGAGCGAGTCGGTCGACTTCCTCGGCTGCTCCGCGCATCCGGCCTGGCATTCGCTGCGGTTCCCCGAGCGGAGGTGGGGCCAGTCGGTCGCGTTTTTCGCCGACTTGACCCGCAGCGCCTCCGGACGGACGGATGAGCTGTTCTGGGTGACAGAGCTGCAGGGAGGCCCGACGCTCTATTCGGCGAGCGTCGCCCATTGTCCGGCGCCGGCGGAGATCCGGCAGTGGATCTGGGAGGGGATCGGTGCCGGCGCGCGAGCGGTCGTCTTCTGGTGCTTCAACGCCCGCAAGGGCGGCTACGAAGCCGCCGAATGGTCGCTGCTCGACCAGCTCGGCGAGCCCTCCCCGCGCCTGGCAGCCGTGCGCGAGACGGCTTCGATTCTGGAACGGGAGGCGGAGCTGTTCGCCGGCGCGGGGGCGACCGCGCCGTGCGTCTATATTTTGTATTCGGAGGCTTCCTGCGCGCTGGGCAACGCCGAAGGCTCCGGCAGCGATCCGTCCGATCCGCGCAATGCGAACATGTATCTCGATGCGATCGCAGGCGCGTATCTGATGCTGTCCGATCTGTCGATACCAGCGGGCTTCATCAACGAAAAGCGGCTGCGGCAGGACGGTGTGCCGGCAGGCGCGGCGGCGGTCATCGTCCCCGGCGCGATCGTCCTCGGGCGCGCGGAGACGGCGGCGCTGGCGGACTTCGCCGCACGCGGCGGGCTCGTCGTCGGAGACGGCCTGCTCGGCATGAAAAACGCAGACGGCGGCGTCGACCGCGAGGCGCTCGCGGATGCCGGGGCGCTGTTCGGCGCACGGGCCGCAGAGCTGGAGACGGCGCGGGAAGGTCTGGGCATCCGGTTCGAGCCGGACGGCGCGCGGGTGGATGGCTGGTTCTACCGGCTGCCGCTCGCGGTGCTGGATGCGGAGCCGATCGCCCGCTTCGAGGAGAGCGGGGCGGTCGCCGCGACGATCCGCAGGCACGGCGCAGGCGCAGCGATCCGGATCGGCACGCTGCTGTTCCAGCGCTACTTCGCGAGTCCGTCGGCGGACGGCCTCGCGCTGCTCGCGGGCTGGCTGGACGGCAGGCTGCAGCAGCCCGTGCGCCTGGCGAACAGCGACAGACGGCTTCGCCTGCGGCGGCTGACGTTTCCGCAAGGCGAGCTGCTCGTGCTGCTGAACGAGGGCGGCGCGGCGGCGGCCGAGCTTGAATTCGCCGAGGCGGGGCAGCTTCACTCGCTGACGTCGCCGACAGCCCAATTGGCGGCGGTCGTCGCGGGCGGCACGGTGCGCGTGCCCGTCGCCTCGCACGACGTCGAAGTGCTGTCCTACACCCGAACCACCATATCCGAAGGGGGAACAAAAAACGATGGCTAATGCCGAGGCGCCAAGGCGCATCTGGGACGAGAAAACGTATGCGGACAAAGTGTTCGGCGGCTGGCTGGGCAAAAATATCGGAGGCACGCTCGGCACGCCGCTGGAAGGGGAGATGAGGCTGCTCGATCTGACCTATTATCCGACGCTGCCCGACGGGCCGCTCGAGAACGACGATCTCGACCTGCAGCTTGTGTGGCTGCATGCGCTGGAGCAATACGGCCCGCGTCTGACGGCGCGGGAGCTGGCGCAGGAATGGCTGGAGCATGTGTTTTTCCCGTTCGACGAGTTCGGCTACGCGCTGGCGAATCTCCGCAGAGGGCTCATGCCGCCGCTCTCGGGCTCGTACGGCAATCCGTTCGCGGACTGCATGGGCTCGCCGATCCGCTCGGAGATTTGGGCGATGGCGGCGCCCGGTGCGCCCGGCGTAGCCGCGCGCTACGCCTATGAGGACGCGACCGTCGATCATGCCGGCGGCGAGGGCGTCTACGGAGAGATGTTTTTTGCCGCGATGCAGAGCGCTGCCTTCGTGGAGCCGGATCGGGAAAAGCTGCTCGCGATCGGGCTGAGCTATATCCCGCGGGAATGCCGGACGGCGCAGGCCGTCCGCGCGCTGATCGGCTGGCACGGCGAGGGCTGCGACTGGCTCGAAGCGCGTTCGCGCATTCTGCGCGACTACGGCAGCGACAACTTCACCGACGCGCCGCAGAACATCGCGTTCACGGTGCTCGGCTGGCTGTACGGGGAGGACTTCGAGGATGCGATTCTGAAGGCGGTCAACTGCGGCTACGACACCGACTGCACCGCCGCCACGCTCGGCGCGCTGCTCGGCATTATCCACGGCACCGGCATCTTCCCGGCGCGCTGGGTCGACCCGGTCGGCGAGCGGGTCGTCATCAGCCCGGCCATCAAGGGCTTCCGCGCGCCGCGGGATCTTCGCGAGCTGACGGCGCGCACGATGGCGGTCGCCCGGGAGGTGGCCGCGTACTGGCGCACCGGCGTCGCGCTCGGGCCGGATGCGGACGGCGCCTGGCCCGAGCTGCGCGTGGAAGGCGCGGCAGGCGCGAATGGGGCGAACGGCGCGAACGGGGCGGCGGACCTGCCGTCCGCCTTCGAGAGCCGCTTCACTCTGCCTCGCGGCGCAGCGGCCGACGAAGCGCTCGCGATCGCCGTCGACTACGGTGCGGACGGCCCCGCCATCGCGCCGGGCGCGGCCAAGACGATCGCCGTCGCGCTGACGAACGGTTCGACGGCCGGCTGGTTCGGCCGGCTCTCGCTGACCGGCCCGGCAGGCTGGCAGCTCCCGGCAGCGGAAGCCTTCGAGCTGGCGCCCGGCGGGACGCGGCGCTGCGAATGGACCGTGCGGGCGGGCGGAGAGATCGCCGCCTCGTACGAGCTGGCGCTCTCCGTCGTGCGCGAGCACAACGGCTATGTATGGCGCGAGGAGCGGCTGCCGATCGCGCTCGCGGCGGCGAGGCCGTGGCGGATCGCCGGTCCCGGCGGGCAGGAGGCCGCAGCGGCGGGAGCGGGCGACCGCATCGTGTTCGAGTCTGTCGCCGGGCAGAGAGCAGGGGGCGTCTATCGCGCCGAGACGTCGGTCGAGGTGCCGACCGGCCGCACGATCCGGCTCATCGCCGCGGCCGACACGCCCGTCAGCGCCTACTGGGACGGCCGGCCGGTCATCGATTGCGGCGCCGCGCTGCCGTATATGCCCGCATATCACCGCTCGCATCCGGAGCAGACCGCCCAGTTCGAAGCGGCCGCAGGCACTTATCGCCTCCTGATCGAAGCGGCCGCCGCGCCGGGCAAGCTGCCGAGCGTCCATGTGCTGCTCGTCTCGCCTATGGAGGTCGTGCAGCCCGGACCATATTTCCCTTATATCGATCTCGTGTTCACGCCGGTCGGCGAAGAGGCTTGAGCTGACGGTCGGGCACAGCTTATGAAGAAAAGCGTCAGGAATAATTGTCCTGGCGGTTCTCTTTGGCTGTCTGTAAATTGCGAAAAAAGAGTGGGTGCGCTCGGACCGTGTGTAGGTCTGATTAAAATGCCTGCGTATATACATCCTTTGCAGCGTTCCGGCGACATTGGGCGGAAAAAGTTGCGAAACTGCAGGCTTTTGCCTTAAAACATCAAAGGATTGCCGAATTCGGAGCTCAAAAGATGTATGGATGAGGGCATTTAAACAAAAGGTCCGCTTGGTCAACGGAAAGCCTGCGCGTATGCAGGCTTTTATATTTTCGTCTTCCCTTTTGCGCTCAAGCGACCGTCTCGCCCGTGCCGGCAAGGAGAGTGGAGTGGAGCTGCAAATAAAGCGTGGACAAAATCGGCTTCTCGTACGCTTATTCGACCGGCTCGACCATAACCTCGAGCCCGGTCTCCGCGAGTTCGTCGAGATGCTGCCGTGAAATGAGGCTGTCGGTGATCATCAGGTCGATCCGGCTCGGCTCGGCGAATTGCACGAACGAATTTTTGCCGATCTTGGCGCTGTCGCAGAGCAGCACGACCTGGGTGGCGATCTGGATCATCGTCCGCTTGACCTCCGCCTGATTCATGTCCGGCGTCGTGCAGCCTTTGCTTGCGCTGAAGCCGTTGGTGCCGAGGAACACTTTGTCGACGTTCAGCTCCGAGAGCAGCTTGACGGCCAGCGGACCGACCGTGCAGTGAAAGTTGCGGCGCAGCATGCCGCCGATGACGACGACGCTGACGCCCTCGAATTTTTCCAGAATGGCGGCGATCTCGATATCGTTCACGATGACGGTCAAGTTTTTTTTGTCGTACAGATGCTTGCTCATTTCTCTGGTCGTGATGCCCGCGTCCAGAATGACGATATCTCCGTCCTCGACGAGACTGGCGGCCTTCGCGGCGATGACCGCTTTGAGCCGCAGCTCCTTGACCGTTTTCCCGTTGTTGTCGAGCTCGTAGCCGACGCGGGCGGCGTCGCCCGGGATGGCGCCGCCGTGCGTCCGCTTGATCTGCCCGCGCGCTTCGAGGTCGCGCAGATCGTTGCGAATCGTCGCGGGGGACATCTTGAAGCGGCCGACCAGCTCGGGCACGAGCACCTTTCCTTTTTCGCGGATCAGCCTGGCGATGGCGGCTTGCCGTTCTTCGGCGAACATGACGTCCGCATTTTCTTCGTTCATCGCAATCTCCCTTTGACTGAATCATAATACGCAAATTTGATCAACGGATCGCAAAAATGTGCAATCGAAGACAATACGGCACTAACTTATAATAAATGATAATCATATGTTGTTGCTTCGCATGATAACCTCGGTGGACGCGGCGATAATTTAGCAAAATCAACGCCACCGATTATCAAAAAGATAACATATGACAGCGATAACAACAATAAATAACATCCATTTAAAAGAGGTGAACGCGCAAGATGCAGCAGGGGGATATCGGCGTGTGCATTATCGGAGCGGGGAGAGCGGGCATGATTCATGCCGCCAACTTCCGCAGAAACGTGCCGCATGCCAGACTGGCGGCCATCGTCGATCCGAACCGCGAGGCGGCGGAGAAGGCTGCGCAGGCGCTTGAGGTCGAGCGATATTATACCGACTACAAGCAGGCGCTGGAGGACGACGGCATTCATGCGGTCGTGGTCGTGACGCCGACGATCTATCACCGCGAGATCGTCGTGGCCGCCGCCCGCGCCGGCAAGCATGTGCTCTGCGAGAAGCCGATGGCGATGAACGAGCGCGAATGCGAGGAGATGATCGCCGCGTGCGAGGCGGCGAACGTCACGCTGCAGGTCGCGTTCATGCGGCGCTTCGACGAGAGCTTCACCGAAGCGAAGCGGGCGATCGACGACGGGGCTATCGGCGAGGTCGTGCTCGTGAAGTCGCTCACGCGGGGGCCGAGCGAGCCGATGCCGTGGATGTACGACCTGGCGAAAAGCAACGGTCCGCTCGCAGAGGTCAACAGCCACGACATCGATACGATCCGCTGGTTCGCAGGCGCCGAAGTGTCGGAGGTGTACGCGATCGGCGGCAACTACCGCAGCCGGCATATCGCGGCCGAGTATCCCGACTTCTACGATAACGTGACGCTCGCGGCCCGCTTCGCGAACGGCAGGCAGGCGAGCATCGACGGCGCGCTGGCGGTCCGCTACGGCTACGACAGCCGCGTCGAGATACTGGGCACGGAGGGCGTCATCTTCCTCGGCCAGACACATGAAAAGACGACGATCGTCGCAGGCCCGGACCGGCTGCTCCGCCGCCCCTTCATGAATAGCTGGCGCTCGCTGTTCAAGGATGCCTATCTGGCCGAGGATACCGACTTCGTCGCCGCGATCCTCGAAGGCCGCCCGCCCCGGGTGACGGGACACGACGGCAAGATGGCCGTCCGCGTCGTCGAGGCGGGCAACGCCTCGATCAGGACCGGCGCGCCGGTCAAGCTCTAAGGAGGAGGTCAAAGTATGCTAGCGGCCAGACTGTACGGCCCCGGGGACATTCGCGTATGCGAAGTGCCGAAGCCGGTCATCTCCGAGCGGGAGATTCTCGTACGCGTCCGCAGCGCGGGCATCTGCGGCACGGACATGCGGATGATCCGCGGCGGCTATCCGGGCATCTCGCCCGAGACGCCGCGGACGCTCGGGCACGAACTGAGCGGCGAGATCGCCGAGGTCGGCGATCTCGTCAGCGGCTACCGTCCGGGGATGCGCGTCGCCGTCGCGCCCAATATCGGCTGCGGCGTCTGCGGCGAATGTATCCGCGGCGATCAGCATCTGTGCGCGAATTACGAAGCGCTCGGCGTGCAGTCGGACGGCGCCTTCGCCGAGTTCGTGCGCATCCCCGAGCAGGCGCTGCGCTTCGGCAATGTCGCCCTGCTGCCGGATCACGTCTCGTTCGACCAGGCGGCGGTCAACGAACCGCTGTCCTGCGTGTACAACGGCATCGCGCAATGCCCGATCCGCGCCGGGGACGACGTGCTGATCATCGGCGCCGGCCCGATCGGCCTCATGTACGCATCGCTCGCCAAGATGTCGGGCGCAGGCCGCGTGTTCCTGAGCAACCGCTCGTCCGGCCGGCTCGCGCTCGGACGCGAGATCGATCCTACGTTCATCGCGGTGCCCGCGGACGGGCTGAAGGAGCGGATGCTGGAGCTGACGGGCGGCAGAGGCGCCGACGTCGTCGTGACCGCCAATCCATCTCCCGAAGCCCAGCAGGTTGCGGTAGAGGTGGCCGCCATGAACGGCCGGATCAATTTTTTCGGCGGATTGCCCAAGGACGCCCGGCATGTCGCGCTCGATACGAACCTGATTCATTACAAGCAGTTGGTCGTCACGGGCAGCACGAAGGCGAACAACTATCATTTCCGCAAGACGCTGCAGTTCATCGCGAGCGGCATCCTCGATGTCGGCAAGCTCGTGTCCGCGCGCTACGGCATCGACCGCTTCGATGAGGCGCTGGCCTATGCCGGCAGCTCGCAGGGCATCAAGACGCTGATCGTTTTCGAATAGGAGGTGCGCCGCGTGCAGAGCAGAGACGGCAATGACGGCAAGGAAAAGGCGTACATCATCGCGGTCGATATCGGCACGCAGGGCACGAAGGCGGCGGTCGTCACCGAGGACGCCGGGCTGTGCGCGACGTCGTTCGTACCGTCGAACCTGATCCGGCCTGCCGCGGGCCGGGTCGAGCAGGACCCGGACGAGATGTTCGAATCGGTCGTGAGCGCGATCCGGTCGGCGATCGACCGCTCGGGGGTACCGCCGGAGCGCGTGGCCTCGATCGGCATCGACGGTCAGATGGCCGGCCTGCTCGGCATCGACGAGCAATGGCATGCGGTCACCCCCTACGATTCGTGGCTCGACAGCCGCTGCGAATCCGCGATGCCGATCATCCGGGATTGGGGCGAGGAAGCCTACATCGGCTTGACCGGCTGCCCGGTCACCTATGCCCACGGCCCCAAGATTATCTGGTGGCGCCGGGAGCGGCCCGAGACGTACAGGCGGATCGCCAAGTTCCTGGTGCCGAGCGCCTATGTCGCCGGGAGGCTGGCCGGGCTACGCGCCGACGAAGCGTTCGTCGATCATACGCATCTGCACTTCACCGGCTTCGCGGACGCGAACGCGGGCGTATGGTCGGAGGAGCTGCTGCGCGCCTTCGGGATCGACGCCGCCAAGATGCCGGCCATCGTCCGCCCGTGGGATATCGTCGGCGGGCTGGACGCCACGTACGCCCAAGCGGCCGGGCTGCCGGCGGGAACGCCGATCGTCGCCGGCTGCGGCGATACCGCGGCGGCCGCGCTGGGCGCCGGCATCGTGAAGCCCGGCCGGCTGTTCGACGTGGCGGGCACCGCGTCGGTATTGTCCTGCTGCACGGACGTCTATCGGCCCGACACGACAGGCAGGACGCTCATCTATGCCCGCTCCGTACTGCCCGGGCTGTGGACGCCGCTCGCCTATATCAACGGCGGCGGGCAATGTCTGGCCTGGTACAAGCGGCTCGCGGGCGCGGACTACGATGAATTGAACGCGCTGGCGGCCTCGGTCGCCCCGGGCAGCGACGGCCTTGTTTTCGTGCCGCACTTCGGCGGACGCGTCTGTCCGAATACGCCCGAGCTGCGCGGGAGCTGGACCGGGCTGGCCTGGTCGCATGAGCGCGGTCATCTGTACAGGGCGATTCTGGAGTCGGTCGCCTACGAATACAAGCATTATCTGGACACGCTGGAGAGTCTCGCCGGCAAGGGAGCGTACGACGCGGTCCATGTGACGGGCGGCGGGGCGCGCAGCACGCTGTTCAATCAGATCAAGGCCGACGCGCTCGGCATTCCGTACCGTCCGCTCCGCATGGAGGAGACGGCGCTCGTCGGCGCGGCGCTCGTCGCAGGCCGCGGCACGGGGCTTTATCCCGATCTGGCGGCGACTGCGGATTCGTTCGCGGCGCTCGGCGCGTCCCTGGAGCCGGACGAAGCCCGGCACGGGCAATACGTCGCCGCCGCCGGCAGGTATCGCACGACGCTGCACGGATTGCAGACGCTCTACGCGACGCTGGGTACACAAGGCTAGCCAACCCTTTCAACCAATAAACTCCCTTTTTCATCGCCAAAACCGACGTCAGCAGGCATACAAGCCCGCGCGTCTTGGAGAGGAGCCACATTTTCCATGAAGCTGCCCGCAAGCGCGGCATCGCCGACGATGTACTTCATCGGCGTCACGACCGGACAATCGTCCATCATGAAGCTGTTCCCCCTATGGGCGCAGGCGCTCGGCCTCGGAGGGCCGAAGATCGTCGGCATCGACATCGCCATACACGCGCAGCCGGAGGCATACCGGGATTGCGTCCGATTCATCAAGGAGGACCCGCTGTCCCTCGGCGCGCTCGTCACGACGCACAAGATCGATCTGTACAACGCCGCCGGGGACCTGTTCGATACGCTCGACCCTTATGCCGAGACGTTCGAGGAGATCTCCTCGATCTCGAAGGCTGGCGGACAGCTCGCGGGGCATGCCAAGGACCCGATCTCGAGCGGGCTGTCGCTGGAGGCGTTCGTCCCGGCCGGCCACTGGCAGCGTACCGGCGGCCATGCGCTGATCATGGGCGCAGGCGGCAGCGCACTCGCCATCTCCAGCTATCTGACCGCCCCCGAGCGCGGCGGCGACGTGCCGCATACGATCGTGCTCACCAACCGCAGCCCGCAGCGGCTCGCCTCGGCACGCGAGCTGCTCGGCCGCATCGATACGCCCGTGAAGTTCGAATACAGGCTCTGTCCGGCGCCAGAGGACAACGACGCGGTGCTCGCCGGGCTGCCCGCGGGTTCGCTCGTCGTCAACGCCACGGGCCTCGGCAAGGACCGGCCCGGCTCGCCGCTCACGGACGATGCGGTATTCCCGCACGAGGGGCTCGTCTGGGAGCTTAACTACCGCGGCGAGCTCGACTTCATGCATCAGGCGATCCGTCAGCAGGAGGCCCGGCGGCTGCATGTGGAGGATGGCTGGATCTACTTCATCCACGGCTGGACGCAGGTCATCTCCGAAGTGTTCCATGTACCGATCGAGGGCGAGACGTTCGACCGGCTCGAGAAAATCGCGATGGAGCTGCGCCGATAGGGCAGCCGGGAGGGGAAAGAGAACGATGACGAAAAAGAACGGGCCGGATGCCGCGCTGCAAAACCCGCTGGCGCCCTTCAACCTGTACTTCAGCCTGAACAACGGATTGTCCGACGCGGCGCCGTCTCTCAAACGGCATTTGTCGAAAATGAAGGGCATGTATGCGGACGACGCCGCATTCGGGCGCTTGCTCGCGGACGGCGGCGATCCGCTCGTCTACGAATTCCACGAGCTCGGCATTCCGGAGTCCGACGGGAACCTGGCGTTCGGCACGAGTATCCTGTATCCGGGCAAGGTCGGCAGCGAGTACTACATGACCAAAGGCCACTTCCATACGATCCTCGATACGGCGGAGGTGTACTACTGCATCGGCGGCAAGGGGCTGATGCTTATGGAAAACCCGGAGGGCGACTGGGACGTTCAGCCGTTCGAGCCGGGCCGGGCCGTCTATGTGCCGGGACGCTATGCGCACCGGAGCATCAACACGGGACATGAGCCGCTGATCACGTTCTACGTATTCCGCGCGGACGCCGGGCACGACTACGGCACGATCGAGACGAAGGGCTATCGCAAGATCGTCGTCGAGCAGGACGGGCTGCCGATCGTGCTCGACAATCCGAAGTGGCAATAAAAAGCGTATGCCGCGCAAAGGAGGCCAGGCGATGGGAAGCGACAAAAAAATAGTGGTGACGCCGCGGTCGTTCGGCAAGACGGACCCGGCGCCGGGCGCGCTGCTGGAGGCGCGCGGGTACGACGTCGTCTACAATCCCTACGGCAGAATTCTGACCAGGGACGAGATGAAGACGCTGCTGGCCGACGCCGACGGCATCATCGTGGGGGTCGATCCGCTCGACCGCGAAGTGCTCGAGGCGGCGCCGAGGCTCAAGGTCATCTCCAAGTACGGCGTCGGCACGGACAATATCGATGTAGCGTACGCCGAGGAGCGCGGGATCAAGGTCACGCTCGCGGCCGGCTCCAACACGGAAGCCGTCGCCGACTTCGCGTTCGCCCTGATGATGGCCGTCGCCCGCCGGGTCAACGTCATCGACCGGGCCTGCCGCGAGGGCGTATGGAAGGCCGAGGCCGCGATCGACATTCACGGCAAGACGCTCGGACTGCTCGGCCTCGGCGCCATCGGCAGAGCCGTCGCCCGCAGGGCGGCCGGCTTCGGCATGCAGGTGATCGCCTACGATCTGCTGCGCGACGAGGCGGGCGCGGCCGCGCTCGGCATCTCATACAGGGACACGGTCGACGAGCTGCTCGGCGAAGCCGACTTCGTCAGCCTGCATCTGCCGCTCGACGCCAAGACGAAGGGCATGATCGGCCGCGAGCGGTTCGCGCTCATGAGGCCGACCGCGGTGCTGGTGAACACGGCTCGCGGCGGATTGATCGACGAAGCGGCGCTGCTGGAGGCGCTGCGCGAGGGACGGATCTGGGGAGCGGGCATCGACGTGTTCGAGCAGGAGCCGCCGGACAATCCCGAGCTGCTCGCCCTGGACAATCTGATCGCGGGCTCGCACTGCGCGGCATCGACGCGAGGCGCCGTCAGCAACATGGGGCTCATCGCGTCCCGCAATCTGATCGAACAACTGGAGGTGACCGTATCATGAAGCTCGGCATTCACGCTTATGCCTGGTGCTCCCAGTGGAGCAACGAGACGCTCGGCCTGATCGACCGCGTCAAGGGGCTCGGCCTCGACTTCATCGAGATCCCGCTCATGACGCTGGATACGTTCGATGCGCCCGCCGTGAAGCGGCGGCTCGCGGACGCGGGACTCGACGCCGTGACGTCGACGGTGCTGCTGCGGGGCACGGATATTACGAGTCCCGATCCGGCCGTTCGCGCGAGCGGCATCGCCTACTTGAAGGACTGCGTCGCGGCGACCGCGGCCATCGGCAAGACGAATCTGTCCGGCGTCGTCTACTCGCAGCATGTCAAGGACGCGAATGCAAGGCCCGACGAGCAGGAATGGGACTGGGCGGCAGAGGGACTGCGCGAAGCGGCCGTCTATGCGCGGGAGCACGGGGTTCAGATCGGTCTGGAGCCGGTCAACCGCTACGAATCGAATCTCGTCAACACATGCGCACAGGCGCTGCGGCTCAAGGAGATGATCGGCGAGCCGAACATCAAGCTGCATCTCGATACGTATCACATGAACATCGAGGAGAAGAGCTTCTACGCGGCTACGAAGGCGGCGGGCGCCGAGCTCATTCATTATCATCTGTGCGAAAACGACCGCGGCATCCCGGGTACGGGTCTGGTGGACTGGGACGACATCTTCCGCGCGCTCGCGGAGATCGGCTACACCGGCTACGCCGCGCTGGAGTCGTTCGTCGACGTGACCGACAACATGAACACCTGGGTATGGCGGCAGCTCGCGCCGAGCGGAGACGCGCTCGTCGAGGAGGGCGTCCGGTTCATCCAAGGCAAGATGAAGCAATACGGCCTGGCCTGACGGCAGGCATGATCTCTGACGCATAGGAGCGAACACAAATGGCGGATCTGGCCCACCGATACGAGAGCGGCTTCCCGACGATCGGCATCCGTCCGATCATCGATCGCCGCAAGCTGGTGAAGGCGGCAACAAAAGACATGACGATGGAGCTGGCGCATGCGGCCGCGCGGCTGCTGTCCGGGACGCTGCGGTATCCGGACGGCTCGCCGGTCGTCTGCGTCGTGAACAAGACCTGCATCTCCGGTCTCAAGGAAGCGGCGGCCTGCGCCGACCGGTTCGCCAAGGCGAACGTCGGCGTCATCCTGACCGTGGCCTCGGGCTGGTGCTATCCGCTTGAGACGATGGAGACGAACCCGCAGCTGCCGCATGCGGTATGGGGCTTCAACGGCACCGAGCGGCCGGGCGCGGTATACATGGGCGCGCTGCACGCGGCGCACAACCAGAAGGGGCTGCCGGTATTCAAGATCTACGGGCGGCATATTCAGGATATCGGCGAGCGGACGATCCCCGAGGATGCGGCTGCGAAGCTGCTGCGGTTCGCCCGCGCAGGACTTGCCGCGGCGCTGCTGCGCGGCAGGTCGTACCTGTCCATCGGCTCGGTGTCGATGGGCATCGCCGGCTGCATCGTCGACGATTCGTTCTATCAGCGGTACCTCGGCATGAAGAACGCCTACGTCGACATGACCGAGGTCAGCCGGCGCATCGACCGCGGCATCTATGACGAGGAGGAGCTCGGCAGGGCGCTGGCGTGGGTGCGGGACAAATGCGTCGTCGGAGACGATCCGAATCCCGAGGCATTGATGCTGCCGGACGACCGCAAGGCGCGCAATTGGGAGACGGTCGTCAAAATGGCGCTGATCGTCCGCGACCTGATGATCGGCAACCCGAAGCTGGCGGAAAAGGGCTACGAGGAGGAGGCGTACGGCTACAATGCGATCGCTTCCGGCTTCCAGGGGCAGCGGGAATGGACGGATCATCATCCGAGCGCTGACTTCCTGGAGGCGGTGCTGAACAGCTCCTTCGATTGGAACGGCATCCGCGAGCCATATATCGTCGCCACGGAGAACGACAATCTGAACGCCGTGACGATGCTTTTCCAGCATTACCTGACGAACACGGCCCAGATCTTCGCGGACGTGCGCGCCTACTGGAGTCCGGAGGCGGTAGCGCGCGTGACGGGTCATCGGCTCGAGGGCCGCGCGGCCGGCGGCGTGCTGCATCTGATCAACTCGGGGCCGGCTGCGCTCGACGGCACCGGCGAGATGTCGCGGGACGGCGTGCCGGCGATAAAGCCGCATTGGGAGATCACAGAGGAGGATGCCGACCGCTGCCTCGCGGCGACCTCCTGGCGGCCGACGTACATGGACCAGTTCGCGGGCGGCGGACATTCGACCGACTTCCTGACGCGCGGGGATATGCCGGTCACGATGGCGCGCATCAATCTCGTCGAGGGCGTCGGTCCGGTGCTGCAGCTCGCGGAGGGCTATACGATCGACCTGCCCGCGGACGTGCACGAAGCGCTGGACGCGCGCACGACGCCGACCTGGCCGACGACCTGGTTCGCGCCGAATCTGGTGCCCGGCGATCCCGTGTTCGACGATGCCTATACGGTGATGGAGCATTGGGGCTCGAACCACTGCGTCGTCAGCTTCGGCCATATCGGCGAAGACCTGATCACGCTCGCGAGCATGCTTCGCATCCCGGTCAACATGCACAACATCGACGCGAAGCGACTCTTCCGCCCGAGCGCCTGGAGCGCGTTCGGCACGAAGGACCCCGAGGGAGCGGACTTCCGCGCCTGCGCGGCATACGGTCCACTGTACAAGTAATCTCGCGTCGCTCTCGTTGGATCGCTCTTACGGCTTAACACCCGCTATTTTACGAATCTCGGAGGTTTTCCCATTGACGAATACGACGCATCCGCCCATCGGGCTGGCGAATCTGGAGCGATTCGACCTGCTGCCCCTGCTGAGAGACGGCGTGCAGGTGCATTATGAAGGCAGCATCGACAAGAAAGGCTTCAACTGGGACTGGGATTGGATGCTTTACAAGGACGGGCAGGAATACGTCATCTTCGACGTCGACGGTCCCGGCTGCATTTACAATTTCGTTCAGCACCGGTACCCGGACAGTCCCGAACCGACCTTCCGCTTTTACTTCGACGGCGAGCGCGAGCCGCGATTTACGATCAGGCATTCGGAGTTCGGACACAAGCATCCGTTCGTGACGCCGCTTGCGGATGCCTACATGGGTCCCGAAGATAGCGGACGCGGACCGATCCGCGTCGTGCGCAGCTTCGTGCCGATGCCGTATGCGCGCTCATGCAGGATCACGACGGATTTGCAGCTTAAAGGGTTCGAAAAAGGCGACGGCGGCTGGGGGCATGTCAACTATCATTCGTATGCGACGGCGGACGGCGTTCGGACCTATACCGGCCAGGAATCGCTCGAGCGGGTACTCGACATCTGGCATCGCGTCGGCGAGGACCCGAAGCCGCAGGTCGCTGCGGAGGCTGCGGTTGTCCGGGATCTGACGCTCGCGCCGGGCGAGGCGAAGCTGCTCCTCGACGTCACGGGCCCAGGCAGCATCGTCTCCATCCTGGCCGACGCGCCGGACGGAGACGACGGCGGCGGCAGGCCGGACTGGCTTCACGACATATGGATCAGGGCCACCTGGGACGGCCATGCCGCACCTGACGTCGACAGTCCGCTCGGCGCCTTTTTCGGCAACGAGCTCGGGTACAACAACATCGGCGTACTGTCGCACGGTACGCGGGCGGACGGCGTCCTGTACAATTATTTCCCGATGCCGTATTGGCGGAGCGCACGCGTCGAGCTGGTCAACAAGGGCAAGCGGAGCGCCCGGCTGCCTCGGTGGGAGATTCGGCACACCGATGCGAACAATGCGCTCTATCCCGAAGGCGGCACAGGCTACTTCCGGACGTCCGGCTACCGCGCCTCCCGAGCCACGCATCTGGCGGACAGCATCATCGGACATATCGAAGGCAAAGGCCATATGGTCGCGGCGATCGTCACGGCGCATGCCTGGCGGGAAGGCATCATCAGCTGCGAAGGCGACGTTCGCGTCCATATCGACGGCATCCGGACACCGCAGGTCGAGAGCGACGGCTCGGAGAGCTACGTTTGCTACGGCTGGGGCTTCCCGACGCCGCCAGAGGTCAATCCGTCGAGCGCCTACGACGGGCTGACGGACAGTCCTTGGTCGATGGTGCGGCTGTGCGCGGGCGACTTTTATCCGTTCCGCAGCGAGCTCGTCTTCGGCATCGAGGCCGGAGGCGCGAACAATCAGTACCTCAGACATTCCGGCATTTTGTTTTATTACGGCGTCGATGCGCCGGGCATGGTGCTGACGGACGAGATCGACGTCGGCAATCACGATTCGGAGACGTATCACGAATACAGCATGAGGGGCGGCACCGGCAGCTACGAGCTGGAGAGCGGCTTCGAGGACGGCGCGCGATCGACGCTCCGCGACCGGGGCAACGAATTCAACGGACATTCCGAATTCAGGGTCGCGGTCGAGCCGGGCAACATCGGCGTCAGGCTGCGCAGACGATCGGATCAGATCACGGGGCGGCAAAGGGCGAACGTCTACGTCGACGGCGTCCGCGTCGAGGAGCGGAGCTGGTACTTCGCGGATCGCAATCCTTACAAGCGGTGGCTCGAGGACGAGTTCGAGATTCCGGCCAAGTACACGGCAGGCAAGACCGACCTGGGCATCCGCATCGAATACGTCCAGGAAGGCGAGTCGCGCACCTGGAATGAATTCTACTATTGGATTTATTCGTTGGTATAAGGGCGGATGAGCATGCAGCGGACCTCTGATGTTAATGGCGTTAATCATCGGCAGTCTCCGGTTAGCCTGGATGCTGTCGAGCGCCGGCGGTTCGCGCCGGGGCCGTCGCCGTTCGATCGGCCTGCGCGTCAAGTCGAGCTAAGGACGGCCGAAGCGGCGTTTGCGCTGGCCGAGGCCCCGCCTGCGATCGTGCTGGACGGCGCCTGGGAGCTGGCGCAGGATGGCGACCCGGCGACGCGCCTGTCCGGCGCATGGGCGGACGCGATCCCGGCGCGCGTGCCGGGCAGCATTCACACGGCGCTTGCAGAGGCCGGTCTGTTGGCCGATCCGTCCTACGGCGACAATGCGTCCGCGGCCAAAGCGTTCAGCCACCGTACCTGGTGGCACCGCCGCATGTTCGACGCGCCCGGCTGGGCGGCCGCCGGATGGCCGGCGACGCTGACGTTCGACGGCGTCTCGCCCGGCTGCGAGGTGTGGCTCAACGGCGCCAAGCTCGGCAGCCACAACGGCGCCTTCGGCGGCCCGCGCTATGCGGCGGGCGCACTCCGG
Organism: Cohnella sp. 56; assembly: GCF_037963805.1. Classification (NCBI taxonomy): domain Bacteria; kingdom Bacillati; phylum Bacillota; class Bacilli; order Caryophanales; family Paenibacillaceae; genus Cohnella; species Cohnella sp. 56. The sequence continues at coordinate 105,957 of NZ_JAZDQE010000015.1, read as the reverse complement.
GAGACGGGCAACGAGCTGGTCGTGAAGGTGCTGCCCGCGCCGCTCGGCAACGAATGGACGGCCTGGCATTCGTCCGTCGTGTTCAACTGCAGCTACGGCTGGCACTATGTCGACCTGCCTGCCGTCGGCATCTGGCGCGCCGTGCGCATCGAGGCCGAGCCGGCCGTGTCGATCGGACGCCCGTTCGTCGCCGTCGCGAGCGCGGAGCGCGCCGCCCGCGGTCTGATCGACATCGCGCTCGACTTCGGCAGCCGCTCGGCCGGATGGTCCGGCACGCTGACCGGCACGATCGCGCCGGACAACTTCGCGGGCGATACGCTCGCCTTCGAGCTTGCCGTCGACGCCGCCACGAGCGGCTGCGGCCTGCGGCTGGAGGCCGAGGTTCCGCAGCCGCGGCTGTGGTGGCCGGTCGACATGGGCGAGCAGCCGCTGTACCGACTCGCGCTTGCATTCGCGCCAGACGGCGGCGGACTGCCGGACCGGCGGGAGACGACGTTCGGCATCCGGTCCGTCGAGATGGGCCCGCTGCCCGGCGGCGAGCGGCCGGATGCGTACAACTGGACCTTTATCGTGAACGGCAGGCCGATGTTCGCCAAGGGGACCGGCTGGTGCACGATGGACGCGCTCATGGATTTCTCCCGGGAGCGGTACGACCACTTCCTGAGCCTGGCGGCCGCGCAGCATGTGCAGCTGCTGCGGGCCTGGGGCGGCGGCATGCCCGAGACCGACGACTTCTACGATTTATGCGACCGCAAGGGACTAATGGTCATGCAGGAGTGGCCGACCTGCTGGGGCAGCCACGATCAGCAGCCGGCGGACGTGCTGGAGGAGACGGTCCGGCTCAATACGCTGCGGCTGCGCAGCCATCCGTCACTCGTCATGTGGGCCGGGGGCAACGAGATCGGCCAAGGGCTCGACAGTCCCGTGCTGGACATGATGGGCCGGCTCGCCGTGGAGCTAGACGGCACCCGTCCTTTTCATCTGACCGATCCTTGGGGCGGCAGCATGCACAGCCATATCGTCTGGAAAGGCTGGACGCCGTCGTACAGCTTCGATTATTACGCCAATCTCGACACCGTGCTGATCGGCGAGTTCGGACTCGCCTCCGCGCCGAACATCGCGTCCGTGCGCCGGTTCATGCCGCCGGAGGAGATGGCATGCTGGCCGCAGGAGCAGGGACGCAGCTTCTATCGCCACCTGCCGGCGTTCGATACGCGGGACGACTGCCGGATACTGACCGAATACGCGGATTCGTTCGTCCGCTGTGACGGGATGGAGGCGTTCGTCCTGGGCACGCAGCTCGCCCAGGTCACATCGCTCAGGCACAAGATCGAGCAGGCGCGCAGCCGCTGGCCGCATGAGATCGGCGTCATCACCTACAAGCTGAACGACGTATATATCGGCGTATCCTGGGCGACGGTGGACTGGTACGGCGCGCCCAAGCTGTCGCATTACTTCACGCAGGACGCGTTCGCGCCGGTCATGGCGAGCGTCGTCTTCTCCAAGCTCAACAGTCCGGAGCAATCGCAGACGGCGCCGGTATACGTATTCGACGACAGCGGCCGCCTCGGCGGGACATGGCGGGCGACCGTGCGTGTGTTCGGCCCCCGGCTGGACCTCCTATCGCGCGATACGTTCGAAGGCGAGGGCGCGGTCGACCGGGTGCTTCAGGTCGGCAGCATCGCGCTTGCGGGCAGGACGGACGGCGAAGCGCCGCTGCTCGTCGTGTCCGAGCTCGCGGATGCGGACGGGCTGCTGCACCGCACGTTCTACTGGATCAACTTCGATGGGCGGCAGGGCGTATTGACGCGTCTGCCGCGCACATCGCTGACGATGGAGTTGGACGCAGAGGGCGCGGCGACCGTGCACAATGCCGGGCCGCTGCCGGCAGTCGGCGTCGAGCTTTACCGCGATGCCGACGAAGCTCTCGTGCCCGAACGGCCGGCGCATTTGCTTTGCGAAGACAACTTCTTCTGGCTGGACGCCGGAGAGACGCGCACCGTCGCCGTCAACGATACGCGAAGTGTCGCCGTTCGCGCATGGAACGCATAACGATCCGCATCCAAAAAGGCTGTCGAGCGCGTCTCGACAGCCTTGCTATTTTTCGCGGCATTTTCCCGACCGGTCATTCCCACCAATGCTTCATGCGGCGATATCCGACGTCCCACAGCACCGCATCTCCCTCGATCACGATACGAAGCTCGTCGATCTTGCCGAAGGGGATCAGGATCGATTCGGTACGGGCTTCGTATTCATCGCTATAATCGAGAACCTGCTCGCCGTCCGCGTAGATGGACAAATGCCCATTATGCGCCGTCTGATCCGGAATGGCGTAGTTCGCGTAAAAGTTCACGTTTTTGAGATGCCCCAGCTTGAAGGTGAAGGTGCTGCCTTTGTCGCTGGCGTACGCGTTGATCTGCGGCTTGATGGGCTTGCCGTCGACGGTAAGGGCGGGCAGGGTGCCGGCGGATGGAGCATTGAGCTCGAGCGGCGCGTTCAAGGGCTGGAACGGGCCTTCACTTTTTTTAAAAAACGCATCGAATCCTTCAGATACAAGCACTACGCCCGCCAGCAGCGCGATCGCGCACAAGCCCGATGCCGCCAGCCGGCGCATCCGGGGTCCGGCAGAGCGGCTGACCCGGTAGACGGCATAGCCGATCGAGGCGCCGATTGTATTGGAGATGATGTCGTCCACATCGAACGATCCCAGGTACGTGAGCGCCTGAATCGTCTCCAGCGCGGCGATCGCCACCAGGAACAACGCAATGAAGCGCGCATACGACAGCCTGAACAGCAGCGGAATGACGATGCCGAAGGGAATGAACGCCGCGATATTGCCGAAATCGAACAGCCAGAAAAACGTCGGCTCGGGAAAACGCAGCGGCACTTTTTCCGGCACGAGCATGAAGGTGTAGCCGGACGTGTCGCCGGCGTGACTCGACCTGTTGAATGCCAAAAACATAAAGTAAAAAATGAGCAGCGAATACAGCGCAATTGCCGCGCCCGCCAGCCTTCTGAAATTCCGCTTCATTAACTCTTCACTGCCTTCCGCTTTATTTCCGAAAACACATTCTAGCTTTTTTCCGAGCGGGTGTAAAGAAACCAAAATAAAGCAACGACAGCAAAAAAGTCTTCTATAAATTATCGTGTCGCGCCTCCTATACTGAAAGCGATTCCAAAATCGGAATGTCAAAAGGAGGCGGTAAACGCGCCAGAGGCAGCGCAAGGCGGATCGTGCGCCGGGAGGAACCGCGAGCGACGGCGATCCGAGCCAGGCAAGGAGCAATGCCAATCGAAAGGGAGAGGTGAATCATGATGTTGAACCGAAGGACGATGGACAAGCGCTGGTCGGCATTCATCGTACTCGCTATGCTCGTATCGCTGCTGTCGCCGCTCGGACGGCATGTCGCGCATGCGACGGCGCCCAACGACAATTTGCTCGTCGATCCGGGCTTCGAGAGCGGCAACTGGTACAATTGGGGCTTTTTCAACAACAACTATTCGTCCGTATCCGTGCAATCCGCCGTCAAGCGCAGCGGCAACTACGCGTTCAAAGCAACCTTCTCGGGCAACGCCGAACTGCAGTACTTCAACAATGTGACGCCCGCCGTCACGCCGGGCACGAACTACTACTTCGAAGTATGGATGAAAACCGACAGCATCACACCGGCGGGTCAACCGAGCACGTATTACCCGGGCATGAAGATCTCGGCCTACAACAACAATACGTTCATCTCGCAGCCGGGCGGCATCCAATACGGCTCGGCCAATCAGGACTGGACCAAGCTCAGCGGCTCGTTCGCCACGCCGGCGAACGCGAACAAGCTCTTGTTCCTGATCGGCCGCTTCAATACGGCAGGCTCGGTGGCGGGCTCCGTCTATTATGACGATGCCTTCCTCGCCAAGCAGCCCGATTCGCTCACGCTGACACCGTCGGGCAGCGGGACGGCGCCGGGGACGCTGGACCTGTCGACGATCTCCGCCGCCGCCGTCTATGGCGGCAGCCCGACGGCCATAGCGGCGAGCGACCCGCATCTGGAGTGGAGCGTCGCGAGCGGCTCGGCGACGATCAGCGGCGGGCAGGTCGCATATACCGGCACGGCCTACGGCGGGCAAGTGACGCTCAAAGCCTCCTACCTGGGCAGGGAGGCGACGGTGAATGTCACGTTCAACCCTTCCGACAGTACGGCACCGAGCTGGACGGCGGGCGCGGTCACTGAGACCTATCCGACGCCTTCGACGCTGCATTTGACCTGGACGGGCGCGACGGACAACATCGCCGTGACGCAGTACAAAGTATACGTCAACGGTCGCGCGGAGCAGACCGTGCAGACGGCTTCGGCGGACCTGACCGTCACGCCGGGCGAATCCTACCGGATCAAGATCGAAGCCGGAGACCAGGCGAATCAATGGAGCACGAACGGTCCCGCCAAGGAGCTGTCGGCGCCGACGGTCACGAGCGTCTGGACGGTAGAAAAATGGCTGTCCGCCGGCAGGACCGATGCGGGCGTCGTCCTCAACTGGACGGCGGCCGATCCCGACGCAGGCGTCACGCAGTACAAAATCTATCAGGACGGCACGCAGGTGTCGACGGCGCCGAACACCCGCACGTTCGCGCTGTTGAACGGCTTGACGCCTTCGACATCGTATACTTACAAGATCGAAGCCGTATCGGCCGCCGGCACGTCGACCGACGGACCGTCCACGGTCGTCACGACCCTCTCGCCGGCCGCGCCGATGCAGATCAACGGCGGGATGGACTATGACGGCAGCTGGAACCGCAACAGCGGCTCCATCCCTGTAGTCATCGACTCCCAGGTCAAGCACGGCGGCTCGGGCAGCTTCAAGTTTGCTTTTACGGGCGCCGACGCGTTTCTCGGTTACGATCAATACTTGCCGGTCAATCCGGGAGATACGTATTTTTACGACTTCTGGATCAAGACGGATCAATTGACGGATCAGAATACGTCTCCGAGCGCCAAGCCGAACGTATCGCTGCAGCAATTCATCACCGGCCAGCAGTACCCGGTCATCACCCAGGTCGCCTCTTCGCTGCCGGCGACGCAGGACTGGACGGAGTACAAGGGGACGTTCACCGTCAGCCCCAACGTGTACGAGGTGCGCGTGCTCGTCGAGCGGCGGAAGCTCGGCACCGGCACCGTGTCCGGCACGCTGTACGTCGACGACTTCTATATCTCGCGTGCGCCGACCTCGATTACCTTGACGCCGGGCAGCACCACGTACACGGTCGGGCAGAAGGTATCCCTGGCCGACCAGATGACGGTAGGCGCTTCGTTCGGCGGCGGATTGTCCGGCAATATCCCGCAGGGGGCGCCCATCGTCTGGGAGGTGACGGCGGGCAGTGCGACCGTCACGGGCGGCAAGCTCGTCTACACGGGGGCCGCGACCGGAGGCGCCGTGACGCTGAAGGCGACATACGGCAACAAGTCGGCGACGGCCAGCCTTCAGTTCCAGCCGGAGAGCGTGGCGCCGGCATGGCCTGCGGGGGCTGCGCTCCGTACCGATGCCAAGGGTACGAGCACGCTGAAGCTGAGCTGGCCCGCGGCGACGGACAATGTGAGCGACGTCTCCTATGAAGTGAAGGTGAACGGGACGACGCAGAGCGTTCAGGCAACTACGAATATCGCGCTGACCGGACTCGCATCCGGGTCGACGAACGTGATCGTCGTCCGGGCCAAGGATGCCAGCGGCAACTATGCGTCGCCCGATCTGACCGCTACGATCGTCACCTCATCCGCCCAGGACCCGATCTGGTCGACCGGCTCCGAGCTTCATGTCGTCTCCGGCAGCATCGCGAGCGGAGGCGCGACGCTGGCCTGGAGCGGCGCGACGGACGATGCGGCCGTGACGCAGTACAAACTGACGGGCACGAGCGCCGCCGGCACGGTCACGGTCACGACCGGCGCCGTCACATCCTATGCGCTGACGGGCCTGCAATACAACACCGCCTACACGTTCCGCATCGAAGCGGGCGACGCCGGCGGACGCTGGACGATCGGAGGACCGACCGTGACGTTCACGACGGGCAAGCCTGCGAGCCTGAACGCCAGCCTGAGCGTCCACGAGAGTCAGACGATCCGGGCGGTCACCAACCAGCTGCTCGGCTACAACACCGACTGGCTGTCCTCGCAGGATATACTGCTCGAATCGAACACATCGTTTAACGTCAAGCAGTCCTTTTACGACCTGATGCAGGACGTCCCGGCCGGACTCATGCGCGTCGCCGGCACCGACTCCATGGCCATGCGCTGGAAGTACACGCTGGGCGATGCCAATGAGCGCAATGCGTTCCCGAGCGTCTACGGCGGCAACACCGGCATTCAGCGCTACGGCATTATGGAGTGGCTGAATTCGACCAAGACGCTGGACGCCAACCGCAAGATCACGTGGACGTTCAACATGCTCAAGGAGACGGCGGCCGACCAGGCCGATCTGGCCGAATTCCTGACCGGCGACGGCACGCACGATCCGAACGGCGGCACGAACTGGGCGCAGAAGCGCATCGACTACGGCCACCCGGACCCGGTCCAGGTCGCGACATACGAGCTGGGCAACGAGCTGGACAGCAGTTCCCGTTTCCCGATCGCGACCTACATCCAGAAGAGCAAGGACATCATCCGCGAAGTCAAGCGGGTCGATCCTGACGCGAAGTTCGCGGCGCTCGCAGTCACGGGGCCATGGGGCGCCAAGTATGGCGGACCGACGGGCAACTGGCGCGACTGGCACAATACGGTGCTGCAGGAGATCGGCAACGATATCGACTACATCACGTTCCATCCGTATTATTACGGCCTGCCGCCCAGCGAGATCGAGAAATATCTGAACGCGCTGCGCGACGACATCGCCGCCTGGGAGAGCAGCCCGGCCAATGTGAATCCGGCGCATCACATCCAGGTGTACATCTCCGAGCACGGCGTCTGGCCGATCGGCGACGGGGAGCCTGCCAACTATGCGACGTACGCCTACAGGACGCATGACCTGAACGGCTCGCTGGGCGTAGCCGAATTCATCAACCGCATGTACAAGCGGCCCGAGGTGGCGCTCATGTCGCTGCACGTGCTGGCCGGCGGCACCTGGGGCGTGCTGAACAAATCAAGCGGCGGCACGCTGTACGCGACCGGACTGCGCGACATGCTGAGAGTCGAGGGAGCCGCGCTGGGCACGAATGTCGTCCGTACGGACATCAGCGGCGATCTGACGAATCCGGCCGACGCCTCGTCGACGCTCACGGTCAATGCGATGACGACCGCAGGCGGGGGACTGAACCTCGTGCTCATCAACCGCAGCCCCGATACCGAGCGGCCGCTCAGCCTGTCGTTCGACGGCGGCAGCTACAAGCTGGTCAAAAAAACGGTGCTCACGGCGGACGACCTGACCTCGACGGATACCGAGAGCAGCCGGCCGATCACCGTGACGACGACGAACGTATCGGGCACGTCGGCGATCTCGAGCTATACCGTGCCGACGAAGAGCATGGTCGTGCTGTATTTGGAGCATCTGTAGGACAAAAACCGGGAGCTGCCTCGCAAGGGGCGGCTTCTTTTTTTATAGTGTGTCGAGGGGGGATGGCGAGCGAGAGGCGCGGCGCGGTTGAACGAACCGGGGCGCCCGGCGCATTTCCGCGAGCTTATAATTATACGGCATTTGGATAGTTTAAAAGTCAAAGCTGCAAACGGAGTGAGCGCAAGATGAACATCGCCATACTGCTGTTGACAGCGTCTCTGTTGACGGGACAGGCCGATGGTAGCAATTCGGGCAAACCGCCCATTCGCGAAGACTCTCTGGAGCTGCAGCTCCAGGATATGCTGACGCTGCTCCTGCTGCCCCGGATGACCGAGAAGCTGGCCGAAGCGTATGCCGATCTTCTGTACGAGCCGCCTCAGCTTTATCCTTATTTTGTAAATGTAAATCGTATCGACCGCGTGTACGGATTCCGCAGCTATGCGTTTGTGCTGAAGCTCGACGCCTATCCTGCGATCGGGCCGCATATCGGGGTGGGCGAAGATTCATTCACATTCCGGCTATCGTCGATGATGCAGCCCGAGCTAGTCAGGTTCGAGCACAAGCGAGGTCCCGACAAAAAACAAGTTCCCCCAAACTACCGCTATCTGATAAAATGATTGAATTCGCTGTACATAAATGGAGAATGAATCGAATGACTTTATTGATCGTGCTGGTCGTGATCGTGATGGCTGCGGGCTTCGTCGCTACTATCGCAATCGGACAATCCAAAAGCAACAAGGAAGAAAACTCGCGCTATTCCCAGCAGACGGGGAGAAAATGGGCGAATCTGAGCTGGATTTACGTTGTGTGCGTAGTCGCGATCGTGGCGGTGCTCGTCTACACGTTGAACCGCTGACACATATGTGTTCGTCTCCGGAGGGGGCGCTCGCCCGCTCGCTGCGCTGTAAGCGGGAAAAGTGCCGTTACAGGTGGGGCGAGTGCGCCGGGTGGTGCTGCAAGCGAGGAAAACGCGGCTACAGGAGCGGGGCTGCGCTGTAAGCGGGAAAAACACCGTTACAGGTGGGGCGAGTGCGCCGGGTGGTGCTGCAAGCGAGAAAAACGCGGCTACAGGAGCGGGGCTGCGCTGTAAGCGAGAAAAACACCGTTACAGGTGGGGCGAGTGCGCCGGGTGGTGCTGCAAGCGAGAAAAACGCGGCTGCAGGAGCGGGGCTGCGCTGTAAGCGGGAAAAGTGCCGTTACAGGTGGGGCGCGGGCGCCGGGTGGTGCTGCAAGCGAGGAAAACACGGCTACAGGAGCGGGGCTGCGCTGTAAGCGAGAAAAACACCGTCACAGGTGTGGCGAGTGCGCCGGGTGGTGCTGCAAGCGAGAAAAACGCGGCTGCAGGAGCGGGGCCGCGCTGTAAGCGAGAAAAACACCGTTACAGGTGGGGCGCGGGCGCCGGGTGGTGCTGCAAGCGAGGAAAACACGGCTGCAGGAGCGGGGCCGTTTGCGGTATGCAGTATGCGATATGCGATATGGAACAACCGTCAGGGGGATTTTCCTTGGCGGTTTCTTTTTGCTGCGTTTTTTTCAGAAACGAAGGTTCATATTCGCCCCGCTCCCGGAATAAAGTTAGCCGAGAACCTGTCTCATCCGAGGCATAGAAGGAGGTGGACCTGATGCCGATGACCGAACCGACGATCGCGCTGCTCGGTCTGGGTACGGCCGTGCCGGAGTACAAGCTGGATCAGACGGACACGGCGTTGCGGCTGGCCGAGGCGCTGCGCGATACGCCGGACGCAGGCCGCTGGGCGAAGCGCATCTTCAAGCAGTGCGGCGTACATACGCGTTATACTTGCGAGCCCGATCTGCTCGAGCCGGCCGATCGCAACCGATACTTCGCCCAGCTGTCCGGCCTGCAGGTGCCGACGACTGCGGAGCGCATGTCCACGTACAAGCAGGCTGCGGTCCCGCTCTCGCAACGTGCAGCGCTCCATGCTCTCGAGGACGCCGGACGCGCAGCCGCCGACATCACGCATCTGCTGACCGTGAGCTGTACGGGCCAGTTTCTGCCCGGATTGGACACCGAATTGACCAAGCGGCTGGGACTGTCGCCGTCGGTGAACCGCATTCCGCTGACTTTCCTCGGCTGTGCGGCGGGCCTGAAGGCGATCGGGATGGCCCGCGATATCGTGCACGGGCAGCCTGAAGCCGTCGCGCTCGTCGTGTGCGTCGAGCTGTGCACGCTGCATATTCAGCCTTCGGCGGAGCGCGAGGCGCTGTTCGGCGCGTCTTTTTTTGGAGACGGCGCCTCTGCATGCGTCATCGGAGCTGCCGGCGCGAACGGCGGCGACCGGTTCGAGCTGGGCCGTCCCGTCAGCACGCTGCTGCCCGACTGTGCGGAGGAGATGGTGTGGGAGGTCGGCAATCACGGCTTCGACCTGTACCTGTCCGCACGGATCTCCGCACTAATCGGTCAATATGTCCCGGACCGGCTTAGGCCGCTGCTGTCCGGCAGCGCGTCGCTGCCGGATATCTGGGCGATCCATCCGGGCGGCAAAGGCATCATCGACGCGCTGGAGACGGAGCTCGGGCTGAAGGAGGCGCATACCCGCTACAGCCGCGGCGTCCTTCGCGACTATGGCAATATGTCCTCCGCGACGCTGCTGTTCGTACTCGACGCGATCCGGGAATCGATGCGCGGCGAGAGCGAGAGGAAGGCGGGGCTGTGTCTGGCGTTCGGTCCGGGCCTGTCCTGCGAGATACTCCCGATCGCCTATGCGCCGCGTGTGGCGGGAGCGTCGTCGAAGGTCGATGCAGCGCCTGCAACAGCCGTGAAGACAGACAGCGGGGCAGACAGCGGGACGGACAGCGGGGCAGTCACCAGCACAGCCGCCGCATGCGCCGGGTCCGACGTATGCCTCCGCCGCTGTGCGGCGCCTGCGGCAGGCAGCATGTGCACAGTCTCTTGCGCAGCGGGGTCTCCCGCATGGCAGGAATCGCATGTATAGCCCGTTCCGATCGCGCGCGACGGCCCCCGAGCTGATGGACGACCTCGCGCAGGGCGGAGCCGAGCTGCGCGAGGCGCTGCGGCATCTGCGAAGGCTGAACCGACTGTTCGCCGCATCCGGCCGGACGCTGTATGGCGTCGTCCGGCTGTGGGAGCGGGCCGGCAAGCCGCGGCGGCTGACGATCCTCGACATCGGCGCGGGCTCCGGCGACGTCAATAGGGCGCTGCTGCGCTGGGCCGACGCAGAGGGCATCGCGCTGGCCATCACGCTGGCCGACCGGACGAAGGAGGCCTGCGCCGAAGCCAGCGCATACTTCGCGGCCGAGCCCCGGGTCGGCGTCGTCTGCCGCGACCTGTTCGAGCTCGGCGGGCAAGCGGCGGACATCGTGACCGCTTCTCAGTTCGTCCATCACTTCGACGACGATGAGCTGCCCGCTGTCGCGGGAGCGATGCTGCACGCCGCGCGCCTCGGTGTCGTGATCCAGGACATCCACCGGCACTGGCTGCCATGGGCGGCCGTCTGGCTCGCGACGCGGATCATCTCGAGCAACCGCTATATTCTGAACGACGGGCCGCTGTCCGTCGCCAAAGGCTTCCGCGCGGCGGATTGGGAGCGGCTCGGAGAGCGGCTGCGCGCGTCCGAGATCAACTACAGCTGGAGACCGTTGTTCCGCTATGTCGTCACGATCCCGAAGACGGCACCGGCATGAGCAGTCTCGAAGGCCAGGACTTCACACCGCCGGAGCGCTTGATCGCGAGCAGAGAGGTCGATGTCGCGGTCATAGGCGCGGGCATCGCGGGCAGCAGCCTTGCCAAGGCGCTCGCGGATCGCGGCTGGCGGGTAGCGCTGATCGACAGACGCGCATTCCCGAGACATAAGGTTTGCGGCGAGTTTCTGTCGCCGGAGGCGATGGGCATGCTGAATGAGCTCGGCCTGGCGCATCGCATCGAGGCGCTGCGGCCTGCGGTCGTGCGCGCCGCGCGATTGACCGCGTACGGCGCCGAGCCGGTCCGCGTGCCGCTGCCGGGGACCGCCTGGGGGCTCAGCCGGTATGCGCTGGACGAGACACTGCACGAGCAAGTCCGCAGCGCCGGCGCCGAGGTGGCCACCGGGACGAGCGTCACGGCGCTCCGTCGGGGGCCGCAGCACTTCGCGCTCGGCCTCAAGCGGGACGGCAGGACGGAGCTTGTACGCGCACATGCGGTCATCGGCGCCTGGGGCGGCAACGGCCGCATTCCCGGGCTCGCCGGAGCCGGCCGGCCGAAGCGGGAGACTTCGCCTTACATGGGCGTCAAGTCTCACTTCACGGGCTGCACCGTCTCGGACGAGGTGGAGCTGTACTTTTTCGCAGGCGGCTATCTGGGATTGTCTCCGGCCGGGGACGGCATCGTCAACGCAGCGGCGCTGATCGACAGACGCACCTGCGGGACGGCGCCGACGACCGTGCAGGGCTGGCTGGAACTGGCTCTGACGCGTTGTCCCGCATTATCCCGGCGACTGGCCGGCGCGGTACCTATAGCCGATTCGCAAGCTGCGGTCGCGCCTGTGCGGCTGTACGGCAAGCCTGTCGCCTGGGACGGCGTCCCGCTCGTCGGCGACGCCTGCGTGACGATCCCGCCGCTCTGCGGGGACGGTATGTCGATGGCGCTGCGCGCCGCGCAGCTGTGTGCGGCGTCGGCTGACCGCTACTTGAAGGGCGAGCTGACGATGGCGGCCTGGGAAGCCGATTATGCGCATGCGGTTCGGGCCGAATTCGCCAGGCCGCTAAGGTGGGGGCGCCTGCTGCAGCGCGTCTCCGCCCATCCGGCGCTGGCCCGGCTCGCGCTTGCGGCCGCAGCCCGCTTGCCCGGGCTCGCCCGGCGGCTTGTCCTGGCAACACGGCTGTCGGGCCGCGAAGCGGCGGCGGATGGATGAGCCGATAGCTACAGTGTTAAACGGGATGATGTCGCAATTTTGGAGTCATTGGAAGTCTTGCGGAGGGTTGTCGCAGTAATACGTGGAAACGGGGCAGATGGAGAGGGCGGCAATCGGCGCCCTCTCTTTGCTTGTGCGAAGACTAGGCCTTCCTGTACACGATGAGGATCGAGGCTCTCTGATGGACGATGCCTTGGGACTGCGTCTTGCTGAAGGAGCCGTACATCACGTTGATGACATCCTTCTCCTCCAGGCTGGCGAGAAACTCGTTGGCTCTTTTTTCGGCGAGCGAATACTCCGTGTCGAGAAATTCTTTAACCTGGATCAATGTGATGCTCCTCCTCGTGTTGGTGCTCCAGAATCGTTACGGTGTACGTACCCTGGGGCGATCGGATCAATACAGTTTCATTTTGCCTGGCGAAGACGAGTCCCATGCCAAGCGGCGACATAAAAGAAATGCAATTGTGCTCCAAGCGGACCTCTTCGGGAAATACGACGGTGAACAGCTCCTGGTCGCCGTCCTCGTCGAAGCGAACCCGCACGCGCGAACCGATATACACGCATGAATCGATGCCGTCCCGATATTCGCCGGCGACGAGACTCTCGATTCTTTCCTCGTATTTGCGAATGAACGATATCCACTCGTTTTTCTCCATAGACGGCTCCGCGATCCAGCTTTTCTCAAGATCGTATTTATTCTCGTCCAGATAGACGAGCTGCCGGATCAGCCGCTCGCGCCAGTAAGGGGAGATCGCACTACGGCTCATAGTAGATCTCACCTCCCAAGCTTGACCGCGCGCTCGCAACAGCGTTGATAGGTCTGATCATGCCAATTCCTCCCTATAGCAAAATAGATCCCGACCGGGATCTTAAACCTTATCATAGCACCGAACATTTTTTTTGCAAGTAACATGGGATGTGAGGTATACTGGTTTGAAATGAATTTGTGGAGGGTGCCGAATGTCATCGAAAATTAAAGTCGGAATTGTCGGATTCGGGAATTTGGGACGCGGCGTACATAAGGCAGTCGCACAAAACGAAGATATGGAACTGGTCGCGGTATTCACCCGGCGGGACGTTAATGCGGCGGGAGCCGATGTCAACTTGAAATTCGAGCCGATCGCCAATCTCGAACGCTACAAGGGCGAGATCGACGTCATGATTTTGTGCGGAGGCTCGGCTACCGACCTTCCGGAGCAGACCCCGATGGTCGCCGCCATGTTCAACACGGTGGACAGCTTCGATACGCATGCGAAAATTCCGGCGTTTTTCGAAGCCGTGGACCGCGTCGCGCAGCAGGCGGGAACCGTCAGCGTAATCTCGACCGGCTGGGATCCGGGTCTGTTCTCCATGAACAGACTGCTCGCCGAGGCGATCCTGCCGCAGGGCCGGGATTATACATTCTGGGGCAAGGGCGTGAGCCAGGGCCACTCCGACGCGATCCGCCGCGTACCGGGCGTCAAGGCCGGCGTTCAGTACACGATTCCGGTCGAGAGTGCGATCGCGCGCGTGCGCAGCGGCGAGAACCCGGAGCTGGCAACCAGCGAGAAGCACGAGCGCGTATGCTATGTCGTGGCCGAGGAAGGCGCCGACCGGGCTTCGATCGAACAAACGATCAAAACCATGCCTAATTATTTTTCCGATTACCATACGACCGTCGAATTCATCTCCGAAGACCAGCTGAAGGCGGAGCACAGCGGCATGCCGCACGGCGGCTTCGTCATCCGCAGCGGCGTCACCGGAGACAACACCAAGCAGCTGATCGAGTTCGGACTGAAGCTCGAGAGCAATCCTGAATTCACGGCCAGCGTGCTCATCGCCTACGCGAGAGCGGCCGCCAAGCTGTCCCGCGAGGGTGCGAAGGGTGCCAAGACGGTCTTCGATATCCCGCTCGGACATCTGTCCCCCAAGTCTGCTGCGACGCTCCGCGAGTCGCTGCTCTAACCTTCAACCTTGCCTCTTCCGAGGCAAGGTTTTTTTGTTGATAAACAAATCAAATGACCGCAATAAAAAATAATAATTTGTATTCGTTAGCATTATTCATTTATGATTTACTAAAAATAAATGCCTTTTAATGCAAATTAAGCGTCTAAAAGTGCAAAGGAGTTATCGAATGTCGACAAACACCGTTGAGAACAAGGACCTGGAGAACGCCAAACGCTATGTACAAACCGTCTATGACGCGGTTGTCGCGCGCAACCCGCATGAACGTGAATTCCAGGATGCAGTCAAGGAAATCTTCGATTCTCTCGCACCCGTACTGGCAGCCAACCCCCACTACATAGAACAGCGCATCCTTGAGCGGATGGCTGAACCCGAACGGATGATCACGTTCCGGGTACCGTGGGTCGACGACCGCAATCAGATTCAAGTCAATCGCGGGTTCCGCGTGCAATTCAACAGTGCGCTCGGCCCGTACAAGGGTGGACTGCGCTTCCATCCTTCCGTCAATGCAAGCATCATCAAGTTCCTCGGCTTCGAGCAAATCTTCAAAAACGCGCTGACCGGCCAACCGATCGGCGGCGGCAAGGGCGGCTCCGACTTCGATCCCAAAGGAAAATCCGATCTGGAGATCATGCGGTTCACGCAGAGCTTCATCACCGAGCTGTATCGTCATATCGGACCGGATATCGACGTTCCGGCAGGCGACATCGGCGTCGGCGGACGCGAGATCGGCTACATGTTCGGTCAGTACAAGCGCATTCGCGGCAATGAAGCGGGCGTCTTCACGGGCAAGGGCGTCGGCTACGGCGGCAGTCTGACGCGTACGGAAGCGACCGGCTACGGCTGCGTTTATTTCGTACAGGAAATGCTCGGCGCGCGCGGTGACAGCTTCATGGACAAGACCGTCGTCGTGTCGGGCTCCGGCAACGTATCGATCTACGCCATGCAAAAAGCGGCCGAGCTGGGCGCCACGATCGTCGCATGCAGCGATTCGGACGGTTATATTTACGATCCCGACGGCATTAACATCAATACGGTCCGCCGGTTGAAGGAAGTCGAACGCAGACGCATCAGCGAATATGTCGCCGAGCATCCGCGAGCGACGTACCATCCCGGCAGCCAGAATATCTGGAACATCAAGTGCGATATCGCACTGCCCTGCGCCACGCAGAACGAGCTGGACGAGAAGTCTGCACACATCCTCGTCGAGAACGGCGTCAAGGCGATCGGCGAAGGCGCCAACATGCCGTCCACGCTGCAGGCGATCGACGTGTTCCATTCGTCGGGCGTATTGTTCGGGCCGGCCAAGGCCGCCAATGCCGGAGGCGTCGCCGTCTCCGCGCTCGAGATGTCGCAGAACAGCATGCGGCTGTCCTGGACGTTCGAGGAAGTCGACGCCAAGCTGAAGACGATTATGAATAATATTTATCGTCAAAGCGTCGATGCCTCGGAAGCTTACGGCCACGCCGGCAATCTGCTGATGGGCGCGAATATCGCCGGCTTCAAAAAAGTCGCCAATGCCATGATCGCGCAAGGCGTCGTATAATCGATAAAGCATTCGCACCGACATTCGCAAGCCTTTTAATCATGAACGGCTCTGCGGCTGGGTAATCTATTAGAAAGTAGATTCGAAACGGGGACGACGCGGATGAAAATCGTGGTGGTCGCGGATACGCATATGCCCAAAATGAGCAAAAGCCTGCCGGCTGCGCTCCGCGGGCAGCTCAAGGATGCCGATGCGATCATCCATGCGGGCGATTGGACGCGCCTCTCCGTGTACGACGAACTGTCCGCGTACGCGCCGGTCTACGGCGTCGTCGGGAACAACGACGGGCCGGACATCGCGAGCCGGTTCGGCATGCGCGAGCTGCTGACGTTCGGCGGCTTGCGCATCGGCGTCGTTCACGGCCACGGCGCTCCGCGGCGCATGAATACGGAAGCTCAGGCGCTCGCTGCATTTTCCGGCGAGCGCCTGAGTGCGATTGTATACGGGCATTCGCATGTTCCGGTGCTGCGGCACGACCCGGACGGGACGCTTGTCTTCAATCCGGGCTCTCCGACCGACAAGCGAAGACAGCCTTTGTATTCGTTCGGTATCTTCACCATCGATGACGGCAGGCTGGCGGCGAGACATCTGACGTATGCGGACAAGCGCTGATAGGAACGACGAGTCGGAAAGGAGACAACATGACTATGCGAACGTCCTCATCCGAAGCAGGCTGGCAATTCGACAACAGCTATGCGCGGCTCCCGTCTTTCTTTTATTCGAAGCTCGCTCCGAATCCGGTAGAGGCACCGACACTAGCCGTCCTCAATGAACCCTTGGCGGCTGCGCTGGGCTTGAACCCGGACGCGCTCCGCGGCGAAGCGGGCCTGGCGGCGCTCGCCGGCAATGCAGCGCCCGAAGGCGCGGCGATGATCGCACAGGCATACGCCGGGCATCAGTTCGGCCATCTGACGATGCTCGGCGACGGCCGGGCGCTGCTGCTCGGCGAGCAGATCGCGCCGGACGGCTCGCGCCACGACATCCAGCTCAAGGGCTCCGGCCGCACGCCCTATTCGCGCGGCGGCGACGGCCGGGCGGCGCTC
Source organism: Cohnella sp. 56 (assembly GCF_037963805.1). Lineage (NCBI taxonomy): Bacteria > Bacillati > Bacillota > Bacilli > Caryophanales > Paenibacillaceae > Cohnella > Cohnella sp. 56. The sequence continues at coordinate 89,035 of NZ_JAZDQE010000015.1, read as the reverse complement.
GGACCGATGCTGCGCGAGTATATCATCAGCGAAGCGATGCATGCGCTGGGCATACCGACGACCCGCAGCCTCGCGGTCGTGACGACCGGGCAGCCCGTCTACCGCGAGGACGAGCTGCCCGGCGCCGTGCTGACGCGCACGGCCGCGAGTCATATTCGCGTCGGCACGTACCAATATGCGGCCGGCGCAGGGGGAGAGGAGCAGGTGCGCCTCCTCGCCGACTATACGATAGACAGACACTTCCCGGATGTCGGCGGCGGCGATTATGTGGCGCTGCTGCGCGAGGTCGTACGCCGCCAGGCTTCGCTGATTGCGAGGTGGCAGCTCGTCGGCTTCGTGCACGGCGTCATGAACACCGACAATATGGCCGTCAGCGGGGAGACGATCGATTACGGGCCATGCGCCTTTCTCGACGTATACGACCCGGCGACCGTGTTCAGCTCGATCGATACGTACGGGCGCTACGCCTTCGGCAAGCAGCCGCAGATTGGCGCATGGAATCTGGCGAGATTCGCCGAGACGCTGCTGCCGCTGCTGCACGACGATGCGGAGCAGTCGGTCCGGCTCGCGGAAGATGTCATCGCGGTCTTCCCGGAGCTGTATCGCGAATATTGGCTGACCGGCATGCGCGCGAAGCTGGGGATGCGCGGGGAGGCGCCGGAGGACGAAGCGCTCGTCGTACAGTGGCTTGAGCTGCTGGAGACGCATCGTGCGGACTATACGTATGCGTTCGCCGCGTTGACGAACGGCCAGCCGGACGATTCGCCGTTGTTCCAATCGGACGCGTTCACATTGTGGCGCGGACAGTGGCAGTCGAGAATCGGCAGCGGACCGGACGCGGCCGAGGCAGCGGCGCAGCTCATGCGCAGCAGCAATCCCGCGGTCATCCCGCGCAACCATCGCGTGGAGGAGGCGCTGGACGCCGCCGTCAGCCGCGGGGATTACAGCGTTATGGAGCGGCTGCTCGAGGCACTGAGGGAGCCCTATGCCTACTCGTCCGGGCAGGCCGAATACGCCGCACCGCCCGCGCCCTCAAGCTGCGCATACAGAACCTATTGCGGAACTTGAGCGGCGGCGAGGCGGAGAGCAGGCGCTAGCGCAATCGCATGTCGCGAATGGCAAAGAAGCCGTCAGGGAGACGAATCCCTGACGGCTTCTTTGCGCCGCGGGCCGGAGCGCCTCATGCGCCATGCAGCGCTTTTTCGGCGGACGCGCTGCGTGTTCGCCGCTTCAGCACGGCGCGCATGAGCGGCGTCACGGCCAAATAAATAAACCATATTCTGAACAGCTGATAGCAGCTTACGATCGCCAGGTCGGCATGCACCTCTCTGGCGACCAGCCCCATTTGATCGAGTCCGCCGGGCGCCAGGCTGAGAAAGGAGGTAGCGGCGGATATGGCGTGCAGCTGCGTCAGCACAGTACTCAGCCCCAGCGATCCGGCGATAATCGTACATCCGCTCAGTATGGCCAGCCCGAGGGTTCGCGTTTTGTTTTTCAACTGATCCGGCTTGATCAACAGGCCGACATACGTGCCGATCAGCAGCTGCGCGATACTGAGCAGCGGATGCGGCAGAGAAGGGCCGTGAACTCCGGACAGATGCAGCGCGGCCGTCGCGATCATCGGACCGAGCAAGTAGGCGGTCGGCATGCGGACCTTCTGTGCGAGCAGGGCGGCGCCGACGCAGGCGACGGCGAACAGCGCTCCATGGTGAAGGAGGTCTCCCCAAGCGCCTCCGGCGCTCCCCGCCCCGACGGATGAATGCAGGCCGCCGAATACCGGACTGAAGATGAGCAGCGGTACCGCCAGCAGATTGAGCACCGTCCGCGACAGCTGCATGAACATCACGGTCGTCAGATTGATGCCCTCCGTATCCTCCGCCATGAGGAGCATCTGGGACAATCCGCCGGGCACGCAGCCCATCAGCATCGTCGGCAGCGGTTCGCCGGTCAGCTTCGACAGCAGGAAAGCGACGCAGCCGCACATGAGCATCAGCAGCACGGTCATGAGCACCATCGCGGGCAGCTGCTTGCCCATCTCGGTCAGCGCTGCGGACGTCAAGGACAGTCCGAACGAATACCCGATCAGCAGCATGGCGATGTTGCGCGTAGCGCCGGGCCATGCCGGCTTGACGAGCTTGAAGGCGCGCGTCCCGAGAAAAGCGAATGTCATCGGTCCGAGCAGCCACGGAAGCGGGCAGTGAATCAAGGAAAACAACGCTCCTCCGGCGGCAGCCAGGAGGAGCGTAGACAAGAAGCGAATCATGAGCGCTCGGACAGCCTGGCGAGCTGCGCCTGCACGCCCTCCCGCACCAGACCGCCATGATAGCAGACCGCCTGCGCGATATCGATTTCCGACAGCTTTTTGAGCGATTCCAGCGCCAGCTCCATATCGGGCGTCACAGGCGGATTCGGACCCTTCAGCTCGCCGTCCCTGGCGACCGAGGCGTCGCCGAGGATCAGCGTCTTGGATGCATGATGGTACAGACTGACATGTCCAGGGGTATGCCCGGGCGTGTGAATGACAGTCAAGCCCCCGCCGATCGGCAGCAGCTCGCCATCGGCGAAGGTCCGGTTCACATTCGGACGGGACGGTCTGAGGAACGTCTCCTCGAACTGTAGCCGCACGGACTCCGGCACCTGCTGCAGGAAGCCCGACAGGCGCTCCGGCGTCATTTTAATCATCGGCGCCGTCCCGTTGATCGCGCCTTCGTCGTCCGGATGGGCATATACGAGCGGCGCCGCCTCCGATGCCGACAGGATGCCGGGAAGTCCTCCGATGTGGTCGATATCCTGATGCGTCAGCAGTATGGCGCGCAGCGGCCGATCTCCGATACCCGCCTGCTTCGCCAGCTCCAGAAGCGCGGGCGCCGAGCCGGGCATGCCCGTATCGATCAGCGTCCAGGCGTCGTCCTCGATCAGGATCACGGGGCTTAGCGTCGCCGGCCCCAAGTTTAATTCCAACATCTCAATTCCGTCTGCAATTCGCATGATTGTGGATATCCTCCCTTATGAGCAATCGAATAAAACCGACGAGTTCAATATAAAACTTATTGGTTTCCAAGTCAATGGATATCGTTGACGTACCTATTGGTGCGTGTCAAGATAGGAGGGGGTGATCGCGATGGAAGATCCTAAAAAAACCAAGGTGCTGGAAGCCGCCATCGAGCTGTTCAGAAAACGCGGCTATAGCGCCGTCTCCATGCAGGATATCGCCGAAGCCTGCAGCATGGCCAAGGCGAGCATCTATAAATTGTTCGATTCCAAAGAGGATTTATTCACCGCCGTATTCGCCGCATGCCATCGGGAGATGCTGGATCGGGCCGTCGCGCTGGATCAGGAGGAATCACGGCTCGGCCTCGCCGGCAAGGACAAGCTGCGCCGCAAGATCGAGTTTCAGCTGACCTATGCAATGGACAACCACCACCTGCTGATGGACTTCAAGGAAGAGTCGTCGATCGTCAAGGACGAACGGTTCATCGAAGCGTGGAAAAAGGAAAAAGCGGCGCTGCATGCCTGGTACGGCGAGATGCTGATCGAAGCTTACGGTCCGCCGATCGAGCCCTATGTGTGGGATGTCGTCGCGATCTTCCGGGGCATACGCAACGTATACATCGCTTATGTCCGGCAGAAGGTGCTGGCGCTGCCGCTGCCGGAGCTCGGCGCATTCATCGCGGACAGGCTCGACGCCGTCATACGCGAGATGATCCGATCGGCGCCCGCCCCGGTCATCGAGGCGAAGCATATGCACTTCAGCCGCCTGAATGCCTTCGATCCGTCCGTCCGCGCGGCCACGGTCGGCCAGATGATCGGGCTGATGGAGGACAAGATTCATACGCTATCGTCCAGGCCGGACGACGTCCGGCATGAGCTCGTGAAGGTAGCCGCGCTGCTGCGCGGAGCATGCGACGCCGACCCGGTCGATCGCACGCTCGTCACCGTGCTGGCCGCATATTTGGAAGCGGAGGCGGAGCTTAGACCTTATGTCCGGCAGCTTCGGTTTCTGCTGTCGTGATGCGGCAAATGATAGAATAACGTATAAATTGACCCGAATCGGCAATCGAATTTTGCAGGGAATACGACTAGAATGAAGGAAGCAAACACAACCTTTAAATAAACGGATCGTCGAAAAAGGAGAATTGTTAACAATGTTAAAAGTCGGTGTAATCGGTACTGGCGGCATTTTTAAATTTGCGCATCTCCCCGGGTGGCTGTCGCACAAGGAGGTCGAGCTGATCGCGTTCTGCGACGCGCACCGGCCGTCGGCGGAGACGGCCGCGCTCGCATTCCCCGGCGCCACAGTATACGACGATTACCGCGAGCTGATCGCGGACCCTTCGATCGACATCGTCGGCATCAGCACGCCGAATCTGTATCACTCCGAGATCGCGATCGCTGCGCTGCGCAAGGGCAAGCATGTGTTCTGCGAAAAGCCGGATGCGGTCAATGCGGCCGAGGCGCAAAAGATGGCGGATGCGGCCCGCGAGTCGGGCAAGCTGCTCATGACGATGCGCAACAACCGGTTCAGCGAGGAAGCCCAGTTCATCAAGCGTCTGAGCAGCCAAGGCAAGCTCGGCGACCTGTATATGGGCAGATGCGGCTGGATTCGCCGCCGCGGCATTCCCGGACGGGGCGGCTGGTTCACGACGAAGGGCTTGTCCGGCGGCGGACCGCTCATCGATCTGGGCGTACATATGATCGATATGGCGATGTGGACGGCGGGCAATCCGAAGCCTGTCACCGTATCCGGCTCGACCTACCGCAAGTTCGCGGACCGTCCCGACGCCTCCGGCAACATTCCGGAGGGCACGTTCGACGTCGAGGATCTGGCCGCCGGCTTCATCCGATTCGACAACGGGGCGTCGCTGCAGATCGAATTCAGCTGGGCGTCGAACATCGAGGACGAGCAGAAGTTCGTCGAATGGCGCGGCACCGAGGGCGGCTTCAGCCTCATTAACGACAAGCTCAAGATTTTCACCGAAAACGAAGGCGTGCTGGTCGATGAAAAGCCTCGCTTCCCGGAATCCGCGCTCCCGCAGCACACGGCGAACATCCGTCACTTCGTGGAATGCGTGCTCGGACATGAGAGCCCGATCTTTTTGCCGGAGCACGGCGTCGATATGATCAAGATTCTGACTGCGATCTACGAGTCTGCAGAGTCGGGCCGGGAGATCCGGCTGTAAGGCCGACTCCTCGTCCCGAAGTTCCGCGGCGCGTCAACTCGCCAAGCCAAACACCCCCGTTATTCGCTGCAAGCGGCGAAGCGGGGTGTTTTTTTTGAGAATGCGTTCCGGTCTCCCGGGGCAAGTTAACGGCGACAAGCAAGCGGGTCGGACCGCAGAGAGGAGCGCCTTCATGAAGTTCGTGCTGAAATGGCTCTTAAACGGCGTCATCGCCGTCACCTTGCTCATGTATTACTCCAACGCCTCGTTCATCGGGGCCGCATCGACCGCAACCATCCTGACGATTGTTGCATACATGCTGGGGGATCGGATCATTTTGAGGTTTACGAACAATTTTATCGCGACCGTATCGGACATCATTCTGGCTTATCTCGTGCTGTGGGTCGCGGCGTCCACGATGAATTGGACGATCAGCCCCGGCGAGCTGTTGATCGTCTCTCTTATTACCGGCATCGCCGAATTTTTTATTCACCGCTATGTGTTTCACGCGAAGCTGTCGGTACAGCAGGCTTGATTCGAAGCTTATAGCTTCGATATAGCTTCGGTATAGCTTCGGTATAGCTTCGGTATAGCTTCGGTATAATCCGCGCCAATGCGCGGATTTTTTGTGCGCTCCGTGACATGGACGACAGCCCGCTTGCATCCTGCGCCGCTTCATTTTTGCCAATCAGCAAATGATAAATCACTGACCGCAACTGTCAGTCATAGTGGCGTATACTCATGAACGAAACCAACTATTCGCAGGGGAGGCATATGCATGCACGAGATGATTAACGCGTGGGCAAAGGAATGGGAACGGGAATCGGAAATGACTTCGGGCTTGCTCGACACGATCGACGACGCTTCGTTGACGCAGCCGACCGTGGCCGGACGGCGCACGCTTGGCGGCATCGCTTGGCATCTGGTCTCATCGCTTCAATTCATGCGCACATTGGGGCTTACGTTCGAAGCGGTGGAGGATTCCCCCGAGATCAGACAGTCGTCTGCCCGAATTGCCGATGCGTACAGACGGACCAGCGAGCGCTTCCTGGAGGCGCTCAAGACGCAGTGGACCGACGCCAATCTGGACGATACCGTGCAGATCGCGGGCGAACAGTGGAAAAACGGCGATTCGCTGCGGTACTCCCTGATGCATCAAGCCCATCATCGCGGACAGATGACCGTCCTGATGAGACAGGCCGGACTTCGTCCGCCCGGATTGTACGGACCGACCTATGAGACCTGGGTCGAGCAGGGAATGGCGCCGCTCGAATGATTGGCCTGCCTCGAGAGAATGGCATACAATGGAGACGAAGCATACGCTCTCGAGAAAGCGGGGCCGGCTATGACCAAAGCAGACAATATGCTGTCGATTCTATGGATGCTGCGCGCAGGCAGGCGCAAGACGGCGAAGCAGCTGGCGGAGGCGCTCGATATTCACGTGCGCACCGTCTACCGGTGCATCGATTCATTGTGCGTGAGCGGCGTACCGATCGTCGCGGAGTCGGGGCCGAACGGCGGATACAGCATTCTGGGCCGGTTCGCCGAATCGCCGCTCATGTTCGACGAGGACGAGCAGAAGGGACTTGTTCACGCCGCGATATTCGCCAAGGAAGCGGGCTATCCGCATTCCGAAGCGCTCGCCCGCGCGACGGACAAGCTGAAGCGCTACGCCAACGACAAGCAGCTTGAATCGCTGGAGCGTCACGGCGTCGGACTGTCGGTCATCTACCCGCCCCTCGACGGCGTCCACCAAACCTACTTGCAAATGCTGGAGGAGGCGGCCGGCCAAGGGAAGACGCTGAAGATGACCTATGACAAAGGCAGGGGCGAGATCGCGCCTCCCCGGCTGTTCGATCCCTACGGTATCGTCTACTGGAAGGGAAGTTGGTATGCGGTCGGTCATTGCGGCTATCGCGGGGAGGTGCGGAGCTTCCGCATCGATCGCATTCGCGCGCTGCATCCGACGGAGGGCCGCTTCGAGCGCCCCGCGTCGTTCTCGGCCAGGGATCATCTGCTGGGCAAGCTGCTGCCCGACGCATCGGGTTCTCAGGCGATGGAGAGTGTGCGCATCCGGGCGCAGCAGCAGGTGCTGGACGAGCTGTGCCGACATTGGCTGTTCGGCCACGCGCTGGCGGAGCGGCAGCCGGAGCAGGCGCTGTTCCGCCTGGCGCGATCGACGCTGATTACATACGTTCCTTATTTACTGATGCCCTACGGCACCGCCTTGCAGATCGAGTCGGAGCTGCTGGTCGAGCGGATGCGGGCAGCATCCGCGCGGCTGCTCGCGCATTATGACGCGATGCGTCAACCTAATCTTGATGAAGGGGATGGAGCACAGTGAGCAAATACGCCATGTTCGGAAAATTGACGGCCCAGCCGGGAAAACGCGAGGCGCTCGCCCGCATGATGCTGGAATCAAACGATACGCTGAGCGGAATGGAAGGCTGTATCTACTATATTATTCATGCTTCCGAAGAAAACGAAGACGATCTGTGGATTACCGAGTTGTGGGAGAACGAGGAGGCGCATGCCGCGTCCCTGCGCAACGAATCCGTGCGCGAGCTCATCGGGCGCTGCATGCCGTTGATCGCCGGCGTCGGGGGCATCAAGGTCAAGCCGCTGGGCGGCATCGGATTCTGATCGGCAATCTATCGGCGCGCCGCTATTGAACGGGAAGAGATACTTCACTATGATAGCAATAGATGGCAGTAATAGAATCATAGCGAAGATCTCGAGCCGGGAGGCGGAATTTATGAATACACGCAAGGTGACGATACTCGTCCTGCTGCTGCTGATCGTATTGAGCGGCTGCAAGGATAACGGCAAGACGGAGGAACCCAAGCCGACGCCGAAGCCGACGGCCGAAGATGCGATCGGCGCCTACCTGTCGGCTTGGCAGCAGCGCGATTATGCGGGCATGTACGCACTCTTGAACCCCGATGTCCGGAGCAAGATTACGGCCGAGCAATTCACGGATCGCTATGCGAAGATTTACGAGGGCATACGCGCGGACAAGCTTGAGATTGCCGACGTATCGCCGGCTGCGCCTTCGGCAACGGCATCGGCTTCGGCAGCGCAAGGCAAGGCCGGACCGGCCGTACAGAAGTTTCAGTACACCGTGCGCATGGAGACGATCGCGGGTCCCGTCGAGTTTCAACATGAAGGAACGGCCAGAAAAACGCTGGACGGCGGAGCGCCGGCAGGCAGCGCCGAAAATGGCGGCACGGCGGAAAGCGGCAAATCGGAGGAAAGCGGCGATAACGGCAAAGAGCCGGAGTGGCGCATCGACTGGAACGATTCGATGATCTTCCCCGACATGAAGGAAGGGGACAAAATACGCGTACAGACGATGGCAGGCGAGCGCGGCGAGATTGTGGACCGCACGGGCGAGGGGCTCGCCGTCAACGGTACGGCGACGCAGCTCGGCATCGTGCCCGGCAAGCTGGGAGACGACGCTGCGAGCATAAAGAAGCGCGTGGCCGAGAAGCTCGGTATCGGCACGGCCGATATCGATCGCAAACTGGGCGCTTCCTGGGTGAAGCCCGGGCTGTTCGTGCCGATCGGCATCGTTGACGAAGCGGTCATCGATGAATTTCAGGACGTGCCGGGCGTCTCGTTCCAGCAGAAGCAGCAGCGCGTATACCCGCTCGGCGAAGCCGCCGCCCACTTGACCGGCTACGTCGGAGAGATCAACGCCGAGGAGCTGGCGCGGCTGAAGGACAAGGGCTACAAAACGGGCGACTCGATCGGCAAAGCGGGTCTGGAGCAAGTGCTGGAGGAGAAGCTGAGAGGCACGGACGGCGTGCTCGTCGCGATTTATGACGCGGGCGGTCAGCGCAAGTCCGTGCTGGCGGAAAAGGCAGCCGTGCCGGGGACGACCTATCAGTTGACCGTAGATGCCGCCTTGCAGAAGTCGATCTACGAGGAGCTCAAGGGAGACGCCGCGTCTGCGGCGGCGATCGAGCCGCGAACCGGCGAGGTGCTGGCGCTGCTCAGCAGCCCGTCGTACGATCCGAACGCCTTCGCGAGAGGGATCGGCGCGCAGCAGTTCAAGAGCTGGAACGAGGATCCGCGCCATCCGTTCCTGAATCGATTCTCCAAAGGCTATGCACCGGGCTCTGCCTTCAAGATCGTCACGGCCGCCATCGGACTCGACGCGGGGACGCTCGATCCGGACAAGGCCGTCGCGATCGACGGGCTCAAATGGACGAAGGACGGGTCGTGGGGGAGCTACTACGTGAAGCGCGTGCATGCTGTCAATCCCGTCGATCTGTCCAAGGCGCTCATCTATTCGGACAACATCTACTTCGCGCAGGCTGCGCTCGCGCTCGGCAAGGACAGGTTCGCCGAGGAAGCGGCGAAGTTCGGCATCGGCGAATCGATCCCGATCGACTATCCGCTGGCCAAGGCGCAGCTGTCGAACAAAGGCATCCAGAGCGAGATTCAGCTCGCCGACTCTGGCTACGGCCAAGGCCAGGTGACGATGACGTCGCTTCATGTGGCGCTGGCCTTCTCCGCAATCGTGAACGGCGGCGATATCGCTTATCCGCGGCTGACGACCGAGGAAGACGCCGAGACGCCGAACGTCTGGAAGGCGGGTGCGATGTCGAAGGAGACCGCCGACATCTTGAAGAAGGATCTCGTCAAGGCGGTCGAGAACCCGGCGGGCGTCGGCCACGGCGCCTATATTCAGGGGGCGGCGATCGCGGGCAAGACCGGAACCGCCGAGCTCAAGGCGAGCAAGGGCGCCGAAGGTGAAGAAAACGGCTGGTTCGTCGGCTTCGACGCGAACGACCCGAAGCTGCTGCTGTCCGTCATGGTCGAGGACGTACGCGGACGCGGCGGCAGCGGGTACGTCACGCCGAAGGTGAAAAAAATATTTCAGCAGGCGATGAAAGGCGGAGCGTAACCTTCGCGGCTGCCGAGGGATGCGGCGGCTGGGAGCACCGATGCGGCGGATCAGGCCATCGTGAGGCCCATCGCCTAAACTATGAGAGGCGATACGGCGGTTCGGACAACCGCTGCGCCAATCGCCTGCACTACGAGAGGCGATGCTGTGGTGCAGGCTAATGTAGCGCTCATCGCCTAAACTACGAGAGGCGATACGACAGTTTAGGCCATCGTAGCGCTCATCGCCTTCACTAGGAGAGGCGATGCGACAGTTAGGCCATCGTAGCGCCCATCGCCTTCACTAGGAGAGGCGATGCTGTGGTGCAGGCCAGTGTAGCGCTCATCGCCTTCACTACGAGAGGGGATACGGCGGTTCGGACCACCGCTGCGCCAATCGCCTAAACTACGAGAGGCGATGCTGTGGTGCAGGCCAATGTAGCGCCAATCGCCTAAACTACGAGAGGCGATACGACAGTTTAGGCCATCGTAGCGCTCATCGCCTTCACTACGAGAGGGGATACGGCGGTTCGGACAACCGCTGCGCCAATCGCCTGCACTAGGAGAGGCGATGCTGCGGTGCACGCCACTGTAGCGCCCATCGCCTAAACTACGAGCGGCGATACTGCGGTGCAGGCTAATGTAGCGCCCATCGCCTAAACTACGAGAGGGGATACGGCGGTTCGGACCATTGCAGCACCAATCGCCTAAACTACGAGAGGGGATACGGCGGTTCGGACCATCGTAGCGCTCATCGCCTGCACTACGAGAGGCGATACGGCGGTTCGGACCATCGTAGCGCTCATCGCCTGCACTACGAGAGGGGATACGGCGGTTCGGACAACCGCTGCACCAATCGCCTGCACTACGAGAGGCGATGCGACTGTTCGCGCTGTCGCAAATTTACCTATGTCTTGCCCAGTCTCGCCGCACCAACGGCGGGACTGGTTTTTTATTTTCCAAAGAACATTGACATAATGATAAGGTACCTGTATTATAAACACAAGGCACCTGAATTGAAGGTACCTTCACAAATACAACAGGAGGCTGATTAGCCATGAATGATAACCAATCGAGCTTGATGGAGCAAGTATTCCGCCTGGTCGTACTGCTTCGCCGTTACCAGCATCATGCACAGAGAGAACATGCGAGGTCGGGCGATCCGCATCGCGGACAAGGGCGGGTGCTGTCTCTGCTGAAGATGAAGCCGGAGATTACGCAAAGGGAGCTGTCGTACTTGCTGGATATGCGCAATCAATCGCTTGGCGAGCTGCTCGGCAAGCTGGAACGCAGCGGGTATATCACGCGCGCTGCATCCGAAGAGGATCGCCGGGTGATGAACGTGAAGCTGACGGAAGCGGGCGCACAGGCGGCGGAGGAGATGGAGAAGCGGCAGGAGGACCATAACAAGCTGTTCGATTGCCTTAGCGAAGAGGAGCAATCCAATCTGAGCGCCTATTTGAACAAGCTGATCGAGGAGCTGGACCGACAGCTGGGTGAAGATGGCGGAGACGACGGAATGTTCGAAAATATGCGCGGCGGACGCGGACCGTGGGGACCTGGCTTCGGGCATCATGGCAGGGGACGCGGCGGTCATCGCCGGGATGGCGAACGAGGCTTCGATCCGAGAGACGGTCGCCATCGCCGTCCTCCGTTCGGGGGCGGCGGCGGATACCCGCAGCCGGGCCACGGCCGCTATCCCTTCTGATCCGGCGCAGGTTAGCAAGCCGGAAGAAACGGCGGCAGATCGAGAATGGTATACTGAACGCGACCATATCTTCTATGACCGCGGAGGGATACATTTGAAGCTGTCTCATGTTCGCTTGTTGGTGCCGAATATTCACGAATGCTTTTTATTTTATCGCGATCAGATCGGTCTTGAGGTCAGGTATGGCGATGAGACGACGCCCTTTGCTGAATTCGCCACGGGAGACGTCAGCTTCGCGCTGGAGCCGTCGATGGCGGACGATCAGGCGACGCTGCGATCGGCGTCGCAGCCGTTCAGCGCGAACGACCAGGTCGCTCTCATATTCAGAGTGGACGATGTCGACGCCGTCTATGCAGCGCTTGTGAGCAGAGGCGTACAATTCGTGCAGCCGCCCCGTGATACGCCGGAATGGGGGCATCGCGTCGCTTATCTGCGCGACCCCGGCGGCAATGTTATCGAACTGAACCAAGGTATTTAACGAGGTTAACCACACCCGCGAGCGGCATGGAAGCCGCAGCGGGAGTCACGGTCATTCCACGAGCATGCGGGCTGCGTCCTGCTTGCTCTTTTTGTTGTCGATTGCCGGACGCACCTACTTGACCAGCTGTATAAACGCATTCGCCGCGCTCGAGAGCGGCATGTTCCGCATCGTCAACAAGCCGACATGGGAGGGGGGCAGCGGCACGTCGAGCCGCACCTCGAACAGCGAGCCGTCTTCAAGCTCCTTCGATACGAACTCCCGCGTTACATAGGAGATGCCGAGGCCTCTGCGCGCGAACTCGATGAGCAGGTCCACGCTCCCGACCTCGATCTCCGGCTTGATCGAATAGCCGTAGCTCTGGAACAGCTCGGCGATCGTCATTCGGGCGCGGCTGTTGCGGGAGAACAGAATGATCGGATATTTCAGCAGGGCGTCGAGCGACAGCACCTGATCCTCCAGCTCGGCATAGCGGGGCCCCGCCACGAAGCAGTCCTGCAGCTGGAAGCTCTCCGTCACCTGTAGCTGCGGATCGACGATCGGCATGCGCACGACGCCCAGGTCGATCCGGCCTTCCTTTAAAAACGTAATGACTTCGGGCGTCGTCCCGTGATTGAGATGCAGCTTGACGCCCGGATACCGCTTGTGGAACAGCTCCAGATACGGCAGCACGTAATGCTTGAATAACGAGTCGCTGCCCCCGATCCGCAGCTCGCCGCTGTCCAGATTTTTGAGCGCGGCCATCTTCTCCTCGGCCAGTGTGATCAGAATCTGCGATTGCTCGATATACGAAAAAAGGACCGCGCCTTCCTGCGTCAGCTCGACCCCCTTGGAGTTGCGATAGAACAGTGCGACGCCGAAGCTTTCCTCCAGCTGCTTGATCGCGTGGCTCACGCTCGGCTGCGTCAAAAACAGCGCCTTCGCCGCCTGCGACAAGCTCCCCGTTTTGGCCGCCCAATAGAACACCTTGTACAGCTCGTAATTGTTACCCATAGACATGGTCTATATCTCCTGTGAAATATATTAATTACTTGTATAGCTCGCATTCGTATTATAGTGGAACTACGAAAAAGAAACCAGAGCGCACCTCGCTCTCGGGGAGGGAAAAGGATAATGGATCCGACCACCTTTATATTGTTCGGGGCGACCGGCGATCTGGCCAAGCGCAAGATTTATCCGGCCCTCTATAATCTGTATGCCCGGGGCAAGCTGCCGCAAGCCTTCTCCGTCATCGGTCTGGGCAGACGCGAATGGAACGACGATGTGTTCCAGGCTGCCGTCGAACGTTCGCTGTATCAATTTTCCAGAACCGAGCCGCGCGACCCCGAGTCGTTGAACCGGTTCCTGGCTTCGTTCAGCTACAGTGTGCTCGATATCGGCCGCGAAGAAGACTATCGCCGCCTGCTGGCGCTCGCCGAAGCTCGCGAGCAAGCGCTCGGCATGCCGCCGAACCGGCTGTTCTACCTGTCCGTCGGACCGGAGCACTTCGAGCCGATCGCGGACAACATCCGCGCCAGCGGGCTCGGATCGGCGGACGGCTGGAAGCGGCTCGTCATCGAGAAGCCGTTCGGCCACGACCTGCGTTCGGCTCGCGCGCTCAATGCCAAGCTGGCCGAATCGTTCGCGGAGGATGAGATCTACCGCATCGACCATTATCTCGGCAAGCCAGTCGTGCAGCGGCTCGAATCGCTCCAGCAAGCCAACCCGGTCATTCAGGCGATGTGGACGAACCGCTATATCGCCAATGTGCAGATTACGGCCAGCGAATCGGTCGGCGTCGAGGAGCGCGCGGGTTACTACGATCATGTGGGCGCGATCCGCGACATGTTCCAGAATCACCTGCTGCAGCTGCTCATGATGGCGGCGATTCATCTGCCGTACGACAGCAGCTCCGAGAAGGTCCGCTTCAAAAAGAAAAAAGTGATGGAAGCGCTCGTGCCTGTGCAGAAGGAAGACGTCGCCGCCCAGCTCGTCCGCGGGCAGTATGGGGCCGGCAGCATCGACGGCGCGTCCGTGCCCGCGTATACGGCGGAGCCGGGGATCGGGCCCGATTCGGCCAACGATACGTTTGTGGCGGCCAGACTTCGCATCGACAACGGGGACTGGCGCGGCGTACCGTTCTATCTCCGGACGGGCAAGCGCATGGCGAAGAAGTCGACCCGCATCGTCGTCGAGTTCAAGGAACCGCTGAAGCAGGCCTGGGCGCAGTCCGAGGAGGGCGCTGCGCCGAACCTGCTGGTCATCGAGATCGGGCCCGGCGAGAGCATCACGCTCCGGCTCAATACGAAGGAGCCCGGCGCAAGCGGCGGCGGCTTCAAGCCGATCCATATCGACCTGCATGCGACGCCGGCGGACTCTCCCGAAGCCTACGAGAATCTGATCGGCGATGCGCTGAAGGGCGACTCCACGTTCTTCGCGCACTGGGATGAGGTCGAGCTGTCCTGGCAGTGGGTGCAGCCGGTGCTCGACGCGTTCGAGGACAACCTGGTGCCGCTGCGCCGCTATGCGGCAGGCAGCCACGGTCCGGCCGAATCCGATGCGCTGCTGGCGGAGGACGGCTATCGCTGGTGGTTCGACGACGAGCCCGTGCAACTATCTCAATCCGATACCGAAGAAGGAGCAGATTATGTCTATCACGCAAACGAAAACGATTGATCAGCTGTCCGTCGATACGATCCGCACCTTGTCCATCGACGCCATCAACGCCGCCAACTCAGGCCATCCGGGCCTCCCGATGGGCGCCGCGCCGATGGCGTACGCGCTCTGGTCCGAGCATCTAAGCCACAATCCGGCCAACGCCAAGTGGTTCAACCGCGACCGGTTCGTCCTGTCCGCGGGTCACGGCTCCGCGCTGCTGTACAGCCTGCTGCATCTGTCCGGCTACAACGTGACGATCGAGGACCTCAAGCAGTTCCGCAAGCTGAACAGCCGCACGCCGGGCCACCCCGAATACGGGCACACGGACGGCGTGGACGCCACGACCGGGCCGCTCGGCCAAGGGGTCGCGATGGCGGTCGGCATGGCGATGGCCGAGGCCCATCTGGCCGCCAAGTTCAATCAGGCCGGCTTCCCGGTCGTCGACCATCATACGTATGCGCTCGTCGGCGACGGCTGCCTGATGGAAGGCATCTCCTACGAGGCGATGTCGATGGCCGGACATATGAAGCTGGGCAAGCTAATCGTGCTGTACGATTCCAACGACATCTCGCTGGACGGCGACCTGAACCTGAGCTTCGGGGAAAATGTGCAAAAGCGCGCCGAATCCGCGAACTGGCACTACCTGCGCGTAGAGGACGGCAACGATCTGCGTGCGATCTCCGCAGCCATCGCGGAGGCGAAGGCGAACGATGCCCAGCCGACGATCATCGAGGTGCGCACGATCATCGGCTACGGCAGCAAGGCCGCCGGTACGAACAAGGTCCACGGCAACCCGCTCGGACTGGAGGAAGCCAAGGCGACCAAGCAGACTTACGGCTGGGAGCATGAAGAAGAGTTCACCATTCCGGACGAGGTGCGCGCGCACTTCGAGCTGCTGAAGCGGCACGGCGAGGCGAAGGATACGGCCTGGCAGAAGCTGCTGTCCGCCTACGGCGAAGCGCATCCGCAGCTGAGCGAGGAGCTCTCCCGCGCGATCCGCGGAGACGGCTCGGCTGCGGCGTCGGACATCCTGTCGTTCGACGTCGCCAAGACGATGTCGACCCGCGTCGCGAGCGGCGAAGCGATCAATCACTACGTGAAGTCCGTGCCTTCGATCTTCGGCGGCAGCGCGGATCTGTCGCACTCCACGATGACGGAAATTAAGGGCGAAGCCACGTTCGCAGTCGAGTCCTATGCCGGGCGCAACGTCTACTTCGGCGTGCGCGAGCATGCGATGGGCGCGGCCGGCAACGGCATGGCGCTGCACGGCGGCGTCCACGCGTTCGTCAGCACGTTTTTTGTATTCAGCGACTACCTGCGTCCGTCGATCCGGCTGGCCGCGCTGCAGAAGCTGCCTGTCGTCTACGTCTTCACGCACGACTCGATCGCCGTCGGCGAGGACGGTCCGACGCATGAGCCGGTCGAACATCTGGCTGCGCTGCGCACGATCCCCGGACTCACTGTCATCCGGCCGTCCGACGCCAACGAGACGGCGAGCGCCTGGGCCTATGCTCTCGGGCAGCAGGAGGGACCGGTCGCGCTCGTCCTGAGCCGTCAGAACCTTCCGGTGTACGGGGAGACGCAGGGCAATCTGGCCCAGCTCTCGCAAGGCGCGTATGTGCTGACCGAGACGAACGCGTCGCCCGAGCTCATCCTCGTCGCGACCGGCTCGGAAGTATCGCTGGCCGTCGGCGCCAAGGCGGAGCTGGAGAAAGAGAACGTCTCCGTGCGCGTCGTGGCGATGCCGAGCCGGGAGCTGTTCGACCGACAGCCGGCTGCCTACAAGCAGTCCGTGCTGCCCGATGCGGTGACGAAGCGCGTGACTGTCGAAGCCGGCATCTCGCTCGGCTGGGACCGCTACGCCGGCAATGGCGGTAAGGTGCTGTCCATCGACACGTTCGGCGCTTCGGGCGCGGGCGGCGCGGTTATGGAGCACTTCGGCTTCTCCGTCGCGAACGTCGTGCGCACCGCCAAGGAACTGCTCAACTAAAGGGTAATTAGTATCGTATATTCATTCGGCGGTTACGCCAAAAACATATCCGGAGGTTATGCGAAATGAAATTTTTTATCGATACGGCCAACCTGTCCGACATTAAAAAAGCGTATCAAGTCGGCGTCCTGTCCGGCGTCACGACGAACCCTTCGCTGGTCGCCAAGGAAGGCGTCAAGTTCGAGGATCGCATCGAAGAGATCTTGAAGGAAGTGCCCGAGGTCGAATCGGTATCCGCAGAAGTAACGCCGGATGCGATTACTGCCGAGGAGATGATCGCCCAGGCGAACGAGCTGATCAAGATCAACAATTACGACAAAAACATCACGATCAAGCTGCCGATGACGCTGGCTGGTCTGGAGGCTTGCCGCTATCTGACCCAGAAGGGCGTCAAGACGAACGTCACCCTCATCTTCACGGTCAACCAGGCGCTGCTCGCAGCCCGGGCCGGCGCAACCTACGTATCGCCATTCCTCGGCCGCCTCGACGACATCTCCGAAGACGGCGTGCTGCTCGTCGCGAAGATCGCGGAGCTGTTCCGCATCCACAAGCTCGATTCGCAAATTATCGCCGCTTCGGTCCGCCATCCGGACCATGTGACGCGCGTCGCGATGGCAGGGGCGCATATCGCTACGATTCCGTTCTCCGTCATCGAGCAGCTCGTCAAGCACCCGCTCACGGAGCAAGGGCTGGAGAAATTCGCGGCGGACTGGAAAAAGGCGGTTCAGTAAGCGAAGCGGGCTTCTGAGCGGTGCCGTTCAGCGGTGCCGTTCAGCGGTGCCGTTCAGCGGTGCCGTTCAGCGGTGCCGCGACGTCCGACCAATATAAATACAGAGAGAGCATGAGATGGAGAGGATGGGGAAGAATGAGCAAACAACAAATCGGCGTGGTCGGTCTGGCCGTCATGGGCAAAAACCTCGCCTTGAATATTGAGAGCAAAGGCTTCTCCGTGGCGGTGTACAACCGGTCGCCCGAGAAGACGAAGGAGCTGCTCGAAGAAGCGAAGGGCAAAAGCTTCGTCGGCGCGTACAGCGTCGAGGAATTCGTACAATCGCTGGAGACGCCCCGCAAGATTCTGATCATGGTCAAAGCGGGCAAGCCGACGGACGATACGATCGAGCAGCTGGTGCCTTATCTGGAGCAAGGCGATATTCTGATCGACGGCGGCAACGCTTATTTTCCCGATACGCAGCGCAGGAACAAGGACCTCCAAGCCAGAGGCCTGCGCTTCATCGGCGCGGGCGTATCGGGCGGCGAGGAGGGCGCGCTGCTCGGTCCGGCGATCATGCCGGGCGGTCAGCGGGATGCCTATGCGCTCGTCGAGCCGATCCTGACCGCCATCTCGGCCAAGGTGAACGGCGATCCGTGCTCGACGTATATCGGCCCGGACGGCGCCGGACACTATGTCAAGATGGTGCACAACGGCATCGAGTACGGCGATATGCAGCTGATCGGCGAAGCGTATCATTTGCTCAAGGACGTGCTCGGACTCGGTGCGGGCGAACTGCACGAGATTTTCTCCGAGTGGAACAAGGGCGAGCTGGACAGCTATCTGATCGAGATTACGGCCGACATCTTCTCCAAGACCGATCCCGAGACGGGCAAGCCGATGGTCGACGTCATCCTCGATTCGGCGGGCCAGAAGGGGACCGGCAAATGGACGAGCCAGAGCGCGCTCGATCTGGGCGTGCCGCTGTCGATCATCACCGAGTCCGTCTTCGCGCGCTTCCTGTCCGCGATGAAGGACGAGCGCGTCGCCGCCGCCGGGAAGCTGACCGGGCCCGAGACGACGGGCTTCGAAGGCGATCCGAAGGTTTTCGTCGAGGCCGTGCGCCAGGCGCTGTTCGCCAGCAAGATCGCATCGTACGCCCAAGGCTTCGCGCAGATGCGCGCGGCGTCCGATGCCTACGGCTGGGACTTGAACTACGGCGGCATCGCCATGATTTTCCGCGGCGGCTGCATCATCCGGGCCGGCTTTCTGCAAAATATCAAGGATGCGTACGACCGCGATCCCGAGCTGCGCAACCTGCTGCTCGACGAATATTTCGGCGGCATCGTCCGCAATTATCAGGATGCATGGCGCCGCGTCGTATCGATCGCCGTGCAGCGCGGCATTCCGGTGCCCGCATTTGCCTCGGCGCTCGCCTACTACGACAGCTACCGCACCGCGCGGCTGCCGGCCAACCTGCTGCAGGCGCAGCGCGATTACTTCGGCGCGCATACGTTCGAGCGGGTGGACCGCGCGGGCAGCTTCCATTTTCAATGGCTGGGCGATAGCGAGTAAATTTTCAAAGTGCGGCGATGACCGGACGTTAGCTCAAACAATCGCATAAAATCGAACGAAGCCCCGGGACAGATGTTCCGGGGCTTTGCCTGTAGGTGCAGCGAAATGACGGTATACGTTCGAGGGTATCGCGTACAAGTGCCTGAGAGCCGAGGGGAGCAGGCGCGGCCCGACTGTACCGCGCAAAAGTGCATGCCGGATACCGCTGGTCGGACTATATCCGCTATTCGTCCTGACTCAGGATCGACACCTGATACGCGTTCGAGCGCGACTCGCCCGCGCGGGGGCTGCCTGCGACTTCGAACCGGTACCGGGCGATCAATACGCCGTCGATGACTTCTTCGTCCGTATGCTCGGGAACGGTCAAGCGATATTCGATTCGCCGCCGCTCCCCCGGCTTCAGCATGCCGAGCGCGACGGAGCCGTCGAGGACGATGGCGGTCGGCGCGCCGTCCACATGTACGCTGTATCCGGCGAACCGGGCGCCGACGGGGAGCAGATTCGTCAGAATCGTATCGGCTGCCGCATTGCCCGTATTGGATACCTCGGCCCGGATCCGGAATCCCTCGCCCGGATACACGTTTGACGGATCGGCGGATACGACGACCTGGATCACGGGAGAGATGATCCGGACGGACACGCTGTTCGATAAGACGGACGATCCGACCGCCCGGCCGTCGTTCAGACGGAAGACGTAGACGAGCCTCGCCTCGTTCGTATAGAGCGAAGGCGCCGCTCCGCCGGCAATCGAAGGCACGACCGCCTTGAAGGAGATGTACACCCGGGCGCCCGGCCCGATGATGCCGAGCGGGATGCTCGCATCCGCAGCCGCGACCGCAACCTGTCTTCCGTCGATGACGACGATGCCACCCGCCGGCGCGAGTCCCGCGGGCAGATAGCCCGTCAGCGTCGCTTCGACGGCGAAGTCCGATGCGTTATAAGCGACCAGCGCATATGCAATCGCGTCGCCCGGCGCCGCCACAAGGGGACTTGCCGACAGCGTCAGCGCGACTTCGGGCTTCACGACGACGATGGAGACCGCATTGGTCGTCGCGGTGAATTGCTCGCCGCCGACGGTATAATGGACGACCGCTTCGCAAGTCAGGATGCTGTCGTTCGGCAAGTCGCCGACCTGCGCGTCGAAGGCGACCGATACCGATCCGCCCGCAGGAATGCCGCCGACGGGAATGCCGCCAACCGGTGAAGCGCCGGGCGAACGGATGTCGCCGATCGTGACGCTGCCTGCGAGGAAGGTCAATCCTGACGGCATATTCAAGTCGAGAGCAGCGTCAGCGACCGCTTGAGCGCCTTCGTTCGCCGCGCTGACCTCATAATGCACGATATCGCCCGCGAACGTCTGGCTCCAGCGCGTGCGCAGCGCCGCGGACAGCGATACGTCGCTGACGGGTATCGTGACCTCGTTGGACAACGCTTCGCCGCCGGCGCGTCTGCCTTCGGGCGTTGTGAAGGCGAATACCGCCCTGGCCAGATTCGCTATCGCCAGCGAAGCGGGAATGGCCGTCAGGATCAGTTGAAACGATACGTCGGCTTCGCCGCCCGGAGCGAGGCTGCCGAGGGAGACGCCGGCTGCGGGATCTGCGCCGGGGAGGGGGGCGCCGTCAATGTTGTCAGGTTAACTGCAAATATACAGTTAATCTCCGTGGTGGCGGCATTTATCGGAGCGATAGCTGCGAATATACAGTTAATCTCGCGAAAATCGACCGTCATCCGGCTCAGACTCGAAATTAACTGTATAAATGCAGTTATCGCCGCCAGATGTCCTGGCGCAGGAGAAAATAACTGCGGTTTGGCAGTTATCTCCCCTTTCAAGGCTGTGTTGCACGAACGGTTTGGGGAAGAACTTCAACGTAGCCGCATCCCTGTCGTCCAGGCTCGCTCGTTCATACTCAACAAACAGACCAAGCACAATTTATTCATGAAGACCACGCGCCGGGGAGCGGCAGGGTTCTTAACCTGACAACATTGGGGGCGCCGTCGCGTAATACGGTATTCGGGACAAGCGACGTGCCAGGCGGATAAGGATCGAACAGCGTGATGTCGGCGAATGCGTCGCCCGCCTTCGAGATGCGGACCCGGTAGGCGATCGTCTGCGATCGATGCGGTCGTCGATCGCGGCAGCGCTGTTGTTCACATAATTGCTGGTCGTTCCGGCCGGATAGCTGCCGTATTGGGACGATGCATTGATCGTCGCAAAGGCGCCGATGCTGTCCAATGTACCCGGCACGCCGGCCGTGTCGGAGCGGCTCAGGCCCAGCGTGTTGCCCGTGAAGGTGATCGCGCCCGTCGCGTTGAAGGTGGCCCGGACGATTAACGGAATCGGTAACGCCCCCTCGCCGTCGGTACGCGGCACTCGCTCCGCGCATTTTGCATTATTCGAACTATATGAAGGAACCGGGAGTGAATAGAAGGCTTGAATCGGCCTTTTGCGCCCGATCATTCGTTTTTTATAGCATCCATCAAAAATCCTTATATGCGCAATACTGCTCTTGACGAGATACGTGTGGTATAGTTTTCAAAAGGATCATTCATCTGAGGGACGAGGCTTACGTTCGGCTCGCCCTGGACGATCATTCGTTATCCGAACTATCGCGAGGTGGAGAACGTTGCAATTGCAGGCAACCAACAGTCCGTTCAATCAAGAGCAGGCCGATCTTCTGAATCGGCTCCTCCCGGCTCTGACCGACATGCAGAAAATCTGGCTCAGCGGTTATCTCGTCGCGGCTGTGCCGGCTGCGGCAGCAGGCGCCGGGACGCCCGGCGCACAGGCGCAGACTTCCGGCGCACCTGCGGCGGCCAGCAAGGAAATCACGCTTCTGTACGGCTCGCAGAGCGGCAATTCGCAAGGCTTGACCAAAAAGGCGGCCAAAAAGCTCGAAGAAAACGGCTTCCAGGTCACCGTGTCGTCGATGAGCGACTTCAAGACCAACCAGCTCAAAAAAGTGGAGCAATTGCTCATCGTCGTCAGCACGCACGGAGAGGGCGAGCCGCCGGACAATGCGATCGCCTTCCACGAATTCCTTCACAGCAAGCGGGCTCCGCGCCTCGAAGGCTTGAAGTTCTCGGTGCTGTCGCTCGGCGACAGCTCGTACGAGTGGTACTGCAAGACCGGCCAGGACTTCGACACGCGGCTGGAGGCGCTCGGCGGCACCCGATTCTATCCGCGCGTCGACTGCGACGTCGATTATGAAGAGCCGGCTTCCAAGTGGGTGGAGGGCGTACTGAGCAGCCTGAAGGAAGCGCAGGGCGCCCGGACGGCAGCCGCTGTCGTACAGGGTGCGACCGCACCGGCGGCCGAAGCGGCAGCCGCAGCCGAATCCGTCTATTCCCGCACGAATCCGTTCGCCGCCGAGGTGCTGGCCAACATCAACCTGAACGGCCGCGGCTCCAACAAAGAAACGCGTCATCTCGAGCTGTCGCTCGAAGAGTCGGGGCTTGTATACCAGCCCGGCGACGCGCTCGGCGTCTATCCGCTCAACGATCCGACGCTCGTCGAGCTGTTGCTGGCAGAGACGAAGTGGGACCCGGCAGCCACGGTGACCGTCGGCAAGCAGGGAGAGGCGCATCCGCTGCGCGAGGCGCTGACCGAGTATCTCGACATCACCACCTTGACCAAGTCGCTGCTCGACAAGCTCGCGCCGCTCGCCTCCAAGCCGGATCTCGCGCAGCTGCTGGCTTCGGGCAACGAAGCGGCCGCCAAGGCTTACATCAAAGGCCGCGACCTGCTCGACTTCATTCGCGATTATGGCCCGCTGCAGGGCAGCGCTCAGGACGTCGTATCCAACCTGCGGAAAATCCCGGTGCGGCTGTACTCGATCGCGAGCTCCCAGCGCGCCAATCCCGACGAGGTGCATCTGACGATCGGAGCGGTCCGCTACGATGCGCACGGCCGCGAGCGCAAGGGCGTCTGCTCCACCTATTGCGCCGAACGCCTGCAGCCGGGGGACAAAGTATCCGTATACGTGCAGCCCAATACGCACTTCAAGCTGCCGGAGGACCCGGGCACGCCGATCATCATGGTCGGACCGGGCACGGGCATCGCACCCTTCCGCTCGTTCATGCAGGAGCGCGAGGAGGCGGGAGCGGCGGGACCGTCGTGGCTGTTCTTCGGCGATCAGCACTTCGTGACCGACTTCCTGTACCAGACCGAATGGCAGCGCTGGCTCAAGGACGGCGTGCTGACGCGCATGGACATCGCATTCTCGCGCGATACGGACGAGAAGGTCTACGTGCAGCACCGCATGGCGCAGCATGCCAAGGAGCTGTACGAATGGCTCAAGCAAGGCGCCGTCGTCTACGTATGCGGCGACATGAAGAACATGGCGCGGGACGTGCACAAGACGCTGGCGGAGATTATCTCGTCCGAAGGCGGCATGAGTCTGGATCAGGCCGAAGCTTACCTCACTGAGATGAAGAAAAACAAGCGATACCAGCGCGACGTATATTGATCGCAGACGGAGAGGAGTACCGCACAGCATGTCAAAAGTGAATTTATCCGCGCCGGGGGGCACCCCGAGCGATGTCGAGCGCATCAAGCAAGAGAGCAACTATCTGCGCGGCACGTTGGCGGCTTCGATGCTCGAGCCGCTCAGCGCCGGCATCTCGGACGACGATAACCGGCTCATGAAGTTCCACGGCAGCTACTTGCAGGACGACCGGGACCTGCGCAACGAACGGCAAAAGCAAAAGCTGGAGCCCGCCTATCAGTTCATGCTCCGCGTCCGCATGCCCGGGGGCGTCGCACAGCCGGGGCAATGGCTCGTCATGGACGAGCTGGCCCGCAAGTACGGCAACGGCACGCTGAAGCTGACGACGCGCCAGACGTTCCAGATGCACGGCATCTTGAAGTGGAACATGAAAAATACGATTCAGTCGATCCATCAGGCGCTGCTCGATACGATCGCGGCCTGCGGCGACGTGAACCGGAACGTCATGTGCATCTCGAACCCGTATCAGTCCGACATTCATGCCGAAGTATACGAATGGGCGAAGCGCCTGAGCAACGACCTGCTGCCCAGGACGAGAGCCTATCACGAATTGTGGCTCGACGAGGAGTTGGTCGCCTCTACGCCAGAGCAGGACGAGGAGCTCGAGCCGATGTACGGCCCGCTCTACCTGCCGCGCAAGTTCAAGATCGGCATCGCCGTGCCGCCGTCCAACGACATCGACGTATTCTCGCAGGATCTGGGCTTCATCGCGATCGTGGAGGAGGGCAGGCTCGTCGGCTTCAACGTCGCGATCGGCGGCGGCATGGGCATGAGCCACGGCGACAAGGAGACCTATCCGCAGCTGGCCAAGGTCATCGGCTTCTGCAAGCCGGAGCAGATCTACGACGTCGCCGAGAAGATCATCACGATCCAGCGCGACTACGGCAACCGCTCGCAGCGCAAAAACGCCCGCTTCAAGTACACGGTCGACCGGCTCGGGCTCGATACGGTCAAGCGCGAGCTGGAGCACCGCTTGGGCTGGTCGCTGGATGAGGCCAAGTCCTATCACTTCAACGAAAACGGCGACCGGTACGGCTGGGTGCAAGGCGTCGGAGACAAGTGGCACTTCACGATGTTCATCCAGGGCGGACGCATCGCGGACTTCGAAGGCTTCCAGCTGATGACCGGTCTGCGCGAGATTGCGAAGGTTCATACCGGCGACATCCGCCTGACCGCCAATCAGAACCTGATCATCGCCAACGTCACGCCGCAGAAAAAGGATGAGATCACCGAGCTGCTCGGACGCTACGGACTTGCCGACGTCCAGCAGTACTCGGGACTTCGCCGCAGCTCGATGGCCTGTGTGGCGCTGCCTACCTGCGGCCTGGCGATGGCCGAGGCGGAACGCTATCTGCCCGTGCTTATCGACAAGATCGAGGGCATCCTCGACGACAACGGCTTGCGCCAAGAGGAGATTACGATCCGCATGACAGGCTGTCCGAACGGCTGCGCGCGTCACGCGCTCGGCGAGATCGGATTCATCGGCAAGGCGCCGGGCAAATACAATTTGTACCTGGGCGCCGCCTTCGACGGCAGCCGCCTGTCCAAAATGTACAGGGAAAATATCGGCGAGGACGACATCCTCGGCGAGCTGCGGGTGCTGCTCGCACGGTACGCGAAGGAAAGAGAAGGCGGCGAGCACTTCGGCGACTTCGTCGTGCGCGCGGGCATCATCGCCGCGACGACCGACGGCACCAACTTCCACGCATAATCAGGAGCGATTCGCATCGCCAACGCCAACGTTTTTGCGGCATTTTGCCGCGAAGATGTTGGCGTCTTTCATTTTATCCATATTTTGATCATGGCCGGCACCCGGGAGCTTGCCGATAAATATGGTAAATGGAGGAGATACACGATGAAAATAATGGAAATAAAATTCAAGTCGTTTATCGTCTGGTTGATACTCGTCATGCTGATGACCCCGATAGCTCCCGTCCCCGCCGCTGCCGCCGACGCCGCGCCCGCGCCGCTTAAAACCGGCAATTACTACTACAGCATCACGCCGGACGCCGGCAGCTCGCCCGACCGGGTGACGACGACCGGACTCGTCTCTTCGCAGAACGGCGTACTGCTCGACGGAACGAGTCTGTATGCCGGCTGGATGGGGGGCGCAAATTCGTATTCGACCGTGCGCATCGTCATCGACCTGCTGAAGGATTATCCGCTCGATCGGCTTCGTATCGTGATGAATTCGCCCAACATATACTGGGGCTTCAAGGACATCACCGTCAAGTATCGTCCGGAGGGAACGCTCGGCTACTATATCGCCTCCAGACATGTCCGGACGGGAACCGATCTGAACTACGCCGTGACCGTGCCGATGAGCAATGTGAAGACACGCTTTATCATCCTGGAGATCCGAAGAACCCAAGCCTATCAGCATATCCCGCTCACAGAGGTAGAGATTTACAAAGGCGCGGGCACCGAGGAGCTAAGCGCCGGTCCGGCACTCACTCCTGCGCAGATGAAGGCGGAGCTGTCCAAGGACGCGCTCATGGTTGACAAGTACGGACAATGGATCAGCGAGACGTGGACGGGCAAGGTGGCCTCGGACGCGCAATTGCAGCAAGAATACGCGTCGGAGTCTACCGCGCTTGCCGGCGTGGCGCTCGATCCGGCCAAGTACGATTCGTACGGCGGGATCAAGAGCAAAGGAAAGTTCGAGAGCACCGGCTATTTCCGCCTGCAGAAAATAGACGGCAGATGGTGGCTCGTTACGCCCGACGGTTACCCCTTTATCATGAAAGGGATCGATGCAGCCAGCCTGTGGGAATCCGGCTATAAGACGCCGACGCAAAAATCCGACGGTTCGCCCCGCGAAATATTCGCCGACCTTCCCGACAAGACCGTCTATGCCTCGGCCTATACGCAAGAAGCGGGCGTCTTATATACGAGCTTCGTCGTCTCGAACGTCATGCGAAAGTACGGCAGCAGCGACTATGAGGCCAAGTGGGAGGAGATGACCAAAAAGCGGCTCATCGACTGGGGCTTCAACGCATTCAGCAAATGGACGAAACCGAAAAATGTAACGTTCCCGAACGTACAGGTGCTCCAGGACCCCTCTAATTTAAGAAGAATCCAGTGGACGTACGACGTGTTCGATCCGCAGAACGAAGCGATCATCGACAGCGCGCTCAAGCCGCAGCTGCAAACGGCGAGCACGAGCAAATGGCTGATCGGCTATGCGTACGACAATGAAGCCGGCTGGAACGACGAGATTGTGAAGCAAATCTTGACATTCAACGCCAGCTCGCCCGCCAAAAGCGCCTTCGTGGATTTCCTGGCGCCGAGGTACAACAACGACATCGCCACAGTCAACCGGCTGCTGGGCACAAGCGCCGCATCCTTCGGCGCCTTGAAGGATACACCGATCGATATCGCCCGCGTACCCGGTATCGACGTGTCCGAATATATCCGCCTGGCCTCCAAAACCTACTTTTCGACAATTCGCAGCATTATTAAAAAATACGACCCGAACCACCTGTTCCTCGGCTCGGCCATCGTCCCCACCTGGCGGACGAGTCTGGACTGGGATCAAGGCGCGATGGCGTACGTCGACGCGTTCTCCGTTGACAGCTATACGCAGGACAATCAGTGGATCGCCAGATACGAAGCCTACGGCAAACCGCTGCTGAATCTGGAATATTCGTTCGGCATGTCGACACGCGGACTATCCTATATCAGCGCACCGACCAAGACGGACAGCATCGCGGCCAGGGGAACGGCATTCAAGACGTTCGTCGAAAGTCAGGCCAGCCATCCGTTGTTCATCGGGTCGGGATGGTATTCCTACTACGATCAGCCGGTGACGGGTAGACCCGACGGGGAGAGCTACAATACGGGCCTCGTCAACCAGCAGGATCAGCCGTACAAGGAATTGACGAGTGTCATGAAAACTGTCCATGCGGGGCTGGAGAACCTGCATGCCGCAGCTGCCGCGTCGCTGTCGCCGCCGCCGGCATCCGTGACGATCGAAGCCGAGAAGCACAATGTGCAGCTAGGGACTACGAATATGACCGGCACGGCAAGCGGGGGCCAGTATGTCGGCTCTCTGCAGCCCGGTGATTGGGTCGCCTACGCCAACGTCAATCTGACGGGAATGACCCGTATGGAATTCAGGCTTGCGTCCGAGCGAACCGGAACCGTGAAGGTGCGGCTCGGCGGTCCTGCCGGAGCCGTCATCGGCACGCTCGCCGTCACGTCCACCGGCGGCGCGCAGAGCTGGGCGACATCGCGGATCGCCATCACGCCGACGGCCGGCCCGCAGAACCTGTATCTCACATTCGAGAGCGCCGACGGCAAGGAGATCGGCAGCATCGACTATTTCAAGCTTTACGCTTGAACAGACGGCACCGATTTTGGGGCAAATGAGAATGCAGCACATCGCTATTGCGAGCGCGGCACCGGTTTTCAATGCAGATGTTGTGAGACGCCATTCACCCGAAAAAGCGCGGTCCCCGATATCGGAGATCCGCGCTTTTTTTCGTGTCGCTGGAGCGTCCAGGTTACTTGAGCGTCCAGGTTACTTTTTGGCGGCCAGCCAGGCGGTGAGCGTGTCGATCTGCTCGTTGGTCAGCGTCCCCTTGAAGGCAGGCATGCCGCCGCCGCCGTTTAGAATCTGCTTGTGAATGGCGTCCGCGGACATCTCCGCGCCGACCTTGTCGAGCGCCGGCCCCATTCCGCCTTGCAGCTGATCGCCGTGGCAAGCCAGGCAGTTGCTCTTGTAGATCGCCATCGCCGCCGCTTCATCGACTGCCGGCGCAGCCTCGCCGGATGCGGTAGCCGAGGGCGCCGCTTCGTGCGGGGACGAAGGCGCCTCGCTATTGCGCAGCGCAAAAAACGTCAGCAGGATGGCGAACAGGCAGCAGGCGGTCAGTACGGCGGGCAGCATCCATTTTCGCATGTTGTGATTCCTCCTTGGTTGCCTCATTTACCATTTGCTTTAGAATACCCAATTTAGCGTATCTTAGTTGACGCTCGCATTGCGCCGACACATTTTATGCTATCATTCGATTGACTGAATGGAATGGTGGGAATCGAATGGAGCTCCTGCGGGCGAATCGGAGCCGGATGCCCGATGGTCAGCGTCGACCCGATCCTGGTCGCCGTGCCAAGCGACCATCGGCTATCTCGGCGCGGAGACGAACTAACGCGATGGTCGTTCGCCAAGCGCGCACAGCGGTATGCAACCTCGCGCCCTCGTCCTGTATAACAATGATTATATATTGAATTACGATAAATATTATGTTAAATTCAATACACAAAATCAGGGTACGAGGTGCGCCTTATGGAACGGGGAACGACGCTTTTCTTGAAGGCAACGGTTTTTCTCATGGGTATTCCGATCGTTGCGTTATGTATTTTCGGACTGCCTGCGGTCGTTGGAGAAGCTGCGGATATTTACCCGGCTTGGATGTACGTGCCGATTATCGTCGCGATGTACGCATCCGCAATTCCGTTTTTTGCAGCCTTGTATCAGGCGTTCAAGCTGTTGAAGTATATCGACCGCAACCAAGCGTTCTCGGAGCTGTCGGTGCGGGCGCTCAAGCTTGTCAAATACTGCGCGTTCGCCATTGCGGTCCTGTACACCTCCGCGTTGCCGTTCGTCTACTTCATTGCGGACCGGGACGACGCGCCGGGACTCGCCGTGCTGGGCATGGTCGTGCCGTTCGCTTCTGTGGTGATCGGGGTGTTCGCCGCCGTCCTGCAGAAGCTGCTGCAAAACGCCATCGATATCAAAGCTGAAAACGATCTGACGGTATGAGGTGAAGACGATGGCGATGGTCATCAACATTGACGTAATGCTGGCGAAAAGAAAAATGAGCGTGACGGAGCTGTCGGAGCGGGTCGGCATCACGATGGCGAACCTCTCCATCTTAAAAAACGGGAAGGCGAAAGCGATCCGGATATCGACCCTGGAAGCGATCTGCAAAGCGCTGGACTGTCAGCCGGGCGACCTGCTGGAGTACAGGCCCGACGCATGAACGCCCGGCATAGGCGAAGCGTATATTCGCGGCACTCTCTTGCCGATCAGGCATACGGTCTCATAGGCGATCGTGCGCATGCGGGCAGCGACCTCCCGAGCGGACAGCCGCGCGTCGCCCGAAGCGCCGAACAAGACGACCTCGTCTCCGACCTGCGCCTCCGGCATGGATGTGACGTCCACAATCGTCTGATCCATGCACACGCTGCCGATGATCGGCACGCGCGCCCCTCGAATCAGCACGCATCCGCCGTTGGACCATTGTCGGGACAATCCGTCCGCGTAGCCTACAGGAAGCGTCGCCACCAGGCTTTCCTTTTGCGTCCTATACATAAGTCCGTAGCCGACGGGCTGATTTTCACCGATTTTCTTAATGGTTGAGATGACGGTGCTGAACTGCATCGCCTCCCGCAGCGGGTAGGAGGGGAGCGGCTCCCCCGGCAGCGGAGACAGACCGTACATCGCGATGCCGATCCTCGCCATGTCCATGTGCATCTCCGGGAACCTCATCGCCGCCGCGCTGTTGCAGCAATGCTTGATCGGGATGTGCACGCCATGCCCGGCCAGCCGTCCGAGCAGGGAGAAGAAGCGATCGAATTGCAGTCGGGTGAAGTCCGGGTCGGGGTTGTCCGCGTCGGCAAAATGCGTGAACATGCCTTCGATGAACATATGCGAATCGGAGCATGCCAGGCAAACCGGCAGTACTTCGTCCGGCTGGAAGCCCAGCCGGGCCATCCCGGTGTCGACCTTGAGATGAACCAGTGCCTGCTCGCCGAGACTGGCCGCGACCGAAGCGATGTCGTCCCACATCTCGCGGGAGGCGACCGTCAACGCGACCCGATGACGGATGGCGGCCTCGATCGCCCGCCTGTTCGAATGCCCCAGGATCAATATCGGGACTTCAATGCCGGCATTTCTAAGTTCAACCGCTTCGTCCGCGAACGCGACGCCCAACCGATCGGCGCCGGCCCGAATCGCCGCGCGGGCCGCCGCCGCGGCGCCGTGCCCGTATCCGTCCGCTTTGACGACGGCCATCAGGCGCGCGCCTTTGCTTAGCCCCGTTTTAAACAGTCTAACGTTGTGGGCAATCGCATCCAGCGACACTTCCGCCCATGTATCCCGATAGCTTGCAAGCGTCATACGGGAGTTCCGCCCCGCAGCGCCTGCTCGACGGTGACATATTCATAGCCAAGCTCCGTGGCGACCGTCTCGTACGTTACGTATCCGCCCGCCGTATTCACACCGAGCCTGAGCGCCGGATTTTGTCCGACCGCTCGCGCGATCCCATGAGTTGATATTTGCAACGCATAAGGTACGGTCACATTGGTCAGCGCCATCGTAGAGGTCCGCGGGACGGCACCCGGCATATTGGCGACGGCGTAGTGGATCACTCCAAACTTGTCGAATGTGGGGCTGTCGTGGGTGGTGATGCGGTCGATCGTGGCGAATATGCCGCCCTGGTCTACGGCGACATCGATAACGACGGAGCCGGGCTGCATCGCCCGGATCATATCCTCGCTCACCAGCTTCGGCGCGCGTGCGCCCGGAATGAGCACAGCGCCGATGCACAGGTCGGATTCGGCTACGGCTTCGGCGATATGGGAGGGGCTGGACATCAGCGTCGTGACGGAGGTGCCGAACAGATCGTCGAGCTGGCGCAGGCGTTCGGCATCCTTGTCCAGTATCGTCACCTGGGCGCCGAAGCCCGCGGCGATCTTGGCGGCGTTCGTCCCGACGACGCCCCCGCCGATGATCGTCACCTTGCCGCGGCGTACGCCCGGTACGCCACCGAGCAGGATGCCTTTGCCCCCGTGCGTCTTCTCGAGCAGCTGGGCGCCGATCTGCACGGACATGCGTCCCGCAATCTCGCTCATCGGAGTCAACAGCGGCAGCATGCGCTGAACGGCGACCGTCTCGTAGGCGACCGCCGTCACTTCGGCTGCGGCCAGCGCCCGGACCAGCCCCGGATTCGCCGCCAGATGGAGGTAGGTAAACAAGATGAGATCCTTGCGAAAGTAAGCGTATTCCTCGGGCACGGGTTCCTTGACCTTCATGATCATATCGGCCGCCTGCCATACTTCGTCCGCCTGCGCCGCGATGCGGGCGCCGGCCGCGGCGAAGTCCGCGTCGCCGAACCCGCTGCCCGCGCCGGCGTCTTGCTCGACGACGACTTGATGGCCTGCAAGCGCAAGCGCGGCGGTGCCCGCAGGCGTGAGAGCTACGCGATTTTCGTTGTTTTTAATTTCTTTCGGCACGCCGATGATCATGTCGAAAACTCCCTTGCGTTCAATTTTATGAACAGTATAAGGGAGCAAGGCGCGCACCGGTTTGTCTGAAAATGAGAAAACAAAAAAGCGGCTTTGTGGTTTTTAACGAAGCCGCTTCGACTTCAGCTCCAGAAAGCAGGTTACTTTTTGGTCCATGCTGGCAAGATCGATGCCGCCGATCTGGGCGATCCGTTTGAGACGATAGCTAAGCGTATTCTCGTGAATATGCAGCGCCTCCGCCGATTCCTTCAGATTGCTGTCGCGGTACAGGTACACCTCCAATGTCCGCAGCAGCTCGCCGTTGTGCTCGAGATCGTAGGCTTCGAGCTTATTCAGGCATTGATTCGTATAGGCATGCGCCTGCCGATGCCGCTCGATCGCCGGCAGCAGCCGGTAATATCCGAGGTCGGCATAGTAATGGACGGCCTTCAGCTCCTCGGGGAAGCGCTCGCGCAGGCCGATGACGGTCAACGCCTCCTGACAGCTGATGTGCACGCGCGCATAATCTCCGTAGACCGAGCCGCAGCCCCCGGGCAGGGGAGCGCTGTCGAAGCGCTGCGTCATCTGCTGCGTCAACAGCGTCAGCGCGGGCGACGACGGTCCTGGCGGCTGCTCGGCTGTGAGCGCCTCGAGCATGAGCAGCCGATCGTGATCGACCGCATGCAGGACGATCCGCTTCGGCAGCGTCGTCGTGATCAAGTAATGAATTTGCTGCTGCTGCTTGGTCTCGATCTCGGCGGGGAACGGGAGCACGTTCACGCAATAATAAGCCGGCAGCGACAGACCCAGATCGGCCGCCCGCCGTCTGACCTCCGAATCCGACTGGATATCGCCCGAGAGCAGCTGCCGGAAAAACTCCCGCAGGTTCATCTCCGCACGCCGATGCGTCAGGTGAAGCTGAAGCAGCTTGGTTCTGGCCGCGACGGCGGCCTGGGTCAATTGATCGAAAATAAAATCGTGGGGCAGGGCGTTCTCGCCGGTCACGATCCAGATGTAGCCGAGCACCTGGCTTTCTTTGCGAATCGCGACCGCGACCCGGTCGCCCAGACCGATCTCGTCGATCGAGGAGATCGCGAGCGGCGTCTCGCTGCGCATCAGCTTCGGGATGGCGCCTTCCCGCCACAGCGCCTGCACGACCTTCTCGGGCACCCGCTTGCCGATGATCGTAGAGATGCGGGCGGGGTCCGTGTGGGCGGGATGGGAGCTGTAGGCGATCAGCTTGTGGTTGGCATCCTCGATCGTGACTGCGCATTGCAATTGTTCGCTGATCGTATCGGCCAGCTCATCCAAGCTTTCGAAGCTCCGCTCGAAAGTTTTTTTGTCATACGCCATTGATGATAGCTCCCCGGACGATAGAAATAGCCTGCCTTTCATTTTTATCATATCCGAATCGTTCGGGCCATCTTCACGGTTCATTTTGTGCGTATTGCACGGAATAACGGGGCTCTGCGGCGACGATTTTCGTGCAAAGCGGACATAGTCGCCGGACGCGGAAAAACGGTATGGTTAATGCAGCAAGGCGATGACGGGCAATCGGCCGAACGGAAAAGAGGCGAACAAGAAACATGCTGCAACCGTCGAAGCGGGTCGCGCAAATCCCGCCCTACATATTGGGCTGGCCTCGATCGGCATCCGGGCGGAGGCGCCCAGAGGCAGCTTCTTCCTGTGGGCGCCGGTGCCGCCCGGCTATACGTCGGCCTCGTTCGTTGAGTTCGTCATGGACCGGACCGGCGTCATCCTGACGCCGGGGACTGCCTTCGGTCCGGCCGGCGAGGGCTGCTTCAGAATATCCGTCTCGGTACCGAGCAAACGGCTGCAAGAGGCGATGAACCGAATGATACAAAATCTAAAGACCGACGGAGGAGAACAATGAAAACACTGTTGAACTACATTAACGGCAATTGGACGGCATCTGCTTCGGGCGAATATGTGAAGGTAACCAACCCGGCGACCGGCGAAGTTCTCGGAGAAGTGACCCAGTCTACGGCGGAAGAAGTCGATCAGGCCGTTCAGGCGGCCGTCGCCGCGCAGAGGGCTTGGCGGCTCGTGCCCGCGCCCGAGCGCGCCGAAGTATTGTATAATGCGGCGCATCTGCTGAAGGCGCGCAAGGAAGAACTGGCGCAAATTCTGACGAGCGAGATGGGCAAGGTCATCGACGAAGGAAGAGGCGAGGTCCAGGAAGCGATCGACATGGCTTATTATATGGCCGGCGAAGGCCGCCGCCTGTTCGGCGACACGGTCCCGTCCGAGCTGCGCCACAAGTTCGCGATGAGCATCCGGGTGCCCGTCGGGGTCGCGGGCCTGATCACCCCCTGGAACTTTCCGATTGCGATCGCGTCGTGGAAGTCGCTGCCCGCGCTCGTCGCCGGCAATGCCGTCGTCTGGAAGCCCGCGACCGAGACGCCGATGATCGCCTGCGAGTTCGTGAGG
This sequence comes from Cohnella sp. 56, assembly GCF_037963805.1. NCBI lineage: Bacteria > Bacillati > Bacillota > Bacilli > Caryophanales > Paenibacillaceae > Cohnella > Cohnella sp. 56. The sequence goes on along the minus strand of NZ_JAZDQE010000015.1, from coordinate 54,704 downwards.
ATCTACGAGGAAGCGGGCTTGCCGGCAGGCCTGGTGAATCTCGTCCACGGCTCCGGCAGCGTCGTCGGCCATGCGATGGTAGCGCATCCGGGCATCGACCTGATCTCCTTCACCGGCTCCAACGAGGTGGGCAAGCGGATCAATGCGCAGGCAGGCGCGCTGCTGAAAAGAACGTCGCTGGAGATGGGCGGCAAAAACGCGGTCATCGTCATGGACGATGCGGATCTCGAGCTGGCCGTGGACGGCATTCTGTGGAGCGCGTTCGGGACGAGCGGGCAGCGCTGCACGGCATGCAGCCGGGTCATCGCGCATGAAGCGGTCAAGGACGCGCTGGAAAGCAGGCTGCTCGAGCGGATGTCGCACCTTAAGCTGGGCAACGGACTCGATGCGTCGGTACAGGTCGGGCCGGTCATCAACCGCGCCTCGCGCGACCGCATCGACAGCTATGTGCGCGTGGGCGTGGAGGAAGGGGCGAAGCTGCTGGGCGGGGGCAAGCCGGCTGCCGAGGGCGCGCTGGCGGAGGGCCACTTTTATGAGCCGACGCTGTTTACGGACGTAAAGCCGGATATGCGTATCGCAACCGAGGAGATCTTCGGCCCGGTCGTATCCATCCTTCCGGTCGGAAGCCTGGAGGAGGCGATTGCGGTCAACAACCGCGTCGAGTTCGGCCTGTCGAGCGCCATTTTCACCCGGGACATCAACAGGGCTTATGAAGCGATGCGGGATCTGGACACGGGCATCGTCTACGTCAATGCGGGCACGTCCGGGGCCGAGATTCACCTTCCCTTCGGCGGCACCAAGAGGACGGGCAACGGCCACCGGGATTCGGGCGTCGCCTCGCTCGACGTCTATACGGAGTGGAAATCGATCTATATAGATTACAGCGGCAAGCTGCAGCGCGCGCAGATCGACAATTATTGATCGGCGCCGCTGCCGCGGATCGCGATATAGAGCAGCAGGCAGTGCTCGAAGGTCGAGAGGTCGAGGCCCGTCAGCTCCGCGAGCTTGTCCATGCGGTAGGCGAGCGAATTGCGGTGAATGAACAGCGTGCGCGCGGTCTCGCTCAGGTTCAGGTTGCATCTGCAATAGGTCAGGAAGGTCGCGGACAATGTGTCGTAGTTGGCGTGGCGGCGCAGCGCGCCCAGCATCCCGTCGAGCTTGTCCGCGATCGCAGGCGTCAGCTCCCGCGTCAGCAGCTCAAGCGTGATCTCCCAATCGTTGTAATGATAGAACCGGCCGGACTGCGCGTTGCTTTTGCCGATTTTTAAGACGCGGACGGCATTCTCGTACGATTCCTTGATCCCGCCGACGCCGCGCTTCATATTGCCGACCGCGACCGACGCGCTGGCTTGGTGCTTGTCCTGCAAAAATTGATTGAGCCGCTGCATGCGCTGCTCGGTCTTGCGGATGAACGCCTCCTGCTCATGCGGCTGCACCGCCTTGAGCACGATCATCTGCTCGAGATGGAGCAGAGAGAAGATGTCCTGCCGGTTGTCGACGAAGAGATGCTTGACCTGCTCGATCAATTCCTTCTGAAAATAAGGAAACGAATATTTGTCCAGGCTGCCTTCCCGCCCCGGCTGATGAAGGGAGGGCAGGTCCAATTCGATCACGATGCAGATCCGGTCCAGGTCGAATTGATAGCCGAGCATCCTGCCGTATTCGAGCATCGGTCCGGACTCGTGGCGATGATCCGAGAACAGCAGGTATTGGATCAGGGTGTCGAGCGTCTTCGATTCGAGCACCGTCGTCTCCCGCTTGAACGATTCGTGGAACATCAGCTCCACATGGCTCTTGACCAGCTGGACGTACTTGTTGATCGTATCCGGGTTGCCGACGATGCCGAGCACGCCGATGACTTTGTCGTTCAGCACGATCGGCGTAGCGACGCCGGGCAGGACATTGTCGAGCGACTGTACATCCTCCGGTTCGTAGGAGACCGTACGGTTCCTGCGCAGGACGTCGACGGTAGCGATGTGCAGGCTCCCCAGCCGGCTGCGGTCGGTCGAACCGATGATATTCCCGTGCTCGTCCGTGATGATCATCGGATAGTCGATGATCTCACTCGTATTGTCAACGATCGTCTGGGCAATCTGCTCCAGAATCATAAAGGGATCGCTCCTGTCCGGGCAGCTTCATGCAGCCCATTATAGCATGGTTGCTGCGGCGTCAGGGCGGGAAAAGGAGTCTTGAAATTGGCCCGACCGAAAGTGCTGCAAATATTATCGATGTACCATTCAGAAGGGGAACGCGTCCTCGCGGAGGGCGCCGAGGTCGTATGGACGGACCGATATGACATTCCTCATCTGTGCGAGCTGGCCAGGAACGTAGACGGCATCGTCCTGCGGGCGCCTGCGAGGATCACGCGCGAGGTGATCGAGGCGAATCCGCGGCTGAAGGTCATCTCCGGCGCGGGGGTCGGCCTCGACAACATCGATGTCGCGTACGCGACGGCCTGCGGCATTCCGGTGCTGCATGCGCCGTCCGTCAACAAGGTGTCGACCGCCGAGCATGCCGTCACGCTGATGATGGCGCTGGCCAAGTCCGTCGTCCGGCTGCACGGCGAGATGAGCAGGGGCAACTTCTCGGCCCGCAGCGCCGTGCCTACGTACGAGCTGAAGGGGAAAAAAGCGGGCTTGATCGGCTTCGGCAGCATCGCCCGCGAAACGGCGAAGCGGCTGAAATACGGCTTCGAGATGGAGGTGTCCGCCTGGGTCAGGCGAACGGACGAAGACAAGCTCGGCTGTGCCCGGGAGCTGGGCGTGGCGCTGACGACGCGGCTGGAAGACATCTTCGAGTCTGCCGACTATGTGTCCGTGCATATCCCGCTGACGGCGCATACGCGGCAGCTGATCGGCCGCCCCTTGCTCGCGAGGATGAAGCCGTCCGCTTACTTGATCAACACGGCGCGCGGAGCTGTCGTGAATCAGGACGATCTGTATGCGGCTCTGCAGGAGGGGCTGCTCGCGGGCGCGGGACTGGATGTGTTCGATCCGGAGCCGCCGGCTGCGGAGCTGCCGCTCTTGTCGTTGCCGAATGTGATCGTGACGCCCCATGTGGGAGGCACGACCGTGGAGTGCAACCTCATCACGTCGACGACGGTCGCCCGCAATGTGCTCCGCGTGCTGGGCGGCGAAGCGCCGGCATACGTCGGCGATCCGGAAGTGCTGGAGGGCAGGAAGGGCGGGCTCGACTGATTGTCGCCTGCAAACCGCGCACCCTATAATAGATTCAATAGACTGGTAATAGATTCAATAGACAGGCCACAGGCTGAAGTGGCCGAGGAGGATGCACCGTGCGAGTAACAGTATTGGGAACGGGGATGATCGGGAGCGTGATCGTCCAGGAGCTGGCCGGCAGCGATGCGATCGACGAGATCGTCGCCGTGGATGCCGTCGCCGCCAGCGTCGAACGATGCGTGTCGGCGACGCGCTCGGCCAAGGTGACCGGACGAACGGCCGTGCTGGACGACTACGACCGCGTCGCCGAGCTGCTCCGGGGCTCGGACATCGCAGTATCTTGTCTGCCGCATGCGCTCAGCCTGCTGGCGATCCGGGCGGCGATCGCGGCCGGCTGTCATCTGATCGATCTGGTCGGCTCCAAGTACGAGGAGAAGGCCGAATATGACGCGCAGGCGCGCGCGGCCGGCGTGCTGATCGTCCCGGGAGCCGGGGTGGCGCCGGGCATCGCGAACTTCCTCGCTGCACGCGGCATCGAGCTGCTCGACGAGGCGGACGAAGCCGTCATGCTGTGCGGCGGCCTGCCGCGGCATCCGCTCCCGCCGCTCTGGTACCAGGTCGTCTTCCGGCTGGAGAGTCTGCTCGGGCTGTGCACCAAGCCAGCGCTCGCCGTGGAGGACGGGGAGCTGGTGAAGCTGCCGCCGCTGACGCGGCTGGAGAGTCTGCGCTTCCCCGAGCCGGTCGGCGAATGCGAGGCCGTCGTCACGGACGCGCACAGTACGGCGTATACGCTGCGGTCGAAGGTGAAGCGGCTGTACGAGAAGACCGTCCGCTACAAGGGCCATTGGGAGAAAATGAGCGTGCTCGCCGAGCTGGGCTTCCTGGACGAGGCGCCGATCGAAGTCGACGGACAGCTCGTCTCCCCGCAAAGGGTGGCGATCCCGCTGCTGGAACGCAAAATGAAGGGCGGTTCGAACGAGGACATGACCGTATTGCGCGTCACGGTCACGGGAACCCGCAACGGCCGCAAAATGAAGCTGGAATGGGAAATGGTCGATGCCTACGACAAGGAACGCAGCATCACCTCGATGGCGAAGACGACCGGATTCCCCGCCGTTCAACTGACCCAGTGGATGGCGGAAGGAAAGCTGGACAAGCGCGGCGTCGCGGCTATCGAGGACGTCATCATCGGGGATGTCTTCGATCCGTTCGTAGCGGCGCTCGGCAAGCGGGGCATTGCGATATCGTTCAAGGAAGAAGAAATTGAGCAATAAAGGCGGGCATCCGGAAGATATCCGCGATTAAGACGGCAATGGAGAGCGGGGCCTTATTCTCCATTGCCGCTGTTTGTATGGGATGGTGACCGGCTACAGGATCTGGCGCGTACACAGCTTGATCTATTCGGCGGTCTAGCCGATGACCTTGAGCCAGAGGTACAAGCCGCAGAGCGTGACGAACAGGACGGGAACTGTGAGCACGATGCCGGCCTTGAAGTAAGCGCCCCATGTGATCTTAACACCCTTGCCGGCCAGCACATGCAGCCAGAGCAGCGTCGCCAGAGACCCGATCGGCGTCATCTTCGGTCCGAGATCGGAGCCGATGACGTTGGCATAAATGAAGGCTTCCCGGAGCGTGCCGGTCGACGCGGTATTATGAATGGCCAGCGCGTTGATCATTACGGTCGGCAGATTGTTCATGATCGAGGAGAGGATCGCGGCGACGAAGCCGGTGCCGACGGTCGCGGCGAACAGGCCTTGCTCACCCAGCCATTCGAATACCTTCCCTAACTCATTCGTCAGACCGACATTGCGCAGGCCGTACACGACGACGTACATTCCGATCGAAAAGGCGACGATCGTCCATGGCGCTTCCTTTACCAGCTTGCGGGTATGAACCGCCGGACTGCGCCTTGCGAGCAGCAGGAAGGCCAGCGCCGCGGCGCCTGCGATGACCGACACCGGCACATCGATAAATTCGCTGATCATGTACGCCACGAGCAGAACCGCCAGAATGACCCAGGAGATGTTGAACACGCGCCGATCTTTGATGGCGTCCGCCGGGGGCTTCATATGCGACAGATCGTACTGCAGCGGGATGCTCCGCCGGTAAAACAGGTAGAGCACGAGCAGGCTCGCCGCCACCGCGCATACGGTCGGAACGATCATGCGGCCGGCATATTCGACGAACCCGACGCCGAAAAAGTCGGAGGAGACGATATTGACGAGGTTGCTGATGACGAGGGGGAGGGAGGCGGTATCGGATATAAATCCGCTCGCCATCACGAACGGCAATATCATGCGTTCATCCAGTTTGAGCGCGCGCACCATTGCCAGGACGATCGGCGTCAGAATAAGCGCGGCGCCGTCGTTGGCAAAAAAGAAGGCAACGGCCGCTCCCAGCAAGATGACGTACACGAGCAGCAACTTGCCGTTGCCTCCGGCGATGCGGGCCATATGGAGCGCAGCCCATTCGAAAAAACCGATCTCGTCGAGCACTAGCGATATTAAAATAATAGCTACGAAGGCAAGCGTCGCATTCCAGACGATCCGTGTGACATCCCAAACATCCTCAAAACCGACGACACCGCAAATCAGCGCCAATAACGCGCCTCCGCAAGCTGTCCACCCAATGCCCAGTCTCCGGGGCTGCCAGATGACAAAAACCAATGTAATTACGAAAATAATAGCAGCGATTGCCAGCATAAAGCCTCCTACGTCAGGTACGTTTCTGTGATTGCCACAATCATTATAAACGCATGCCTTTATATAAATAAATCATTATATTAAGCATTGCTGCAGCGCCCCTTTTCGTGATTTGACACGACACCAAACGGTGTCATACAATCGCATTATGACTATTGGGCAGCATACAGAATCGATCACCATTAGGAGAGGGTGTTGTGAGCGAGAACAATCCGATGCGGGATGCGTTTGACGCGATTGCAGACCCGACGAGACGCCGATTGATTCGCTTGTTGGCGGAGGCGGAGGCGGGGGAATTGCCGCTTCACGAGCTGACGCCGCATTTTACGATGGGCCGCACGGCGGTATCCAAGCATTTGACGATTCTCAAGGAAGCCGAACTCGTGCTTGACCGAAAAGTCGGCAGGGAGACGCGTTATCGGCTGAATGCCGATCCGTTGAGAGAAGTGCAGGACTGGGTGGCCTTCTACAGGAAGTTCTGGAGCGAGAACTTGATACGTCTGGGCCGGCTATTAGAGGAGGAAGAAGAATGAGTCTGACTTTAAACTTGGATTTTGAGTACAACACGTCGATCGAAAAGCTGTGGAATGCGATTACCGACGCGGACAAGCTGGCCAAATGGGTGGTCGACATCCGCTCCGGCCAGGCGATGGAGAACAACTTCAAGCCGGTCGTGGGGCATCAGTTCCAATTCCGCGCGCAGCCGACCGAATATTGGAGCGGCATTATCGAAGGCGAAGTGCTCGTCGTAGAGGCGCCTCACCGGTTGTCCTATACGTGGGCGAGCGGGGAGACGCACACGGTCACCTGGACGCTGCAGAAGCTGGGGGACGGCAAGGTCAAGCTTCATCTCGAGCAAACCGGCATCTCCAGCGAGCCGGCGCGCGCAGGCGCCAAGCACGGCTGGACAAAATGGCTCGGCGAGCTCGAAAAGGCGCTGGAGCAATAGATGAATCGTTGGCCAAGATCGGTAGGAGGTCAGGCATGAACGAAAAAAATCAGGAATATATCGTCATCACGGGTGCGAGAGAGAACAACCTCAAAAACGTATCCTTGCGCATCCCCAAACGAAAGATCACGATTTTCACCGGGGTATCCGGGTCCGGCAAGTCGTCGATCGTATTCGATACGATCGCCGCAGAATCGACGCGCCTGCTCAACGAAAACTTCAGCATGTTCGTACGCACGTTCCTGCCGCGATATCCGCAGCCCGATACGGATGCGATCGAAAATCTGAGCATGGCCGTCATCGTGGATCAGAAGCGGCTGGGCGGCGGCTCACACTCCACGATGGGCACGATTACCGACATTTCCCCGATTCTCCGCCTGCTCTTTTCCCGCATCGGCAAGCCGCATATCGGTCCCGTCAACCTGTTCTCGTTCAACGATCCGCAGGGCATGTGCCCCGAATGCAACGGCATCGGCCGCAGCCTGGGCGTCGATATGGACAAGGCGATCGACCTGGCCAAGTCGCTGCGAGAAGGGGCTATCCTGCTGCCGGGCTACTCGGTGGACAGCTGGGATTGGAACCTGATTGTACAGTCGGGGCCGTTCGATCCGGACAAAAAGCTGAGCGAGTATCCCGCGGACGACCTGGAGCAGATGCTGCACGGCAAAGCGAAAAAGCTGAAGGTGGACTTCGCCGGGAAGGCGATGAATATCACCATGGAAGGCGTCATCGAGAAGTTCACGAACAAGTACATCAAGCAGGACGTGAAGACGAAGTCCGAGCGTACGCAGCAGACCGTGGCGCCGTACATCACGGAAGGCCCATGCCCGAGCTGCCACGGCGCGAGACTCAGCCAAGCCGCGCTCAGCTGCAAGATCAACGGCTACAACATCGCGGATCTGTCCGCCATGGAGGTCGGGCAGCTCATCCGTGTCGCCAGGGAGATCGACGATCCGGCCGCCGGCCCCGTCGTCAAGTCGCTCACGGAGCGTCTGCAGCATCTGGTGGATATCGGATTGGACTACCTGACGCTGGACCGGGAGACGGACACGCTGTCCGGCGGCGAATCGCAGCGGGTCAAGATGGTGAAGCATCTGAGCGGCAGCCTGGTGGACGCGACGTACATCTTCGACGAGCCGAGCGTCGGCCTGCACCCCCGCGACGTGCACCGGCTGAACGGATTGCTGCAGAAGCTGCGGGACAAGGGCAATACCGTCATCGTCGTCGAGCATGATCCCGATGTCATCAAGGTGGCGGATCATATCGTCGACGTCGGACCTCATGCCGGCAGGCGCGGAGGCAGCATCGTGTACGAAGGCAGCTACGACGGGCTGCTGGAGTCTGGGACGCTGACAGGCAGCTATATGAAGCGGCCGCTCCAGCTCAAGCAGGCTTGCCGGCAGCCGTCCGGCAAGCTGCCGATCCGACATGCGGCGCTCCACAACTTGCAGGACGTGAGCGTCGATATACCGACCGGCGTATTGACCGTCGTGACGGGCGTCGCGGGCTCGGGCAAGAGTTCGCTCATCAACGATGTATTCCTGAGTCAGCACCCGGATGCGATCGTCATCGACCAGTCGGCGGTGGGCGTGTCCACGCGCTCCAATCCCGCGACCTACACGGGAATCATGGACGACGTCCGCAAGGCGTTCGCGACCGCCAACAAGGTCAGTCCGAGCTTGTTCAGCTTCAACTCCAAGGGCGCTTGCGAAAACTGTCAGGGGCAGGGCGTCGTATATACGGACCTGTCCTTCCTCGACAGCGTGAAGCTGCCCTGCGAAGTATGCGGGGGCAAACGGTTCAAGGAGGAAGTGCTCACCTACGAGCTGAACGGCAAATCGATTGCGGAAGTGCTGGAGCTGACAGTGGAGCAGGCGCTGGAATACTTCCAGCTCAAGGAGGTCGTACGCAAGCTGCAGGCGATGAGCGACGTGGGCCTGAACTACATCACGCTCGGCCAGCCGCTCAGCACGCTCTCCGGCGGGGAATGCCAGCGCATCAAGCTGGCCAGCGAGCTGCACAAGAAGGGCAGCATCTACGTGATGGACGAGCCGACGACGGGCCTGCATATGTCGGATATCGGCCATCTGCTGGAGATTATGAACCGCCTCGTGGATGCAGGCAATACGGTGATCGTCATCGAGCACAATCTCGACGTGATCAGCCAGGCCGATTGGATCATCGATATGGGACCGGACGGAGGCAGCAAAGGCGGGCAGGTCGTGTTCGAAGGTACGCCGGAGCAGATCGTCCATGCGGAGCAATCGATCACGGGAAAATATTTAAGCTAGCGCCAAGCTTCACCATGACGGATAACGCCTCTCTTCGCTCCCGCGGAGGGGGGCGTTTTAAGTGTACGTTTCCTGCGATTCCAATTCACATCTGCCGCTTGCTTGAGAAGCCCGTATGATCTGTGCAAATACGATATTTACATCATTTGTCCAAAAGCGTATATTCATATCAGTTCGTATTCACATCGTCGGATAGGGGAATAACGCAGGCATGCACGACCAAGAAAAAGCGGGCTATAAATCGATCGCGCTCGATATCGCGCAACGAATCGTGAGCGGCGAGCTCCCCGAGAAAAGCAAAATATCCGGGCGCTCCCTTCTCGCAGGACAGTACCACGTATCCCCGGAAACGATCCGCAAAGCGATCGTCCTGCTCAAGGACGAAGATATCGTCTCCGTGTCCCAGGGGAAGGAGATCGTCATCGTCTCCGCCGCCAAAGCCAATGAGTATATATCGAAAAACAATTATCTGAAATCCGCGTATTCGCTGAAGCAGGAAATCCAGCAGCTGCTGGTGGAAAAACACGAGGTAGACCGCAAGTTCGAGGTGCTGTTGAAGGAAATTATCGAAGCCTCCGACCGTCTCAAAAATCTGAAGCCCTACAATCCCGTCGAGCTCAAGATCAAGCCGGACGCGCATGTGATCGGAAAAACGATCGCAGCGCTTGAGTTCTGGCAAAATACCGGCGCGACGATCATCGCCTTAAGACGCGGCGTTAACGTATCCATCTCTCCCGGGCCTCATGTCGTGCTTCGGGAAGACGATGTCGTCGTCGTCGTCGGAGACGATCATGCGCACCGGAGAACCGAGCAATTCCTGAATACAACGCGCTTATAACGCGCCGGACATGGCGGCGTCGTCGCAAACAGCGGCGGCGGTTTTTTTCATACAAAATTATACATACAATTTTATTTATCAAATAAGGTTGTGAGTCGCCTGTTTTTTTGTTATCCTTTTAACGATCCCATATGCATCGATAAACGATGGAGCCTGTCATCAGGGCTCTTTCTCTTTATGCAGATGAGTAAAAGGAGTTCGTGATGTCATTTCAATCTGAAGCAAACAACCGGTACCACCTGTATTTAAGTTATGCCTGGAACCACAATGGCGCCTGCGACGAACTATGCGAGCTGCTGCGGCGCATAGAGCAATTCGATCCTGCTTTTACGCTGATTGCTCCCGACCATCCCGCGAACCGCTCAAGCGACGAACGAGCGCTCTACCAAACTATTAAAGCCAAAATGAAATTTTGCGATGTCGTGATTCTGCTGGTCGGGGGATACCCGGATTACAGCCGCTGGATCAACAAAGAGCTTATTGCCTGCAGAGACGGTCTGCACAAGCCTGTGATCGCCGTTCAACGGGATGCCCTCGACTCCGCATCTTTTATTATTAAAGAAAATGCGGACCTGATGGTCGGTTGGGATGCGGAATCCATCATTCAGGCGATCAAACAAATCGCGAGGAAGCCGTAATAGCCGCCGCTCAAGCGGCGAGCGCCTATTAATTCACAGTAAATTACAGACAATCTATTTTTGTATCAAAGGTTGTTTGAATGAATAAGGTTTGGTATACTCATCATTACCAGCTACGTTTCCTTTAAATTCCACCTTTATTTTCATAGTTGCTTCTGGCTTAATTTCCGGATCATCCGGAAAGCGGGGGAACCACTCTTTTGGGGCGAATCGGTCCGCGAGACCGTAGGGAACCATCTATCCCGAGTCCTTCAGCTAACCTCGTCAGCTATAGATGGGTCAATACTTGCGGCGGAGCTGCGCTCCGTTTGTCTTTTGACCCGTACAACGGGTCTTTTTTGTTGCCAAAAATGGCCCTTCACATAATTTTGATACGATGAGGAGGATGCAAGATGGCACAGCCAAAGTACATAACGGATATCGGGAAACTGACGCAAATCCCCGAGTCGGACCGCGAGAAGCTTCATCGCATTACGGATAAATTCGTTTTTCGCGTGAACGATTATTACTTGAACCTGATCGACTGGGACAACCCCGATGACCCGATCCGCAAGCTCATTATCCCCAACGAGGACGAGCTGGGCGAATACGGGCGATGGGACGCTTCGGACGAAGACACCAACTACGTCGTAGAGGGCTGTCAGCACAAATACAAATCCACGGCACTGCTCATCGTATCAGAGGTGTGCGGAGCGTATTGCAGATACTGCTTCCGCAAACGGCTGTTCCGCAACGACGTGAAGGAGGCCGTGAACAATGTGGAGCCGGGGCTGCAGTATATTGCGGATCATCCCGAGATCAGCAATGTCCTGCTCACGGGGGGAGACAGCCTGATCCTCGGCACGCCCAAGCTGCGGACGATCTTCGAGCGGCTGAGAGCGATCGACCATGTGAAGATCATACGGCTCGGCTCCAAGATGCCGGTATTCAATCCGATGCGGATCTACGAAGACGAAGCGCTGCTGGAGCTGATCCGCACGCATTCCACCACGGACAAGCGGATTTATGTCATGGCGCATATCAATCATCCGCGCGAGATCACGCCGGAAGCGAAGAGAGGGTTCGAAGCGCTGCACCAGGCAGGTGCGATTGTGGTGAACCAGACGCCTGTCCTTCGGGGCATCAACGACGATCCCGCCGTTCTCGGTGAGCTGCTCGATCGCCTGTCGTGGGCCGGCGTGACGCCGTATTACTTTTTTGTGAACCGGCCGGTTGCGGGCAACAAAGCGTTCGTGCTGTCGCTCAAGGAAGTATACGACATCGTCGAAGGCGCCAAGGCGCGCACCTCCGGACTCGGCAAGCGGGTACGGCTGTCCATGAGCCATACGTCGGGCAAGATCGAGATACTGGCGATCGAGGAAGGCAAGGCCTATCTCAAATACCACCAGTCCCGGGACAATGAATACGGCAAGTTCATGGTGCTGGATTGCCCGGACGATGCATCCTGGTTCGACGACCTGCCGGGCAACGAGTTGCATTGGAAAAAGCCGGCTAAAAAGTCGGATAAAATCGTCTCGGTCAATTCGCTGGACGACATGCCGCAAAGGGGCAGAAAGCTCATGGCGGGGCGGTAGGAAAACGCATTGACAGTTGGGCGACGGGACAGACGACAATGAATCCGGCGATTACTTGCCGCCGCTCCTCGAGAACGTAGGCCAAGGCCGAATTCATCAATTACGTCAAGCAGGCAGCCCTACGGCTGCCTGCTTGACGTTAACTTGTATTCAATTAAATGAAGGAAAAATGCTGTCAATGCGAAACCATGGTCGTTGCCTGCGCTTTCCCCGGCTTGACGCGCGCCTTGCTCCAGTCCAGCTTGACATACCGCAATCCATTGGCCAGGGCGGCCAGCACCATATTGCTGCACAGCGCGATCCAGGCGCCGACCTGGCCGTAATCCAGCACGACCGTCAGCAGCAGTGTGACGGGGATGAAGACGATCCAGTTGAGTACGAACGCCACGCGGGATAAATAGGTCGTATCCCCGATCCCGCGAAGCCCGCCGCCAAAAATAATGCCCGACGTATTGAACAGCTGGATGAACGCCGCCAGATGAATGAGCGGAATAACGGCCATGTACACCGCCCGCTCCGGCGTATACAGCTTCGCGATCGGCAGCGCGAAGACGAACATCAGGAGGGAGATCAGCACCATCATCAGGACGCCGAGCACAACCGTCATCAAGCCGAAGCGCTTCGCCTCCGCGGGGCGTCCTTTGCCGATCTCCTGCCCGGTGCCGATCGTCGCCGCCGCTCCGAACCCGTTCGACGGCATGAAGCCGAACGACAGAATGTTCAGCGCGATTTCGTTCGCTGCAATGGCCACCGTGCCGAGGCGGGAGATGCACATCGTGAACACCAGCATTCCCAGGCTGTTGGACATCTCCATCATGCTGAGCTTCGCGCTCTCGAAGACCATCAGCTTGACCTGTTTCGGATCGAACCGCTCGCGGCTGCGGGTCAGCAGCGTAGCGTTCAGGTACCCGTAATACACCCACAGACACAAGCCGAGCGTGACGACTTCCGCAATCAGAACGCTCCAGGCGGCGCCCTGCAGCCCCAGGTCCGGGAACCCGAATTTGCCGTAAGCCAGCACATACGTAAGCACGACGACAAGGCCGCTGTTGATGAGCGCGATCGTCATCGGCGTCTTGGTGTCGCCGATAGCGCGGAGGTAAGCGAAAAATGCGCCGCCAAAGATACCGAAAACCAGCGCGATCATCCGCAGCATGACGTAATCGGTGCCCAGTGAGACGATCTCGTCATTTAATCCCATCGCCCTTAAGATAAGCTCTGGCGCGAGCAGACTGCCGATCAGCAGCAGCACCGCGAGTATACCCGTCAACAGCAGCGCGATTTGCATCCGCTGGTTGGCGATGCGCATTTCGCCGGCGCCGTAGTTTTGCGCAACCAAGTAGTTGATCGCATTCTGTATGCCGGCACACAGCGCCCACATGTTGTACATCAGAATGTTCGTAACGCCGACGACCGCGATCGCGGCCGCTCCAAGTTTCCCTACAATCATCAGAACGAGCAAGCCCGTAAAGGTCATCGATGAAAAAGTAGCGATGGAGGGTAAAGCCAGTTGTAAAATTCGTTTTGCCAATTGCACGCTTTAAGCCTCCTCAAGCAAACATAAGCACTATTATATACGGAGGCTCGTACCGATTCCTAGCGGGATTTGCAACCGATTCTTATAAATTAGCAACCAATTGATTCTAATTCACGCCGCTCATGGCCGGAAGTCACACATCCGCTTCACCTGCAATATGATGAGCCTAGAAATATAAAGAGGTGAGCCAATGGGTGTCGTCAAGGCCAGGAAACAAGATATCGATATGCTGGCAAGGCTGCTTCGCGCGGAAGCCGAGACCGAAGGGGAGATGGGCATGCTCCTCGTCGGCAATGTGGGGATTAACCGGATCAGAGCGAATTGCTCCGATTTTAAAGGCCTCCGGACCATTCCGCAAATGATCAACCAGCCGCATGCGTTCGAAGCGCTCCAGCACGGTCTGTATTATCAAGGCTCAAGGGAGAGGGAGCGCCGTCTGGCGCAGCGGGCTGTGAACGGGGAGCGGAACTGGCCGGCCGAATTCTCGCTATGGTACTTCCGTCCGGGCTCGTTCGAGAACCCCGGCCCCTGTCCGCCAACGTGGTACAATCAGCCGCTTGTCGGACGATGGAAAAAACACTGTTTTTATCAACCGACCGTAGAAGAATGCGAAAATGTATATAATACGGTTTAATTTTTTTTAAACCGGGCTTGCTCTGTTGCCGACTCCTTTAATAAGGCGGTCGGTTTTTTTGTTCGGCTGCAGACGGGTTAATAACAAAACCGCCTTCCGGAGCTGAAATACAGCAACTTTTAAGCGGGAGCTTACGTCTCACAACTAAACAAAAAACAAGGAGGTGCATGGGGATTAAGAAACTTTTTGTAGTTTTTGCATTATATTGTTTTGTATTCCTTGTGGGTTGCGACAACGAATCGGCCGAATCAACCGCGCAGAGCCATCTTGAACATACTGCGTATCTTAAATCGTTTGGCTGGCATGTTGAGGACAAGGTGGGCGAAAGAAAGCAAAGTACAAAAAACTATTTGCCGGCAGCCAATGTCGGTATTGATCTGAAGCCGTATGAAGAAATTGAAATTACGACTTACTTGCTGAAAGAAAAGCAAAAATCAGGAAAGAAAATATTCGCCGACATCTATGAGGCGAATGGAGACATCGTTGGAGGAAGCGGACATTTGGAAACTTGGGAGCCCGGCGATTTCTCTTTGAAGGATAAAAAACGGTTAATCAAAGAAGGGACAATTAACAAGTAAAGTGTCCTCGCTTATTGCGCGGACGGGGAACGATAGCATTTTGGCCGCCTGAACAGGGCGGTTATATTTTTGTCGCAAGCAAGCTTATGGTGGAGGAGTCGCATCTCGGAGTCGGAAAAAGACAAGATTTTCCGCAGAAATGAGCGTCGGCTTTCTCCCGTATTTCTTGTTTATTTCTATCACGAAAACGAGAGTTGCGCCGCTAAAATGAAAGCGCGCCCAAGTTGGGCGACATCTTTTAGGGGAGGCGAATTGATGAGCAAGCCCCTTGTCCGTCGTCAGATAGAGACCGTTCCAGGAGGCAGGGCTTGAGTTGCCTCCGGAGGCGAGGGCGCGGCTGGCATTGGTCGGATCGATCGCGATGCCCATCAAGCCGCCCGCGTTCAGGCCGATATTGGCGGGCTCCCAGTGGGCGCCTCCGTCCGTGCTTCGATAAGCGCCGCCTAAGCTGTTAACGTCATTAATCACCTCGCCGGACATAGATTCGCTCGCGGCAAACATAAAAAACCGCAGACGACAACGGGCATGCAGTACTTTCTCTTGCGAGCAAGCAAGCAGACGTTAAGCCGGAGGCGGTTAACTTCGGAGCTACTTCAGTATAAGAGCCGACAGAGCGCAAATCAGGTGAGCGTTTACATAACCTGACTGCGGAAATTGCATATCTCGTCGGCTTGATCCGCCGCTCGCATGGACGACATTTAGAATAAGAGGCGCTATCGTCCATGGATTGTGCATTCCGCGCCGGTCGCGCCGCTTGCTATACTGCGGCTATCACGGAGAAGCGGTCAGACGATCGTCATGGGAGGAACTTCAATGAAGCTAACGCTCACGGATTACCGAGAGAAGGTTATGGGATGCTGGATCGGCAAAAACATCGGAGGCACGCTAGGTGCGCCGTTCGAGTGCCAGCGCGGTGTATTCGATTACGACTTTTATACGCAGGATCTGAACGGCGAGCCGCTGCCGAACGACGATCTCGACCTGCAGCTCGTCTGGCTGAACGCTGCGGAGAAGCATGGCCGCGGCGTCAACGCGCGCATTCTCGGCGAATACTGGCTGTCCTGCATCGTGCCGAACTGGGGCGAGTACGGCGCAGGCAAAAACAATATGAGGCAGGGGCTCGTGCCGCCGCTGTCGGGCTACGTCAACAATGTGTTCCGCGACAGCAACGGCGCGTTCATCCGCTCCGAGATCTGGGCCTGCCTGACGCCGGGTCATCCGGAGCTGGCGGTCAAGTACGCGTACGAGGATGCAATCGTCGATCACAGCCACGAAGGCGTATACGCCGAGGTGTTCTTCGCCGCCATCGAGAGCGCGGCGTTCGTGGAGAGCGACCGGGATACGCTGATCGATATCGGTCTGTCGTACATTCCGGCGGACTGCGGCATCGCAGAGGCCGTGCGGTCGGTGCGGGCCGCCTATGCGGAAGGCGCGGACTGGCAGGGAGCGCGCGTCCGGCTGCTGAACGATGTGCCGGGCAGCTTCGGCATTCTGGCCATGCGCAAGGAGGATCTGCCGCAGGACGTGCCGGTCGGACCGATCGGCTACGACGCGCCGAGCAACGTCGGCATTACCGTGCTCGGGTGGCTGTACGGCGAAGGCGACTTCGGCAAGAGCATCTGCATCGCCAACAACTGCGGAGAGGACACCGACTGCACCGCGGCGACGCTGGGCTCGATCCTCGGCATCATCGGAGGCGCCGCCGGCATACCGGCCAAGTGGAAGGAGCCGATCGGCGATTCGATCAAGACGCTCTGTCTGAACCTGGGGGACCAAGGGCTGCGCATTCCGAAGACCGTAACCGAGCTGTCGGAGCGCATCGTCAAGCTGACCCCGTTGTTCCTGGGCAGCGAGCTGTGCGACACGGTTACCGCAGAGCGCGGCTACACGATCGAGACGGCCGAGGGAGCGGCGCTGTACAGCCATCCGCAGCGCGTCAATGCCTGGGTGGACCGCAGCTTCGCCGATCTGCTCGCGCAGAGTCCGCATACGGTGAGCTACGACTTCAACATCTTCGCGGTCCAGATCGGATACGGAGAAGCGCCATACATTCAGGAAGGCGAAGCCAGGACGTTCAAGCTGCGCATCGACAATCAGCTGTTCATGCAGCAGTGGCTGGAGGTCAAGTGGCATCTGCCCGAAGGCTGGACCGTGTCGCCGGGGCCGACGTACGCCGCCTCCCTGGAGCAGTACCATTGCAATGTCGGCATGACCGAGCTTGCGTTCACCGTGACGCCGGCCGGTCTGTCCAAGTCGCGCTACGATCTGATCGTGGAGATCACGTCGCAGGGCCGCCCTACCAAAGGACTTATCCCGATCGTACTCATCCATGGCAAGCCCGGCCTGTAAGAGGCGCAATTCCGACAAAGTCCGCGACGGCGGGCTTTGTTTGCTTTGCTATTCGGCGTCCGCGCCGACGCTCGCGCGATAGCCGCTCGGACCGATACCCTCGACCTTCTTGAACGCACGCGAGAAATAAAAAGGATCCTCGTAACCGCATTGCCTGGCGATATCCGCGACCGGCAGCGACGAGTTGACCAGCAGATGCTTGGCCCGCTGCATGCGCAGCCGCTGTACGTAGGCGCCGATCGTCAGTCCGGCATATTTCTTGAACACCTGGCAGAGATAAGCGTAGGAATGCCGCAGCTCCGATTCAAGTGCGGCACTGTTCATCTCCTGGACGTAGCTCTCGTCGAGCTGATTGACGATTCGCCGATAGAGCAGGTAAGAAGCGGACGAGTCGCCCTGCGTCGGGAGCTGCTCCAGCCACTGCTCCGCGATAAGGCCGACGATCTGGCCGAGCAGCAGCGTACACCGGTAACGATAATAGCCTTCGGGCTCGCGGAATTGATGGTGGAGCTGTTCGAACAGGCCGAGCAGCTCGTAGCGCCTGGAGGGCCGGAAGCGACGGGGAACACAAATGTCATCCGAGCCGTCGACCCCGGTGATCCGCAAGTCCTGCGCACCTGCGCGGGCGGGACTCGCAGAAGCGGCGCCGACGCCTTCATCGCGCTCCCGATAGGACGGAGCGGGATCCACGATGAATTGCGCCCAGTAGAAGCCGCAGCGTGCTTCGATCGGCTGCCAGCTCGTATGGAGCTCCCAAGGTCTGAGCAGACAGCATTCTCCGCTCGAGAGGCTGAGCTTCTCGTCCCCGATCTGCAGGTGCACGGGGCCATCCGTCACCAGGATAAGCTCGTAGAACGGGTTGGACTTCCACGACTTGATATGTTCGTTGCCCTGAAGCTCGGACACCCACTTGACGTCGAGCTTCACGAGGCGGGAAAAGTAAAAGTCGTTCATGAACAGAACCTCCGGGCAATGGCGCTTCGCCGCATTCGTCATTCGATCCAAACGGACAATAGCGTCACGAAGAATACGATGCCTATATTCTAGCACAGCCGAACGCCAGGCTAGAGACGTCCGGGACCCGCATCAAACGAATTTGGTCGATTACCGTCGAATGATCGGCTATAATTCCATTACCAAACTTTTCGTTCGACAGCCCGCCGGGCCATCAGGAGGCAGACATGATAAAAGTGATGATTGTCGAGGACGAGATGCTCGTGCGAATCGGACTCAAAAACACTGTTTCAACTCGCCTGAAGGCGGCCGCCTGCTGTACACCGGCGTCAAGGGCGTCGATTGGGACATCGTCGACGGCAAGCCGCAGCTGATGGGCGAGTATGCCAAGCCGAATCCGTCCGCCGAATACCAGAACAGCGTCGGTGCCAATGATTTCTACAAAGCGCTGGGCGCATTCGCGTCCAACTACCCGGATGAAGAGGGCTACCCGCTCGATCTCAAGCAGCTGGTCAATCCCTCGACGATCACTGTCGCGGAGAAGGAATTCGCCGATCACTTCGCGCCGGGCACGACCTTCCCTGGCGAGGCTTACGACAAGCTGATCAAGGACGGCAAGCTGAAGTCCGCCACGAACTTTTCGCTCGAGGCGTCGCTCGTCACCTACATGGAGCCTGAGCGCATGCGAGGCGAAGGAGGGCATGGTCGATGGTTCGGAAAAACGGCATCAGCATTGCCGTGGCGCTGGTGAGCGGCATCTCCTTTACGGCCGTATCTTGTTTCAATAGAATAGGAGTATGGTCCCGGATCGTTATTTCAGGTGCAAATTCATAATATCGTACACGCTTTAATAATATTGAAGCGCTTCCTCTCTCTATTCGAACCGCTATGATGAACTCAGCAACAAACGACACGAATAGAGGAAAGGGGATCTCCACCCATGATCAAGGCAAACAAACCGATGCTGGCCCTCTCGCTGAGCGCGCTCGTAGCCGTCGCTTCGGCCTGCGGCTCCAATTCGAACGGAGGCGACGCCTCCAGCACGGCATCCGCACCGGCGCCGTCCGGCTCGCAGCCGGCCTCGGCTGCCGCTTCGCAGCAGTTCAAAGACCCTGTCGAGCTGAAGTTCGCGATGCAGGCCAATGCGAACGAGCTGCCGGGCTGGACCGCGATGGTCGATGCCGCCAACAAGAAGCTGAAGGGCGAGGGCAAGAACATCACGATCAAGATCGAGAAGATCAATACGAGCGCATGGCCGGAGTATTACCAGAAGGTCACGGCGGAGATTGCGGGCGGAGAGTCACCGGACCTGGGCCGGATCGCCGAATCGTTCATGCCGCAGATCGTGAAGAAGGGTCAAGCCATCGATCTCACCGAATATATGAACGAGCTGGACAAGAGTCAATACTTTGAGAATGCCTTCAAGAGCGCCGGCTATCAGGACGGCAAGTATTACGGACTTCCCTCCGGCGTGTTCTACATGATCATGTACTACAACAAGGATATGTTCAAGGCCAAGGGGATTCCCGAGCCGTCGCACGATTGGAACAATGCGATCTCCTTCGAGCAGACCCGCGACATCGCCAAGCAGCTGACTGAAGGCGAAGGCGCGAGCCGCAAGTTCGGTCTGTCGGCAGGCCCGTACACCTCGTACGCGGCGGGCATGTTCTCGGTATCGAACGGCGGCAAAAACATTTTTAACGACGATCTGACGCCCGTGTTCAAAGATCCGGCGACCAAGGAAGTATACCAATGGTTCGACGACATGCTGCGCACGGACCACTCGATGCCGCGTCCGACGGACACGAAAATCATGGGCGGATTCGATATGTTCAAGGCCGGCCGCGTCGGCATGGCGATTGACGGCACCTGGTATACGGGCGCCATCAAAAACGACATCAAAAACTTCAATGTCGGCATCGCACCGGTACCGGCAGGCAAAGGCGCGGCGACATCCACCCAGTTCATCGACAACTTCCTGATCTGGAAGGGCACGAAGCACGAGAAGGAATCTTGGGAAGCGCTGAAGGCGCTCTACAGCAAGGAAGCGTGGGACGCGCTGGCCAAGACGGGTATCGGCGGTCTGCCGATCCACCGCGCGGCCTTCGAGGAAGTGACCAAAAACCTGCTCGCCGACAAGGTGAGCCCGGAGGACCTGAAGGCGTTCACCGAAGCGCTCGATCACAGCCAATCCGTCCCGTACAATGCCTTCTACGAGGAAGCCGACCAGAAGATCAACGCGCAGCTCGACAACTGGATGCTGGGCAAGTACACGGTCGACGAATTCCTGGACAAGGCCGACCAGATCATGCGCGAGACAAAGGAAAAAAGCGAGAAGTAAGCAGCCTTGAACGAGAGCAAGCGGCACTATCATTCAATCGACCATGCGGGCGCGATGCCGTCCGCATGGCTCTTGCTTTTTCCAATAGAATTAATGCGACTGCGGCAGTACAATAGGCATACATTAAAGCGCTGACATCGGGGACGGAGGGCGACTGATGTACAACATCATCATAGCCGATGACGATAGACTGATCCGGGAAGACGTGCGGACGATGGTGGACTGGAGCCGGCTCGGGTGCCGGGTGGCGGCCGAGGCCGACGACGGGGCGCAGGCGCTGGAGCTTGTGCGCCGCGGCGATGTCGACATCGTGCTGACGGATATTTATATGCCGATGATGGACGGCGTCGAGCTGATCCGGCAGGTGAAGGCCGACGATCCGCATGTGTGCTGCCTCGTGATGAGCAACTACGACGACTTCGAATATGTGAAGGAAGCGATGAAGCACGGCGCGCTCGACTACGTGCTGAAGTACAAGCTCGACAAGCCGACGCTGTCCGGCTTGATCCGGCAGGCGACCGAGCGGATCGGCCGCGAGCGTGCGGAGCGCCGAAGGCATGAGCGCAGTCTGGCGATCGGGGAGAAAGGCAAAGATTCGCTCCGCGAGGCGTTCTGGCGGGATCTGTTCGCCGGCGTCCTGGACGAGCGGGCCATCGCGAGCGCGGTGCGCGATCTGGAGCTCGCGCTGCCCGGACAGGCTTGGGTGCCGATCGGCCTGGACACGGACCTGCCGCCCGAGCGGCTCGAGGCGGAGCTGCGCCGGGAGTGGCCGGGGTTGCCGCCTGTCGCCGTACGAGTCGGCCCGCGCCGCACGATCGCGATACTCGGCTGCGAGCAGAAGAGCTACCTGCACGCGCAGAACGAGTCGTTCGAGTACGCCCGGCAGCTGTACGGACGATTGGAACGGCAGGGCGAGCGCATCCTGCTGCTGCGAGGCGACGTCTGTCAGAAATGGGCGGAGCTCGGCAAGCAGGGCGTACGTCTGAATCAGGCGTTCGAGGCGGCGTTCTATGACGGCTACCGGGGCGTACGGGAGACGCTGCGCGGTGCGGAGTTTGGCGCGCGGCTGGAGGAGAGTCGGCTGGACGCCAGCGAGCAGGCGCTCTGGAACGCGATTCAGATGAATCGCGCAGACGAAGCACAATCCGCCTTGGCCGATTGGTTCGCCGCGCTCAGGCGCCAGCGCCCGCATCCCGGCGAAGCGCAGGCTTATGTCGCGCTGTTCGCCAATCAGCTGGGCAAGCATCTGAAAAAGCGGGGCGGCTCCGCCGAAGTGCTCAACGGCCCGGGCGTATTGTCCGGCGAATCGGGTCCGGCCGGACTCGATCGGATCGAGACCGCGCTTCAGGCTGCCGTCGAGCGCACCTTGAAGCAAGCCCCGGCATCGGGCGGCGGCTATCGCAGCGAGATCATCAAGGCGATCGTGTACCTGGAGACGAACTTCCGGCAGGAGATCAGCCTGAACGACGTCTCCGATCATGTCGGTCTCAGCAAAAACCACTTTTGCAAGCTGTTCAAGCAGGAGACGGGAGAAAACTTCGTGAACTACCTCAACCGGCTGCGCATCGAGCGATCCAAGCTGATGCTCCTGCAGCCGGAGGCGTCGGTGAAGCAGATCGCCGTACAAGTAGGCATGGGCAATTACCGTTATTTCTGCAAAATGTTCAAAAGCCTGACGGGCAAGCGCCCGATGGACTTCAAAAATGAACAATTGCGGATGATCCGCTGAGGAGAGGCAAAGCCATGAGTCCGTTTCGCAGGTGGCAGGGCAGCCTGAAGTACAAGCTGGTCGTCTACTTTCTCGCCGTCTCGCTGCTGCCGATCGGACTGGTCGGCTATCTCTTCTATTCGTATACGACCGGCATGATGGTGAAGAAGGATACGGCGCATTCGATCGAGCTGAACTTCAACCAGATCGGCAGCCTCGACCGGATCTTCTCCGGGATGGTGTCGCTGATGAGCGACATCACGACCGCGTTCAACACGACGTACCTGCTGAAAAACATCACCGACGCGAACTACGAGACCGATCGCTCGTTCTCCGTCATGACCGAGGTGTCCGCACAGCTCGACAGCTTCAGGCTGGCCAACGACGAGCTGATCGATTCGATCTACCTGCTGCCCCGATACGGCGGCATCCCGATCTTCAAGGGCACCTACAGCACCGAATACAACGGCGACTACACCAAGCTGCCGATCTATCGGCAAACCGTCGACAATCCGACCCGGATGCTGTGGCTGTTCGAACGCGATCCGGTCTCCGGCGTCAACACGCTGACGCTGTCCAAGGCGGTGTCCGACGTATTCGAGGACGAATCGCTCGGCATCGCCATCATCCATCTGAATCTGGGCAACATGCTCGAGGAGATCGAGAATACCGTCGGCAAGCAGGGCGAAGCGCTGTTCATCGTCAACCGCGAGCGGCAGATCGTCTTCCACTCGGACCGCTCGCGCATCGGCACCGCGCTGGCGGCCGGCGAGGGACTCGACCGCATCTGGGAGGATACGAGCGGCAGCTTCGTCGGCCACTGGCTCGGGTCGAAGGTGATCGTCACCCAGGCCGAATCCAAGGTGAACGGCTGGAAGATCGTCAATATTATCCCGTATCACAACGCGGTGAAGGATGTCACGGCGCTGACGCGGATCACGCTGGCCGTGACGGTGCTCGCCGTAATCGTCGCGACGGCGATCGCCGTCTTCGTATACCGCAATCTGTACCGGCCGATCTCCGCGCTCATGCGGGGCATGAAGACGATGGAGCGGGGCAACTTCGACGTGCGGGTCGAGCTGGACCGGCAGGACGAATTCGGCGCGCTGTCGCGGTCCTTCAATTACTTGACGACGCGCGTCGAGGAGCTGATCGAGGATGTGAAGACGGAGCAGTTCATGAAAAAGGAGCTTGAGATTCGTGCGCTGCAGGCCCAGATCACGCCGCACTTCCTGTATAACACGCTCAATTCGATCCAGTCGCTCTCCCGGCTCGGGCGCAATGACGATATCGTCAAGATGACCGGCGCGCTCATCGATCTGCTTCGCGTCAGCGCGAGTCACAATCACGATGCGATCACGATTCGCGAGGAGCTTGATTATGTCGAGAGCTACGTCAAGATCATGGAGCTGCGATACGGTTCGCCGTTCCATCTCCGCTTCGAACGCGACGAGACGCTGCTGGACTGCCGCATCCTGAAGTTCACGCTGCAGCCGATCGTGGAGAACTGCATCATTCACGCATTCAAGCGGCCGATGGCGCAGAAGGCGATCACGATCAAGCTGTACGCGGACGAAGGGGATATTCATATCGTCGTCGCCGACAACGGCAGCGGCTTCGATCCGGCCGCGCTGCGGCCGCAGACGGCGGACGGCGGCGCGCGGGCAGCGCGCAGGGGACCGTCCGGACGCGGACGCAACAAGTTCTCCGGCATGGGCATCGCCAACATTCACGAGCGCCTGCGGCTCCACTACGGCGAGCGCTACGGGCTGCGCTTCGAATCGGAGCCCGGTCAGGGCACGCGCGTCCACGTCGCCATTCCGTTCGTAGTCGGCGAAGACGCGATCCCCCCCAGTGCATGAATACCTTATCAACAGTAGGGCGACCGAAGCCGCGACGACGCGGAGTCGGTCGCTTTTTTTTCTGCGATTCAACTTCATAATATCGTGCACGCATTCATAACATTGTCGCCTTAGACCGCAGGTGCCGCCATGCTATAACGGGATTACACCAAACGGTTTGACAAGGAGCGATAGTATGGCACGAACCCGATCCAAGCAAGGCCGGTCCGACCAATGGTGGGGATACCTGTTCATCACCCCGCAAATATTGGGACTGCTGGCCTTTACCCTGTTCCCCGTCGTCACCTCGCTGTACCTCTGCTTCGTGCACTGGGACTTCACGAGCCCCGCCCAAGCGGCCGGACTGGACAACTTCGAGACGATCTTCCATGAAGAGCTGTTCTACAAAGGCATCGTCAATACGTTCCTGATCGCGATCGGCGTCGTCCCGATGACGGTGCTGCTGTCGCTGGCGCTCGCGCTGCTGACGAACGGCAAGATGCGCGGGCTGGCCATCTACAAGGCGGCGCTGTTCCTGCCCATGGTCACGTCCTCGGCCGCCGTCATCCTCGTCTGGTACTGGATCTATGCGCCGGATATCGGCTTGCTCAACTACTTCCTCGGCAAGCTCGGCGTCAAGGGACCGGACTGGCTCACCGAGCCGTTCTGGGCGAGAGCCGCGATCGTGCTGATGCTCACGTGGCAGGGGATGGGCTACTACTACATCATCTTCCTCGCCGGCCTGAAGGGCATCCCGCGGGATTATTACGAAGCCGCCGAGATCGACGGGGCGAATCCGCTGCAGCGCTTCCTCCGGATCACGGTGCCGCTGCTGTCGCCGACCACCTTTTTCATCGTCGTCACGATGCTCATCAGCTGCTTCAACGCCTTCCAGGAGCCGTTCATTCTCACCAAAGGCGGACCGAACTTCTCGACCTACAATATCGTGATGTACGTGTACGACCTGGCGTTCCGGTACTTCCGGATGGGCGAGGCGGCTGTCGTCAGCGTCGTCATGGTGGCGATCATCGGCCTGATTACCTTTATTCAGTTCCGACTTTCCAGAAGGTGGGTGACCTATCTTGACTAAATCCAGGACCGGCACGGCGCTGTCCCATCTCGCCCTCATTCTCGTCTGCATCGTCGCTGTATTTCCATTTTACTGGATGCTGACGACGGCGATGAAGCCGCGGGAGGACATCTTCCTGTATCCGCCGCAGATGTTCCCCGGCACATTCGACTTCGGCTCGTTCCCGAAGGTATTCGAGCTCATGCCGATGGCCAAAGCTTATGTGAACTCGACGATGGTCGCGGTGCTCACGACCGTCGGCACGCTGTTCACCTGCTCGCTGGCCGCGTATGCGTTCGCGAAGATTCCGTTCCGGGGCAGCGGCACGATATTCGGCATCTTCCTGTCGACGATGATGATCCCTTTTACGATTATTCTGATCCCGCTGTATCTCGTATTCAGCAAGCTGCACTGGATCGATACGATGACACCGCTGATCGTGCCCTCCGTCATGATGAACGCCTACGGCGTCTTCCTCATCAAGCAGTTCATGAGCGGCATCCCGACCGCTTATATCGAATCGGCCAAGCTGGACGGCGCGAACCACTTCAAGATTTTCCTGAAGATTATGGTGCCTCTGTGCAAGCCGGCGCTCATCACGCTCGGTCTGTTCACCTTCATCGGCAAATGGAACGAATTCGTCGGTCCGCTAATCTTCCTGAACTCGGAGGAGCACTTCACCATCCCGCTCATCATCGCTTCGTTCCAGGGCGTCTATACGATCGAGTGGGGGCTGCTCATGTCCGCGGCCACCGTCGCCGTCGTGCCGATCATGATCATGTACCTGCTCACGCAAAAGTACTATATCGAAGGCATTGCCCTGTCCGGGGTGAAGGGATGAGGCGTCCCGTCGCTTGGAGGACCGCGGGGCGGCCGATAATCGCGCTCGCCGCGGCCGCGGCGCTCTGTGTGCCGGGCTGTGTGCCCGCAGCCAAGGAGCGCCCGCCGACCTACGAGATCTCGAAGGCGGACTACTACGACAAGACGCTCGCCGGCATCCTCGGCCAGGTCGGCGGCGTGCTGACCGGCTACGAATTCGTCTCGGAGGAGCCGCTGCCCGACGAATGGTTCGCACTCATGAAGGGGCCCTATAGCGGCAACAGCGAATTCGTCGCCCAGCCGCAAAACGATCGTCTGTTCGAGGAGCGGGGCGGGGCGATCGGCTCCGACGACGACTACCATATCGACTTCCTGAACCAGCTGATACTCGCGGACAGCGGACCGAACGTCAGCAGCCAGGAGATTCGCGAGGCATGGTTGAAGTACGAGGTCAGCGATTGGGGCGGCGGCGGGACGGCAATGGACAACATGCGGCAGCTCGGCATGCTGCCGCCGCAGACCGGACAGTCCGAATTCAACAAGTTCTATTGGGTTACGGAGCCCTATATCGAAAATGACACGATCGGCATGATCGCACCGGGCATGCCCCTGACGGCGGACAGGCTGACGGAGAAGTTCGCGAGCGTGAGCGGCGAGTACGATTCGGTCGTCTGGGCCCGCTTCCTCGGCGTCATGTACAGCCTGGCGTACTTCGAGACCGACGCCCGTGTCGCGATGGACAAGGCGGCGGACATATTGCCGCGGGACGGATGGCCTTATCAGATGTATCTGAAGGTCAAGGCGCTGTACAAGGAAAATCCGGACGACTGGCGCTGGGCGCAGGGCGAGCTGCGCAAGGTCAAGCGGATGGTGTATGGCTGGGACAATATTCAGGTCATCCCGGACATCAACAATGCGTTGGCGATGCTGGCGATTCAGTACGGCAACAACGATTATATGGAATCGGCCAAGATCGCCTCGCTGTCCGGCTATGATGCCGACTGCACCGCATCCTTTGTCATGGGGCTGATGGGCATCGTCCATGGGATGGACGGCACGCCGCAGGTGGTGAAGGACACGATCTACAAGGACGGCGAGGGCGTCTACGTCAACGACATGGAGTTCACGCCGCATATGGGACGGAACTATCCGGCCGAGCAGAAGTTCGCGGATATCGTCAAGCTGTATGTCTCGAACGCCGAGAACATGATCGTGGCGCACGGCGGCAGCGTCGAGGGCGACAAGTACAGGATCGCAGGGGAGCCGTTGTCGCCTGCGATCGTCGTGCCGGTCACAGGCGGGGACTTCGAAGCGGGCACGCTTGAGGGCTGGACGGCCGATGCCTCCGCAGACCGCGTGTATGCGCAAAACAATGGCAACGCATTGTCCGGCGACTGGAACGGACGGATCGACGTCGACGGGACGATGCGGGACGGCAAGCTCTATACGACGGCCAAAGGGTTGACCAAAGGCGCAACGTACCGCGTCCAGGCCTATCTGACGGCCGATGCTGGCGTCGAAGCGAGACTGTATGTAGACAGCGGCGGCGGCGAGTCGGCATACGCTTCGGTGACGGATCGTGTCGGCAGCTATGCCGGCCGTACGCTGGAATTCAAGGCAAGCGGCAAGTCGGCGGTCATCGGCCTGGAGGCAGTCGCCGGGGAAGGCGCTGCGGGCTCGGCTGCCATCGACGATGTGACCGTACAGCGCATCGCCGAGATGACGGGCGACCGGCATGAAGCGGAGAGCGCCGCAGCGACGGGCTTCGAGCGGGGAGCGGCGAAGAGCGCGTCCGGCGGCGGCTACGCCGCGCTGCCGGACGAAGCGGCGGACGGGCCGGCCGGACTCAGCTTCACCGGCATTCACGCCGACGAAGCCGGGGAGTACCGGCTGCGCATCGGCTACGCGAACGGTTGGAGCGGCACGGTCCGCCTGGGGCTCGCCGTGAACGGCACGGCGCTCGGCTCGGCCTGGCTGCCGCAGACCGGAGCGGCGGATGCCTTCTCAGCCAACGCCGTGGACATTCCCGTCCTGCTGAACAAGGGCGACAATGTCATAACGTTAAGCCGCGGCAGCCGGATTGACGGCATGGCCAGCATCGACTATATCGAATTGTCGAGCTACCCGAAGGCCGTCAGAGAATAGACAAATAGACAATCACAAGGAGATGGATGCAATGCAAGATTTGAGCTTTGAGATTCGACAGCCGTGGTTTACATTCGGCGATTGGACGTTCGCGCTGTCCGTCTACACATTCGAGAACGGCTACGGCTTGCCCGAGGACGAGACGGTCGTGAGCGGAGACATTGAAGCCGGCCGCATGCGCATTGCGGCACCGAGCCTGACCTGGGCGAACGGCCAGGAGACGGCGGCGGGCGGCGCCTCGATCCTCGCCGAATCGATCGTCTCCGGACGCTGCGTCCGGTTCGGCATTCAGGCCGAGGCCGGGAAGGCGATCCGCAGCGCCAAGCTGACGCTGCGCGGCGTCCCGAAGGGGGAGATCGTCAACCTGCGCGAGACAACGTCCAGGGCGGTGCCGGAGAGCGGGCTCGCGCTTCACTATCCGGAAGGCTGGCGCAATCTGTATACGCCGCTCGCCGTGCTGCGCACGGAGGGGGGCAAGCTGCTGTACTTCCGTTCGACCGATCCGCTCGTGCGGGACAAGCGCTTCGTGTTCCTGCCGGCTGCGGACGGCAGCCTCGACGTCGAGCTGATCTTCGAGGAGGACGCGGCGAAGACGACGAACTCGCTGCGCGTTCCCGCCTGGGAGGTCGGCGTATGCGACAGCCTGGAGGAGATCATGGCGAAGCAGACGGCCGAGCTCGAGCGCAGTCTGCACTTGACGCCCTGGGAGGAACGGTCGGATGTGCCTGCGTGGGCGAAGGATATCTCGCTCGTCGCAGCGATTCATATGCAGCATTGGAACGGCTATATTTTCAACGACTACGAGAAGACGGGAGATACGCTGGAATGGCTGGCGGAGCGGATCGAGGGCAAGCGCATCCTCGCTTATCTGCCCGGCTGGGAGGGGCGCTATTACTGGCAGTACGGCGATTACCGTCCGGACCCCCGGATGGGCGGCGAAGCGGGCTTCGAGCGGCTGATGGAGCGGGCGCAGAGGCTGGGCATCCGCGTCATGCCGATGTTCGGCATGAATATCGTCAATCGCGCGACCGAGAACTTCGAGCAGTGGGGGATGACCTCGCTCGCCCGCACGGCCGGCGGCTTCCCGATCGTCGGCTCGGTCGACTGGGACGGCTCGCGGCATTACGACCACGGGCACGGGGCGTTCCTCCATCCGGGCGCTCCCGGCTGGCAGAACCGGCTCGTCGGCCAAATCCGCGGACTGATGGACCGGTACGGCTTCGACGGCGTCTTCCTCGACATATCGGCGGCTTGGGTGAACGATCCGAACTATCATTACTACGAAGGACTGCTGCAGCTGTGCCGCCGCATCCGTGAAGGGCGCCCCGACAGCTTCGTGGCCGGCGAAGCCTGGTACGACGCGGCCGGGCTGGCGACGCCGCTCATGCAGAGCGGGCATACGGACGGCGTCATGCACTGGCACGACGAGCCGTACGCGCCGATCTTCGACCAGTACAACCGCAGCTTCGGCCATCTGTGCCTCGGGGCGCCGGGCAAGGGCTCGACGGGCGTGCACGAGCACGGCTTCAATCCCGGCTGCATCCGCGCGCCGCTGCGCAAGGGCATCATCCCGACAGTGACGATTGTGGACGACACGCTCAGGTCCGCCCCCGGCGGCGTCGAGGAGATTATCGGCGATGCCAGGCGCTACGCCGAGCTATATTTGAATTTTTGACGTTGATTGCTTAACCCGAGATCCGCGTTTAACGCGGGTCTTTTTCTATATAACTTCAACAAGCACCAAACCTTGCAGCCAATGAAAATCCGAGGCTAAATGAGGATGGAGTTTGCGTACCATTGACATGAGGAGCCATTCCTTGATTAAATTTACTTATAAAATATCGGGGAGACTCCGGATGGAAACTTTCGAACACCAAAGGATTGATGCGCATTCCGTGGGATCGTGCGGTCGATTTCTCCTTGCTGGAGAGGATGATCGCGTTTAATATTGCGGACAAGGCAGACTGTTCAACTTTCTGGCGGAAATAGCGAACCAAAAGCCCGGAGCCGAAGCTACGGGCTTGCTTATCGAAGCGAGCCGTCTGCCGAGTGATTCTGCAAGCCGTAGTCCACGCTGAAGACCTGACATACGGGAGCTTGCTCTGATCCCGCACGCCAATAGACCGCCGGTTCTCCTGGAGAGAGCCGGCGGTCTATTGGCGTCTTGGATGCGCGGTAGAGAGGCAACTACTTAGCAGCGCCCTGCCCGGAATAAAAGAAAAGCAGCTATTTATCAAGCGTAGTCGATAGTTTAATGTTCCTGTAAGGTTGGCATAAAGACGGTGTAAATTGCGGAAACTACAATAAACTTGCTTACAATTGGGCAAGGAGGTTTACGGATGCAGCAACGATCGGTTATGCCAAGCGACAGAATCGCTTCGCTTGATATTATTCGCGGCCTGGCGCTGTTCGGTATTCTATTGATTAACGTCGGCGGCTATCGCGTCGTGATGGAGGGGATGGAGCTGCCTGTCATCGCGGGAGCGGATGCCATCATCCAGAGATTTATTACGGTGTTCGTGGAGAAAAAGTTCTTTTCTATTTTTTCGTTTTTGTTCGGCGCCGGATTCTTTCTGTTCGCTTCGCGCGCCGAGAGCCGCGGCGACAAGCCGCTGCGCCGGTTTGCAAGAAGGCTGTTTGTGCTGCTGCTGATCGGAGTGGCGCATATGGTGATTTTCTGGGGCAGCATTTTGCCGGCGTACGCGCTTATCGGATTTCTGCTGCTGCCTTTTTATCGGGCGAGTCTGAGGACCGCTGTGCGGATAGGAGCCGGCGTGCTGCTCATCCATCTGCTGGCGATTGCGGCGAATGTGTGGCTGCCGGATTTGTCGTCGGCCGCTTCTGGAGCCACAAGCTTGCTCGCGAACGATTCGGTCGCGATTTTCCTGATGTTCCTGTCGGGCTTCCTTGCCGCCAAGGCAGGATGGATCGGACGGACGGGCGAGCATCTGCGCTCCATTCGGAAGCTGGTTCTTCTGTTGCTGCCAATCGCGGTCGGGCTGGGTGTCTGGACATGGGTCGCAGCCGCGACCGGCAGTCCGCGGCTTCCGTCAATTGTCGCTCTGGGGGCGATTCCGCTATCGTACTTTTTCCTTGCCGGCTTGTTCTGGCTGCTCAACAATCGCAGCATCGCCGCTACGCTTGGCCCCGTCGCCAAGGTGGGCCGCATGGCGCTCACCAATTATGTGGCCCAGAGCTTGATCGGACTGACGCTGATGGACATTTGCGGAATCGGCTTGCCGACGCCGCGGCAAATCGTGCTTGTAGCTGCAGCCATTTATGCGCTGCAAGTTGCGATCAGCGTCTTGTGGCTGCGATTGTTCCGCATGGGGCCGCTGGAGAAGCTGTGGAGAGCGCTGACCTACGGCAAATCGGGCCAGAAGCAACCAAGGCGAGCGGCTGCCGAAGGCGCTTGACGGCTGAATTTATTCACAGCAGCGTTGAAATAAATTCGTCGAACGGGATAAGGTGATTCGATGTCCTTTTACGCTCAGCCGCTTCTGGCAGCCGTTCTGTTCTCCATTTTGCTCGGCGTGTTGCTGTTTGTACCATGGTTGATTTACAGCTATCGCAAATACGGATTTTTCAGCCTGTGGGCTACCAGTGTCGCGTTCTCGTTTATTTATTACATGATTTCGGCGCTGTTCCTTGTGCTGCTGCCGCTTCCCGCCTCTTACGACACCTGCGCGCAGCAAGCGCCGGGAACGGTCCATTATTCCTTGCTGCCGCTGCGCTTTATGGCGGACATTGTCAAAGATGGCACTGTTGTATGGTCGCGACCGGGTACGTATCCGCAAATGCTGAAGCAAAGCGCATTTTGGCAGGCGATCTTTAATCTGCTGCTGCTCGTGCCGTTCGGCGCGTATCTCCGCTACTTTTTCCAAGAGAAGAGGCATTGGCAAAAAGCGCTTGGGCTCGGATTCGGGCTGTCCCTGTTCTACGAAGTGACGCAATTGACCGGCATTTACGGAGTGTACAAGTGCGCTTATCGCCTGTTCGACATCGATGACCTTATGCTGAACAGCGCGGGTGCGCTTGTCGGGTATTTGGCGGCGCCGATCGTGCTGGCCTTGTTCCCTTCAAGGGCAAGCCTGCAAGCGAAGCAGGACAGCTTCGGGATCAATAGCCAGGCCGCTCCGATCGCTCAGTTGCTGGCGCTGCTCGTCGATTATGCGATTATCCGGATCAGCTATTTCGTCTCGACCGGGATTTTGACCGCCAACGCTTTCGCCGAAGCGGTGCATGTTACAATAGGATTTGCGATCATGTACGGCATCGTTCCGTTTGTTCTGAAAGGCAGAACGCCGGGAACGAGTCTGTTGCGACTCCGCCTGACCGATCGGAAGGGACAGCCTCCGGCGCTGAACGCTGTTCTGAAGCGGACGTTCGCTTTATACGTGCCATGGCTGCTGTCCGGGTTGTTCGGCGCTGTGACCGACATCTCGCTGCCGTATCGTTCCCCGCTGTATGAATACGTGATATGGCTGCAAGCCGCTGTGCTGCTGCTGTCGATTGTCGTGTGGGCGGTGTTGTTCATCCATGCGTTCATCGTAGTCGGACATAAGGGCAAGCGAAGCTTCTACTTTGATTACTTCGCCGATCTTCGCTACGTTAAGCGCCAAGACATGCGATAGAGGTGAACGACAAGGAGTCGGAAATACGAGTGAGAACGACATATGCAGGCCGGACAGTTGCGGCTTATGTCCGGCTGTACGTCGAAGAGGGGCAAGGCGTCACCTCCTGCCAGGAAATGCGCTTCGACGACATCCCGGAAGCTGCGCGGAAGCAGGCCGGGTAGCCGGAAGTCGGTTGAAGCGGATGGAGGCGAGCGGATGACGCGTAAACGGAAGGTTCTGATTATCGACGATGAGGAAGACCTCGTTGGTTGGAAACAAACCATAACTTGAGCACAAGGCTCAACTATAAAGCGGCAGCCACGGCAGCGCTCCTCGAGCGGCTGCCCGTTCGTATGAAGTTCCCACAGTCTGAGCAGACAGCATTCTCCGCTCGCAAGACTGAGCTAGGCGCTGGAGTACTTCATGGCGAACGTCGCTGATCGGGCGGTTAAGAAACCGTTAATAAACCGTTAATAAACGGTTCATATCGTATTTAGAATTGGCGGCTAACGTTAGGGGATATGATGATGCCGAAGCCGGGCCGCTCTGCAGGCGCCGATAGCCCGCTACGACCGGCTGACCGGCCGCGATGCCGCGACCGGCGATATGGAGATCGGGGATTTGCGCATCAACTCGCATACGAGACGCGCCTTTATGCGCGAGGAGGAGCTGTCGCTTACCGCGAAGGAGCACCGGTACATATCGAGACGGTGTGGGGGACCGGCTACCGTTTCAGAATATGACCGTACTCCAGCTCCAATACTCCAACAAGGCTCCGTCCGAATTGCCGTCGGATGGGCCTTTTTTGCGTTTTCGCACAGTTTAGATTCAGTTAATACACGCTTTATCCGCAATTTAGAATTGAAGCCTATATTGAAGATACCGGAAGAAAAACGAGAGGAGCATTGGCGATGAGCGAGCAGACATTGACGGTTCTGATCGTATATGCAAGATTCGGTGACGGCCATTATCAGGCGGCGACAGCGTTGGAGCAGCAATTCGCGATGCAGGGGCGCGTCGAAGTGCGGCTCGTCGATATATTCGAAGAGGCGCATCCCGTATTGAACGCGATGTGTCGCGCCGTATATGCCAAGAGCATGACCTTGTTCCCGCAGGCGTACGGCTGGAGCTACCGCGTCACCAACGGCATGAAGCACGACAGCATATTCGGCAGATGGATTCATGCGCTTGGCCGGCGCGAGCTGGCGGACACGATACGAGAGAGCAAGCCGGACGTCATCGTTCACACATTCCCGTTCCTCGCCGCCTACCCGGTTATGGAAGCGTCCGGCGTCACGATTCCCAGCTATACCGTCATTACGGATTACGAGCTGCATACGCGGTGGGTGCATCCGCGTACGGACGGCTACTTTGTGGCGACAGACATGCTGAAGGCGCAGCTCGTAGAGACGGGCATCCGGGAGGAGCGCATTCATGTGACGGGCCTCCCCATCCGCAGTCAGTTCCAGTCCGCCCGGCGCGCACGGCTTGATATATGCCGCGAGAAGGGCCTCGACCCCGGTCAGGCGTATGTGATGGTCATGATCGGCGCTCTGTCCGATCACGACAAGCTGATCGCGGAGCTGCTGACGCTCCCGCCCGCCATCTCTCTCATCCTCGTCGCCGGGCGCAATGCCAAGCTCTGCCGCCGGTTGAAGAGACGCTACGGCGACCGGCAGCGCTTGCAGGTGATCGGATTCGTCGACCATATGGAGGCGTATATGTCGGTCGCATCGTGCGTCGTGACCAAGGCCGGGGCGATCACGCTGACCGAAGCGATCGCGATGCAGGTGCCGGTCGTCGTATTCCGGCCGATACCGGGACAGGAGCGGGGCAACGCCGATTACTGGGCGGCCCGCTACGCCTTGCGCACGGCCGGGGATGCCGCGTCCGCCAGAGCCGCCGTGCAGCAGTTGGTTGACGGACAGACGGCCGCGGCGCCGTCCGCCGGCTTCGCGAACGCCGCGCAAGCGATCGCGAGCGAGGTGCTGAGCGCCGACGCCACCTGGCGCGCCTCTATGCGGCCGGACATGATGATGCAGCAGGGCAGGCGGGTCGCGCATGATATCCATTAAGCGAATCACAGGTTATCTGGCAAGCGTACCGTTCGACCGGTTATACCTCGTTCTGTTCCTGATCGAGTTCGCCCGCGGCGCGATTCTGATCTCCTACCTGCCCGGCTATGCCCAGGAACGATCGGGACTGTCCGTCTCCGCCGTCGGCATGGCAGTCTCGCTCTACTACTTGGCGGACAGCTTCGTCAAGCTGTGGATCGGCTTCCTCATGGACCGTCTGTCGCAAAAAGCGATCGTCGTCTACGGCTTAATATTAAGCCTGCTCAGCCTGCTGCTGATGAACCATGCGCATACAGCGGGACTGCTGCTGCTCTCGTCGGCGCTGCTCGGGCTCGGCGGCGCGCCGCTGTGGCTCGCCTGCCTCGCCAGAATCGATCCCGGCCGCAGATCGGAGCAGATGGGGCGCTGTACTTTTTCTGGCTCGCCGGGCTGGGGGCCGGGCCGGTCGCCATCAACTGCGCGATCGGCTTCGGCTTCGACACGGCGTTCGCGCTGATTCTGACGCTGCTCGCGGGAGAAGTGACGAGTGCGTCTGCAGCCCGACGGACATAAATTTATCGGAATAATGTCATTTATTATCATTGAAAATGATTATCATTATTGATAATATCGTTAGCAGTCAGCAAAAATCATATCGAACAAGGCAGGGGACTCAAATGAACGCAAGAAAGAAGTTCGTACTACCGGCAATGATCACAGGTTTGCTCGCATTGGCACTGACGGGCTGCGGCAGCCAAAATTCGAATTCGGCGTCTTCGTCTGCGGCTGCCTCGACGGCAAGCGCCACTGCAAGCGCCACGGCAAGCGTCGAAGCGACGGCTTCGCAGGATCAGGCATCGGCGCAATATCCGATCGTCATCAAGCATGCTTTTGGCGAGACGGTCATCGAGAGCAAGCCCGAGCGTGTCGCCACGATCCAATGGGCGAATCATGACGTCGTGCTCGCGCTCGGCGTAGTGCCCGTAGGATTCTCAGCGGCGAACTACGGCGTTCAGGACGATAGCGGCATGCTGCCCTGGACCGCACAGAAGCTCAAAGAGTTAAACGTGGACAAGCCGAACATTTTCCAGGATACGGACGGCCTTGATTTTGAAGCGATCTCGGATTCGCATCCGGACGTCATTCTCGCTGCATACTCCGGCATTACACAGGAAGATTACAATACACTCAGCCAGATCGCACCGGTCGTGCCTTATCAGTCCAAGCCGTGGGCGACGACGTGGCGCGAGCAGGTTCTCTACAACGCGACAGGAATGGGCATGAAGGCGGAAGGCGAGCAGTTGATCAAGGATACCGAGAACCTCATCAAGGAGAAGGCGAGCGCTTATCCTCAAATGCAGGGCAAAAAGGTCGTCTGGGCCAACTTCTCGGCCAAGGACTTGTCCAAGTTCCACATCTACACGCCTGCTGATCCGCGCGGCGACTTCCTGATCGAATTGGGCATGACGTATCCCGAGGGCGTGACGAGCCAGATCACGGACCCGACCGCATACTCTCTGAACCTGAGCGCCGAGAATGCCGACGCGCTGAACGACGCCGACATTATTATCGGCTACGGTGACGACAGCCTGTATCAAGCCGTCAAGGCCGACTCCCTGCTCGGCAAAATCCCGGCAATCAAGAGAGGTTCGGTAGTGTTCATCGGCAACGGTACGCCGCTGGCAGCGTCGGGCAATCCGAATCCGCTCTCGATCGCCTATACGATCGACGATTATCTGAAGCTGATTGCGGGAGCTATCGACAAGATCGATGGATAGTTCGACGGCTGCGAACGAACGGCTGCACTCGCCTATTCCAAGGCACTTCGCCTTGGTGCTGGCCGTCTGCATCGTGCTGCTGATTGTATGCGCGGCAGCCTCGCTGGCGTTCGGCTCCCGGATGGTAGGTGTTCACGAGCTGATGGACGGCTTATTCCATCCGGCCGCCGACTCCTTCGGCGCCGACGTCGTTCGCAAGCGCATTTCCCGCACGGTCTTCAGCTTGCTGTGCGGCGCGGCGCTCGGCGTATCCGGCTCGCTCATGCAGTCGGTCACGCGCAACCCGATCGCCGACCCGAGCATACTGGGCGTCAACATGGGAGCGTCCTTGTTCGTCGTATGCGGCATCGCGTTCCTGCATATCAGCACGGCCAATCAATACATATGGCTTGCCGTGGCAGGGGCGGCGATCACCGCGGTGTTCGTATTCGGCATCGGTTCGATGGGGCGTGGCGGCGCCACGCCCATCAAGCTTGTGCTGGCAGGGGCGGCGACGAGCGCCGCCCTGTCGTCGTTGGTCACGGCGATCATGATCCCTCGCTCCTATGTCATGGATCAGTTCAGATTCTGGCAGGTGGGGAGCGTAGGTTCGGCAAGCTGGAGCGGTATCGGGACGTTTGTGCCGTTCCTGCTGGTCGGCATGCTGGTCGCTATCCTCGTCGCACCTGCGCTTAATGCGCTGGCGCTCGGGGACGACGCCGCGACCGGCCTCGGCGTCCGCACCGGGACGCTGCGGCTGTCCGCGGCGATGGCCGGCGTGCTGCTGTGCGGCGTGACGACGGCGCTGGCAGGCCCGATCGGATTCATCGGGCTGATCGCCACGCATATCGTCCGGCTCGTCCTGGGCCCCGATCTGCGTCTGCTCATCCCGATGTCCGCGCTATCCGGCGCGATTATTCTGACAATCGCGGACGTGGGCGGGAGGCTCGTCGGCAGTCCCGGAGAGCTGGAGGTCGGCGTCGTGACTGCATTCATAGGCGCTCCCATCCTCATCATCGTTGCCATCAAATCGAAAGCGCGAACCTTATGACAAATTCTACGATTGCAATCATCATGGCGGGAAGACGTCACAGACGCCGCCGCTGGGCGCTGGTTACGGGGCTGCTGACATTGCTGGCGGTCGTCCTGTGCTGCCTCATGCTGCTGCTCGGTCATACGATCTATCCTGTAAAAGAGGTCATCCGGGCGTTAACGGGCGAGCAGTTGAAGGGTGTGACGTTCGCGGTGCATACGATCCGTCTGCCGAGAATGCTGGCCGGCCTGTTCGCCGGGTTTGCCTTTGGCGTGGCCGGTTATACGTTCCAGACGATGCTGCGCAATCCGCTCGCCAATCCGAACGTTATCGGCATTACTTCCGGTTCGAGCGCCGCGGCCGTTTTTTGCATCACCGTGCTTCATGCGAGCGGCGCCATCATCTCTGCCGCGTCCGTCATCACGGGCCTCGCTACAGTGCTCGTCATTTATGTGCTGTCCAGAGGCAGCTCGTTCTCGATCGGCCGGCTCATCATCGTCGGCATCGGCATCCAGGCTATGCTGGACGCCGTCATCTCCTATCTGCTGCTCGTCAGCGCCGAGCAGGACGTTCCCGCCGCGGTCCGCTGGCTCACGGGCAGCCTTAACGGATCCACGCTGCAGCAGCTTCCGCCGCTCGTTATTACAGTTTTGCTATGCGTACCCGTCGCGATTATTTTTGGCAGACATCTCGGCATTCTGGAGCTTGGAGAGCAGGCGGCGTCTTCGCTCGGCGTCAGTACAGATCGGACGAGGATCGTGCTGATCGTCAGCTCCGTATTCATGATCGCCATCGCGACCGCTACGACAGGTCCGATCGCCTTCGTCTCGTTTCTCGCAGGACCTATTGCCAAAAGACTGGTCGGCGTCGGCTTCTCAAATGTTATTCCCGCGGGGCTGGTCGGCGTTAACCTGGTGCTGGCGTCCGATCTGATCGGACAGTTCGCATTTGCTTACAGATTCCCCGTAGGCATCATCACCGGATTGCTCGGAGCGCCATACTTGATCTTCTTGCTGATCCGAATGAATCGAAAGGGAGAATTGTAATGAAAGCGCCGCATACGCTTCAAGCCGAACAAGTCGTGTCGGGCTACGAGAACAAGACGATTATTCACGGCGTCGACCTGGTCGTGCCGAACAACAAGATCAGCGTCATCATCGGGTCGAACGGCTGCGGCAAGTCTACGCTGCTCAAGACGATGGCGAGGCTGATCAAGTCGAGCGCAGGAAATGTGACGCTGGACGGGCGGCCGCTCGGCAAAATCGCTCCGAAGCAACTGGCGCGCGTGATCGGGCTGCTGCCGCAGTCTCCGATTGTCCCGGAAGGGATCACGGTGACGGATCTGGTAGGGCGAGGGAGATTCCCGCATCAGTCGCTGCTCGGCGGCTGGACCAAAAAAGATCATGAAGCCGTGGCCGAAGCGATGACGATCATGAATATTACCGAGTTCGCGAACCGCCATATCGACGAGCTGTCGGGCGGCCAGCGGCAGCGCGTCTGGATCGCGATGGCTCTGGCGCAGCAGACCGACATTTTATTTCTGGACGAACCGACCACTTATCTGGACGTTACGTATCAGATCGAGATTCTCGATCTGCTCACCGACCTGAACCGCAAATACGGGACGACGATTGTGATGGTGCTGCACGACATCAACTTGTCGGCACGGTACGCCGATTATATTTTTGCGCTTCATCAAGGGAAACTTGTGGCCGAAGGCGCGCCGGCGGAAGTCATCTCGAGCAAGCTGGTCAAAGACATTTTCGGACTCGAATGTACGGTAATCAACGATCCGGTGTCGGGATCGCCCATGGTCATCCCGATCGGGAGATATCATGTTCAGCGGCAATAGAGCGTATCGAGCGTTGCTATGCAGCCTCAGCCTTGGAACAATCGGGCTGGGGCTGCTTGGCGTGAACGGCAGACGACAAACGACAGGCGGTGGGCGGTGGGCGGTGGGCGGCAGGAAAACATTTAATTTTTAAATACAGCAATTGACAGTGCGGCAGGGCGTGCTATATACTCTGAACGCATATAGTAATATTTACTATTAAGAGATTGGTGTTGCCAATCTTGTATGACATTTATCTTGCGGGGAGGTTCAAATGGCACATCTGCTTATGATCGAAAGCTGGGTAGGCGCAAGCGGCAGCCTGTTGCCGCCGCTTCTGAAATCGCTGGGACATACGTACACCTTCGTCACGCGAAAGCCGGAGCATTACAAGGGTACGCCAAGCACGGGACAGCATCCGGTGATCCGGCATGCCGAGGAAGTTCTTGTTGCCGAGACGAACGACGTGCCGGGTTTGTTTGCCTTTTTGCAGCCCTATCGTTTTGACGGCGTCATTACGGTGTGCGATTACTACATCGAGACGGTGAAGGAGGTCGCGGACTTTTTCGGACTCCCGTGTCCTTTTCCCGAAGATGTGAAAACGGTGCGGCAGAAACATCTCATGCGCCAGGCGCTCGACCGCGCGGGACTGGACAATCCGGGCTATCGGCTGGCGAGCAATTGGGAGGAAGCGGAGGATGCGGCGGAAGCTATCGGGTTTCCGCTCGTGTTGAAGCCGGTTGACCTGGCGTCCAGCGCCTTCGTCAGCCTCGTGCGGAATCGGGAAGAGCTGCAAGCGGCGTACAGGGCGCTTGAAGAGTTTCCGCTTAATTTCAGAGAGCAAGAGCGGGAGCATGTGTACCTGCTTGAAGCCTATATGGACGGCGAAGAAGTGAGCGTCGAGAGCGTCTCGTACAAGGGAGACACAAAAATACTCGGCGTGACCGACAAGTCCGTGACCGGCAAGCCCTACTTCATCGAAAACGGGCATATGTTCCCGGCGAAGCTGACCGAGGCGAAGCGGGAGGCAGTCGTGCAGTTCGTGCGCAGCGCGTTAAAGGCGACGGGCATCGATCACGGCATCGCCCATACGGAAGTGAAGCTGACCGCGGAAGGCCCGCGCATCGTGGAGATTAATCCGCGAACAGCCGGCAACTACATCGTGGAGCTGATCGGGCGCGTGACGGGCATCGACATGCTTCAATCATTCGTGGAGCTGTCGCTGGGCCTGGAGCCGGACATCACGCCTTCGGACATTGGCATCGCCAGCGCGGCCGTGATGTTCCTCGTGCCCCCGGCAGGCGGCACGATCGCGCACCTCGAGGGCGTCGAATCGCTGGATGCGGACGAACACATCGTGCGCTACAAGACCGAGGATTGCGCAGGCCAAACCGTCGCGGCTCCGATCGATAACGCCTGCTACCTGGGCCATGTCATCGCCGAGGACAAGGAAGGGCTGAACGCCAGGCGGTATGCGGAAGAGGCGCTCGGACGACTGAAGCTCAGCTATGCGTCTGGCGGCGGAGACAGCGTATGAAGGATGCGACGAACAGCCCCTCGCCTTGCAGCAGCGTGGCTGCATTGCGGGAAGCGATCTTGCAGGGCGAGTGGGGCTCTCCCCCGGCATCCATGTGGATTACCGGCGCATCCGCCATCTACCAGACGACCCAGTTTCCCGCCTCCGGCATCAAGTATCACAATTACTATTTGCTGCTGCGATCGGAGGCTTACTTTGGGGCTTGCTCGTATACGGCGGAGCAGCTCGACATCGAGATCGCAGGCCAACTGTCAGGCCGCCCTCTGGATGACGTATTGCGAGACACGCGGAGTCCGGTGCAGATCGCGGCTATGGATGCGTATCTGGGCGTTGTCAGACCGCATGCCGTGCATTGCAGCCGGGCGATAGAGATCGAGGCCGGGACGCCGATTCACAAAGCAAGGCAGCGCGACGCACGAATCGCGGAGATGGCCGACATACTGCCGGGGCAGCAGGTGGCGCTGATCGGCGTCGTCAATCCGCTCATCGAAGCGATCCTCACACGCGGCGGCACTTGTCTGCCGTGCGATCTGCAGCTCGACGCCACCCAGCATGGAGAAGCTGTGGAGAAGGACATGGAGAAGGTGCTGGACCGCGCGGACAATGTGATCTGTACGGCGATGACGCTCGGCAACGGGACGTTCGATCGGATTGTGGAGCGTGTCCGGGAGAGGCGAATCCCGCTCACCGTCTACGCGCAGACGGGAAGCGCAGTCGTAGCGCCCTTTGTAAACAACGGCGTGACGGCGTTGGTGGCCGAACCGTTCCCGTTTACGCAATTCAGCGCAGGCCCGTCGACGCTCTATTGCTATGCAGGCAAGGGAGGAGGCGCGGGAGCGGATGGAGGTTGATACCGGCTCGGACAATTTTCTGCATACGAACCCTGCGCTGTATCTGGCATTCAACGGGGAGCACGACCAGAGCATGGCGCGCTTCATACATACGATATTGGCCGAATTTAATGCCGGCAAGACGGTGCTCGACGTCGGCTGCGGGCCGGGACGCGAGGTCGCCTATCTCAATCAAGCCGGGTACGAAGCGGTAGGCTTGGACAACTCGGAGCCTATGCTGGCGTGGGCGAGAGCGCATTATCCGGGATTGTCGTTCGTTGACGGCAGTCAGGCCAACTTTTCGTTGCAGCGGCAGTTTGACGCTTTGTATTGCGTAGGCAGCACTTTTTTGTACAACTTCACGAACGAAGAGGTGCGCGCCAGTCTGCGCTGCTTCCGGCAGCATCTCCATGCAGGCGGATTGCTGTATATGGACATGCGCAATGCCGCTTTTTTTCTCACGCAGGAAGGACAGCGATGGCTGACCGAGGAACTGACGGAGCAGACGACAGTCGGCGGGAACATGATCTCGCTCAGCACCCGGTTCGGCATAGATCCGATCAACCAACTGCTGCTGCGCGATTATCGCTGGACGGTGCCGGGACAAGCGCCGATCGTCGAGCGTCTGCGGCATCGGCTGTTATTTCCGCAAGAGCTGGCTCTCTACTTGTCCTTGAGCGGATTCAGGGTGCTCCATCTGTTCGATCAACCCGCTCCGCATATCGATATTTACGAACGGGCACGTCCGCTCGAGTTCAGCGAGCAGCTTCAGGGAAGACGCATGCAGATTATCGCGCAGGCCGTCTGACCTACTTATCACAATACATGATCTGCTATATGGCAGGGTGGGGGAGCATATGAAAAAGAGTATTTTCGCACTTTTAATAATCGTAATAATAACTATTATAGGTTGCAGTAATGCTTCGAATCAAACGGAAACCAAAGCGCCGGATGCCGCCGTAAAAGACAATAATCAGGAGCTGGTCGTGGTAGCCCAGGAGATCGCAGCCAGTCTGGACCCCGTCAAACCGCTCACTTCGAGCTACTTGCGTCTGATCGGAGCGGGCGAAGCATTGTTCAAAGTAAATGCCGCGGGCGAAGTGCAGCCCGAGCTTGCGGACAGCGCAAAAGAAATCGACCCCTCCACATGGGAAATCAAGCTCAGGCCGGAGCCTCGCTTCTGGAGCGGCAAAAAAATAGATGCCGATGCGGTCATCGCTTCGCTGGAGCGCTCGAAGACGCTCGATCTGCAGGCGCTGCCCTATCTGAAGGAATTAACGTTCAGCAAGGCGGACGATCTGACGATCCGGGTTAAAACGACGCGCGAGCATCTGCCCGTACCGCTCAATCTGTCCTACTACCAGACGCTGATCCATAATGCGGAAGCGAAGCAGGATGCAGTCGACACGATGGACTTGTCGGGCATGTACAAGGTCGTCGAATTTGTCCCGAAGCAAAAGCTGGTGCTGGAGGCGAACGACAGCTATTGGAAAACAAAGCCGACGATCCGGCGCGTCGTGTTCGAGGAAATCAAGGATGAGCAGACGAGGGTGCTGTCGAGCTTGAGCGGCCGCAGCCAGGTTGTGCTTAACATACCGGTGACGAGCCTGGCGCAGTTCAAGGGCAATGCCGGCACAGCCTTGTCCGCTACGCCGGCGGCCAATACGCAGACGGTTTATTTGAATCTGAGACAGCCGCAGTTCGCCGATGTCAAAGTGAGACAGGCGCTGTCGTGGGCGGTCAACCGGGAGGAGCTGGTCACGCTGGCGGCGGAGGGGCAGAGCTTCCCGGTCACGACCTGGCTAAGCTCCAATCCGGCTTATGCGGATCAGCGCAACGCGGTGTATGGCCGGTTCGATCAGGAACAGGCGGCCAAGCTGCTGGATGAAGCGGGCTGGGCGCTGGGCGCGGATCATATTCGCTACAAGGACGGCAAGCCGCTCACGCTGCGTCTGATGACCTGGGGAGGCGACAAG
Organism: Cohnella sp. 56; assembly: GCF_037963805.1. NCBI lineage: Bacteria > Bacillati > Bacillota > Bacilli > Caryophanales > Paenibacillaceae > Cohnella > Cohnella sp. 56. The sequence goes on along the minus strand of NZ_JAZDQE010000015.1, from coordinate 10,924 downwards.
GCGTTGGGCGAAGCGCTGCAAAATCAGTGGACGAACATCGGTGTGAAAACAGAAGTGAAGTACGGGGATTACAGCCTGATCGAGACGGCGCGGGAGTCGGGCGATTGGGATGCTTCCATCGAAGCGTGGAGCACCTTCGGCGAAGAGTTCGCCTTGTTGTCCGGCCAGTACGGGCCCAAGGGGAGCGCGAACTTCGGCGGCTATGACGACGCGCAGACCAACGAATGGCTGTCGGCGTTGCAGGCAGCATCCGATGACGGAACGCGTCACGAGCTGGCCGGCAAGATCAATGAGCGGGTAGCGCAGCAGGCACCGGTCATCAGCTTGTATCCACGCCCGCAAATTACGGCGGTCAGCCAATCGCTGCAAGGGTTCGAAGCCCATTTCCGGCAATTCGAAAATGTCGTAAACGCCAACCTGACATTGGCGGCGAAATAAACTGCGGGCACAGGTATGGTGAACCTTATCCTGCGGAAGCTGCTAGGTGCGTTCATCACGCTGTTTTGTGCGATACTTCTTCTATTTATTCTGATACGCCTTGCTCCGGGAGATCCGGTCAAGTCGATGCTGGGACACAGCGCCGACATCGCGATGAGCAATACCGACGACTATGAGCTGAGAGTAGCCGAGCTGCGTGCGCAGCTCGGCCTGGATCGGAATGTCGCCGTACAGTACACCGCCTGGCTGAAGCGTCTGCTGCAATTGGATCTCGGGACGTCGATTCAGACGGGGCGGGCCGTCGGAGCGGAGATCGCGCACCGATTGCCCGCTACGGCGATTCTCTCCGCAGCCGCGTTAGCCGTTCAAGTCGCATTGGGGCTGTTGTTCGGGACGGTGTCGGCGCTTCAAGCGGGCAAAATTCGCGATAACGTCATCCGGTTTGCCTGCGTCGGGCTATCGTCCACGCCGGTATTTGTGATCGCCCTCGTGCTGCTCTCTTTGTTTGCCGTGAAGCTTCATATATATGAGATTAGCAGCGAGGCCGGCTTGGCGAGAGTGTGGCTGCCGGCTATCATACTCGGACTAATGGGCGCGCCGCAGTTGATCCGAATTGTGAGAGCGAATCTGCTGACCGAGTTTGGCCGGACGTATGTGCTGTCTGCGCTGTCGAGAGGGCTGGACCGCAAGCGTGTCGTCAGACACGCTTTGCGCAATGCGCTGCTGCCGCTCGTCACGGTGGTTGCTCTGTCGCTGACGACGCTCGTCGGCGGAGCGGCCGTGATCGAGAGCATTTTTTCCTGGCCGGGCATTGGCAAGTATGCGCTCGACAGCATTTTGCTGAGGGATTATCCGGTTATTCAAGGCTATGCGCTGGTCATGGTTGCTATCGTGATCGCGATCAACTTGCTCGTGGATGTCGTCTACGTGCTCATAGACCCTCGGATTCATCGGGAAGGAGCAGAGGAAGCGCGTGAATAGGCTCAAAATGAAAGGTTCGATCAGTCTGACGGCAGGCATCGTCATCCTCGGTCTGCTCGCGCTCGCGATTGCGGCCGCGCCTTGGCTCGCACCCTACGATCCGCTGCAGCAGCACGTAGCCGAGCGGCTGGAGAAGCCAAGCATCCAGCATCCGCTCGGTCAAGACCGCTTCGGCCGCGACGTCCTGTCCCGCACGCTGTACGGCGGCCAAAATACATTGCTGGCCTCGGTCACCGCTCTAGGCGTGGCGCTTGCCATCGGTCTGATCGTCGGGCTGCTGGCCGGCATGTATCGCGGCTCGCTGCTCGACACGATGTTTATGCGCCTTATCGACGTGCTGCTGGCCTTTCCGTTTATGGTGCTGGCCATGATTGTCGCAGCGCTGTTCGGCACGAGTCTTGTCCACCTGCTCATAGCGGTTGTCTCGGTATGGTGGGTTTCCTTTGCCCGTGTGACGCGAAGCGTCGTGCTGCATGTCAAGAGCAACGTCTCGTTCGCGGCTGCCAGGGTGCTCGGCGCATCGGACGGTTCTCTGATGTGGCGACAGCTCCTTCCGAGCGCGATCAGCCCGGTATTGATTCTGGCGACGTTCGAGCTGGGCAGCCTCATTTTGTCGATTGCGGCGCTCTCTTTTCTGGGACTCGGCGCTCAGCCGCCGGCGCCCGAATGGGGCAGCATGCTGGCAGACGGACGCGACCATTTTTTGCAGGCGCCGCACATCTTGCTTGGCCCCGCTATTTTTATCGTGCTGACGGTGCTTGCTTTTAACTTGATCGGGGAAGGGCTGCGGGATCGGCTGGATCCTTATGAAAAATCGGTGTTGTAGGAGGAGCGGAGGTTGAAAAGCGCGTCCAAGGCCATGCTTCGCATTCGGGACCTGCGGGTCGGCTATCCGCAAAGCGGCCAGGTTGTCAACGTGATAGACGGCCTTTCGTTCGAACTGGGCAAGGGAGAAATCGTCGCGCTGCTGGGAGAAAGCGGTTCGGGCAAATCGACGGTTGCCAAAGCATTGACGGGATTGCTGCCTGCTTCCGCCAGGATCGGCGGAGGCACGATCACGGTGGGGAGCAGCGCCATTGTTGACTTGCCGCTTGAGCGTGCGCCCTGGGAATCGATTCGCGGCAGACAGATCGCGATGCTGTACCAGGACGCGCAGCAGGCGCTCAACCCCATGCTCACCATCCAAGCGCATTTTCGCGAGAGCCTGCTCTATCATCGCCTGGCCTCGGCTGCCGAGGTGCAGGATGTAAGCGTGAAGTTGTTAAGGTCATTAAATTTCTCCGAGCCGCTCGATATTCTGGCGCGTTATCCGTTCCAGCTAAGCGGCGGGATGTGCCAGCGGATCTGTCTTGCCCTGGCACTCTGTCTGAAGCCAGCCGTACTGATCGCTGACGAGCCGACGTCCGCGCTCGATACGGTCAGCCAGAAGGAGGTGCTCGATTTATTAAAGACGATGCAGGCGCAGCACGGCTTGACCGTGCTGTTGATCTCCCACGATATCGCTGTGGCGAATGCAATCAGCGATCGCGTCATAGTCTTGAATCAAGGCGCGCTAGTAGAGGACGGGGATACCCGGACCGTACTCACGAGGCCCAGGTCCGATTATACGCGCGGGCTGCTTGCCTCCCGTACGCAGATTTCAGAAGCGGTGCGGGAGAGCGAGCAGCCACTGCCGCGCGAGCCTTTGCTTGAGATATTGCGGCTCGATAAAATTTTCGATCGCAAAAAGCAGGTGCTCCACGCGGTTGATCTGACGCTGCACCGTGCGGAGATTGTCGGCATTTTAGGGCAAAGCGGATGCGGCAAGTCAACGCTGGCCAGGTGCATCGCCGGTTTGGAGCTGCCAAGCGGTGGGCGCATTTTGTATCGCGGGGCCGAGATTGGCGGCCTGCGGGGAAAATCGCGGCGCGAGATGTGCAAGCAAATTCAGCTTGTTTTTCAGGACGCCAGAGCAAGCCTCAATCCGTCGCGCACCGCGCTGGAGCTTGTGCAGGAGCCGCTCCGATATTTGCGGATCGGGAACAAAAAAGAAAGAGAGAAGCTGGGCAAGTTTTTTCTCGACGAAGTTGGCTTGTCCGGAGATGTGCAAAGGAGGCGTCCGCCTCAATTAAGCACCGGTCAGTGCCAGCGAATCGCGATCGCGAGAGCGCTCGTACTGCAGCCGCAAGTGCTCGTCTGCGACGAAGCGGTGTCCGCCCTGGATATGAACGTACAAGCACAAATACTGGCGCTGCTCCGACGGCTCCAACAACAATACGAATTTGCCGTCATCATGATTTCTCATGACATTCGTGTACTCCGCTCGTTCTGCCACAACATTGCCGTCATGAACAAGGGGCGCTTCTGCGAAATATTGCAGGCCGACGCGCTCCTGGACGCAAGCAAACAACCGTATACGCAATTGCTGCTGAAATGCGCGGGCGATATGGAGATCGGTCTGGATTGATGGCAGGGCTACGAGGAGGAAGCGACATGATCGCAAACATATTGGATACGATCGGCAATACGCCGCTGATCGCCATTCCCAATACGAACAGAGCGAATGAAGGTCAAGTGCTGTTCAAATATGAACGCTCCAATCCGGGGGGCAGCATCAAGGACCGCCCCGCGCTGTATATCGTTCAGGAGGCCGAGCGGCGGGGATGGCTGAAACCCGGAGGCACGATAATTGAATCTTCCAGCGGCAACTTCGGCATATCGCTGGCGATGATCGGCGCAGCCAGAGGCTATCGCGTCATTATTCTGGCTGATCCCAAGACGACGGACGCCAATCTGGCGCTAATCAAAGGGTTCGGGGCCGAAGTCATCGTCGTAACCGAGCAGGACGATTCGGGCAGCTATCACAAAACGAGAATCGCGCTCGCGAACAAGCTGGCCAGGGAGATAAAGCATGCGTACCGTCCCGACCAGTGCTTTAATTTATTGAACAGCGAAGCGCACTTCCATAGTACGGCCCGGGAGATTATGGCGGCCTGCCCCGGCGGCATCGCGGCATTCGTGACGGCGGTCAGCACCGGCGGCCAATTAGGCGGCATCTCCAGCTATATGAAAACCTATGCGCCAGAAGTACGGATTATCGGTGTGGATGCAGCGGGCTCTACCGTGTTCGGCGGACAAGCGGAGGCGTACCGCATCCCGGGCATCGGTCTTAGCTGGACGCCGGTTAACCTGAATTTAGCGGATATCGATTGCGCCTACAAAATAACGGATGCGCAGGCATTTCTCGCCGCGCGGGCATTTGCCCGTCACGAAGGCATCTTGATGGGGCCGTCGAGCGGAGCTTGCGCCTTGGTCGCGCTTAAGCTCGCCCAGGAGCTTGAGCCGGGGCAGAAGGTCGTCTGCATGGTATCCGACGGGGGAGAGCGTTACATACAGACGTTGTTCAATGACGGATGGATGGCGGAGCAAGGGTTCGCGATCGACGCCGATGTGGAATCGGTTCGTGCGACGGCACGGCTGTTGCGGCCGTGGAGCCTGCGCCCTGCCGACCACGCCAATTATCGGCCGGATTTGATTCGCAGTCTGGATGTACCGGAGACGACCTTAAATATGAATGCGGAGACAAGCAAGCGGCCCCTGCATCGTTAATGCTTCGATAATGCACGGCAGTTCGATAATGCACCGCAGATTGGCCGGAGGTTGCTGCAATGACTGTTGGAACGACCGGAAACGACAAAGCGCTTACCAAGCCATTTTTACGCCTTTATGCACTTGCATGGCTGTTTTTTAGCGCCAATGCCATTTTGGGCGTCATTATCCCTTTGCGGAGCGAGTCGCTCGGGGCGAGCAATAGCCAGGTCGGCTTGATTATGGGCGCGTACATGTTCACCTGCATGTTTTTTCGCCCGTGGGCAGGGTATTTGATTCACCAGCATGGGCCGGTCATCGTTCTTCGCATTTTGCTGATCGTGAACGGCCTCGCCCTTGTCCTGTATGGTTTTACAGGATTGGAGGGCTTTGTAGTCGCTCGTGTGATGCAGGGCATATGCACGGCCTTTTTTTCGATGGCGCTTCAGATGAGCATCATCGACGCCTTGCCGGATGAGCAGCGTGCCCAGGGCTTGTCGCTGTATTCGTTGTTTACGTATATGCCGACCATTGTCGGTCCGCTTGTTGCTATCGGGATCTGGGATTGGGGAGGCATGAATGCCTTTAAAGGGGTTGCCATTGCAATCGCGGTGGTCACAGGATTATTTGGCTACAGCGTGCCCATGAACGATGACCGGTCGCCAGTGGGCGGGACGATACAGCAGAAGGGTTTGCGCGGCGCGTTCGGCCGGCTCTCCGGGCAGCGACCGCTGCTCGTATGCGGTATGCTGATGCTTACCGTTTCTGTCGTGTTCGGAGCAGTCACCACGTTTATTCCTTTGTATGCCGAGCAAGTTTTGTACGGACACGCAGGTGTGTATTTGATGATCCAGGCTTCCGTCATCGTTGTCTGCCGTTGGGCTTACAGCAAACGAATACCGTCCGATGGCAAATGGCATGCCCGGTTCATTGGCGCGGTCTGCCTGTTGGCGGCGGCGGGGGCAATGATGCTGTCGTTGTCGCAAACGTGGGGACCGATCGTATTTTATGCAGCAGCCGTTCTGATCGGTATCGCGCAGGCGCTGTTGTACCCGACCCTTATGTCCTATTTGACCTTTGTCTTGCCGGGCGAGTCCCGCAATGTCATGATCGGATGGTTCATTGCCGCTGCCGATCTTGGTATTGCGCTCGGCGGAGTGGCGATGGGGCCGTTGGCCGACCGGTTTTCATACAGCTTCATGTATGCGGCAGGCGCCGGATTAACCGTACTCGTCAGTATTGCGGTTGTGATGAAGCCTCTACCGTACGCACGAATTCCTTGATTGCATAGGAGAGATACCTTTCTTTGTTCCAGATGAGCCGCAAATTCCAGGGAATCACGGGATCGGTCAAGGGAAGAACCCGGACTTCAGGATTTACGACTTTGGCGCATATCGCCTCCGGCAGAAAGGACACGCCCATGTTGGAAGCGACCATCTCGGCCAGCAGGTCCCATTGGGCGCTCTCGAAGGCGATGGGCGGATCAAACCCGAGACGGCTGCTGGCAAGGACGACATGCTTTCTGACGGAGAAGCCTTGCGGAAACAAAATAAACGGATCATCCCGCAGCGACGCCAAACTTACCGACGCATTGTCGGCGCAGGGATGCTCGCGATTGAGGACGGCGAACAGCTTTTGCTCGATGAAACGCACCGTTCCGAGCTGTTCGTCCTCAACGGGGGCAACCACTACGCCCAGATCGAGTTCCCCGATACGTACGAGCTGCTCGACTTTTTGTGCGCCTTGTTCCACGATGCGGATCTCGATTTTGGGATATTTTTTTTTGAAAGGGGCCACGACCCGGGGAAAGAACACCGAACTGATCACCGGGGGCAGGCCGATCAGCAGGCTCCCGTTTTCCAAAGTGGAAAAATCGTGAAGGCGGGCGTGCAGGTCGTTGACGGATTCGACGATGGCACGGAATTGGCCGACGGCAGAGGCGCCGACGTCGGTCAGTTTGAACGTTTTTCCAGAACGATCGAATAGTGTCACGCCGAGCTCCGCTTCGATGCTTTTAATGATCTTGCTGAGATTGGGCTGCGTCGTATTCAGCACCTCAGCCGCTTTGGTCATGTTCTTCTGTTTGGCTACCTCGAGTACATACACCAGGTTCCGAATATCCATCTCATTTCCCTCCGCCAACGATAACGATTTGTTATGGTAACCATACGATATATGAATTTTACCTAGGAATTTCGGCCTTGTAAAATGAAAGGTGTAAACGCTCTCAATGGAAATTGAAATGACGATGATTTTATTTCGTATGGAGATGAAATGGATGACCGATCTTTTGGCCGGCAAGACCGCTTTTGTCACGGGAGCGGGCAGCGGAATCGGATTGGAAATCGCACGGAACTTCGCCGGAGCGGGAGCGACGGTCGCATTGGCCGATCTGGACGGTGAGAAAGCGATGGCCGCGGCGGCTGCCCTGAGGTCCGAAGGCTGCAGTGCGATAGGATTGCCATGTAACGTGACCGACGAGCAGCAGTATGCGGAAGCTCTGGCATCGTTTCGCGAAGCGAACGGCAAGCTGGACATTTTGGTCAATAATGCAGGTTTGCAATACGTCGCGCCGATTGAGGCGTTTCCGGTCGAACAGTTTGACCGGATGCTCAAGGTGATGCTGACGGGAGCCTTCATCGGCATCAAGTACGTTTTTCCGATGATGAAGGAGCGGCGTTACGGACGCATTGTCAATATCGCTTCCATTAACGGCCTCGTCGGATTTGCGGGCAAAGCGGCATACAACAGCGCGAAGCACGGCTTGATCGGACTCACGAAGGTTGCGGCATTGGAGGGGGCGGAGCACGGAATTACCGTAAACGCCCTGTGCCCGGGCTATGTCGACACGCCTCTGGTCCGGGGGCAGCTCGAGGATTTGGCCCGGGTGCGGCAAGTGTCTCTCGATCGCGTTCTGGAGGAAGTGATATACCCGCTCGTCCCTCAGCGGCGGCTGCTGGCCGCCAGTGAGGTCGCGGACTATGCGGCATTGATCGCGAGCGATATGCTGAAGGGCGTCACAGGCTCTTCCTTATTGATCGACGGCGGGTATACCGCGCAATGAGCACAAGAAAGGGGGCGGACTCATTTGAATAAAATGGTCGGTTCAATGCAGGAAGCGGTCGCGGACATCCCGGACGGCGCGACGCTGATCGTAGGCGGATTCGGTTTGTGCGGCATTCCGCAGCACCTGATCGCGGCGCTCAGGGAGCGGGGCACCCGCGGTCTGACCGTCGTGAGCAACAACTGCGGCGTGGACGATTGGGGGCTTGGATTGCTGCTCGCGAGCAAGCAGATTCGCAAAATGGTCTCATCCTATGTCGGCGAGAACAAAAGCTTCGAGCAGCAGTATTTGGGCGGAGCGCTTGAGGTGGAGCTTGTGCCGCAAGGAACGCTCGCGGAGCGCTTGCGGGCCGGCGGAGCTGGGATACCCGGTTTCTACACGGCGGCTGGCGTAGGCACATTGGTGGCAGATGGCAAGGAAGTCCGCCAGTTCGACGGGAGGAGCTACTTGCTGGAAAAAGCGATTGTCGGCGACTTTGCGCTTGTCAAAGCGTGGAAGGCGGATCGGTTCGGCAACCTGGTGTTTCGGAAAACGTCGAGAAACTTCAATCCTTTGGCGGCATCGGCCGGCCGGATCACCATCGCTGAAGTTGAGGAAGTGGTGGAGCCGGGCGAGCTGGACCCGGATTCGGTTCATACGCCGGGTATCTACGTGCAGAGAGTCGTCCAGGGCGGGGCTTACGATAAAAGGATCGAGCGGAGAACGGTACGCCCGGTGGCAGGAGGTATAGGATGAGCGATTCTCGTTCCCGAATCGTCGAGCGCGCGATCAAGGAAATTCGCAGCGGCATGTATGTCAACCTGGGCATCGGCATGCCGACTTCGCTTGCGGACCACATCCCCTCGGATATGCAGGTGATGCTCCAATCGGAGAACGGCTTGCTCGGGATCGGTCCTTATCCGACGGAAGGCGAGGAAGATGCCGATCTGATCAATGCCGGCAAGGAGACGGTTACCGCAGCCTGCGGCGCTGCCTATTTCGACAGCGCAGAGTCGTTTGCCATGGTCCGCGGCGGACATATCGATCTGGCCATTCTGGGCGGGATGGAGGTGTCCGAGGAAGGTGATCTTGCAAACTGGATGATTCCCGGCAAAATGGTCAAAGGCATGGGCGGCGCAATGGACTTGGTGAACGGTGCCAAGCGCGTCGTCGTCATCATGGAGCACGCCAATAAGTACGGAGATTCGAAAGTGAAGCAACGCTGCTCGCTCCCGCTGACCGGCCGTCGGGTCGTCCACCGTCTGATTACGGATTTAGCCGTGTTCGATTTTACGGAGGTTGGCATGACATTGATCGAATTGCAGCCCGGAGCCACCTTGGACGAAGTCCGCGATCGCACCGAAGCGTCGTTTCTCGTCGGTCCCGGCGTTTCGGACGTCGGCGATCCCGGATTGCGGGAGGCCCAATGAACAGAGAAGCGGTGATCGTTGGCGCCGTGCGAACGGCGATCGGTAATTTCCAGGGAGCGTTGTCGGAGGTTCCGGCGACCGAGCTGGGCAGCATCGTCATCCAAGAAGCGTTGAGAAGAGCCGGCCTGAAGGCCGCAGAGATTGACGAAGTCATCATGGGCAACGTTCTTCAAGCCGGGCTCGGTCAAAATCCTGCCCGTCAGGCTTGGCTGAAGGGAGGATTGCCTCTTGAAGTGCCGGCCCTGACCGTGAATCGCGTATGCGGTTCGGGGCTTCAGGCGATCATCCTCGCGGCGCAATCCGTTCTGCTGGGAGATGCGGACGTGGTCGCCGCGGGGGGAATGGAAAGCATGAGCCGGGCTCCCTTTTTACTGAAAGGCGCCCGTTCCGGCTTGCGGATGGGGGACGGCCATCTGACGGATTCGATGATCCGGGATGGCTTATGGTGCGCGATGGCCGACGTTCATATGGGGGTCACGGCCGAGAACGTCGCCGAACGCTATCACGTAACCCGGGCGGAGCAGGATGCTTTCGCAGAGGAAAGCCAGCGAAAAGCGGCGCTGGCAATGGCAAACAAACGATTCGATGCGGAAATCGTCCCGGTGTCCATCCCTCAGAAAAAGGGCGAGGCCGTACAGTTCGATCAGGACGAATACCCGCGGCCGGGAATGACGGTCGACAGGCTCGCCGCATTGCGGCCCGCCTTCAAGGAAGGGGGCACCGTGACGGCCGGAAACGCCTCGGGCATCAATGACGGGGCTGCCGCCATGATCGTGATGTCGGTACAGTCGGCAGCCGAGCGAGGACTTCAGCCGTTGGCCCGAATTCGCGGATATGCCGTCAGCGCCTTGGACCCGTCCGTCATGGGGCTTGGGCCCGTGGAGGCGATTCGCCGCTTGTTGCGACGAACCGGCGTCACGCTGGCCGAAGTCGATTTGTTCGAGCTGAACGAAGCTTTCGCCTCCCAATCGATTGCCGTCAGGCAGGAGCTTGGCATCCCGCCGGAGAAAATCAATGTGAACGGAGGCGCGATCGCGCTTGGACATCCGATCGGCGCGAGCGGCGCCCGAATCGTCGTATCGCTGCTTCATGAGATGGAGAAGCGAGAGGCGAAGCTGGGAATTGCAGCACTGTGCGTTGGCGGAGGCCAAGGCGTTGCAATCCTGGTCGAAAGGAACTAGTGCAAGAAACTTCAAATAAGTAATCGATTAGCATTTTAAGACCTTGCCTGCATATGTCCATTTAAAAGGCTTGGCCATCGTTTTGTTAAAGTAATCAATGAAATCAAGAATCTGTTGCCGTAGGTGTTGAGTGGAATAGAAACTCCCCCGCCTTAACAAGCGACGCACGAGGATGCTGAACCACATTTCAATTTGATTGAGCCAGGAACAATGTTTGGGTGTGTACAGGAACCGGATGCGATGCGTCGGGTCGCTCAAGAAAGCACGACGACTTTCTAAGGAAC
>NZ_JAZDQE010000014.1:0-178572 GCF_037963805.1 Cohnella sp. 56 | reverse complement strand
CACCTCCGCGTGATTTGTAGTTTACGGGTATCCCTGCAACTCCAGCATACAAAAAACACGCCCAAAGCCAACGGATTTCATGCCGTTTTGTGCCTTGAGCGTAGCGAAAGGAATGGGTATAACGATGAAATCCAGTCCCGATTGGTTTATGTACTTTATTGCGTTCTGGGGCGTCGTGCTGGTGGCGTTCATCAGCATCGGCGGTTTCTTCATGTTCCGCAAATTCCTGAAGGTGCTGCCCAAGGCCGACGGCAAGTCCAAGCTCGACTGGCAGAATCACTGGGTGGAGCTCAGCCGTCCGCTCTGGAACGACGAATCCAAGGCGCTGCTGGACAAGCTCGCCTCCCCGGTGCCGAGCGCCTTCCGCGACATCGCGAAGCATTCGATCGCTGCCAAGATCGGACAATTGGCCGTCGAGAGCGGCGAAGGCAAAGTGACGGAGGAGCATTGCATCAAGGGTTATATTCTGGCGACGCCCAAGCGCGACCATGCCTTCCTGATCAGCTTCCTGGAGAGCAACGGCATCGACTATTCGCCGTACGAGCATCTGCTGGAATCGGAAAAATCGAAACCTTTGGCCCCTCCCGTCGTCTAACTTACTGTAGGCGCTCCGACAAGGAGGCCTCACGACAGCTCGGAGGTGGTCTTGGTATGTTCAATCAACTGAATCGTTACGGGAAAAATTCGGCCTGGGCCGTCGCCGTCTTAGCCATGCTGCTCATGGGAACCGGATGCAGCGATGACAAGAACGACAGCGATGCCGCCGCATCGCCGAGCGTAACCGCATCTGCGTCTCCATCATCATCGCCAGACGCCACGCCCTCGGCGCAGCCCGAAGGCAGCCCATCCGCATCGCCTACGGCCGATCCTGCGGACAATCAACAGGAAAAAGAAGCCGTCGGCACGTACAACGGCCAGATCGACAATCACTCGATCGAGATCAAGAGCGATGACGGCGTCCGCGCGTATCAGATCGACGATGCGATCTCGGACAAGCTCTCCGACTGGGACGATGGCGTCAAGGTCAAGTTCAAGTACACGGTCAACAAGATCAAGGGCGATAACGAGACGATCGAGCAATATATCATCACCTCGATCGACAAGCAATAATCCAATCAGTCAAATGAGGTGATTCCATGCGGACAGCGCTGTGCGGCGGCACCGGGTTTATCGGCTCCGCCTTGGCTCGGACCCTCTCCGCTCGCGGAGACGAAGTATGGATCATTACCCGAAGCAAGCCTGCGGCGCCCGCTGCAGGCTTGCTTTATGCGACTTGGGAGGACTGGCAGTCCGATCCGGACCTGACGGGCCCGCTCGATGCGATCGTCAATCTGAGCGGCGAGACGATCGGCCGCAGATGGACGCCCGCCGCCAAGTCGCGTATCCTGTCCTCCCGCACGGAGGCCGCGGCGCGCATCGCGGACATCGCCGGACGCATGCGGCAACCTCCGGCCGTGCTCGTTGGCGCCTCGGCGATCTCGCTGTACGGTCACGCCGAGTCGAGCGGCGGACGCTATCCCCCGCCCTGCGACGAGAGCTCGCCGCCGCTGCCGCAGGACTTCCTGAGCAAGACGATCGTAGACTGGGAAGCCGCTGCGGACCGCATCCCGATCGAGCGGATCGTCAAGCTGCGGATCGGCCTCGCGCTGGGGAAGGGCGGCGGCTCGTTCCCGATGCTCAGCCTGCCGACCAAGCTGTTTGCCGGCGGCAGGCTCGGCTCGGGCCGGCAGGGCATGCCATGGATTCATATCGACGATATCGTCGGGCTCATCCTGTTCTGTCTGGATACCGAGACGATCTCCGGCCCCGTCAACGCGGTCGCGCCGGAGACCGTCGACAACGACGCCTTCGGCCGCACACTCGCCAAGGTCATGCACAGGCCGTATTGGCTGCATGCGCCGGCGTGGGCGATCCGCGCCGCGCTCGGCGAGATGTCGGCGCTGCTGCTGACCGGACAATTCGCGGTGCCGTGCAAGGCGCTTGAGCACGGCTATCGCTTTCGCTACCCGCGCCTGTCCGAGGCGCTGGAGAATCTGGTGTGAACCGCGGCGGGAACGAGTACGATCCTGTCATGGCTATGATTCGCCTGCATGGTCCACCGCATCAAGCGCCCGCTGCATGGAACCGATAGATGGAGCCCGCCATCTGCAGGCAATCGCCCGACGCAAGCGGGTAAGGCTCGTACGGCGCCATCGGAGCGCCGTTCAGCCAGCTGCCGTTGCGGGAGCCGAGGTCTTTGGCCGCCCAGCCGCCTTCCAGCCGCAGCATCTCCAGATGCGCGCGGGAGATGCCGCTAGACTCGTCTACATGCTGGGCAATATCCCGCGCGCGGCCGATAATCACGGATTCCGTCTGCAATGCGATGCGGCAAGGACGCTCGCCCGATTCCCATTCCAGGAAACAGGCGGGCTGCCGGGCTGCGGCAGCGGCCGACGACAGCAGCTCTGTCGCATCCCGCTTCGCAGGCAGCCATTCCGTATGCGTATGGCGCGCCTCCTCCTCCTCGTTGCCGTCCTCCTTTGTCGCCCCTCGCAGGACATCAGAGCCATAACCGATAAATCTTCCGGACGAACGGCCGACGGACGGCGGCATCGATTCGTCCGTCTCGGGCACGGCGGGATACGCCGACCGCTCCGGCATTCGAGTCTGTTGCGCGGCTGGCGGACGACTTGGCGTCTGCTGCGGAGCCGCTTCCGAATGCCGGGATCGGAGCGGCATTTTCCCCGCGAAGCCGTTCCATAAATACAAGCATAGCCCGACGCACGCCGCAGTCACGCCGAGAGACAATATCGCGCTCTTCGTCCCCGGCGCCTCGCCGTACAGCATCTTCCAACCAATGCCGGCCGCTGCTGACGACAGCAGCCCGAGCCACAACCGCCACCGCATAACCGTCATACCTCCCGGTATAATCGGATCGTCGACGTTCGACAGCTCGCTTTCCCCTTTCGCCCCCGCTACCGGCAACTTATCAGGATTGTCGCTCGCCTCATTAAACCACCACGATTGGGCGTCAAGATTTTTGTTAGCTTGAATGGCCGGCGCCTCGCCCCCGCGCTCAGGTGAGAGCATGGAGACAGCCGAGGACGGCCTTTCGAATTGCGGTTCAAGCAAAGGTGGGACCTCCGCATGAATGCCCGGAGAAAAAGCAGGAGATACGGCGACAGAGGCATGCTGCCCAATCGCGGCGGAACTCTGCTGCCGGCCCGACATGCGGCCCGCCGTCTGCTCGGCGCGCTCGCATAAATATTGACGGGCATAGCCTCGCAAAGCCGACGGTACAAACTCCCGGGAAGCCGCGAGCTCCAGCATCTGCTGCATGGCTTTGCCGTCGGGATCCTCCGTCCGCATCAGCCATCGCACGATGAGCCGCTCAAGCCCGGCGGACATGTTCAAGTCAGCCTCTCCTGCGTCCAGCGGCAAGTATGCAAACCGCAAATCGTGCCAGCCGTCGCCCACGAAAATATGATCGTCGTCAAGCATTAGCCGCCTGAAATCCAGCATATGATCCTGGCACTGCTCCGCTGCCTCGGCCAGCTTGCACAGTGCGGCCATCGCATCGATCATCGTCCATCGCTCTGCGCGCAGCGTCTGGCTCAGCATTCTGCATGCCGACAGCCTGTATCTAAGCCGCACTTCGCCGTCCAGCTCCTCGACGGATACCGGCAGCAGCCCCGGGATCGAACAAGCTTGCAGCATGCCGACCTGCAGCGGGTCCAGCTTCTCCCGGCGCCAAGGAACAATGCCTTCAAGCACCATCCACAATCCGCGCTGCTGCTCGAATCTCGCTTTAAGCTCCATATCGATACTCACACCCTTTCCGAAATGTCGGATTTGCGATCGGCCAGTCTAAATTCCGTTCATTAATAGCAGCGCATAAGCGGGAGCGACAGCCAGCATAAACGGGAACTTCGCCCCCTTGCCCCCAAATGCCGGATGCGTTCCCCAGGGCCATCTCAGCCGGAGCGCCCACGGTCGAATAAGCGGCAGTCGCAGCGCAAGCAGCAGAACGGCGATCCCGCCCGCAACAAGCATCGAATAAACCGTCAACTGCACCGTAACGATCGCCCCGCTCCATATGCCGAAGGCGGCAAACCATTTGACGTCTCCTGCACCCAAACCTTTGGCCGCATATAGGACGAGCAGCGGCAGCAAACCCGCGGCAAGTCCGCCGAGCGCCCACCAGAGTCGACCCGGCCCATAGGCGGCGATCTGATAAAGAAGTCCGCCCGCGGCAAATCCGGCACACGGCCAATTTGAGATCTCCATCCGCCGCATGTCGGTCCAGCAAGCGCAGAGCAGTAGAACTGCGGTCGCGGCAAGCGCCCACTTGTCCATGACTATCCCCCTTTCCCCTTTGGCTCTTTGGCCAATACTTCAAAGCTTTGCTCCAGGCCGCCTCCCTCGCCGGTCGCCTGCCACAACCACTCGCCGGGCGTCGTATTGCCGGATACGAGCCAGGTCCAGGCTACCTGGCCGGTGGCGTCCGCCGTCGCCGTACCCAGATGCCGCGCCTGGCTCAATCCGCTCTTGTAGACGACCTTCAGATCGACAGTTGCGCCCGGCTCGGCCCGCAAGGTCAACGTGACGCGGCGCCCGCGTTGAACGGGAGCCGGATTCAGCGAGACAAAGGACAGCGAGCCGGAGCCATCCTCGCCCTCGGCATCCGCTGCGGCCAGGCGCTCGCCGCCGATCCACACCCGCTCCCGCACCGACTCCCGGAGCAGCAGCGGTCTGCCCGACCACGGAAACGAGAAGGGCAGCTTGTATTCAGCCTCTAAGGTAAGGAACGCATTGCTCCCGTCCTCTTGGTCAGGCAGCACGACCTTGACCAGCTTAAACCGCGAGGGCGCAAGCCTGGCGTATTTAAGCCGGGCGCCGATGCGAGGCTCCAGCACTTCCTTGGCCAGCAGTGCATCGGGATACCAGCTCCCGTCTGCAAAGCTGTCCGCCCACTGCGAGAGCGGGTCCGGCAAGTAGGGCGCAAGCTTGCCGACCGTCTCTTGCGGCCCCTTCAGCCGGTCGCGCCAATGCTTGCCGTCTTGTCCTTCAGAATCGGGCTGAACGGCGGCCACGCTCTCCGACAACGGATACCAGGCGGCAGCCGCCTGTCTGGCCGTCTGAGACAGCGCTCCCTGCAGGATCATGGCGGCCGTCGAAGCATGAATGAGATAGATGAGGAACAGGACGCATACAAGCACCAGCGGCATCGTCAAGGCGGCTTCAAGCGTCAAGCTGCCTGCGTTCGCTCGAAGTCTTCTATTGATAAGCGCTGTCCGAAGCATAGGTCGTCTCATAGCGGTTGCCCTTCACCGTCCCGTGCCAGGATACGCTCTTCCCGGCAAGCTTGGCGGCGCCGGGGAGAAACCACAGGCGCAGGGAGGAAACGCCCCGTACGCTCGCATAGGTGTAGGCTTCCTGCAAATTCACGTTCAGCTCGTCCTCGATCAGCGCGATGCGGCGCGTTGTCTGCGCTGCGGAGCCGCCGTGCAGCAGCAGGAACAGTCTGATGTAATCCTTGTAAAAAGTATCGATCTTCGCATACTTGGACAGCTGGATGACGCCACGATCGAGCAGGTTCCTCATATCCTTGACGGCTTCGGTAATTCCGTACAGCGTAGCGGCGGCCAATACGACGAGCGGGTGGCCGTACGAGCGGCATTCGATCAAGCCCTCCATCGTACGGATTGCCAGACGCAAGGCGAAAACCTCGGCGTAGGCGGCAGATATGTTCGCCGCAGGATTGGCGAGACCGTACAAAATATATTCGTTCTCCTGTGCATGCGGCATCAGCAGCCCTTCGTCCTCTCCGCCGTTCAGCATCCGGTTGACGGCGGACGGCTCCGCCATCGAAAATCTTGCATAGGAGTACTCTGCAAAATAAACCGAATCCCGCAGCCCCGTCACGCCGTCGCTGAGGGCATCGAGCCAACCGTCCGCCGAAGCCATCGCCCGCTCGCGTCCCTCGGACGCGCGGGATGGCGGCTTGTTGCCGGCAGACGTTTGCTCCGCCTCTTCCTGCTCTTTATTCCAGGCCATGTTGTCCGCAGCCAGCCGCTCCACCCGTTCGAACGCCTGCTTCGCTTCAGGCGAGGCACGCAGTCCCGTCAGCGTCCCCAAAAAAGCCATCGCGCCCGACCACGCGCTGTTCGACTGCGCTTCTAGCGCACGGCGCTCCTCATCGGCTGCCCGCTGCGAACGAAGCGCGTCGCGTCTGGCTCCGGTCACGCTTCCCCCGGCTGCGTACTTGCCCGAATAGGCCGCAAGCAAAGATTGCAGACGGTCGGCGCCTCCGCGAAGCGTCTCGCCCATACCGGTTGAGCCCGGTACGCCCGGCAGCAGGTCGGCGAAAGCGTTGGCGGCCGTCAGAAGTCCCTCTCCCTCGGCGCGCATCGCTGTCAGCTCATCCCGGTAGCGAGGCCAATAGCTGTCAGGCAGCACAAGCTCGGCTGCCGTCTGCCG
This sequence comes from Cohnella sp. 56, assembly GCF_037963805.1. Lineage (NCBI taxonomy): Bacteria > Bacillati > Bacillota > Bacilli > Caryophanales > Paenibacillaceae > Cohnella > Cohnella sp. 56. The sequence continues at coordinate 172,113 of NZ_JAZDQE010000014.1, read as the reverse complement.
CAGCCCGCGCAGCGATTGGGCCTCGCCTCCGTTCATGGCGCCCTCGCCGGTTTCCGGCGGCCACTCGGCAGACCGCTCGGCTGCCGCCGCGGCTTCACCCGCGATTGCCGCCATCTCCCGATTGGCGGCCTCCGCCTCCTCCAGCGCGCTCATCGCAGCTTCGATTCCCGTCTCCTTCGCCCTGTCGCCTTGCCCGGCCCTATCCCTCAGCTTCGGAGACAAACGCGTCACGCCTTGCTCATAAGCCGCGATCTGCGCGCCGTACTGCGGCCCTTCATAGGGCGGAAGCGTCGGCAACGGCGTGCCTTTCTTTTTGCTTTCCGCCTCCAGACGCCGGCGCTCCTCCTCTCTCTGCCGCTGCGCCTCGGCTCTGGCCGCGTCTTGGGCGCGCTTGGCTGCATAGTCTCCGTACATCATGGCCGCATCGGCCGTATCGCGAACGTCACCCGCAGACCGTGAGCCGGACATCGGGTCCGGCGGCTGCGGCACGATGCCTTGAAGACGGTCGGCATACGCTTCGCCCGCTTCCGTCTGATGCTTCAGTGCGCTGTCCAGCGCAGCCTCGCGCCGGTCATAGGCCTCGCGCATCGCTTCGAGCAGATCCGCGGTTCTGCGCGCCTCCTTCATGACGGCAGGCAAGCCCTTGAAGCGCGAGGCCAGATCCAGCGTCAGATCGATCGGCGCCTTGTACTTCATCTCCTCGAGCACCTGCCGCTTGAAAATATCGTACATCCCCAAAGGCCTGCTCTCCAGCACCTCTGTCTCGCTCCACGAAGTGTCCAGCAACCGCAGCGCCTCGGAATCCTGCGGCTCTGCATGCCCCGCAAGCACCTCGGACACCAGCTCCTCGGACACGCCGCCTCCGATGGCGAACAAGCCGTAACGCTCGTACAGAACCGGATCGTAGGCGGACAAAACCGCTCTGGCGCCTGCCTTCACGGCGAGCTCCGCCTGCTTGCGGTAAGCCGCGATGCGGCCCAGATCGATCAGCACGCCGGTCAAAAAGATCATTGCCGCCATCACGGCTGCGAGATAGACCGATACGGCTCCCGGCGCACTGCCGCTGCGCCGCAGGCGCAGTCGCAAGCGAATCCGTCCTCCGAACGCCATGCTCCTCTCCCCCTCCTTGCTCCGGTTTTCCCGCTAGAACCGCCTCATCCGCCGCGTCTGCTCAAGAGGGTTCCGGCTTTGTCGAGATAACCCTTCGCTCCCGAGCCATCGCGCTCCGCCCGTGCCATATAGTAACGGACGAGATCGAAGGTACGAATCCATTCGGCCGGCTCCGTGACCGGCGAAGAGGACGCAGCCGATACGGCGGCAGAACCGCGCAGCGCCAACAGCGGCGCCAGCTCGCCCGGATCTGCGGCGGCCGCCTCAACCTCCCGCTTCAGTCCGCCATGCCGGTAGCCGATGCTCCCTTTCCAGTTCAAGCCCAGCGACTCGGCCGCGGGATACAGCTTGCGAAGCGTGGAGCTGTATCCCGGATCGGCTGCGCCGGGGTAGTCCAGCGTATCGGCCGACTCGTCCGAAGTCCACCCGAACAGCCCCTTCAGCAGCCCGTCATCCGTCAAGCGCCAATACAGTCCCTCGTACCGGCCCGGCTCGTAAGCGCCCGTCGCATAGTCGCTGTCCGCATGCCCCCAGTTGAACGCCGCGCGCTCCGTCGCGATCGAAGACTTGTAACGGATAATGACGTGCTGCGTCATGAACAGCGCATAAAAGACAAGCAAAAAGGTGATGATCATCAGCACAGGCATGAGCATGCTGGCTTCGAGCGTGTAAGAGCCGGATGACTGTCTCATAAACGGGACAACACGGGAACGCCCCGAATCCAAAGCCGCTCGCCAGATGCTCCCATCCAAAGGTCCGACGCTGCTGCGAACGCTGCCGCTCAGCATTGGCCGTTCATCCAAAAAACGACTCGGATTTGTCTTCGACCTTGCCGAACAGCGAGTTCAAAAAGTCGAGAATCCAGTCCCTGAACAGCACCGCAATCGCGATGATGACCGCCGCAATCAGTACGATCTCCAGCGTGCCGAGCCCTTCCCTGTCCTTCCAAAACGCGCTGAGCTTGCCCGCCGCGAAGGCGTATGCATTCGTACATAACTTCACTGTAAATTCCTCCTTGTAATTAGCTGTAATCAGCTGTAATCAGCTGTAATCAACCGTAATCAGCCGCCGGCCATCAGCAGTATCGATGGCGTCCCGACGAGCACCAATATGATCAAAAAGATGACGGCGAGCGGAAAAGCGAGCCGGGAGGACGCCCGCTCGCCGAGCGTTTTGGCGGCGGCCTTTCGTTTCTCCCAGAGCAGGTGCGACAGCTCCCGGAGTGCGGCAACGAACGTATCGCCGCCGCGTCTGGCATTCATGAGCAGCGTCGTCGCAAACATCCTCGCCTCGGGAACGGCGCATCTGCGGCCGAACTCCTCCCATGCGAAGACGAACGATTCTCCGCGCTTCATCGCCGCCACGGCCGCTTCGAGCTCCGCGTACAGCGGATGCCCGTCCTGTCTGCGGCCGCCCGCCGGCCTTTCCAGACAGCACTCGAGCGCCCGCAGCACGTTCTCGCCTGCATTGACCAGCAGCAGCAGCCGGCTCAGCAGCTCGGGCAGCTCCATGACGATCGAATGCCTGCGGGCTTCCAGCTTGCCATGGAGCTCCTTTCTTTTCATCAGCGGCAGCACTACTGCCAGCAGCGCGCCCAGACCGGCCAGCACGCCGCTGGCCGCGAGCCAGCCGAGCAGGAGGCCGGCCAGCAGCGCGCCGTACCCGTAGCCTGCGAATTGAGCGGCCTGCCGCAGCAGGCGCGACGGCACTGCCGCGCCGCCGAACAAGACGGACAATGCCGCCTGCTCCCGGTGAAGCTTCGGCGCGAGCCATGTCCATATTCTCCGGCGGCCGATCAGTGCGGCCATCGGATCGAACAGCAGGTGACGCGGCCTCCCCCACAGACGCCTGCGCGAGACGTCCAGACAGAGCGCCAGATAGCCTCCGAGCAGCAGCAGACTCAGCACGCCGAGCAGCGTCCGGCTCATAGTCGGATATCCATGATCCGCTTCATCCACAGGCACACGGCCGCCAGCGCCAGCAGGCATACCGTGAGCACGAGCAGACCGCCGCCGCGGTACAAGGGCTGCATGTAGTCCGCCGCAAAAAATCCCAGCAGTCCGACGAAGCCGAAAGGCATTGCCATCATAAGCTTGGACTCGAATTTTTTCTGGGCGATCAGCACGGATACCTCAAGCTCCACCTCAAGCTTCTCGCCGATCAGTTGGGACGTTCTCCGCATGACCTCCACCAGATCGCCGCCCGCGCGCTTGCAAATGCGGAAGGCCTCGGCGAAGTTCCCGATCTCCTCAAGCCCGCTGCGTACGGCCAGATCGCCGAGCGACTGCTCGAGAGGCTCCCCGTTGCGCAGGCGGTTCACGACCGCGCGAATCTCACGCAGCAGAGGCGCGTCCGGGTCTCCGACGAGCAAGGCCATATCCTCCTCCAGCGCGGCGAACGCGTTGTCGACCGAGCGGCCCGCGGACAACAGCGACGACAGCGTCTGCAGCATATCCTTGAATTGCAGCCGCAGGCGCTCCTGCCGCTTGCGCCGCAGATAGCCGGACAGCAGCTTCGGCCCGTACAGTCCGAGCGGGACCGCGAGCAAGGCAATCAGCGGCTCCCGGTACAGGAGCCATACGGCCGCGAAGCCGATACAAGCTGCGCCCAGCCGCGCGGACACCAGCTGCGCCCGGCTAAGCGTGTATACGGTGTAGTCCGTCATGCCCTGCTGCTCCCTTCTCGTGCTCCGCCAGCTTTCTGACGTTGTGCAATTCGCCGACTGCGACGAGCCCGCCGCTGCCTTCATCCCGCGCATACAGCGGATGCAAGCCCACCTCTCCGTCGCGCAGGCCCGCGATCTCGCTGATCTCGACGACGCGGCGAGTCCCGTCGCGCAGGCGGCTCAGGTGGACGATCACGTCCAGCGCCGACGAGATCTGCTGCCGCACGACGGACACCGGCAGCTCCGACCCTCCCAGCACCATCGTCTCCAGCCTGGACAGCATATCGCGGGCCGTATTGCTATGCCCCGTCGACAGCGAGCCCTCGTGCCCGGTATTCATCGCCTGCAGCATATCGAGCGCCTCCTCCCCGCGCACCTCGCCCACGATGATGCGGTTGGGACGCATCCGCAGCGAAGCGCGGATCAGCTCGCGCATGCCGATGCGTCCCTTGCCCTCGGTGTTGGCATTGCGCGTCTCAAGCGATACGAGATTCGGAATGCCGCGAATCTGCAGCTCGGCCGCGTCCTCGATCGTGATGATCCGCTCGTCCGGCGGTATCCACTGGGCGAGCGCGTTCAGGAACGTCGTCTTGCCCGAGCCGGTGCCTCCGCTGATGAAGATGTTGTACTTCGCCCCTACAAGCCGCCGCAGCAGTCCCGCCGCCTCCGCGCTCAGCGCCCCGAGTCCGACCAGCTCGTCCATGCCGAGCGGCCGGCTGGGGAACCGCCGGATCGTGACCGTCGGTCCCTGCAGCGCGATCGGCGGCAGCACGACATGCACGCGGGAGCCGTCGGGGAGCCTGGCGTCCACGATCGGCGACGCTTCGTTTACGATGCGGTTGACCTGCCCCACGATCGACTGGATCAGATCCTCGAGCCGTTCGCGGCTCTCGAAGCCGAGCGGCGCGAGCTGCAGCCGACCGTTTTTCTCGATGAAAATCCGCTCGTGTCCGACGATCATAATCTCCGTGACGGCCGGGTCGTCCAGCAGCGGCTGCAGCGCATCCAATCCTCTGAAGGAATGATAGAGCCGGTTCACCGCGGCCCTCCGCTCCTCCGAGGTCAGCCTGCGCATATGCGGCAGCACGAACAGCTCGCTCTCGATGAGCGCGCGCAGCTCGGCATCGGTCACGGCCGCATCCCAGGCCAGCCTGGATCGCACGCGCTCGCGCACCGCCGCGATCTCCTCGGGCACAAGTCCGGCGGCGATCATGAATAGCGCCCGACCGCCGCGGCCGGCCTCTCCCGAAGCTGATCGTCGGTCCTGCGGCGTGAGGGTGGCGAATAGACGCTCCCGCTCCCGCCTCCGCCGCGATCCGTAAGCGAACGGTCCGTCTCCTCGCCGGCGCCGGGGTAGCCCAGCTTGTCCAGCAGCCTGTCCACGCCGCCCGAAAAAGCTGCGGAGGTCACCAGCACGCCCATCTCCCGCGCGCGCTTCCACTGCGGAATATACGGCAGCGTCAGCCATCGCTCGCCGCCCGGAGGATGCCACAGGTCATCCTCCGGCTCTCCCGCTGTCTTGTTCAGCACGAAGGTCGACTTGGCGGACAGCTCGCCGAGCCTGCCCGCCCACTCGCGGAGCAGCCGCTCCGTCTTGCGCAGGAGCTGCGCGTCGTCCGCGCCGATCCATAGCAGCCTGTCGCTCAGTTCGAGCAGCCGCTGCTGCCATTCGCCGAACCCGCCGTCCGCATCCGCCACGATGAGATCGAAGCCGCCGTGGCTGCGCAGCGCGCCGAGCAGCAGCTCCAGCCGCTCCGGCGTCATGGACAGCAGCTCGGCGGGACTGGCCGCCGTGTCCATATAACTCGCGCCGATCGCGGATCGCCGCGCGCCGAGCCGGCCGATACGCGCGGCGGCGGCCTGCGGATGCGCGGACAGCTCGTACAACAGCCGCGTCAGCGCATCCGGCTCCTCCGATTCGAGCAGCAGATTGGTCGCATCGAGCGCCTCCAGATTCAAGTACATGACGCTGTATCCGCGCTCCGACGCCTGTCTGGCCAGATTAAGCGCGAGCGTGGTCTTGCCTGCCCCGCCGCCCGCCGAGCAGACGGTCCACAGCGCCGTACCGTCGGCGCGCGCAGCCTCCCCCGCAGCCGTCAGCCTGCGAATCTCCGAAGCAAGCCGCGGCAGCGACTGGTACTGCGGGATCGCAGGGAATCCCTCGTATTGCTCCGCCTGGGTCCCCTCCACGAGCACGATCACGCGCGCATGTCCGGTCGCCACCGTGCGCACATCCGCGAGCATCGCCTGGTGAACGACCAGAATATCCGGGCCTCCGCGATCCCGCAGGTCACTCTTCAGCGTATCGGCATGCGTGAAGGCGCCGATCGACAGCTCCGGCTCCCTCTCCTTCAGATACAACGCCAGCCTGCTCGCATAACCCGGCTGAGGCGCGGCTACAATCAGCCGGACTCCCATATTCCCACTCTCCCTTGTGTCCCGGCAACGACAAAAAAGCACCGCCAACTCCGATGAAAAATCATCGAAATTAGCGGTGCTTCCGCATGCCGAACGTTTGATATACGTCTAAACTATCACGCGCAAGCGTCCGCGTCAATCCCTTTCAGATGGTCGGGCCGCCAGAGCCGAGTACGCGCCGCTGCATCCGGCCCACGATCGCGCCATACGCCCGGTGTCCCCACCGGAACAGCGCTCCGGCTCGTCCACGGACAGACCGCGCTCCTCTTCAGTCATTGCCGCCCTGCAGCGGCAGCCATTTCAGCACGCGTTGAATGTGCTCGTCCCAATAGGCCCAGCTGTGGTCGCCCGGGCCCTCCTCGTAGTCGAGCGCGATGCCGAGCGAGCGGACATGATCGCGGAAGCGGACGTTGTCCGCGTACAGGAAATCCTCGGTGCCGCAGCATTGATACAGCTTGGGCAGGTCGGTCCCCGCGGCAGCGGCCCGATCCGCCAGCGCGAACAGATCGTCGTCGGAGCCCTTCGCCTCCGCCGGGCTGCCGAATATCCACTTGAAGTCTTTGTCGGCAAGCGGGTTCTCCGGGCCGCCGAGCGCGGTGGCGTCCATGGCGCCCGACAGGCTGGCGACGGCGGCGAACTTGTCCGGCGCGCGCAGCCCCAGCTTCATCGCCCCGTAGCCGCCCATCGAGAGGCCAGCCGCGAAGCTCTCCTCCCGCTTGCCCGAGATCGGGAACAGCGACTGCGCGACATGCGGCACCTCTTCGCTGATGAACGTCCAATAGTCGAGCCCGCTTTTCATATTCGTGTAGAAGCTCCTGTGAACCTCCGGCATGACGACCGCAATACCGTATTCGGCCGCATAGCGCTCCACGGAGGTGCGCCGCAGCCAGATCGAATGATCGTCCGACAAGCCGTGCAGCAGGTACAGCACAGGATACTTGTCCGAGGCTCTCGCGGCGCCGCCCGCCTCAACCCCGATCCCGTAGCTGCGCTCCGGAATAACGACGTTCATGCTCATGGACAATCCCAGCGTCTGCGCGAAAAATCCGCATTGAATCAGTGCCATTGACTCTCTCGCCTCCTACTATTGTCAAACGCTACCCTCTCCATAGTAGAAGAAAACCGGGCTCCGCCGCAAGACGCACGCGCAAGCGGTTAATAATAGCTGCGGAGATTCACCTTCGCGCCCGTCCGCGCGCTGTCGATCGCGCCGAGCACCATCGCCATGCTCTTGATGTTGTCGCGGCAATCGGTCTCGGCCGGCCGGCCTTCGGCGAGCGAAGCGAACATCTCGTCGAGACAGCCGGCATGCCCCGCGCGTCCCGGCCAGTCCAGCGCAGCCTCGACCCGTTCGTAATCCCGGATGAACTTGTCCTCCTGATCGCCTGCCGCGACGACTTCGGCGTACGGAGCGCCCGCACCGTCCCATACCGCCGTCCCGCGCTCGCCGTTCACCCGCCACTGGGACTCCCATGAGGTCGCGGCGCCCTCGGCGCACCAGGAGCCCCGATAGCAGAATACGGAGCCGTCCGACATCTCGAAAATGCAAATGGCGGACGCATTGCCCGCATACCAGGAGCCCGGCGGGTTGAACTCGTGGCAGTAGACCGATACCGGGTCCGCGCCGGTAATAAAGCGGGCCTGGTCGAACGTGTGAATCGCCATGTCCAGGACGAGCGGGCTGTCCATCGCATCGCGGAAGCCGCCGAAGTGGGCGCCGATGAAGAAATCCGCGCCGACGTACCCCGCCTTGCCGATCGTTCCGCCCTGCACCAGCCCCCGGAGCGCGCGGATGCCCGCGTCATAGCGCCGATTTTGCATGACCGCATACGCGCCGCCCGTCCGGTCCGCGATGCCGATCAGCTCGCGCGCCGCCGCCATCGTCTCGGCCATCGGCTTCTCGCCGAATACGTTCGCGCCCGCATTCAGCGCGGTCGAGCAGACGCCGAAGTGGCTGGCCGGGATCGTCACGTCGAACACGAGGTTCGCGCCCGTCTCCGCCAATGCCTGCGCCAGATCCGTATAGGTGCCGCAGGACAGCTCGTACCTGTCCGCCATCGCCTGGGCAAACTCTTGCTTGATGTCCACGAGCCCGACGATCTCCGCGTCCTCGCGAGCGAGCGCGTACTCTACCCAGGTGCGCGCCATGCCGCCGCAGCCTGCCACCACGATTTTATGCTTGCTCATCGATCGATCGCCCCCTTATACCGGATTCGGCACGAATTCGCCGCCCCGGCTTCGTTTCAGATAGTTCAACGCATGCACTTGCCCCGTCATCTCCAGCTCGTCCTTGTAGACCGGATCGTGCCAGCCTTCGATATCGATCGTCCCCCGGTAGCCGGACTGTCGCAGAATTGTGATGACGTCGGACCAGTTCGTGTCGCCGAAGCCCGGCGTGCGGTGCCAGACGAACGGCTTCGGTCCGTGGACGCCGTGCGCCTTCACGATATCCCAGGCGATCGTCGCGTCCTTGCCGTGCACGTGGAATACGCGGTCAACCCACTTCCGCAGCTGCGGAATCGGATCGATGAGGCTCACCATCTGGTGGCAGGGCTCCCATTCGAGTCCGATGTTGTCCAGCGGCACGCTGTCGAACATCATCTCCCAGGCGGTCGGATTGTGCGCGATGTTCCAGTCGCCGCGCTGCCAGTCGCCGCCCATGTCGCAGTTCTCGAACGCCAGGCGTACGCCCCGGTCCGCCGCGCGGCGCGCCAGCTCGCCGAACACCTCGGCGAACTTCGGGATCGATTCGTCGATCGGCCGATCCGTCAGTCTGCCCGTGAAGCCCGATACGATATTCGCGCCGAACAGATGCGCATGGTCGATCAGACGCTCCCAGCTCGCCAGCGTGTCCGCATTGTCCCCGTGTCCGGTGAGCGGGTTGCCGAATACGCTGACGGCCGAGATGACGATATCGCGGTCCCCGATCGCCTCGCGCACACGCTTGGCCGTCTCCGCCAGGTCGGCGCCGCCGGTCGTCTGCCAGTAGGTGAGGTTGAAGGATTCGAAGCCGTGCGGCGCGATCTGCGGGATCACGCGCGCGGCGTCCCCTCCGCCCACCAGGGTGCCGATGCGGATGCCGGTATGCTTGCCGATGGTACGAACGGTCATTGTGCTCCACTCCGATCCTAAGCTATATTGAATGAACTAGGACGATTATATCCTTATCGCTGCGCTCGTTCTCTATACGATCTTGCGATTTTATAGCCCGATCTTGGGGCATATATGGAGGGAGGCGCGGCGCGTCATGCATCCGCCCGAATTAAGAGAGGACACCTATCTCAGCGACGGCGCCTATCCTGCGAATCTGTTCCGCAACCTCTGTCCCGCAGGACCCGACGGGAGAACTGCGCTATATTTGCATTGGCATGACCACTTCGAATGGATCTATACGGTATCCGGCCGCGCTGTCTTCCATATCGACAGTCAGCCGTACGAGACCGGGCCCGGCGATCTGCTGCTCGTGCCGGCGGGCGGCCTGCATGTCGGATACGCGCGCGACGCGGAGCCGATCGAATACTGGTCGCTCGTCTTCAACCGGTCGCTGCTGCAGGGACTCGCGGTCGATCCGCTGCACGACCGGTATTTGGCGCCTTATGTAGAGGGGAGACTGCGGTTCCCCGTCAAGTTCGGCGCGGAAGAGGCGGGCTGCGAGCCGATGCGCAGCATCCTGCGGGAGATCGGAGCGGAGTTCGCGGAGAAGAAGCGGGCTTATGAGCTGCTCGTCAAGGCGAAGCTGTATCAGCTGTTCGCGCTGGCGGCCCGCCGCTTCATGCCGGAGCGCGACGGCGAGCAGGCCGACCGGACCGGACGGCGGATGGACCGGTTCAAGTCGCTCATTTTGCACATTGAAGCGCATTATGCGGACAAGCTGACGATCGAGGATGCCGCGAAGCTGGTGAACTTGAATCCGTACCATTTTTGCAAAGTGTTCAAAAACGCGACGGGGCGCACCTTCGTGGAGTTCGTCAACCAGCATCGCATGAACGTGGCCGACAGGCTGCTGAGAGAAGGCAAATTGACGGTGACCGAGATCGCCGAACGGATCGGCATCGCGAATCCCAACTACTTCACCAAGCTGTTCAAGCAGATCAAGGGCGTGACGCCGTCCGAGGCGCGGAAACGGGGAGACCGATGAACGCGCGGCTCACCGGCTGCCCGCCAGCAAATCCTTGAGCGCTTCGATCAGCATGCCTGCGCGCTGGTTCAGAGCCCGCTTGTCCTTGAGCCCGAGCGAGGCAAGATCGTGACCGGCGTCCAGTACGAGCGGCTGCGCGATGACGTCGTCGAGGATCACCTTCGCCGTCCGGATCGCCTCGTGCGACAGCTCGATCCCGGCGATGCCGTTCAACGCCTTGAGCATCCCGATCAGATGCTCCGCATGCTTCAGCTTCACGACGCTGTCCGCGCTCATCAAGTGCCGGGAGGCGAACCGTACCGCCTGCTGCAGCGCCTGCGGGTCCTTGTGGGCCCTGGCCGTCTCCTCGAGCGCGGCGGCGGCCTCCCAGTCCCGGATCGACAGCGCCTGCGCGAATCCGCCGATCATCTCCCGGACCCACTCCGCCTCCAGCGCCGGCGGCACCTCATGGGCCTTGTAGGTCTCCAGCGCCCCCGCCTTGTACATCCGAATCGTGCTGCCTCCGTATTGCATGAACAGCCGCTTGGCTTGGAGCCGCTCGGTTTCCATTTGTTGAACCGCCTTTCTATTCCATCCTTGAAACCATCGTATCATGTATGCCGCCGTCATGCGCCCCGATGCGACAGCAAAGCTGTTCAAGTGCATCTAAATTAGCCTAAGCCCTCCGCATACACGCAAATCAATTCTGCCGCAATGGATCGACGATCGCCAAAATAAAAAAAAGCCGGCGCCGCCCGAAAACGGCTGCCGGCCATCCCCACTATCAGTGCGCGTTCGCGCGTTCCTTGCCCTTGTCCGCTTCGCCCGCGTTTTTGTTGGCGGCCTCGCGGTCCTGCTGCATCTCCTCGACCGTCTTGACATGCAGGCGCGCCGCGCCGCGATAGCCTTCGCGCGTCGGCAGCAGGTCGCCGGACGCGAGGCGCGCCTTGGCCTCGGCGATCGCCGCGCCGTACTGCGGCAGCCACTTCTCCTGCGCGACGAGCATCTCGTCGACCATCTGCCAGATCTCCTTCGGATTGCAGACCGCGCCGACGAGCGGGTCCATCATGAACGCCTGGCGCAGCAGCTTGTCGTCTCCGTGCACCGCCGCCTCCACGGCGAGCCGCTGCACCGAGATGCTGACGTTGCATACGGCCGCAGGGCCGAGCGGCAGGTCGCCGATGCGCGGCATCGACACGCCGTTGCGATCGACATAGCCCGGCGCTTCGATGATCGCGTCGTCGGGCAGATTCGCGATGACGCCCCGATTGACGACGTTGAAGTGCCCGCGGTACACCCGTCCCGTCTCCAGCCCCTCGATGATATAGGAGCCGTGCTCCTGGCTGCGCTCGCCGCTCTCGTATTTCAACGCCGGGTCCTTCATCCAGTTCGGGAAGTCGGTCTCGAACCAGTGGCGCCCCTCGGTGCAGACGCGCAAGTATCCGCCGGTCTCCCCGTTGATCCAGCTGCCCAGGTCGATCCAGTCGTTAATCTCGTCCGGACGCTTGCGGTACCAGGGCACATACTCGCTCAGATGGCCGTTGGACTCGGTGCTGTAATAGCCGAACCGGCGCAGCATGTCGATGCGGACCTTCTCCGTGCGGCTGAAGTCCACATGCGCCTCGAACGCCGCCAGCAGCTTGCCGGTCAGGTCTTCTCCGTTGTGCTTGATCTGAACGTACCACGTCTGATGGTTGATGCCCGCGCAGACGATGTCGACGTCTTTCGTCTCCAGGCCGAACGCCTGCGCGATCTGCCAGTGGCCACCCTGCACGCCGTGGCACAGGCCGATCGTGCGCACGCCGCCGTACTTGTTGCATGCCCAGGTGAGCATCGCCATCGGATTGGCGTAGTTCAGCAGCGTCACGTCGGGCGCAGCGACCTCCCGAATGTCCCGGCAGATGTCGAGCATCGCAGAGATGCCGCGCTGCCCGTACATGATGCCGCCCGCGCAGAGCGTATCGCCGACGCATTGGTCGACGCCGTACTTGAGCGGGATGTCCACGTCCGTCGCGAACGCCTCGAGACCGCCGACGCGGATCGTGCAGATGACGTACTTCGCATCGCGCAGCGCCTCTCTGCGGTCCGTCGTCGCCAAGATCCGAATGCCCAGGCCGTTCTCCTCGATATCGCGCTGGCACAGCTGCTTCACCATGTCCAGATTGTGCGGATTGATGTCCGTAAACGCAACCTCGATATTCGCAAACTCCGGCACGCTGAGCAAATCGCGCAGCAGCCCCCGCGTAAATCCGATACTCCCGGCTCCGATAAACGTAATTTTAAACGACATTTCCGCCAGCCTCCTCCTTGTTGCGAGCCCGCAGGCGGGCATCGCTTTGCCTAGTGCCATTGTAACCGCAGGCAGGAAGAAAGCGTGATCATTTTTACAGCCGATTCGCGAAGGCGCTTGTTCAAAATTACAGCTTTTTATAAATCCCTACGGAAGCGCTCCTGCGAGGCCCGATATGCCGCCGGCGTCATCCCCGCATGCTTCTTGAACAGCGTGTGGAAATAGGAACGGCCCGCCACCCCGACGTACTCGCAGATGTCGGCGATCGGAATGCCGGTATAGGACAGCAGCATCTTGGCCCGCTCCATCCGATGCTCGGTCAGATACGCCGTGACCGGCTGTCCGACCTGCCGCTTGAACAGGCGCTGCAGGTAGCTCGGATGCAGATTGACCGCGCCGGCGATATCCTGGAGGCGAATATCTCTGTCGTAGTTCTCCTGCATGTAGGCGATCGCCTGCCGCACATACAGGTCGCTCTGCGGCACGCCGCGCGCGCGGCTGTCCGCGAGCAGCCTGGCGACTCTGAACAGCACCTGGGCCAGCAGCAGCTGGGCCAGCGGTCCTCTGCCGCCGCCCTGCAGATCGAGCTCCAGCACGAGGCTCTTGAGCGCATGGAGCACCTCGTCGGGATCGCTCAGCGTGACGCTCGGGCCGGGCGCCCGCAGCAGAGCATCCAGCGCGGCGTCCTCGTCCGCCAGCCGGCGCAGCGAAGGCACGACGCCCTCCGCGGCCGCCAGGTCGAACTCCACATTCAGCATGCGGCAGGCCCGATCCACCTGCAGCCGGTGCGGGACGTTGGCGTTCAGGACGATGAACTCGCCCTTGCGGAGCGCGCTGACCGACTCGCGGCCGCTGCCCGCGTCCAGCGCGACGAGGCATTCGCCGCTCATCACGTACATGATCTCCGTCGAATCGTGCGTATGCAGGTCCATCCGGTACGCCGACCATTCCTTGAAATAATAAGCCTGCACCCGCGGCCGATACTCGCCGTCATACCACGTCTCCCGGAACAGCCCGCTCTCCCGATCCATGCCCCTTACCTCCGCTCGACTTTCCTGCCCCCATCTTATCGCATCCGGCCCGCGAAGTGGAAGCCGCGCCCGGAATCGCGTATACTGGAAAAAACGCATTCATCGACAGAAGGTGACTCTCGATCCATGGAAGAACAGAATGACCTGATTAAGCTCAAGCAGGCTTATGCCGAGCTCGGCTTGCCCGAGGACGCCGACCGCGAGACGCTGGACAACCGCTATTACGTGCTCGTGCGCCGCGCCCGCACCCAGAAGATGCGGGACAGCGGCGACACCCCGCCCTCCGAGCGCGTGGACGAGGAGAAGGTGAGCGCGGCCTACCGATTCATCAAGGACTACGAGGAAGCGCAGGCCAAGGCCGCCTACGCCCGCGAGACGTACGGCGACGATCCCAAAAAAGCCGCCCGCGCCGTGAAACGCGCGCATTTTTTCCACTATTACAGGCTCCATATTCTCGGCGCGATCGTCCTGCTCATCGCGATCGGCTACGGCATCAAGAGCTATGTCGATCACAGGCACGAGCAAGCCGAGCTTGCGAAGCTGCCTCCGGTGGACGTATCGGTTATGTTTTTCGGCAATTATTTTTACGGAGAAGGGCTGAATCCCGATACCGAGCAGATCAACGAACGCATTCTGGAGCAGTTCCCCGACTGGAAGCGCGTCGTCTCGGAGATTACGTACGTGCCTGCCGAGACCCGCAGCGAGCAGGATATGGCCCTGCTCCAGAAGAGCATGCTCGTGCTGATGACGGACAAGTCCGACGTCTACATCATGGACAAGATCAACTTCGATAAAATGGCTCCGCAGGAAGGACTCCTGCCGCTTGACGGGGAGAACATCCCCGGCAAGGACCAGGTCAAGTCGAAGACGGAGAAGGATACGGCGGAACGCGTCTACGGCGTGGATCTGAGCGGCTCTCCCCTGCTGAAGGAGCTGGGCGTGCAGGGCACGGACGAGTTCATCGCCGGCATCCGCGCCACCGCCAAGCACCCGGAGCAGGCCAAGGCGTTCATCCGTCATTATCTGGGCGGTTCCTGACCGCTGCCGCACCGCGGCGTAGCCCGTTCGAGCGTCTGACGCTCGGGCGGGCTTTTTCCATTCCTTGGTTTAATCTCCATCGTGCCGGGTAAAAAGACATACATTCTACTTCTGGAACTGGAGGCGATCCATATGTTCGTTCACGGTAAATGCTTCGGCCGAACGTTGTATGTGAAAACACGCTCCGGCCGTTGGGTTCATCTTAAAACGCTCAAGCAGGTATAGCACGCCAATCAGCGCCGACAAGCCGACGTATGGCCGACATGCCGACATATGGTTACGGCATTAAGCCGCTCCCTCGGGGAGCGGCTATTTGATGTTCATAGGAATGTGCGGCGGGCGATTCGTTTGGTGCGCCGTGTGGGTATATGAAAGGTATCGTCTAACTTGACCATACCTGGAGGGACTTCATGACTTCAGCCTTTCTGTTCCTGCTGTGCCTGACCGACGTCGTCGCGGCCTCCGTGCTGCTGTCTACAGGCATCAGTCCCGGCGTAGGCGTCACGATGCTCGTCGCAGGCTGCCTCGTCTCCCTGGTCGGCGTCTTTACGATCGTACGCGCGGCAACCCCGGCGCCGGTACGGACGTCGCCTGCTCGGCGCGGTTCGCTGTCGGCCAAGCACTTGTCGCGCAACTGATCGCACGGGCGGCATGGCCGCCGCTGTACGGCTCACAGACCAGATGCTGCCTTTCATATCGATTGTTCCGAATCCAACGCCCGCGAATCGGGCGTTTTTCTTTTGGACATATAACCTGCGACAATGCTGAGACGCCGCTATGCATATTCCCTTATAATAGAATCACTACTAGAAAAGGAGGGCCGGATATGGGC
Source organism: Cohnella sp. 56 (assembly GCF_037963805.1). Lineage (NCBI taxonomy): Bacteria > Bacillati > Bacillota > Bacilli > Caryophanales > Paenibacillaceae > Cohnella > Cohnella sp. 56. The sequence continues at coordinate 156,612 of NZ_JAZDQE010000014.1, read as the reverse complement.
AAATGGCTGTCGACGCTCGTCTATCTGGCGGTATCCGTCTTCCTGACACGACTGATTCCGTTCTCATCTTTTTTCCGCAACGTGGACACGATGATACACGAATTCTCCCATGCGCTGACCGCGCTGGTCCTCTCGGGCCGGGTGCTCGGCATCGAGCTTCATGCGGATCACAGCGGCGTCACCTACACGCGGCTCGTCTCGTCGTGGTCGTCGCTGCCTGTGTCCATGTCCGGCTATATCGGCGCCTCGCTGTTCTCTCTGCTGCTGTTCGCGCTTCATCACCGCCGGGCGCAGCGGCTCGGGCTCGCACTGGCGCTCGCCGTAGCAGCCGTCATGATCGTCCTGTTCGTGCACGGCGGCTTCGGGCTAGGCTGGCTCGCCGTCTTCATCGCATTGACGGCGGTCATGCTGTTCGCAGGCCCCAAGCTCCGCAGCTTCTACTATCTGCTGCTGGCGTTCCTGACGCTCGAGGAATCCGCGCTCGCGCCGATCTCGCTCGCGCTCACGGCGCTCGCCCGTCCGTCCGCCGCCGGCGACGCCTCGAACCTGGCCGCGGAGACGGGCGTCCCGGCTATATTGTGGGCGCTGCTGTTCGTTCTCGTCTCGCTGGTCTGCGCGACCCGCTCCCTGCAGCTGTTCATGCGGGGCAGAAAAGAAGAAAGGACCTACGGCCGCTAGACGGACGAAAGGCCCTGCTACTTGATATATACGCTGCCGAACGGCAGCAGCTCGCGCAGCAGACGCTTGAAAAATCCGTCTCCCTGCAGCTGCTCGCCGAGTCCGGGGTCCGTAGAGCCGACCTGGATCAGCGCCGGACCTCGGCCCTTCAATTGCCACTGCACGTTCATATGCTGGCTGGCGAGCGTATTGCCGTATACGGACAGCCGGACGTCTGCCCGCTCGGGGTAGGCGACGAGCGCACCCGATTCCGCGAACAGCGGCACGTCCGGATCGAGCTCGACCGAAGCGAGATCGCCCGCCGTGAACACGCCGACCCTGCCCGGCCCCGAGAATCGCATCCGGACCCACTCCCGTGTGATCCAGGCCGTCTTGATCTTCTGAATCCGGCTCTGCATGCGCAGGCCGTCCGTGTAGAACAGCACATGGCGAAAATTGAACATCAGATCGCTGTCCGCTGCAATATCGATCACGGTCAGATTGCAGCCGGGCGGGAGACCGAGGATCAGCTCGGCCGGTCCGCCGAGGCGCGAGCGGATCCACTTGCGCTTGCGGTAGGCGTTGGCCAGGTCCATGATGCGGTCCTCCCGCTGCGCGGGACTGCCCTGAAAGGCCACGATCGACTTGGGATGCAGCACATGGAGCGCCTCGTCCGGCTCCAGCGTGATACGGACTTGCCCGAGCGGAGCCGGCGTGCGGATGTCCATCGTCTAGGACCTCCAGCCGTCGCTGCGCTGGCGCCGCCAGACCGAGTAGCGCCACAGACGGATCGTCAGCATATACAGCAATCCCATGCCGAGCACGACGGCGACGCTGTACGCGACCCGGCGCGTCAGCGCCGTCCGCGCCTCCTGCCGCTTGGTCATGTCCGCCAGCTGCGCGCTCAGCGTCTCGTTCTGCTCCGTCAGCGCCTCGTTGCGTTGGCTGAGCGCCTGCGTCTCGGCCAGATACTTCTCCGTCTGACTCCGCATCTCCTCGGTGCGCCGGTTCAGCTCCTCCGTCTGCGCTTCGAGCTCCTGCTGCTTTTCCCGGTACTGCGACTTTAGCTCGTCGACCTTGTCCGGCACCTCGTATATATCCTTGAACCTGTCGTACATCGTCGCTGCCGCCGCCTCGGTCGAAGAGTGCGCGAGCAGAATGACGGCGCATGCCGCCACAATGAGCGGCGTGCGCAAGCGCCGGGCTGCCGATGCCAACGTCCGTATCGTAATGTTCATATTCCCTTCTCCTCTCCGCCGCAGCGGCGGCCTGTCTACTTATTCTAACACGATTCGCCTCCGATCGCGCCGTTCAGAGCGCTTCGACAATATCGCCTGCCGTCAGAGACGCGGCCTGCGCCCGACCGGCCGCCGCCCGGTCTCCGGCTGCGCCGTGCCAATAGACGCCGTACGCCGCAGCCTGCACCGCTGTCAGCCCCTGCCCGAGCAGGCTGCCTACGATGCCCGCCAGCACGTCGCCTGCGCCGCCCGTCGCCATGCCGGGGTTGCCCGTCGTGTTGACATACGCCGCGCCGTCCGGTGAGGCGACGACCGTGCGCGCGCCCTTCAGCACGACGGTCACGCCATGCTTCGCGGCATAATCGCTGGCGAGGCCGATCCGGTCCCGCTGCACCTCGGGCACCGACAACCCCGCGAGCCGCGCCATCTCGCCCGGATGCGGCGTGATGACGGTCGCCGCGCGCCGCACCGGCCAGACGCCCGGCGCCGCTCCGTCGTCCGCAATCATGTTGAGCGCATCCGCGTCCACGACGGCGGGCAGGTCGCCGAGCCGCTCCAGCACGTCGCGCAGCCATAGCCCGTCGCCGTCCCAGCGCCCCAGGCCCGGGCCGATGATGAGCGCATCCGCGCCTGCAGCCGCCGCGGCCACATGCTCCGGCGCCGTCCCCCGCCACTCGCCCGCGCCTCCGTCGGGAACCGCGCGCAGCATGAGCTCCGGCGCGAAGCCGCGCAGGCCCGCGACCGACGAGGCGGGCTGCGCCCAGCTCACGAGCCCGCTGCCGGCCCGCAGGGCGGCGCGCGCGCAGAGCAGGCCCGCGCCGCTCATCAGCGCGGAGCCGGCCGCGACGAGCGCATGGCCGTACGTCCCCTTGTGCGAGTCCTCGCTCCGCGGCAGCGGGGATTCGAGGCCCAGCTTGTGCCGGAGCGTCTCCGTGGTCAGCAGATGCGTATTCACGCCCGCCCGCTCCGCCGCGCCCGCCGGTATGCCGATGGGGCGGACGACGACCTCGCCCGCATACGCCGCGCCGGGGTGCTGATGCAGCCCCCGCTTCGCGTACCCGAGGGCCACCGTGAGCCGCGCCCGGATGCAATATTCGGAGACGGCGCCGGTGTCCGCGTCCAGTCCGCTCGGCAGATCCAGCGCGACGACGGGCAGGCCGCTGCCGACCGCCGCTTCGATGAGCTGGGCGTAGGGCGCCCGCGGCTTGCCCGCGCTCCCGGTGCCGAGCAGCGCGTCGACGAGGCCGTCATAACCTGCGAACACGCCGGCTGCCGGATCGCCCGGCGCGAGGACATGCTCCGCAATGCCGAGCCGCCTCGCGATATCCCGCTGCAGGGCGGCCGCGCCCTGCATCCGCTCAGGCGATTCGGCGTACAGTACGGAGACGCCGAAGCCCATGTCCGCCAGATGCCGCGCGCATACGAGACCGTCGCCGCCGTTGTTGCCTTTGCCCGCCAGAATCAGCCATCTGAAGTTCGTCCCCCGTCCGTCGGCTTCAGCGAAGCGCCTCGCCTCCTTCGCGACGGCCCTGCCCGCATTTTCCATGAGCGATACTTGCGGAATACCGATATCATCGATCGCCCAAGCCTCGATTTGCCGCATTTGCGCCGACGTCGCCACTTCCATTGCCGCGCCTCCTTCGTCTTCTATTTACTTAAACGCTTCGCGCAAATCATAGACATCGCCCCCGGCCCCGCCTTGCGCGCCGTGTGAGCAAATCTGCAAACAGCTTTGTTTTATGGCTTATATGTTTGTTACTATATAAGAGAGAGAATAGGAGGAGAACTGTCACCGATGACCGACATCATGATGCAGCTCAAAGAAAAAACGGCGCCTCAGCATCATCGCGCGGAGCAGAACCGTTATACGGCCGCAATGCTGAACCGCACGATGACCTTGGAACAATACGGCGAATATTTGGCCAAGTTTTACGGCTTTGTCCGGCCCCTCGAGCAACGGCTCGAAGAACGTCCCGAGTGGCGCCGGATCGGCTTCGACATCTCCGCCCGCATGAAAAGCCGTCTGCTCGAGGCCGATCTGGCCGGCCTGGGCTGGAGCGGGCAAGCGATAATCAACGCGCCGGACTGCCATGCGCTGCCCGACGTCTCTACATTCCCGCGGGCGCTCGGCTGCCTGTACGTGCTCGAGGGCTCGACGCTCGGAGGACAGATGCTCACCAAGCTGCTCGTGAAGTACTTGCCCGTCTCTCCCGATACGAACGCCCGCTACTTGAACAGCTACGGCGACGCGGTCCGCGCCCGCTGGGACGAGTTCCGCGGGATGCTGACGGGACTGGCGCACAGCGGCGAGGACGAGCGCGAGATGCTGGCGGCGGCCGGCGAGACGTTCGACCGACTGCACCATTGGCTGGAACAATCAAGCGGGACGAGCTCCCGTTAATTATAAACAAAGGCTGGTGTCAAATGACCGATGATTCCGGAAATTTGTACGAAGACGAGCTCAATCGCTCGCTGCTGACGGAAGGGGAATATACGGACGAACCGATTAATCTGACCAATTGCGAAAAAGAACCGATCCATATCCCCGGTCTGATCCAACCGCACGGCGTGCTGCTTGCCGCCGCCGGCGACGACGACCGCACGATTGTCCAGTGCAGCCGCAATACGGAGCTGCTGCTGGGCCTGCCTGCCGAGGAACTGCTCGGCCGCCCGCTGGCCTCGGTCATCGGCAATGAATTGCTGGACCGCATCGAGCACTACATCGCCAAGCCCGCCGGCACCGACAAGCTTCATTACATGGACGCGACGCTGGACGTCCCGGGCGGACAGACCGAGCTGTTCGCGATCTCCCACGTCAGCGAAAATATGCTGATCGTCGAGTTTGAAGCGCCGTCGCCCGAGACGCCGCCCCTCATCAACGATTTCGAGTGGGTGCAGACTTTTTTCACGCGGATCAAGCGGACGCACAGCCGCGCGGGTGCGAGCCAGGTGGCTGCGGAGCTCGTCAAGGACATCCTCGGCTACGACCGCGTCATGATCTACGAATTCGATGCCGAATGGAACGGCAAAGTCATCGCGGAAGCCAAAAACAACGATCTGGAATCTTTTCTCGGACATCATTATCCCGCATCTGACATTCCCAGACAAGCGCGCGAGCTCTATCTGCGCAACTGGGTCCGCACGATTGTGGACATGGACTATACGCCGGTCCCCATCCTCCCCGTCCTGCAGCCTCTCACCGGCAAACCGCTGAATCTGAGCTTGTCGGTTCTGCGCAGCGTATCGCCGATTCATCTCGAATATATGAAAAACATGGGCGTCGGCGCGACGATGACGATCTCTCTCATTCATGGCGGCGAGCTGTGGGGACTGATTACATGCCATCACAATTCGCCGAGATACGTGCCGCACAGGCTTCGCAATTTGTGCAACTTTTTGGGCTCCTTTTTCTCAAGCGAACTCCATCAGCGGCAGCTGCTGGACGACTATCAGGGAGAGCTGCATCACAAATCGATGGCTCAGCGGCTGTCCCGCATCTTCGGCGCCCCGGGCACGTCCGAGCAGCTCAAGGACAAGCTGGATGCGGCGGAGGACGACCTGCTCTCCATCCTGAATGCCTCCGGCGCGGCAGTTCAGTACCACGGACGCCTGTTTTTGTTCGGCATCACCCCGGCGCCGGCCGATATCGTCAAGCTGGCCAACTGGCTCAGCAGGCAGGCCGACGATTACGTATTCAGTACGAATCGGCTCCCTTCCCTCTACCCTCCGGCAGCCTCGTTTAAGGACAAAGCATCCGGCGCCGGCTTCCTGTCGTTGTCATCGGATTACCGCGATCATATCGTCTGGTTCAGACCCGAGGTGCTGCAGACCGTCACCTGGGCGGGCGATCCCGCCAAGGCCGTCATCCGAAGCGACGACGGCTACCGGCTCTCGCCGCGCAAGTCGTTCGAGCAATGGAAGCAGGTCGTGAAGGACTCTTCCCTTCCCTGGGAGCCCAAGGAGATCCATGCCCTTGCGGATCTGAAGTCGATCGCGCTGAAGCAGACCGAGGACGACCTTAGGCTCGCGGAGGAAAAGTCGATCATGTACGCCCGCATGCTGAAAGAAAACGAGTCGCGCTACCTGCATCTGATGGAGTATTCGCCCGTGGCGTTCATGACGCTGACAGGCGGCAAAATCGTATTCGCCAACCTGGAGGCCGCCATCATGCTGGATGCGTCCGACAGCGCCGATGTAGTCGGCAAGGAGCTGGCCGACTGGGTCGCTCCGGCCTCCGAAGCCGCGCTGAAGGAGGTGCTGGGCCGGGTCCTGACCGCCGCGACGCAGCTGACGTCGATCCGGCTGCGCCTGAAGCCGTCCGCCGACACGCCCAGGGAGCTGGAGATGACACTCGCGCATGTCGTATACGGCGGCAAGCCGTCCATCATGGCGGTTGCGAGAAAAGTCCACGCGGACGAACGGCAGGACGAGCTGTTCACGGAAGTGACGCAGCAGCTGTCCCACTACCTGCACACGGACAGCCTCACGGAATTGCCCAGCCGGCGCGCCTTCGAGGAACGCCTGGTGCGCGAATGGGAGCTGTACGCGAACGGCGGGCAAAAGACGATAAGCGTCATTATGCTGGATCTCGATCATTTTCGGGCATACAATACGATGTTCGGCTATCAGGGAGCGGACAACTGCCTCAGATGGGTCGCCGAATCGCTCGAGGCCGTCGGACAGACGGAGGGCGCCGTCATCGCGCGCTACGGCGGCGCGACATTCGCGCTCTCGCTGGCGATCGATCCGACGGCCCAGGGACGGGATGACGTCGTCAAGCTTGCCGAACGGCTCAGGCGGACCGTCGTCTCGCTGCAGATCCCGCATTCCCACCAGGACGGCGGCGACTATCTGACGGCCAGCGTCGGCGTCGCCTTCCATGCGCAGCCGGGGCTCGAACAGCCCGAGGCACTGATCGTCCAGGCGGAGAAGGCGATCGCGATCGCCAAGGCGGAAGGCAAAAACCGCGTCGCCGTACTCTCGTCCGGGCATGCATAAGCCGAATTGACGCCAGAAGACGCCATAGCCTGCCGCTATGGCGTCTTCTGGCGTCAGCCGTTCAAGGCGCGAAGCCTTCCTTGCTCACGAACAGCTCGTCCTCGCCGAAGCAGCGGCCCATACGCGTCTGCACGATCCGCCAAGCTGCCGGCGAATGCCACTCGGACAGCCCGAGCCGCGCATACAACGTCTCCAGTCCGAGCCTCGCGGTTCGCCGCCCGCCGCTGCCGTCTCCCATCTCGTAGTCGTCGATGACGACGCGATCGGTCAACGGCCGCAGCAGCGACGGGAAGTCCTCGCTGCTCGGCAGTACGGGCGCGACCGCGACCTGCACGGGCACGCCCGCCTCCCGCAGCTGCGCCAACGCCCTCAGCCTGGCGGCGATCGGCGGCGCCGCGGGCGTGAATACGCGTCTGACGTCCTCGCGGTCCGTCTCCACCGTCATGCTGACGCGCACCTGGTTCTCCAGCAGCCGCAACAGGTCGATGTCCCGCGCGACGAGCGGGCTGCGCGTCTGCACGAGCAGGAAGTCCGGCCGCACCTCGGCCATCGCCTCCAGCAGCGAGCGGGTGACGCGCTCCTTGTATTCCGCCGGCTGGTACGGGTCCGTGCTTGAGGACATGAAGATGCGCACCGGCCCCTTGGCCTTCGCCCGCCGCAGCTCCCGGCGCAGCGTCTGCGCCGCTTCGAGCTTGACATCGACCCAGCTGCCCCATGGCTCGCCCCTGAAGGCCGCGACCGGCATCCCTCTCACGTAGCAGTAAGAACAGCCGAACGCGCAGCCGCCGTAGGGATTCAGCGTATGGGTATAATCTTCGAGGAAGCCCGTCGCTTGGTTGAGCAGCGTCTTCGGCGTCCTGTAATCCGTCTTGATGCGCGCCATGACCGTCCTCCCCGCATCCGTAATAGCGTGCGCGAACTCTCGGATAAAAACGCAAATTCCCGATCTCCCCGTCGTGCGTCCGATCGGCTACAATCAGGTGAGGCCGGCATGTCCGCCGACCGGACAGCGGCAGCCGACCGATCGAATCGCGGCAGAAAGCGGTGACTCCTTTTGAAAATCAATCCTTCGATTCGCTTGCAGGTGCCGGAAGACTTCAGATTCGAGCCCAACCTCGGCTATCTGACACGCTCCGCAAGCGAGTGTCTGTACCAGATCCGCGATGGCGGAATATATAGGGCGCTCCCGATCCCCGGCACGCCCATCGTCATGATCCGCAGCGCACCGGACCGCGATCTCGTCGTGAAGTTCCTGGGCGCGGCATCCGAGCTGGCGGACGAGCTCGCGCCGGCTGCGGCCGCCTACATCCGGGATTGGCTTGATCTCGACACCGAGCTGACGCCATTCTACCGGCTCGCCGCCGCCGATCCGATCCTCGCCGCCGCAGTCGAGACGCATCGCGGCCTGCGGCTGATCGGCATTCCCGATCTGTACGAAGCCCTCGCCTGGGGCATACTCGGGCAGCAGATCAATCTCGCCTTCGCCTATACGCTCAAGCGGCGCTTGGTCGAGACGTACGGCGGCCGGATCGACCACGAGGGCCATGCGTACTGGACGTTCCCCCGCCCGGAGACGATCGCCGCGCTCGACGTCCGGGATCTGCTCCCGCTCAAGCTGACGGTCAAAAAATGCGAATACCTCATTCATACGGCGAGGCTCGTCGCGGACGGGACGCTGTCCAAGGAAGGACTCGCGTCCCTCGGCTTCCGGGAAGCGGAGCAGGCGCTCGTACGCATCCGCGGCATCGGGCCGTGGACGGCCAACTATGTGCTCATGCGCTGTCTGCGCATGAAGGACGCCTTCCCGATCGACGATGTCGGGCTGCATCACGCACTGCGCCATGTGACGGGCAGCGCGGCCAAGCCGTCCCGCGAGGACATCCGGCGCATGGCCGCAGGCTGGAGCGGGTGGGAGGCGTACGCGACCTTCTATCTGTGGCGCCTGCTGTATTGAGGCGCCGGCACCCGCCTACGCCCGCTCCGGCGAGACCGGTGCGGGCTCCGCAGCTTGTCCCCGCTCGAGCGCCAGCAGCCGCGTCTTCATCGGCAGGCCGCCCCGGTACCCGGTCAGGGCGCCGCTCTTGCCGACGACGCGATGGCAGGGCACGCATACGAGCACCGGGTTGGCGCCGATCGCCGCGCCGACGGCGCGCACCGCCGCCGGCCTGTCTACGAGCGCCGCGATCTCGCTGTAGGACCGCGTCTCGCCGTACGGAATGCCCTGCAGCGCCCGCCATACCGCCGTCTGAAACGCCGTTCCTTTGAAGTCGAGCGGCGCTTCGAACGTCGTGCGGCTTCCTTCCAAATAATCGATCAGCTCGCGCACATACGGAGTCAGCCGCTCGTCATCCCGGACGAGCGTCGAGCCCGGCACGCGCGCTTCTACCCACTTTTCCAGCTGTTCGAACGGCGCATCCGGCGAGCCTATATAACACAGCCCCGTGTCCGTGGCCGCGACATGCAGCCGCCAATCTCCATGGTCGATCCGCGACCAGCGCACGACCGCTTGTTCCTCGTTCCTGTTCATTCCGTCACCTCCGCATAGATTGACCGCCGATGCTGCCGTCTGTATTCGCTCGGCGTCGTTCCGACTCTCTGCTTGAACACGGTGATGAAGTACGGCACGCTGCCGAACCCGACGGCACGCGCGATGTCGGACATCGCCAGCTCCGTGTCCGCCAGCCGCTCCTGCGCTCTCGCGACCCGGATGCGCTGCACGTATTCTACGGGCGTCATCCCCGCAATTCGCTTGAACACGCGGTGCAGATGATACGGGCTGCCCCGGTACAGTTCGGCCAGACGGTCGAGCGTGATCGGCTCGTCGTAGCAGCGGTCGATATAATCGGTCATCTGGCCGACCCACTCGTCATCCGGCAGCTTGGTGTCGCTCGGCCTGCACCGCTTGCACGGACGATAGCCCGCCTCGAGCGCGCGCGCCGCGTCTGGGTACACCGAGACGTTGTCCCGCTTCGGCGCTCTCGACCTGCAGGACGGACGGCAAAAAATGCCCGTCGTCCGGACCGCGTACCGGAACCTGTCGTTGTAGGCGGCATCGCAGGCGACGATCGCCTGCCACGCCTCGTCGTCCGGCGCCAGGCCGACGTTCTCCCTGTCCGGTTTATTAGCGCTCATCTCGTTCACCTCATCCCAAGTATACCCGCATTGCCGCGGGGCCGTAAGCCATTTGGATTACAATCGCAAGATAACGAAATCCCACGCAAATGCAGAGGTGTATTGTTGTTCCGCCGCCGGTATGGGTGGACGATTGACGCAACGCGCGGCAAGTGGCATAATGTACGCGTGTACATTATTGATGTCAGCACCGGAAAGGAAGTGTGCGGATGGCGACGCGCAAGGAGGTCGCCGAGCTGGCGGGCGTATCCGAAGCTACGGTATCCCGCGTGATGAACGGCGTCGGGCCGATGAAGGAAGAGACGCGACGGCGGGTGGCGGACGCTGCCGCCAGGCTGGGCTATCAATTGAACGCGCTCGCTTCCGGCTTCGCCAAGGGACGCAGCGGCAATATCGGCGTCGTCCTCCCGCATGTGCCCAAGGTGAGAATGTTCTCCACCTATTACTTTTCCGAGATCTTGAGCGGCATCGGGGATGCGCTGCACCAGGCAGGCTACGGACTGCTGCTGCTCTACCGCAATCCGCGGGAGCGCTACGACTACGTGTCGCTGTACCGGACCCGACGGGTGGACGCCTGCCTCATTCTGGGCGCAAGCTCGCTGCCCGAGGAGCAGGCTTCCGTCCATGCGCTGGCCGACGCGGGCCTGCCCGCTTGTATCGTCGATCAGCGCTTCGAGCCGCGCGGCCGCGATATCCCCTTCGTGGGCGCCGATCATCGCGCCGGCGCCTATGCGGCCGCGCGCCATATGCTGGACACGGGCCGCCGCAGTCTCGGCTTCCTGAACGGCTCGCCGCATTACTCCAACAGCGCCGACCGCTACGACGGCTATCTCGCGGCGCTTGCGGACGCGGGGCTCGCGCCTGATCCTGACCTGCTGTTCGAAGGCAATTACAGCCGCACGAGCGGCTACGAGGCGGCAGGCGCGATCGCGGACAGGCTCGATCGACTGGACGGCCTCATGTGTGCCAACGACCGGATGGCGATCGGCGCGATTCAGGGGCTGCGCGAGCGCGGCATCGACGTGCCGGACCGGCTGCCGGTCATCGGCTACGACAATGCCGATGCCTCCAGCCTGACCGACCCGCCGCTGACGACTGTGGAGGTGCCCTTTTACGAGATGGGCAGGCTCGCCGCCGAGACGGCGCTCGGCATGCTGTCCGGCGATGCCGGCGAGGACGGCCCCGCGGCCGCCTTGCAGGGCGGTCCGGCTGCCGCTTCGCAGAGCGGCCATGGCGGCAGCGCCTTGCCGGATGACGCGGCCGGCGCCGGCTCGCCTGACAACCTTGAAGACATCGCTCCGCCGGATGGACCGGCTGCCGTCTCCAGCCCCGGCGGGGCTGCGCGGACGACAGGCGGCTTGCTGCTGCCGACGCGATTAATTATTCGCCGCTCCTGCTGAAGCGGCCGACATGGGAGAGGATTCGCCAATGACCAGAAAAGCATTGATCGTACAGGGCGGCTGGGACGGACATCAGCCCAAGGAAGTTGCGGAGCTATTCCGCGGCATACTCGCTGCGGAGGGCTTCGAGGCGGAAGTATCCGATACGCTCGAAGCGTTCGCGGACAAGGACAAGCTGATGGGGCTCGATCTGATCGTGCCTTGCTGGACGATGGGCAAGATCGAGCAAGAATGGGTGAACAACGTGTCCGCGGCCGTCCAGGCCGGCACCGGGCTTGCGGGCTGTCACGGCGGCATGTGCGACGCGTTTCGCGAGAATACCGATTGGCAGTTCATGACGGGCGGCCAGTGGGTCGCGCATCCGGGCAACGACGGCACCGAGTACGAGGTCAACGTCAAGCACAGCTCGAGCCTGCTCGTGGCGGGCATCCGGGACTTCACCGTGAGCACGGAGCAATATTATTTGCATATCGATCCGGCGATCGAAGTGCTGGCCACAACCCGCTTCCCGATCGCACCCGGACCCCATTCCCCGAACAAGGCGGTCGACATGCCGGTCGTCTGGACCAAGCGCTGGGGACGGGGCCGCGTGTACTACAACTCGCTCGGACATCAGGCCGATGTCGTGGCGCTGCCGCAGGTGAGCGAATTGATGCGCAGAGGTTTCCTGTGGTGCGCCGAGGGCAAGACTGCGGGCGCGGACGACTATGCGGCGGACACGGCGTATACGGGCATGCAGGACAACCAGCTTTAATTTTCGGAAAAAGGAAGATCAGAGGGGGACGCAGCGGTGAGCAACAAAGTTAAAGTGGGCATCATCGGTACCGGCAATATCAGCGGCATCTACCTGCACAACGGCGGGCGCTTCGGCTCGATGGAGATCGTCGCCTGCGCGGACCTGGACGTGGCGAGAGCCAAGGCGAAGGCGGAGGAATACGGCATCCGCGGACTGTCGGTGGAGGAGCTGCTCGCGGATCCGGATATTCAGATGGTTATCAACCTGACCATCCCGCAGGCCCATGCGAAGGTATGCCTGCAAGCGCTCGAAGCCGGCAAACATGTGTACGTCGAAAAGCCGTTCGCCGTGCAGCGCGAGGAAGCCCGAAAAGTGCTTGAACTGGCGAGCGCCAAAGGGCTGCTGGCAGGCAGCGCGCCCGATACGTTCCTCGGCGGCGGCATCCAGACGTGCGTCAAGCTGATCGAGGACGGCTGGATCGGCACGCCGATCGGCGCCACCGCCTTCATGGTCGGCGGCGGGCACGAGAGCTGGCATCCCGACCCGGCATTTTACTACAAGACGGGCGGCGGCCCGATGTTCGACATGGGCCCTTACTACTTGACCGCCCTCGTCGCGCTGCTCGGACCGATCGCCGCCGTGACGGGCGCCGCCCGCATCTCCTATCCCGAGCGCACGATCACGAGCCAGCCGAAGCACGGCCAGAAGATCGAAGTCGAGGTGCCGACGCATGTGGCCGGCATCATGGAATTCGCCGCCGGCCCGATCGGCACGATCCTCACCAGCTTCGACGCGCCGGGCGGCGCGCAGCTGCCCTTCATCGAGATATACGGCAGCGGCGGCACCTTGTCCGTCCCCGACCCCAACTCGTTCGGCGGGCCGATCCGCATCCGCCGCGCCGGCTCGCGCGAGTGGAGCGAGCTGCCGCTGACGCACGGCTATGCGGACAACGCGCGCGGTCTGGGCGCGGCCGACATGGCCCAGGCGATCCTGACCGGCCGCCCGCACCGCGCCAGCGGCGAGCTCGCCTACCATGTGCTGGAGGCGATGCACGGCTTCCACGACGCGGCGGCACAGGGCGCTCGCTACACGATGCACAGCACCTGCGCGAAGCCCGCACCGCTGTCGATCGGTCTGCGCGAGGGCGAGCTGGACGCCTAAGCCGAACACGACCAACAGCCCGATCGCCTCTGCGGAGAGGCGGTCGGGCTGTTGGCGCTGCGCGCTTGGCGACACATCGCCTACTCCACGAGAGGCGATGGGGCTCGCGCGACACGCTTCTGGCCCATCGCCTCCACTACGAGAGGCGATCGGGCTCGCGCGGCTCACTTCCGGTCCATCGCCTACACTACGAGAGGCGATCGGGCTCGCGCGGCTCGCTTCCGGTCCATCGCCTTTACTACGAGAGGCGATGCGACTCGCGCGGCTCGCTTCCGGCTCATCGCCTTCACTACGAGAGGCGATGGGGCTCGCGCGGCTCGCATCTGGTCCATCGCCTTCACTAGGAGAGGCGATGGGGCTCGCGCGACACGCTTCTGGCCCATCGCCTCCACTACGAGAGGCGATCGGGCTCGCGCTGCGCGCTTGGCGACACATCGCCTACTCCACGAGAGGCGATGGGGCTCGCGCGACACGCTTCTGGCCCATCGCCTCCACTACGAGAGGCGATGCGACTCGCGCGGCTCGCTTCCGGTCCATCGCCTTCACTAGGAGAGGCGATCGGGCTCGCGCGGCTCGCTTCTGGCTCATCGCCTTCACTACAAGAGGCGATGGGGCTCGCGCGGCTCGCTTCCGGTCCATCGCCTTCACTACGAGAGGCGATCGGGCTCGCGCGGCTCGCATCTGGTCCATCGCCTTCACTACGAGAGGCGATGCTTCCCGCGCAGCACGCTGCCGGCCCATCGCCTTCACTACGAGAGGCGATGGGGCTCGCGCGACTCGCTTCCGACCCATCGCCTTCACTACAAGAGGCGATGGGGCTCGCGCAGCTCGCTTCCGGCCCATCGCCTTTACTACAAGAGGCGATCGGGCTCGCGCGGCTCACATCTGGTCCATCGCCTTCACTACGAGAGGCGATGCTTCCCGCGCAGCACGCTGCCGGCCCATCGCCTTCACTACGAGAGGCGATGCTTCCCGCGCAGCACGCTGCCGGCCCATCGCCTTCACTACGAGAGGCGATGGGGCTCGCGCGGCTCACTTCCAGTCCATCGCCTACACTACGAGAGGCGATGCGACTCGCGCGGCTCACTTCCGGTCCATCGCCTACACTACGAGAGGCGATGCGACTCGCGCAGCTCGCTGCCGGCCCATCGCCTTCACTACGAGAGGCGATGCTTCCCGCGCAGCACGCTTCCGACCCATCGCCTTCACTACGAGAGGCGTTGGGGCTCGCGCGGCTCGCTTCTGGCTCATCGCCTTCACTACGAGAGGCGATGCGACTCGCGCAGCACGCTGCCGGCGCGATCCCCGCCGTCTGCGATTACAGGCTCGGCTCCGCAGAGCCCGCCGCCGCCCGCCGCGGTCGCTTCGCGCTTCGTCTCATCGCCCGCACCCGTTGCTTCGCCGCGGCGTCGACGCGGTACGACTCGCCGATTTTTTGCAGCGACTTGTTGAACGTGAAGTCGTCCAGCGCGCTGTCCGTCAGATACGCCTCCGTCACCGCCGGAAACTTGACATAGCAGATCGACACCGCCCAAGCGACCGCCATTTTCGCATAATATCCGTCATGACATATGCCGTCCAGCAGCCGCAGCACCGCCGACACATGCGACTCGTCGAGAAAGTGCTCGAGCAGCATGACGACGCCGAAGCGAACCTCGTATTCAAGCCTGGACTTCAGATAGGGTTGCAAAAACGTCCACACCCGCTCCTGATGCGCGGCCGCAAACTTGAGTCCGAGGCAGAAGCGGTCGCATACCGACCAATTGTCGATCTTGGGTACGTATGCCGCCACAAGCCGCAGCCGCTCCTCGACATCCATATCGGCATACCCGATGACCATCGCCTGAAGCATCGTCTCCTCGAACGAGGCAGCCTCCGCACCCGCAAGCCATCCACGCCAATCGCCGCGTGCAGCCGCAAGTGCGATTCGTCTCAACGCAGGCAGCCGCACCCCCATCAGATTGTCGATATTCGGAATAAGCGACGAAGCGAACTTGCGGTAGCCGGGCTCCGCCAACGCCTCCAACTGTTCTCTTACGGTTTGACTATTCATGCATCTAATCTATCCCTTCGAGCGCAACGCCCGCGAATCTATCGTTGACTTCTATCCTACCGCAGGTTCGCCGCCTAATGCGAGGCCGGCCAATATAACCGCAAGATCCCGAAGTCCTGGCCGCCTCCTACCGGCATGCCGATGCCCGCCCGCTGCCTATCGTTGGCGCGCTCGCATCACCCGCTGCCTATCTTTGGCGCGCCTCGCATCACCCGCTGCCTATCGTTGGCGCGCTCGCATCACCCGCTGCCTATCGTTGGCACGCCTCGCACCGCCCGCTGCCTATCTTTGGCGCGCCTCGCATCACCTGCTGCCCATCGTTGGCACGCCTCGCACCACCCGCTGCCTATCGTTGGCGCGCCTCGCATCACCCGCTGCCTATCTTTGGCGCGCTCGCATCACCCGCTGCCTATCGTTGGCGCGCCTCGCATCACCCGCTGCCTATCTTTGGCACGCCTCGCACCACCCGCTGCCTATCGTTGGCGCGCTCGCATCACCCGCTGCCGACCTTCCCCCCTCGCTGCTCACCGTCGACCGTGCCCCCGCTGCTCGCTGTTGCCAAGCTCAGCACTATTCCACCGCCCCCTGTCCCTCCCCGGCAAGCGCCGCCGTCGACGCCCGGACGATCAGCCGGGTCGGTATGCGGACCATGCTCCGCTCCTGCAGCGGGTCGGCGATCAGCGAGAGCAGACGCGCCGCGGCTTGCTCGCCGATCAGGCCGCCCTGCTGCGCCACGCAGGTCGGAGGGATACGCGCCGCTTCGGCGTGATCGTAATCGTCGAAAAAAACGACCGACAAATCTGCCGGCACCCGCTTCCCCGAAGCTTCGGCGGCCCGGATCGCGGTCTGTCCGATGCCTTCGTTGACGGCGAACAACGCGGTCACATCCGCGTTCGCCGCCAGAAATGCGGAGATTGCCTCCGGCTCTACCTGCTCCAGCACCAGGCTCCGGTCCAGCACGACGCCATAATCGTTCAGCGCCTGGCGGAAGCCGTCCATCCTTTCCTCCAGGCTGGTCGTCCTCAAGTACGGCGTCGTCACGAAGGCGATCCGGCGATGACCGAGGCGCAGCAGATGTTCGGTCGCTTCATAAGCCCCCGTGAAATGATCGGAGCACACGCAGTGCGTCTTCACGCCGCGGACATAGCGGTCGATGACGACGATCGGGTACCGGTCGAAGGTCAGCCGGAGCATCTCCTCGCTGTAGGTGCGCCCTTCCGCAGGATAGACGATCATGCCCCGCGCGCCCGCGCGAATCGCCTCGCGCAGCTTCTCTTCCTCCCGCGTCTGGTCGTCGTCGGTCGTCAGCAGCAATATCCGGTATCGCGACGCGGCCAGCCCCTGCTCCACGCCGGCGAACAGACTCGTCGTCAGCATGCCTCGCAGACGCGGCAGGATGACCGCCACCGGCAGCAGATCGCCGTGCGTCGCCGACGTGCCGACGGGATAACGCTTCGGCTCTCCCGCCGCATCGTCCGCGACGAAGCTGCCCCTGCCCTGGATCCGGTAGACGACGCCTTCCTCCACCAGCTTCTCCATCGCGCCGCGGATCGTGATCCGGCTGACGTCGAATTGCTTGCAGAGCTGGTTCTCCGAAGGCAGCCGTCTCCCGGGCTGCCACCGGCCGGAACGGATCTGATCGCGCACATACGATTCCACCTGCGCATACAGCGGCGTTCGTCCGCCGCTATCCCGCTGCTTCTGATCCATGAATACCCCGCCATTCCCGTTATAACTTATATACAACTTTATTCGGCTCAAAAAGCCAGATTCCATTTACATCAAACGACTATCTCACTATGATCGATTATAACAACTTCACATTAGGTTGTATATTCGTATTATACGGAGGAATGAACAGATGACAAAACGCGTCGTTCATGTCGTCTCTCACACGCATTGGGACCGCGAATGGTATATGCCTTACGAACGTCACCACGTCCGGCTCATCGAGCTGATGGACACACTGCTGGACACGCTCGATAGCGATCCGGACTACCGCAGCTTCCATCTCGACGGACAGACGATCATATTGGAAGATTACCTGCAGGTCAGACCGGAGCAGCGCGAGCGGCTGACGCGCCTGATTGCCGAAGGACGCATCAAGATCGGGCCGTGGTACGTGCTGCAGGACGAGTTCCTCACCAGCTCCGAAGCCAATGTGCGCAACCTGCTCGTCGGCCATCAGGACGCCCTCCGCTACGGCCCCGTCGCCAAGATCGGCTACTTCCCCGATTCCTTCGGCAATATGGGCCAGGCGCCGCAGCTGATGCGGCAGGCCGGCATCACGAACGCCATCTTCGGGCGCGGGGTCAAGCCGACCGGCTTCAACAATACCGTCTCCGACTCCGAAGCTTACGAATCCCCGTACTCCGAGATGATCTGGCGGTCGCCGGACGGCTCCGAGGTGCTCGGCATTCTGTTCGCCAACTGGTACTGCAACGGCATGGAGATCCCCGTCGACCCCGACGAAGCGCGCGTCTATTGGGACAATCAGCTGCAAAATGCGGAGCGCTTCGCATCGACGCCGCAGCTGCTGTTCATGAACGGCTGCGACCATCAGCCCGTACAGACCGACCTGTCGGCCGCGCTCCGCACCGCCCGCGAGCTGTACCCCGACTACGAATTCGTCCATAGCGATCTGACTTCGTACGTGGCAGCCGTAGAGGATTCGTCCGAGCGCGCGCTGTCCGTCGTCAGAGGCGAGCTGCGCAGCCAGCGGACGGACGGCTGGTTCACGCTGGCAGCCACGGCGTCGGCGCGCGTCTATATCAAGCAGGCCAACGTCAAAGGCCAGATTCTGCTCGAGCGGCTCGCGGAGCCTGCGGCCGCGTTTGCCTCTGCGCTCGGCATGTCCCATCCGGACGCGCTGCTGACCTATGCTTGGAAGACGCTCATGCAAAATCATCCGCACGACAGCATCTGCGGCTGCAGCGTGGACGAGGTGCACGCGGAGATGATGACCCGCTTCGCCAAGAGCCGTCACGCCGCGGAGCCGATCGTCGAGCGGAGCCTGGCGCATATCGCCTCGAAGATTGACACCTCCGGCTTCGGCGGAGATGCGTATGTGCCGTTCGCGGCGTTCAACTTCGCCGGCATCGCACGCTCCGGCTCCGTGACCGTGGAGCTGGACGTCGCGCGGCGCTGGTTCAAGGAAGCCAAGCCCGCCGAAGCCTATGCGGACATGGAACGCCTCGCGATCGGCCGGGGAACTGTCGTCGATCACGAGGGCCGTACGGTCGACGCCGACATCGAGGATCTCGGCATCCGCTTCGGCTATACGCTGCCCGACGACAAGTTCAGGCAGCCGTACATGGCAAGGCGCATCCGCATCACCTTGGCGGCGGAGGCCGTTCCTTCGCAGGGCTATCGCCTGTACGCCTGGCGCCGCGAGGACGCACCGTCCGAAGGCTCGGATGTGGCCGCCGCGGCTAGCCGCAGCGGCACTGCCGTCATCGCGGCCGAGCCGCAGACCGGTATCTTGACGCCTGCGGACGCAGGCGCAGGGGCCGCGCTGAGCCTGGAAAATGAGCTGATCGCCGTCGAAGTGCTGCCGAACGGCAGCTTCGCGCTCACGGACAAGGAGACGGGAGAAGTGTACCGCGACCTCGGCGTCTTCGAGAACACGGGCGACATCGGCAACGAATACGTCTACATCCAAGACGGCGAACGCGTGACGCTGACGACGCAGCATCTTCGGGCCGAGACGAGAATCGTCTCCCGCTCTCCTTTCCGGACGGTCGCGGAGATCGTGCACCGGTGGGAGATTCCCGCCGAGGCGGACGCCCTGCTGCAGCGTGAGTGCGCTGCGATGACGCATCTGCCGGACCGCAAGGCGGGCAGGTCCACCCGCACCTTGCCGCTCACGATCACGACGACCCTCACGGTCGAGCGCGGCGTGAAGGCGCTCAAGCTCAAGGTCGCCTACGACAATCAGGCCAAGGATCACCGCCTGCGGATGCTGTTCCCGACCGACGCCGCTGCCGCCGTCCACCATGCCGACTCGATCTTCGAGATCGCGGAGCGTCCCAACGAGCCCGCGGCGGAGTGGCGCAATCCGAGCAACGCGCAACATCAGCAGGCGTTCGTCGCCCTCGATGACGACAGCCGCGGCCTGGCCGTCGCCAACATCGGCCTGAACGAGTACGAGGTGCTTCGCGACGGGCGCGGCACGGTCGCCGTCACGCTGCTGCGCGCGGTCGGCGAGCTGGGCGACTGGGGCGTGTTCCCGACGCCCGAAGCCCAGTGCCTGGGTGCCCAAGAGGCGGAGCTGACGCTCATTCCGTACGGCGGCGCAGCCGGCAGATACGCCGCCGCGCAGGAAGCGTACGCGTCTCAGGTGCCGTGGCTCGCCGTCCAGACGGACGCGCATGCGGGCGAGCTGCCGCCCGTCTACAGCCCGCTCGACTGGAGCGGCGACCGGCTCGCGCTGTCCGCCGTCAAGCGCGGCGCGGCTTCCGCAGACGTATTTTACCGCTGGTTCAACATGTCCGGCGAGCCCGCGGCGCTCACTGTGAGCGCTGCTCCGGGCACAACATGGTACGCCAGCAATGTGCTCGAAGAACGCCTGGATCTGCTGTCCCCGGACAGCCAGGGCGCACTTCGCATCGACGTTCGGCCCTACGAGATCGTCACGATCGGCCAATCCTGCTGACGAGAACCGACCGCCCCATGCCGGCATCCGCCGGCCGAGCCTCCTCTAACCCCAAGAGGAGGCTCTTCGTATTATTCCGACATAAGACCGGCCTCGTGCTCGTACATTATTATATTGGCAGATATTGATCGTATATCCAGTTGAAAAACGGGAGGGATACGCATGCGCATTCGTTCCGGCGGATTCGAGGCCGTCTATCATGGCAGGGTGTTCGCCTATCAGATGAATCCGATCGAGGTCACGCTCTCCGAGGAGAACGATCCGCTGACCTTTGTATTTTGCATCGAGCAGGAGCCCGGACGGGACGACTTCGTGACGGATATCCGCCTCGTTCAGCACAACAAGGTGCGGATCGCCTGCATCAACTTCCCCAGAGGCAAGCCGACGGGCAACGATGACATGATTCATCTCGGCGTGCTCGACAACCGCAAGCTGTCCCTCTGCTATGAGGTGACGATCAACTACGACGCGAGCGCCTGGGTACTCTCCTTCACCTTTTTCGCCGGAGAGGGGGCCTGATGGGCCGTGAACAAGATCGAGATTCAGGACCCCAAGGTGGCGAGCAAGATCATCGCGGCCAATGCCGAGAGCGAGAAGCGCAAGGCGGAGCTCGGCTTCCTCGGCAAGTTTTTCGGTTCGGGCGACAATGTCCGGCTGTACATCGTCGGCACGATCTCGCTCGGCGTGCTGCTGATCGCGCTCGTGTACACCCTTGTTCCCGATCGGTACAGATCGCCGGACTTCGGGCTCAAGGACCTGTGGACGCTGGTCGTGCTGCCGATCGAGTCCACCATCATCGGTTATTTGATCGGCTCCAGAACCGGCGAGAACGCCGGACGGAAGCCGGACGTCTAAAAAAGCCAGCCGGCTCACAGTATCCGGTTGGCTTTTCTTATTTCACTTATTTTTCCCGGGGGCGGGACATACTACGGACATTATCGCCGCCGCCCGGACGGGCGCGGACGACGGGGAGCGGTCGCGCGTGATTCAGTTTATCGACGTAACCAAAAAATATCCGGACGGCACGAGCGCCTTGAAGGGCATCAATCTCGAAATACAGGAAGGCGAGCTGGTCACGCTGATCGGCCCGAGCGGCTGCGGCAAGTCCACGACGATGAAAATGATCAACCGGCTCGTGGAGCCGACGAACGGGAAGATCGTCATCGACGGCAAGGACATCTCGAAAATCAATCCCGTCCAGCTCAGGCGCGATATCGGCTACGTGATCCAGCATATCGGCTTGTTTCCCCATATGACGATCAAGGACAATGTGGCGATCGTGCCGCGGCTGAAGCGCATGGATAAAAAAGCGTACGAAAGCCGGATCGACGAGCTGATGGACATGGTCGGACTCCAGCCGGACCGGTACCGGGACCGCTATCCGTCCGAGCTGAGCGGCGGCCAGCAGCAGCGGATCGGCGTCATCAGAGCAATGGCGGCCGAGCCCTCGATCATTCTGATGGACGAGCCGTTCAGCGCGCTCGATCCGATCAGCCGCGAGCAGCTGCAGGACGAGCTGATCCGGCTGCAGGAGACCGTGAAGAAAACGATCGTATTCGTGTCGCATGACATGGACGAAGCGCTCAAGATCGCCGATCGGATCGTACTGATGAAGGGCGGCCAGATCGTGCAGGCGGATACCCCCGAACGCATCCTGCGCCGGCCGAAGGACGACTTCGTGCGCAGCTTCATCGGCGAAGGACGGCTGAACGAAGCGTCGGAGAGCCTGGCCGTCGAGGACGCGATGCTCTGGAACCCCGTCACCGTCTATCAGTCGAGAGGGCTCGCGCACGGCGCCAAGCTGATGAAGCAGCACCGCGTCAACGGCCTGCTCGTGCTGGACAAAAACCGCGTGCTCCAGGGCGTCGTGTCCCGGGAGGCGATCGAGGAAAATTACCGCAACGAGGAGCTGTCGCTCGGGGAGATCATGCGGACGGACGTCCCCTCCGTCATCGTCGGGTCCAGCATCGGGGATGCGGTCGACGTCATGAAGCAGAACGGCATGAGCTACCTGCCCGTCGTCCATCCGAACGGCCAAATCGCGGGTCTCGTGACCAATTCAAGCCTGATCGACGCCCTGCTGAAGCAGATCTGAACGGGAGGCAGCCATGAATCTCTGGGACGTATTCGTCAACCGGCGCGACGACATCGTACGCGCCACGCTCGAGCATCTGCAAATCTCGTTCGTCGCGCTGCTCATCGCCATCGTCATCTCCGTGCCGGCGGGCCTCGCGCTGACGCGCTACCGCAGGCTCGCCGCGCCGATCATCGGCCTGACCTCGCTGTTCCAGACGATCCCGAGCCTCGCCCTGCTCGGATTCATGATCCCGCTGGTCGGCATCGGCCGGGTGCCGGCCGTCATCGCGCTGACGGTGTACGCGCTGCTGCCGATCCTCCGGAATACGTACACCGGCATCATGAACGTGGAGAAGCCGATCAAGGAAGCGGGCATCGGCATGGGCATGACGTCCCTGCAGGTGATGTGGCGCATCGAGCTGCCGCTCGCGCTCAGCGTCATCATGGCGGGCATACGCACCGCGACCGTCATGGTGATCGGGGTGGCGACGCTGGCTTCGCTGGTCGGCGCCGGCGGTCTGGGCGATCTCATCTTCCGCGGCATCTCCACGGTCAACACCGAGCTGATCCTCGCGGGCACGATCCCCGCCGCGCTGCTCGCCCTGCTGCTCGACTTCCTGCTGGAGCGGATGGAGCGTGCGGTCACGCCGCCCGGCATCCGGCCGGCGAGCCGGCGGCGCAGCCATCCGTTCATGCGCGGCGTCGAGATCGCGCTCGGCGTACTGCTCGTCGCGGCAATCGCGACGAGCCTGATCGGCAACGGGCGGTTCGGCTTCGGAGGCGGCGGTGCCGACACCGTGACGGTCGGGGGCAAAAACTTCACGGAGCAGGACGTGCTCGTCCATATGCTCGCCTCCCTGATCGAAGCGAAGACGGACCTCAAGGTCGTGCGCAAGCCTTTCCTCGGCGGGTCCCAGGTGACGCACAGCGCGCTGACGAGCGGCAGCATTGACCTGTACCCGGAATATACGGGAACCGGCTGGTCCTCGGTGCTGGGCGAAGCGCCGGTCGTAGGCGAGCCCCAGCTCACCTACGACAAGGTCAAGGCAGCCTACAAGACGAAGTTCGGCGTCACCTGGCTGGCGCCGCTCGGCTTCAACAATACGTATACGCTGGCCATGCGGGCGGACAAGGCGGAGCAGCTCGGCATCGCGACCATGTCGCAGCTGGCCGCGCGTTCTCCCGGGCTGCGGCTCGGCGCGACGCATGAATTTCTCGAGCGCGACGACGGCTTCAAGGGGCTGCAGTCGGCCTATGGCATGCGCTTCAAGACGGTGACCGGACTCGATGCGGGCTTGACCTACGGCGCCGTGAAGGAGGGCACGACCGACGTCAACGACGCCTTCTCGACCGACGGGCGCATTCAGGCGTTCAAGCTGAAGGTGCTGGAGGACGACCGGCACTTCTTCCCTCCCTACTACGCGGCGGTCGTCATCCGCGACGATACGCTGCAGGCGCATCCCGAATTGGCTGAGGTGCTGGGACTGCTGGCCGGAAAAATCGACGACAAGACGATGTCCGTGCTGAACGGGAAAGTCGATCTGGAACGCAAAGAGCCCCGCGCGGTGGCGGAGCAGTGGCTGAGCGAGCAAGGGCTGATCTGACGGCCGGACGGAGCCCTCTATTCGAAGCGGATGCGATGCGGATGCGTGTAGACGTTCAGCGCGTCCGCGCGTATAAAACCGACGCATGTAATGCCGAGATCTTCGGCCAGCTGCAGGGCGAGATCGGTGGGCGCGGATTTGGACAGCAGCAGCGGGCAGCCGATCTTCGCGGCCTTCAGCACGACCTCGGATGACAGGCGGCCGCTGAAGACGATGACGCTGTTGCGGGCGGAGAGCCGGTTGCGGATGCAATGGCCGAACAGCTTGTCGAGCGCATTGTGCCGGCCGATGTCGGAGCGGATCTCGGCTGCGCCCGATTCGTCGGCCAGTGCGGCATTGTGGACGCCGCCCGTGGCCATGAATGCAGTCGAGCCCGCCTGCAGCATACGCATCAATTCGAAGCAGCGCTCGGCCGGAATCTGCAGTCCGCCGGACAGCGTTCTGGCCGTTCTGGCATCGTTGTGAAAATAAAATTGCCGGCTCTTGCCGCAGCAGGAGCCGATCATCCGCTTCGAATAAAAGTCCTTGCCGGTGGCTTGCGGACGGACGAGCTCGACGCGGGCAAAGCCGCCCTCCTCGTCAAGCGTCAGCGAACGGATGTCGTCAAAGACGCGGATGACGCCTTCGGAGCCAAGAAATCCGACGACCAGGTCGGTCAGGTCGCCCGGCGAGCAGACGATCGTGGCGAACTCATCGCCGTCGACGATCAGCGTCAGCGGATATTCGGAGGCCACATCGTCCTGCAGCTCGCTGATCCGGCCCCCCTTGATTCTCGTTGCGGTCCATTTAACGCTCGCGGGTCGCTCCATGCCGTCGTTCCTCCCTGCCGCTCACTCCGGCATATCGATGTCCAGTTCCTCGATCCGTCTCTCGACGTAACGCGTGTCCTTCAGCGCATGGTACGTCTCCGCCTTTTCCACGACGACTGCCGTGTTGTACTCGGGGATGCCCGCATGCGGCTCGTAGACGCCCCTCGGGAAAAGCATGTTGCCTTCCGGCCAGTACAGCTCGATATTGCCTGCGGCGATCGCCTCCGTCTTGGCCCTGCCGTGGAAAACGCCGTGGCGGTTGTAGACGACGATCGCGTCGCCTTCCTGCACCCCAAGCCCCTCCGCGTCGCCCGCGTTCATCAATACGTCGTACCGCCCGGCGCCGTTGAACGGATCGATGCCGCCGTAGATCATCGAATTGAACTGCTTGCCGCGCCGCGTCGTCGCGTAATACCGGCCCTCGGGCTTGCGCAGCTCCGGCAGCTCGATCGGGATGAGTCTCCCCCTGCCGTCCGGCGTCGGGAACTCCCCGGCCTCGCAGAGCCAGGCGCCGCCCCACTGGAAGACGTCGCCCCGCTTGCTCAGGTGCTGGATGCCGTCGTAGTTCGGCGCGGCCGCGGCGATCTCTTCGCGTATGTGATCGGCATCCCTGAAGGCGATGCGCTCGCGCCGCTCCGGTCTGATGCGCGATGCCAGCTCCATATAAATCTCCCACTCCGGCCGCGCCTCGGCGATCCGCGGACCTGCGATCTCCGGCGAGAAGTAGACCATCCGCTCCGTCGACGTGGACGTGCCGCCGCCGGGCTGCTCGTAGCGGGTCATGGCGGGCAGCACCCATACCTCCTCCCGCGCGTCCGCGAGCGTCGACGTATTGAGCACGATATCCTGATGCACGCGCACATCGACGTTTTCCAGACAGCGCCGCACGAAGTCCGGATCGGGCATCGTCTCCAGGAAGTTGCCGCCGGACGTGTAGAACACCTTGAGCCGGCGCTCGTGGTCGTCCGGCAGCATGGCATTCTCGAGCGATACGCCGACGATGTCGCCCTGCCAGCGCGGCAGCTCGAAGCCCCACTGCGCTTCGATCCGCGCCACATGCTCCGCCTGGAAGTCCCCTCCGGGCAGGCTGAACGGATCGGCACCCATCTCGCCCGAGCCCTGGACCCCGCTATGCCCCCGGATCGGCATGACGCCGCAGTGCTCCCTGCCGATGAACCCGCGCAGGAGCGCCAGATTGGCCACCTGCGAGATATTGTCCGTGCCGAAGCGGTGCTGGGTCAGCCCCATGCTCCAGACGAACACGCCGCTGCGCGAGCCCGCCAGCAGCGCCGCGAACTCCGCCATCCGCTCGCGGGACAGGCCCGACGACCGCTCCAGCGCTCCCCAATCCTGCTTGCGCACATGCACCTCCAACGCTTCGAGCCCGTTCGCATGAGCTTGGACGAACGCATGGTCGATCGCCGAGCCGGGAGCGGCGTCCTCCATGTCGAACCAATGCTTCATCACGCCGTTCATGAACGCGATGTCGCCGCCGATGTTGACCTGATAGAAGTCGTCGGCCAGCTTCGTGCCGAACAAGGCCGATTCGGGAATCGACGGCACCCAGTAGCCTTCCATCGCCGGCTCGCGGTACGGATTGATGACGATGATCTTCGTGCCCTTGCGCTTGGCCGCGTACATGTACTTGGTCGACACCGGCTGGTTGTTCGACGCGACGCTCCCCCAGAATACGAGCACATCCGTGCCGATCCAGTCCTTGTAGTTGCAGCTCGAGGCGCCGATGCCGAGCGACCGCTTCATCGCGGTCTTGGACGGCGAATGGCAGATGCGCGACGCATTGTCGATATTGTTCGTGCCGATCAGACGGGCGGCCTTGGCCGCTGCATAATACGATTCGTTGGTGATGCCGCGTGCGGTGAGATAGAACGCCAGCTGCTTCGGATCGATCTCCCCGATCTTGGCGGCGATACGCGTCAGCGCCTCCTCCCAGCTCGCGCGGCGGAAGGCGCGTTCTCCCTTCGCGCGCACGAGCGGGTACGGAATCCGCCCCAGCTTGCGCAGCTGTGCGCTGTCCATTTTCCCAAGCTCGCCGATATCGGCATGGAGAATGTCCGGCTTGATGGCTCCCATCGTGTTCAGGCGCAGCACGTTCAGCCGGGTCGTGCACAGATGCGGACCCATGAGCGTCTGATCGTAAAGACCGGACACGCCCAGCGCGCATCCGTCGCATACGCCCTGCGTCAATATTCTGTAGGCATAAGGCAGATTGTCGCGATTGTCCCAGACGACCTTCATCGTATCTCGAATATGGTGCGGCTTCTGTCTTCCCAGGCCGAACGGGACCTTGCTCACCCACAGCTTGGGTTCCGGTCGTCCGGGCAGCTTCGTGCGTCCTGAATGTTTGGTGTTGCCCATCGTCGTCTACCTCCGCCGCCAGTGAAGTCCAAAAGGCCGCACGGCTCGAAGCAGCTCGCTGCTCCGCGACATGCGGCTTTGTGAATAGGTTTATTTTAGCAGGTTGCCCGTTCGGTCGGCAAGCGTTTTCATGATGGGTTGGGCAGCGCTCTCCGCTGTAGTCGTCAGCTTGCTGCTGTCGGTGCCCCGCTTGTTTTGGCGAGGGATGCCCATGTTTCTGGTTGTACCCTCTTTTCTTGCGCAGGGTTTGGCGCCGCCTGTGCTCACTTGCCGAGCAGCGCCCGCTCCAGCGGTCCGAACGCCGCCTGAATCCACTGGGCGAGCTGGAACCGGTCCCACTCGGCGTACAGCACTTCGCTTATCGCCAGCATGATCGCGATCGAGCCGAATACGACGTACCAGGTGCTGCGCTTGCGTTTGCGGCGATGCAGATAGCTGCCCTCGGCCGTGGCGATCGCGGCGAACAACAGACAGATCGCGATCATTCGGGAGCCTCCTGCCGCGAGGCGCCGAACGCCCTGCGCATCGTATCGACGGCATAGTAGATAATCGGAACCAGCTCCGCAAGCATGAACAGCGTCAGGATGCCGCCCCTGAGCATATTGTTGAACTGGACATTCGACTTGACGATGACGAGCGAGCAGACTGCAATCAGCAGCGTCACCGGGAACACGAACGGCTTCGAATCCCGCTGCCGGCACGAGAGCGACAATATCAAGCATATGTTGAAAACGATAAAGCCCATTTTGACGAAAATACTGATCAGCCACAACGCGATGAGCGCCGGGTCCAGCGTCTCTAGAAAGGAGCCGCTGCGCATAAAGCGGAGCATCTCCAGCTCCGGATAGTTGATCTTGGTGGTCAGCTCCGGGCCGAAAATAAGCAGCAGCGGCACGACATGCATCAGCACCACGATGACGGCGATCGCCATCGACTTGAACAATGTGCGGAACGTATCGCGACGGTTGGCGAGATAAGGGAAAATCAGCAATATAAACGACATCTCGCCGAACACAGAAGCGGTGTAGTAGGTCGAGGGCCAGCACTCGCGCAAGCTGAAATGCGTCACAAGCCCGCGCGCGGAAAACCAGTGGAAATTGTTGCCGACCATAAACGGAATCAGAACGAAGGACAGCAGGCTGATGAAAAAAATACCCTCGGCTGCGCGAAATACCGACTTGACGCCGAAGCGGACGGTATAGGCGACACAGAGCCCGCATAGCCCCGCAATCGCCCATGACGGCGTGCTGACCAGGTAAAATTGCACGAGCACGTCCTGCAGCTCCCACATATTGATGATCGCGATCAAAAAGTTGGCGAGTCCGATAAAGTAGAGCAGCGGATAATGCAGCCAGCGTCCGATGATCTCCGACCCGTATTCGATGAAAAAGCGGTCGGGCCGGCGCAGCGCCAGCCGATAAGCGATATACGCCGGCACCAGACCCAGCAGCCCGCCGGCCAGAATGCCCAGCGGCGCGTTGAAGCCGCTGGATTGCAGCATGATGCTGAGCATAAACGCAACCATGGTCGAAAACAGATGCAGCGCAAACAGCTTGAGCAATTGGCCTTGCGTCACAGATTGCAGCTCCACTTGTACACCTCTCTTCCGGCTGGTCTCTCCGCCCGCCCGCTATGGCTTCTCCGGCGTCCCGTCGTCCAAAAAGCTTGTGCGCAACGATTCCGTCGAGGAACCGACCCGTCGCAGCTGAATGACCGAATCCACGTTCACCTCGAGCCGATCTTTATAGTAGGCTCTCCAATTGCCTTTTATTTTTTTCCATTCGCGCGGATATTGCACGGATATATACCTGGCAAAGTTAAACGCGTCGGTCTCCGCCGCCTTCGATTGCTCGAGCACACGCTGCACGGTTTTGTCCGCCATCAGCTTGATCTCCTGTTCCAGCCTTTCAATATTCGCCGGCTTGTTCAGATCGATGGTCGAATCCGAAGCGATGATGCCGACATGGGATGTCGATCTGACGAAAATGCCGAGCCCGCTTTTCGTGCGGTACGGCTTGATCTCCATATGGAAGGAGGTCGTATAAAATCCTATGTTTCTCCCGTCCGTAGGCGATTGGATACTGTAGGTGTACTGCTTCAACTGGCCGGTCACCACCCGTACAGCCGACGCCTCCTCCGGGGTCAGCAGCGCCGCGAGCTTGCCCTTGCGGAGAAGTACGCAGCCGGACGTGCCGACGCTCGGTCCCGCACCGCTCTTGGGCATCGCGCCGTCGAACCGCAAAATCGGCAGTGCGCCGTCTCCCCCGTTCGCTTTGTCAAACATCAGGTCCTTGACCGTCGTACTCAGTATTTGATGGTTGCGCACATAGCCGTTCAGTACAGTCACAAAAAAGCGCTCGAACGAGTCCGGCATGTCCGCCACCTTGGACTTCGCCAGGCCGTTCACCATAAACAGGTTTGTGTTGAGTCGCAAAAACGGGTTGCGGGCGACGAACTCCAGCACCGGCTCGATCCCCTCGCGCACGAAGCGCTCCCCCATCACAATGCTATGCGTCTGCCCGAACGCAACCCGCCGCGGGATATCGCCCTGAATTTTTTGCAGCGCGTCCTCGAGCGAGACCCCGGACCGCGTGACGAAGGCGGTAGGACGCTGATTGCCTCCGCCCCCCGTCCCGCCGGTCTGCCCGGGAATCAGCCGGTTCGTCAGCGGAATGCCCAACGTCAGTTCGATGCCCTCATCCGTGCGGTCCACGACAATCACGCTCACGAACGCCCGATTGTTCAGCTCGTTGGACGACCAGCAGCCTGCGAGCGGCAGCGCCAGCGCAGCCGCCGCGAGCAGCCCGGCCACCCGGCCTAGCGCCGCCATCACTCTGCGTCCTCCCCTTCTTGCTTGACCCATGACCTTGCGCTGCGGAGCTGCCTGATCCGGTTGACGGCCGCCGCCGTCGGCGGTCGCCTCAGCATATGCCACCAGGGCGCGCGGAACAGCGTATCCTTGATCGCGCTCGTCACCTGAGGAGCGATCGGCGACAAATAAGGCGTGCCGAACGATTGCAGATTGAGCATATGCACATAGATGAGGATCATCCCGCAGGCGATGCCGAAAATGCCGAATGCGCCCGCCAGCAGCATCATCGGAAAGCGCAGCAGCCGAAAGGACAGCCCGAGGTCGAAGTTCGGAATAATAAAGGAAGCGATGCCGGTGAGCGAGACGATGATGACCATTGCGGCGGATACGATGCCGGCCTGCACGGCCGCCGTGCCGATAATCAGTGCGCCGATGATCGATACGGCCTGGCCGATCGACTTGGGAATGCGGACGGATGCCTCCCGCAGCGCCTCGAACGCAATTTCCATCATCAGAGCCTCCATAAGCGCGGGGAACGGCACGACCTCCCGGGACGCGGATACCGAGATCAGCAGGTTGAACGGGATCATCTCCGGATGGAACGTCGTAATCGCAATATAAAAGGAAGGCAGCAGCAGCGAGGTCGCCAGGAAGACGAAGCGAATCCACCTGATCCACGACGCCGCGATAAAGGGCTGGTAGTAGTCCTCGGCCGATTGCAGCATCATATAAAAACTGACCGGTGCCAGCAGCGTGATCGGCGTATTGTCGACGACGATGGAGATTCTGCCCTCCAGCAAGGAGGCGGCGACTGTGTCAGGACGCTCGGTATATTGGATCTGTGGAAACGGTGATGAGGGGCTGTCTGCGATCGCTTCCTCAATATAGTTCGAGCCGAGCACGCCGTCGATGTCGATACATCCGATACGGCGCTTCATCTCCCGCACGAGCGAGGATGGGCAGATATTGTCCATGTAGATGAGGATGACGGCCGTGCGCGTCTCCCTGCCGATCAACAGCCGTTCCGTCTTCAGATGACGACTGCGGATGCGACGCCTGATCAGGGTCAGGTTCGTATCCAGGCTCTCTACAAACGCCTCGCGCGGCCCGCGAATGACCGACTCGTTGGGCGCCTCCTCCACCGCTCGTTTCTCAAACTTCGCAAAGGGCAGCTCCAGCAGACGCTGATCGCCGTCCGCGAGCAGCAGACCGCTGCCGTCCAATATCGCCGCCATGGCGGCATCCGGCTCTGTCAACGTCCGGCAGCCGGACATCGGCAGGCGATGCTCCGAGAACAGTCTGGACACATCGCCGTCCCAATCTCCGCTCGCCGTCAGCAGCGGCTCCAGCAGATGCTCCTCGGCATCGCGATAATCGAACATCTCGCGCAAATAGATCAACGCGCATCGCAAGCCGCCGCCAATAGCGAACTCATAAAAAACGACGTCCGAGCATGCGGAAAAGCTGCGCTTGAACCAAGCCAGCCTCTCCTCAAGCCCCGACGTCACCGGATAATCGTCACAATCGCCCGACGCAGCCGCCGCGGCGTTTTTAAACGTACTCACAGCGCTTCCCCTCCGCGATGCCATGATTTACATAGCATCCTCCGCGCGAAGGTTAAATATTCCGAAACGGACCATTGTCCGCAAAATCCATAAACCGGTCCCAATCGTAGACCGTCAGATCGTGAACGCCGGTGCGCAAGTGATAGCCCATGCGCTCGCCGAAGAGCGGCGTGTCCGGGTCCGGAAACGGCGCGTCCTGCAGTCCGCGATACCCGTATAACCGGTAGACGGGTGCGGCGTGAATCAGCGAGGCGAACTCGGCGCTCGGATCGGCCCATTCGTCCTCGGTTGCGCTCGCCACATAGACGGGGCGCGGCGCGATGGCGGCGACCAGCATATGCTGGTCGACGGGCAGCTCCTCCTCGCGGCCGGCGAACGCATGGTAGTTGGCGCTGAACCAATGAGGGAACTGCGCGTTAATATCGCGAATCGTCTCCCCGCGCTTGCCGCGCGAGATCGCCGCGCCCGTGCAGCCGGATTCATTGCTGACGACGAACGCGAATCGCTCGTCGACGGCTCCCGCCCACAGCGCGGCCTTGCCGCCCCGCGAATGGCCCACCACCGCGACGCGGGAGGCGTCGATATCGGGGTCCGACTCGAAGTAGTCCATCGCCCGGCCGGCGCCCCATGCCCATGCCGCGATCGTCGCCCAGGCGTCGGCGGGACGTTCTTCGCCCTCGAAGCGGTCGAACAGGCCGTGCACGCCGTTGCGGAAGCCGTCGTCGAAGTCGGGATCGACCTCTTCGACATCCAGCACGGCCGCCGCATAACCGCGCGCCACAATTCGATCCGCGGGCCAGAAGGGGGTGTCGCCCGCGTCCGGTTCGTCGCCTGCCAAGGCGCCCCGATTGTTGAGCAGCAGCAAGACGGGAGAGGGCCCCCGCCGATCGCTGGGGAGGTACAGCAGCAGGCGAATACGGCCCGCTCCTCCTGCGCCCTCAAAACGGATCTCCACCTGCTTGCGGACGGCGGCGCCCGCCATCACGTCAGTTGTAACCGCCGTGTGAAAAGTCTGCGAGGCCGGCCGCCCGACCGGTTCCCTCCCGTATACATGCTCACGGAATAAGTCCATAATCTCCGGACGCCGCTTCTCCCGCCAATCGTCGGCCGTCCCAATCCGCTCCCCACCCTGCGTCACAAGCACGTCCGGCAGCCCGCGTTCCTTTGTCATCGTCAGCGCCCCCTCGTTGCCGGCGCTTCGGCAGAGTCAAGACTGTAAACCCTATCATTCTGTTGTGGCAGAGCACCAGTTCCTGTGAATAGCTCACTCATCCTCATGATCATCCGCCATTCTCCCTTCATGCTCTCGTAATCGCCATTCTGAAAGTCCCTCTGGGTCGTCTGTATGAGTTATTATAGCGCTTTCGCAAAATGGAGTCGGTGAATTTCTTCTTTTTTATTCAATTGCTAGCGTTAAATCTTCTTATAAAAAAAACGAATAAGAGAGGCAATTCGCCCCTCCATCGACAAAATAGAGTACTTTAAATATACTCGACTTTCGTCGATAGTGTATCTCCGCACAAACCTAAAGATTATGTAAGAACGTCTTTGTCACTCTCAGTATTCGACTACAGCCGATCCGTATGCGCACGTCATAAAGAAGTCAAGCCGGGCGACAGTGGACAAGCGTGACCTGCGCACAGGTACGAATGGAAAGCTCGCTCCCACGAACAAAAACAGGAACAAGCATTTCCTCCGAATCGGATTCTCTCCGCTTCGATAAAAATAAAAAATCCCTTGCTGCGCAAGGGATCTCGTCATTTAAGTTATGGTGCGGTCGAGAGGACTCGAACCTCCACGGTATTGCTACCGCCAGCCCCTCAAGCTGGTGCGTCTGCCATTCCGCCACGACCGCATATTGTAAGTCTTCCCGTTCTCCAAGCGGCAGTGCGAGGAAACCGTTAAATCCTATGAAACCATCATCCGGTATTGCTGAAGTGGTGACCCGTGGGGGAATCGAACCCCCGTTACCTCCGTGAAAGGGAGGTGTCTTAACCGCTTGACCAACGGGCCGCATTAGTATCGAATCGCTTGTTTACCGACATCTCTTTCGGACGACAAAAATGATTATATAACATGGATTCGGGAATGGCAAGCGTCTTTGCATACTTTTTTAAAAGTTTTTTTGTGGTGTATGATAACAGCAGGAGAGGAGTACCGCGATGACCCAAATGCTACTGTTCGATACCGCAACACAAAGCGTCAACGAGTCGTCCGTGCGTATGCCCGGAGACAATGAAGTTGCCTGGGTGCCGCTGATCGCAGCCTCCCAGGAGGAGATCGAGCATGTGCTGCGAGATGTGTTCGGCTGCCACCCGCTGATCGTCGAGGACTGCGTCAAGCTGGACCAGCGCCCCAAGCTCGACCGCTACGACAAGCATCTGCTGCTCACCTTCTTCGAGGTCGGCCACGATCTGTCGACCGTCGAGATGGAGCATGTCATCGGTCCGAATTACGTGATCACGGTCGCACCGCAATCCGCCGGCTCGGTCGAGGCGGCAGGACGCGACTTCCGTGCCGCGCCGGAGCGCTATATGCCATTCTCCGGCGCCATCCTCTACCGGCTGCTCGACCGCTGCGTCGACGACTACGCCGAATTGACCGACAAGGTGGAAAATGTGCTGGACAAGCACGAGCGCGCCGTCTTCCGCAATCCGCATGTGAAAATCGCGGGTGACGTGTTCCGGCTCAAGCGCAAGCTCCATACGGTCAGGCGGATCATGGCGGAAGAAAAAGCGGCGCTCGCGCAGCTCACCCACCAGCAGTTCCCGTATTCGCGCGCCGAGGCGGATGTGTACTTCATCGATATTTACGATCATATCTCCCGCGTGCTCGATTCCATCGACGGCTTCCGCGAATCGCTGTCCGGCCTGCTCGAGCTGCAGCTGAACATGAAGTCCGATCGCATGAACGAGATTATGAAGACGCTCACGATCGTCAGCTCTATCTTCCTGCCGCTGACGTTCGTCGTCGGCCTGTACGGCATGAACTTCCTGCATATGCCCGAGCTGCGCTGGAGGTACGGCTATCCTGCCGTGCTGCTGGTCATGCTGATCATCGCCGGTTCACTATGGGCGTATTATAAAAGGAAGAGGTGGCTGTGAGGCTCGGACGGTGCGGGCGGTTAGGTTCGGAGATGTGGGCCGGTGAGGCTCGCCGGATAGCGCAGGCTACAAGGCTCGGGCGGTGCATTGCGCCGCTCCAACCTGATGCTCCCACAGTGGGCGGTCCCTCCTGTAGGGCGCTTTTCTCGCTTACAGCACAGTCCGCAGCCGTTGCTCCTCCTGCAACGGCGTTTTTCTCGCTTGCAGCGGGCGCCCCCTTCGTAGCAGCGCATTTCTCGCTTACAGCGTAGTCCACCATCGTTGCCCCTCCTCCAACGGTGGTTTTCTCGCTTACAGCGGCGGCTCGCTTCTGTAACGGCGCTTTTCTCGCTTACAGCACGGTCCGCCGTCGTCGTTCCTCCTGTAACGGTGTTTTTCTCGCTTACAGCGGGC
This sequence comes from Cohnella sp. 56, assembly GCF_037963805.1. Lineage (NCBI taxonomy): Bacteria > Bacillati > Bacillota > Bacilli > Caryophanales > Paenibacillaceae > Cohnella > Cohnella sp. 56. Next base: position 121,844 of record NZ_JAZDQE010000014.1, on the reverse strand, counting down.
GCTCCCTCCTGTAGCCGCGCTTTTCTCGCATACAGCGCAGTCCACCATCGTTGCCCCTCCTCCAACGGTGGTTTTCTCGCTTACAGCGGCGGCTCGCTTCTGTAGCGGCGCCTATCTCGCTTGCAGCACCCTCCAGCTACCTCGGTCCTTCCGCAGCGTCACATTTCTCGCTTACAGCGGCGGCTCCCTCCTGTAGCCGCGCCTATCTCGCTCACAGCACAGTACGCTCCCCTCGCCGCTCCAAAAAAAAGCAAATGCAAAAAAGGACCGCCTCTCGGCAGTCCTTCGTCATGTCACTATGGTGGCGGAGAGAGAGGGATTCGAACCCTCGCACCACTTGCGCAGTCTAACCCCTTAGCAGAGGGTCCCCTTGAGCCACTTGGGTATCTCTCCATGTTGGCTCCCCGAACAGGACTCGAACCTGTGACAACTCGATTAACAGTCGAGTGCTCTACCAACTGAGCTATCAGGGAACGTTTTTTCCAAAAGCGACATTGATTAATTTATCATAAGCCCACAATTGAGTCAAGCATTGTCGGGCATTTTTTTAAATTAATTTTGCACGGCCATTTCCGGAAGGCGGGAAGCCGCCTCCGGCGCGGCTTCTTCGAGCTTCAGCTTGCCTCTGCAGCGGCCGCAGACGTACTTGCGCGGGTCGGTCTTGCGCTTGCGCGGGTAGGACATGCCGCAGGCGTGGCAGACGAGATGGTAGCGGACCGGCAGACTGCGCCGCGCCCCCGGAAGCGCCTGGCAGTAGAGCGTCGCCCCCACCTGGGCGAGCAGCGCCTTGAACTCGGCATCGCGATGGCGATAGCCCCGTCCGAGCAGATGCAGATGGTAATGGCACAGCTCATGCTTGATGATGCGCTCGGTCTCCTCGCTGCCGTTGATCTCGAGCTGATGCGGGCTGATCTCGATATGATGGCTCTTCGTGAAGTAGCGTCCTCCCGTCGTTCGCAGTCTGCCGTTGAAGGTCGCCTTGTGGAGGAATGGCCTGCCGAACCAGCGGAGCGACAGCTCCTCCACCCAATGCTGCAATTCAAGGTTGTTCATGGCACGAAGCCGCCTTCCTGGCCAAGCCTGATTGTACTTGAATTGTAGTCACGGGTTGGGCTACACTGTCAAGTAGAATTTGCCGAGGGGAGAACGTCCGAGCCATGCCCGATATGACCTATGTACTGCTGCAGCGAGCCGATGGCAGCCTCTTGTTCGTCGAGATGCCCGCCACGCACGCCTACCAGCTCAGCGCCCTGAACCTGAGACTTCACAAGGAGCTGTCCAAGCTGACCGCCGACAACATTCCTGCGCTCCCGCGAGCCGTCGCCGAGATCGGCCGTCTGGAGCTGTTCGAGGGAGCGGCCGAGCGTGCCGACGGCATGACCTACATCAATGAGCTCGAAGCCGCCTTCGCTTCCGTGCGAGAGAGCGCCTATCCGCTCGTGTCGCTGCTGACGGAGATCCGTGCGCTGCAGGCGCAGCTTGAGCAATGGTATGAGGAAGAAGGCTTGATCTAAGCGCCGCTGCCGCCGTTCGACCCGGCGTCCTTATTTTTGCGCGGCAACCTGCAGTCGGACCTGCACGACCCGCCCCTCCGCTCCATAAGGTAGAAGTACAGCATGACAGTGGAGGAGGACGACGGCTATGCCGCAATGGCTGTGCAATCAGATGATGAGGGCTTATCAGAAGAAGGATCGCCGCCAGATCAAGATGCTGAACGATTGCTGGTTTTTCTACTACCGCCAGCCCGCGAAGGATGCGGCCGCCGGTCCCCGTCAATAATACGTGCCGATCAGAACCTCATACCTATCGATAAAAAAGACAGCCGCCCCCGATACGCGCGCAGACCTTGCTGCGCCGCATCCGGGGCGGCTGTTCGTATTCGCACTTCGACTGACCGCGAAGAACCCGTCAGGCTTCGGCCGGTCCCTTCATCGTCAGACTGACGCGTCCCTTCTTCAGATCGACGCCCATGACCCACACCTTGACCGTGTCGCCTACGGCGACGACTTCGGTCGGGTGCTTGACGAACCGGTTGCTGATCTGGGAGATGTGTACGAGACCGTCGTTCTTGATGCCGATGTCGACAAAGGCGCCGAAGTCGACGACATTGCGGACCGTGCCGGTCAGCTCCATCCCCGGCTTGAGGTCCTCGATATCGAGCACGTCAGTATGGAAGATCGGCGGCGGCAGCTCGTCCCGCGGATCGCGTCCGGGCCGCTGGAGGCTGTCCAGAATGTCGCGCAGCGTCGGCACACCCACACCAAGCTCAGCGGCCGTCTGGGCCGCATCTACGCCGCGCAGGCGCTCTTTGACGTCGTCGTCGCCGAGGCGGTCGAGCTTCAGGCCGAGCGCCTTGAACAGCTTGTCCACGACGCCGTACGACTCCGGATGGATTGGCGTGCGGTCGAGCGGATGGCTGCCTTCGGTGATGCGCAGGAAGCCCGCGCATTGCTCGAACGCCTTGGCGCCGAGCCGCGGCACCTTCTGCAGCTGCTTGCGGTCGGTGAACTTGCCGTTCTCCTCGCGCGCCTTGACGATGTTCTTGGCGAGCGTGGCGTTGATGCCCGACACGTACGACAGCAGCGAAGGCGAGGCCGTGTTCACGTCGACGCCGACGTGGTTGACCGCCGACTCCACGACGCCGCCGAGGCTCTCGTCGAGCCGCTTCTGCGACACGTCGTGCTGGTATTGCCCGACCCCGATCGCCTTGGGCTCGATCTTCACGAGCTCCGCGAGCGGGTCCTGCAGCCTGCGGGCGATCGACACCGCGCTGCGTTCGGCGACGTCCAGATCCGGGAACTCCTCCTGCGCGAGCTTGGACGCCGAGTAGACGCTGGCTCCCGCCTCGTTGACAATCAAGTACTGGAGTCCCCGCTCAGGCAGACCCTTGATGACCGACACGACGAACTGCTCCGTCTCCCGTGAGGCCGTGCCGTTGCCGACGACGATGAGCGTCACGCCGTACTCGCCGATGAGCCTGCGGAACAGCGCCTCGGCCTCCGCCTTCTTGTTGTGCGGCGGTGTCGGGTACGACACCGCCACCTCGAGCAGCTTGCCCGTGTCGTCCACGACGGCAAGCTTGCAGCCCGTGCGGTACGCCGGATCGACGCCGAGCACGACCTGGCCTTTGACCGGCGGCTGGAGCAGCAGATTGCGCAGATTCTCGGAGAAGATCGAGATCGCGTGCTCCTCCGCCTTGTCCGTCAGCTCGCCCCGCAGCTCGCGCTCGATCGACGGCGCGACCAGCCGCTTGTAGGCATCCTCGGCCGCCGCAGCCAGCGCGTCCCGGGCCGGAGACGGCCCGCGCAGCGTTCGCCTGTGCAGCTCGGCCACGACGCGCTCAACCGGCACCTCGAGGCCGACGGCGAGCACGTCCTCACGCTCGCCCCGGTTGATCGCGAGCACGCGATGCGGCGGCAGGCGCTTGACCGGCTCGCTGTACTTGTAGTACATCTCGTAGACGGACTCGGCTTCGGCGTCCTTGGCCTTGCTCTGCAGCACGCCGTGGTCCCAGGTGAAGCGGCGCACCCACTTGCGGATGTCCGCGTCGTCCGCGATGCCCTCGGCCACGATGTCCATCGCGCCCTGGATCGCCTCCTCCGCGCTGCCGACGCCCTTCGCCGCGTCGACATACCGGGCTGCCTCGCGCAGCAGATCGCCCTGGCGCGGCTGGGACAGCATCCAGCCCGCCAGCGGCTCAAGCCCGCGTTCCTTGGCGACGCTCGCTCTCGTCTTGCGCTTTTGCCGGTACGGCCTGTACAAGTCCTCAAGCTCCTGCAGCTTGACGGCGGCGGCGATCGCGGCCGACAGCTCCGGCGTCAGCTTGCCCTGCTCGTCGATCAGGCGCAGCACCTCGCCCTTGCGGTCCTCGAGCTGCTTCAGGTAGCCGCGCCGCTCCTCGATGGCCCGCAGGACGTTCTCGTCGAGCTCGCCGGTCATCTCCTTGCGGTAGCGGGCGATGAACGGGATCGTATTGCCTTCGTCGAGGAGGCCGGCCACCGTGCGGACCTGGGCGGGCTTCAGCCCCAGCTCCGAGGCGATCTGGGCGATCATGCGCTCCGCGGCGCGGCGCGCGTCCTCCGTCGTAGTCGCTTCATTCATCACATGCGCAACTCCTTTTCATATTCCATGCTTCGTAAGTTCGCTCAAGTTCTGCGGTTGGCCCCGAAGCTCATGCTTGCTCTCATCTTAACAAAAGACGCCTCCCGCAGGAAGCGTCGTCAAAGTCGCTATATCGCCTCAGCCCTGTCGTCCGCTTCCGGGCAGCCGAGCGCGGCCAGCACGAACGCAGTCAGATCCTCGCACAGATGCTCCTCATCCGGCGCCGGCTCGGACAGCACCGGATCGAAGTAATTGAACTCGCGGCGATACATAATGCCGCCCCAGATGTAGAGGAAGGCGCTGTCGAGCGAGCGATAATGGAACACGCCCTGCCGCTTGCCCTCCTCGAGCAGCGATCTCAGCTTCCCCCATACCGGAATGAGGTACTCCCGGATCAAGTCGCGTCTGGCCGTCTCTCCGCCGATCTCATTCTGAATAACGCGGATCAGCTCGGGATCCTGCGCCTGGAAACTCACAATCTCGCGGATCACGATCTTAAGGCCGGCTACCGGTTCCAGCGGAGCCGCGGCCGTCTCCCGCACAAGCTCGATTGGAAAAAAGGCGTCGAGCAGCGCCTCGAACAGCTTGTCCTTGCCTTGAAAATAATAGGAAACGAGAGCGGGATTCGTATCCCCTTCCAGCCCGATCTCTCTGACCGTCGTCCCGTCAAAGCCTTTGCGCGCGAACAATCGCTTGGCGGCCAGCAATATTCGCGTTCTTGCATCTGAATCGTAGGTAGCCATAACCCCTCCACGACGGAGAAGCTTTAGCGCTTCACCGCATTATATCTATTATGCAGGAAAGTGCCAGAGGGAAGCAAGAGAATGATGATCCGGCGAAGTCGAATTTTGCATAAAAAAAGAACGATTCCCTCTTTCCCGGGAACCGTTCTGTTAAAAATCGATCAATCCGACGCTGATCAGCAGCGCTTCGTCCACCTTGCGCATCATCTCTTCGTCCAGATGCGTGATCTTGTCCGTGAGACGCTGCTTGTCGATCGTGCGGATCTGCTCGAGCAGCACCACCGAATCGCGCTCCATCCCGTGCTCCTTGGCCTCGATCTCGACATGCGTCGGGAGCTTCGCCTTCTGAATCTGGGCCGTGATCGCGGCTACGATCACCGTCGGGCTGAACCTGTTGCCGATATCGTTCTGAATGACGAGCACCGGACGTACGCCGCCTTGCTCGGAGCCGACGACAGGCGACAAGTCCGCGTAGAACACATCCCCGCGTTTGACGATCAATCGCTACACCCCGCTCACGAGCCGGCCGAGCGTGCTCTCGGCGTCTTCCTCGGCATGGAACGCTTCGGACGCCATGTTCAGGTTGATCTTGGCCATCTCCAGGTATCCCCGCTGCATTGCGTCGCGGATCAGTCGCTTTTTCCTGTCTACCAGATACTGCTTCATCGCCTGGCGGACGACCTCGCTGCGGTTCGAATTCTCGTTCGCAGCTACATAATCGACCTCACGCAGCAGATGATCGGGCAGACTGATCATAATCCGCTTCGTATTGTGCAAATTGGCCACCGAACACGCACCCCCAAAATAATTCCATCCTGCAATAATTTCCAGTATCCCGTACCGCGAAAGGAAATATACGACTAACCAATACCATTCGCGCATGCTGCGACGCATTCCTGCTTGACAGCCTGAAAAAATGTCGAACCCGCCTCGCCTAGCGGACGAGCAGCGGATTCACGACGTCAACGATCTCTCCGCCCCGCACGTACACTCTCGGCACGCGCGCAGCCACCATGCAAGTCACTTCATAATTGATCGTGCCCAGCCGATCGGCCAGCTCCTCGACCGGCAGCTCCGCGTCTCCTTGGCGGCCGAACAGCACGACCTCCTCGTCCGGCTCCCAAGCGGGGCCGTCACCGGCGGGGCCATCCTCCAGCCGGACCATGCATTGGTCCATGCAGATCGATCCGACGACCGGATGACGCCGTCCGCGGACCAGCACCTCGGCCTTGCCGGACAGCATCCGGCTGTAGCCGTCGGCATACCCGACCGGCAGCGTGCCGATCCGCTCCGTCTTCTCCGTCACGTATCTCGTGCCGTAGCTGATGCCCTCGCCGGCGCTCAGCGTCTTGACGTGGGCGAGCCGGGTGCGCAGCGACATCACCGGCTGCAGCGCGATCTCGTCCCGGCGGACCTCGCCGCTCGGATACAGACCGTACATGCCGATGCCCAGACGCAGCATGCCCCCCACATGGGGCGGCAGGTCGATGCCCGCGGCGGTATTGCCGGCATGGATGAGTCCGATCGGCAGCTGCGCGCGCCGGACGTAGTCGACGACCGAGCCGAATCGCTCGGCCTGCATCGCCGTGTACGTCTTATCCGCTTCGTCCGCCTTCGCGTAATGCGTATACATGCCCTCGACAGCGAGCTGCGGCAGCTGCAGCGCTCTCTCGAGGAAGCGCTCGGCCGCAGGCCCGGGCAGCACGCCGAGCCGCCCCATGCCGGAATCGATCTTGATATGGGCCTTCAGCTTCGGCCCCGCAGCGGACATCCGCTCGATCGCGTCCAGCTGGTCCTCGCGGTACAGCGTCACGGTGACGCCGCGCGCGCGCGCGGCCTCGAACGCCGCGGCGGGCGTCAGCCCGAGCACGAGCACCGGCGTGTCGAGGCCGGCATCGCGCAGCTGAAGTGCTTCGTCCAGAAAAGCGACGCCCAGATAGTCCGCGCCCGCCGCAACGGCGGTACGCGCAGACCAGACCGCGCCATGGCCGTATGCGTTGGCCTTCACCGAGGCGAGCAGCCTCGTGCCCGGAACCAGACGCGATCTGAAGGCCGTCACGTTGTCGTGCATCGCATCCAGCGAGATCACGGCTGCGGTCGGTCTGTAATACCCTTCCACCTTGCGTCACCTACTTCTGCCAGAACCCTAGCTTGCTAATAAGGTTATGTTACCGGGTGAGGTGCTTACTGTCAACGCAATCGCGCCAGCCAATGGTTGGCTGCGGCATCTCAGCGATGCCAAAAAACCGGTCTTAGGACCGGTTTTTTGGATAATCGCATGCAGGCGGCTTGCATTATTTGCCGGACTGATCGACGAGCGCCTGCGCGACGCGCGCCATATCCTCGGGCGGCAGGTCCACCGTCGTCAGACGATAGTCCATGCCGTCGTACGTCCAGGACAGCGACTGCGTGTCGTCCTCGGTCAGGAAGCCGACCGTGAAGCCGAGGTCGATCGCCCTCGTCTCCGCCTGCGCCGAGACGGCGCGGTCGCGGGACTTGGACTCGATGATCGAGAAATCATACGTGCCGCTGTAGCGGAGCATGACGCCCTGCACGCCGTCACCAAGCTGCACGTCGAACGGCGCTTCAACCTGCGTGACGCCTTCCGGCAGCATGAGCGGGTCCGGCTCGATCGCCGCCAGCTCGGCGCCGTCGTCCGTGCCGCCGGATACGCCTGCATCCGGATCGGCCGAGGTCGGGTCCGCCGCGCCGTCCACAGCGCCGCTCGCCTGCGGCGAAGCCTGGCCGTCCGCACCGGTCGTGCTGGCGCCGCCCTTGGGCGCCGTCGCCAGATTCTGCTGCATGTCGAACGCGGACTTGTCGAACTTCTTGCCGAATTCGAAGCTGTCGAACTTCACGTCCACCAGCACGTTCGAATTCGTGTCGGTCACCTCGACCTGCTGCGGCGAATAGTCGTTCTTGTCCAGCCAGATCTTCTGGCGGGCGAAGGAGCCGTTCTGATAGTTGCCGGCCATGACGTTGAACACATAGGAGTCCTTTTCGGACGCGAACTGCCGCGAATTGTCCACCGTAATGCTGTGGAGCAGCGTCTGCAGCAGGTACACTTGGCCCTGGTTGTCCGGCCAGTCGCTCTGGAAGCGATAGCTCTTGTTCAGACTCGGCGTCAGGACGAACACGCCGTCGTCGTTGCGAAGCACGATCTGCGTGACGGCGCGGCTCTCGCTCGTGAGGGCGACGCGGTAAAATTGAGGCTTCTGATACCACACCTCGACCTTGTAGGCTTGCGGCTGCTGGCCGCTGTGCAGCGTCATGACCCCGCTGGCCTGATAGCTGTCCATCTTGTCCGACAACTTGCCAAGATCCTTCACGACCGAATCGGCACTCTTGCCTGCGCCGCATCCCGACAGCAACGTCGCGATGAGCACTACGGCGGCCGCGATCCACGGCAGCTTGCGAAGCATCACATCAACCCCTCTGCGATTGGTTAGTCCATGCTTCATTCCTATGAAGGGACTTGGCCGAATATGCAGACAAGGTTGACGAGCTTTCTTCAGGCGGATCGACTTGTTGCGGAGTCTTCCGCAGCAGACTCGCTGACCGATTTATTATAGATCCAGGCTGCTGCCAGGGAGACGAAAAACCGTTTGCGCCTTTCTTAACCGTTAATCAGCTGCAGCTTCTCCAGAAGCCGCTTCAGGGCGATCGTCGCCGTCGACCGGCTCGCAGCCGCCGACGGTTCGAAGCTGCCGGAGACCGACCGTTCGAGAATGCCCGCCTCCAGCAGCGAGCGGACGTCGGCTTCAGCCCAGGCGGCGATCCGTTCGCCTGCGACAGCCTGTGAAGCTTGCGCCGTACTGATCGCCGGCAAGCCTCCGGCATAGGTTGCGGCGCGCTTCAGCATAACCGCCATTTCCTGCCTGCTGATGATGCCGGCAGGGTTGAACTTGCCATTGCCGTATCCGGTTACAAGGCCCGCATTAACCGCAGACGTCACAGCAGGCTCGTACCAGGCTCCCTGCGCCACATCCTTGAAGGCCGAGGTCCCGGATGGCTGCGCGAGCCCCAGCGCTCTGACGAGGAGAGCCGCAAATTCGGCGCGCGTCACGGCCCGATCGGGCTCGAAGCGCTGGCCGGTCCCGAGCACCAGCTTGCGCGCTGCCATCGCTTCAATGTCGCTTCTGTCCGGACGATTCGCCAGGTCTGCGAACGACTTGGCGGCACGGACGATCGTGTACACGCTATTGTGCGGCGTCTTGACCTCGACCGTAAGCTTGCCGTCCTGGATACGAGCAAATGACGGTACGAATACCATCGCCCGAACTTCGGGGTCGTAAGTCAGCGCCGATACGCCGCCAACGTCGGCCGTGCCGTTTACGATCAAGCGCTTGGTCACGTACGTGCCGCCAAAGTTCGTAAAGCTCTTGCTTTCGCCGCCGGATTCCAGCACAATTTCAAAATCCAGCGCGTCGCTTAGCGAGTCCAGGCTTTCCTTTTTCAACAAATCGTTAATCTGTCCAGCGGTGGTGCTGCCGCTCTTCTGCACTTGGATCACAATCCGCAAGTCCGAAGGAAACGACTGACCGCCCCATGCCTGCTTCACTGCATTGCCCGTCAACAGTCCGACGGGTATCTCGTATTCGGCTGCGTCCGTCTGCAGCGTCACGACAGCCTTCGGCGCAGCCGCGGCCCCCGCGATAAGCGAAGACAAATCCAAGCGGGCTCTGACACCGTCCCCCAGACTGGCGATCGGCAGGACGACCTTGGGAGGCGCGATCGTTGAATGCTGCTTGGCATAATCGTCGGCCTCCCGTTGCGCAGCCTTGAACGCCGCCTCCAGCACGGCTCCTTCAGGCTGCAGGACAACGATTGAGCGGCCCTGGCTGTCGGTTTGCTTGTCGGCGTGCAGATCGCTCTCGCTCAGCCTGCCGCTCGCCGTCTTGCTGCCGCTGTCGGTTCCCGCAGGCGCACCGCCACCGCCACCGCCGCCACCGCCGCCACCGCCACCGCCACCGTTGTCGCCAGAGCCACCGCCGTTGTCGCCAGCGCCGCTTGTCGGCAGCGGACACGGAGTTATCGGCTCGCTGACATTAATCTCGAGTGTCGGCGGCAGATTTTCTGCCGTCGGTGCCGTTTCTCCAGGACTTCTGGTCAACGTCACGCCCATTTCGTCCGTCCGCACATACAGCATTCGTCCGCCGTAACCCGGCAGAATACCCGTAACGTTCCATCCCACCGGGAAGCTCTCCGTCACTGTACGCAGCGACGTATCGTTGTACTTGATGACCTGGTGATCGCCTAGCGTGTAGAATCCCGTCCCGCCCGCTTCGAACGCGATATCGTCAAATGCGGGGATGCTTCCCTCGTACAGCATGTCCTCCTGCTTGCTTGAAGCGGCACTGAACACCGTGCCCGCTCTGTTGAACAGGTGCTTGCCGTCCGGCGACACCCATAGCGGATAAAACATCGGATAGTCTCCATGATAAGGTGAACTGTGATCGTATCTGTCCGGCGTTAATATCGAACCGGCTGCATTTATTTCAAAGGCTTCAATATCTCTGGGCGATACTTCTGTAGTAATGTCGTAGATTTTGTTCAACTGAGGTACATGTACCAAGTATGAGGCCTGCCTGATCATCCTTGAGTCGATCCGCATGCCCGTCGCTCCGTTATAAGAGCTCAGGTTCGTCCACTGGCCCGAACCGGAAGAGACAAATACAATATTGCCCGAAGTAACGACCAGATCGAACGGATCGATATCGACCGTAAACTGCTTGGCCGTCTGCAGCGACTGCTCATTTAATATTGCGATCGCGCCCGTCTGGTCCTTATCCCACCATGTATAGTCGTGCGGCCGGTCCACAAGCGCCACGTACAGTTGGCCGTTCGCCGCATACAACCGTTCCGGCTGGCGGTCCATCGTCGCCTCCACCGTCGCTCCCGTAGACAGATTCACGGCTGCGATCTGGCGGCTGTCCTTGAAGATCGCATAGACGATCGGCAAGGTCGGGTGCTGGATCATCTGCTTGACTTCGCCCGTGAAGCGCGCCCAATCTCGGGCACCCGTAACGGTATTCGTCGCCGTCCGGTTCAGTGCCGTCGCGCCGGATACGACGGCGGCCGGGTTGCCCGCCATGTCGACGAGCGCATTCGCCGACGTTGCAGGTTTATAATTGAACTTGACGATGTTGCCCGTCTTGACAGCATTCGTCAAGGTCAAGACGAGATGTCTGCCCTTCACCGTCCATTGTTTGATCGGATCGTTCGTTCCGTTCAATTCCACGCGCATGGACGACATAACTGCGTCATAGGACGCTACGACAGGCTCGCTGTACGTCAGCGTCAGCTTGTCGCCTGCCGCCCGCGCCGTGCTCAGTACCGGCCCCTCCGTATCGTTCATCTGCACGTAAATATCGGTTGCATCCGGACGGACAGTCAGCCCTTGCGCAGAGCGGACATTAGCCACCGTGATCTCGTAGACTTCATTGGAGGAAAGCGGCCGGTCCAGCGTCAGATAGACGATGGAGGACGATCGACATTCCTTTTCAACTTTGATCACCTTGGGCGAGCCGAGGCTCGCCTTCAGCGGCTTCACCGTGTAGCTTGCCGGATTGCCGAGCGAAGAATCGTCCATCGCCGTATCGAAGCCAAGCACGATCAGCATCGAAGTACGCGTATAGCCGCCGACTGCCTTCGGACTGGACGAATCCTTGACCGCCCGCACGGTCCAGCGCTGCTTCGATCCGTTCTGCGCGGTGACCGTATAAGCCTGCTCTGCGTTCAGGTTCACCTTGGTTCCGCTGGCAGGCGTCACGGTCGCGCCTTCGGATACGGTCACGCGAGGCGTCAGCGCAGACAGATCGTCGTCCGCCTCCGCATAGACGGTCACCGTATGGTTTGCGGCATCGATGACGGCCGGCCCCCATAGCAGCTCCAGGTTAAACGCCGTAATATCGTTAGCGCCCAGCGGATCGGCCACGGCGCCCGATACGGTCCAATCGCGGGCCGTGCCGTTCTTGGCGGTCACGCGATACACGACGGGAGTCAGATAGCTTCTGATCGCCGCCGGATCCGGGCTGATCGAAGCGCCCGGGGAGATGCCGATCGCTGCGGACAACTGCGTCAGGTCCGTGCCGTATGCGGCGCTGAAGGACACGGTTCCCGCTGCGGCGTCGATTGTGGCGGGCCCGAGCAAGCCCGGCACGTCCAGGGAGACGATCGCGTTCTCGGCACCCGTATACCCGAGGCCGACCGCTTCCCATGCCGACTTCACCTTGTCGATGACGGCGGAGCGCAGCGTATCGGACAAGTCCAGATCGCCGGCGGCCAGTACAAAAGCGTCGCGCGCGTCGGCGAATTGGGCCGTCGGCGTCAAATACGAGGTCAGCGCCCCGTACGCCATATCGCCGAGCAGCTTCCGGCCCTGGCCCTCCAGGCCCGGAATGCTGTCCACACCTTCAGCGATCAAATAAGCGGCGCGATTCGGAATGCCGCTGTTCGCATGAACGCCGCCGTTGTCGTGGCCGTCATCCTCCGGCAGATTCATATAGCCCGACATGTTCGAGGGCTGAGGCGAGAGACTATCTTCCGGATGCTGCAGGCTGCGCAGGTAACCGTGTCCGCCCACGATGCCTGCGTCCTCGCCGATCAGCCAATTATCGTCGTCGAATACGGCTGCGAGGATATCCGAGAACGACTCGTTCAGCGCGCCCGACTGCCCGCTGTATTCGAGATTGGCCGTATGCTCCGTTACCGCATGCGTCAATTCATGCGCCACGACATCGTTCGCGCAGCTCAGACAGGCCATCGATTGGCTGCCGTCGCCGTACCAGATGACGCTGCCGTCCCAGAAGGCGTTGTCGATCGGCCCCGCGTTCACGACCGACTGGATCGACATGCCGTTCCCGTCGAGGCTGTTCCTGCCGAATCGATTCAGATAAAAATCGTAAACTTGTCCGGCAAAATAATGCGCGTCGATCGCTTCCGGATTCGCGTCTCCGAAGCCTCGGTCCAGGGAGCTCACCGGCTCGTACAGATTACCCGCATCGTACGTCTCGATCGTGCCCCATTCGACGCCCTGTTCGCTGCCGTACATCGGCTTGGTCGTGTCGACCAGATAATAGCGCTGGAACCGGAAAATCCCCTGCAAAGCTTTCAAGTCTTTGAAATAACCGTAGCCGGTTAATCCTATGCTTTCGGCAGCGGCGTCCGCGGAGCGGCTCAGCTTCTTCAGCACCTCGCCGCTCCTTGCGTCGACAAAGCCGTACCAACGGCCGAGGGCAGGCAAAGACGCGCTCAGCTCCACCCGATATGCCAGCGTGTACGTGTCTTTGTCGACAGGGTAATACAACAGCTCCGCGGTTGGCTTAGCCGATCCGCCGATAACAGCTGCAGACTCCCCAGCGTCCGATTGGGCGGAATCCTGCGCCTCCTGCGCCGCCTGGCCGATCGCCGCCCGCAGCGCTGCAATGGCATCTTCCGGGCTCAGCAGGGGGACGCTGTCAAGCGCCAGACTCGCCAGGCCGGGATCCGTCCCATTTGTCGCCGCGTACAAACTGCGGCCGCTGTTCAGGTGAGCCGTAATGTAACTCCCGTAGACCGGGATTCCTTTGTAGAACTGCTGGATGCGATAATGCGCCTTGCCGCGCATATCGACGCTCTTGCCAACGATCTGCAGACTGTCGGAAGTGCTGACGATACGCTGGCGCCCTGTCCCGAAGTAAGCAAGCACATCCGCATCGCTCTGCAATACGGTAGTGCTTGGGTCCTGCAAGTTTGAAGAGGCGATCGCGGCTTCCGCCTGACGAGGTCCTAAACCGGAAAGCCCTAATGATAGAAGTAAAATCAAACTTAGAATAGCAGCGTTGCCGGTCGCCAAAATCTTTTTCAAGCCGGTTTTCCCCTCTCCGCATTTGAAAGCTCTTGCCTTAAATATAACGTGAATCATCATCAGCATTTCTGTCTTTCTTCCTAGAACTATAGGATAGTAATAAATGGATTTCAATAATAATATTTCTTTTCTAACAAAGAAAATGAAGCCCCGCCGTCGTACGTAGCGGGACTTCATTACTAATCGATCAGATCTTCTCTTGTATCTCTCGCACCAGCCGCTCCCTCAGCTCCGCGACCGCCATCGGACCCGCATCGCCGGCGCCCCGCCGTCTCACCGCGACCGTGCCGCTCTCCCGTTCTTGGTCGCCTACGATGAGCATGTACGGCACCTTCTCGAGCTGGGCCTCGCGGATCTTGTAGCCGAGCTTCTCGCCGCGGACATCGATCTCGACCCGGATGCCCGCCTCGGCCAGCTCGCGCTTGACCTGGAGCGCATAGTCGAGATACTGATCCGATACCGGCAGCAGCTTTGCCTGCACAGGCGCCAGCCAGAGCGGGAACGCGCCGCCGTAGTGCTCGGTCAGCATGCCGATAAAGCGGTCGATCGAGCCGTAGATGGCTCTGTGAATGACGATCGGCCGATGCTTGTGGCCGTCTTCGCCGATATAGGTCAGGTCGAACTTGTCCGGCATCTGGTAGTCGAGCTGGATCGTGCCGCATTGCCAGCTGCGCTTCAAGGCGTCCTGGATGTGGAAGTCGATCTTGGGGCCGTAGAAGGCGCCGTCGCCTTCGTTGAACTGGTACGCAAGTCCCAGCTTCTCCAGGGCGTTCTGCAGCCCGCGCTCGGCCTCGTCCCATGTCTCCTCCGTGCCGAGGAAGTCTTCGGGACGGGTCGACAGCTCGATCTTGTATGCGAAGCCGAACACCTGGTATATCTCGTCAATGAGCGAGATCGTCCGCTTGATCTCCTCCTCGATCTGGTCCTGACGCAGGAAGATATGGGCATCGTCCTGACAGAACGTGCGCACCCGCATCATCCCGTTCAGCGCGCCGGAGAACTCGTGCCGGTGAACCTGACCGAACTCGGAGAGACGAATCGGCAGCTCGCGGTAGGAGTGCAGCTCGTTTTTGTAGATCAGCATATGTCCCGGGCAGTTCATCGGCTTCAGCGCGAACTTCGTCTCGTCCACCTGCGTGAAGTACATGTTGTCCTTGTAATGCTCCCAGTGCCCGGACTGCTCCCAGATGCGGTTGTTCATCATAAACGGCGTGCGCACCTCGTCGTAATCCCGTCTGCCCTGCACCTCGCGCGAGAAGTTCTCAAGCGCGGTCCGGATCGTCATCCCCTTGGGCAGGTAGAACGGCATGCCCGGCGCTTCCTCGGAGAACATGAACAGCTCGAGCTCCTTGCCGAGCTTGCGATGATCGCGCTTCTTGGCTTCCTCCAGCAGATGCAGATGCTCGAGCAGATCGGCTTCCTTGGGAAAAGCAGTGCCGTAGATGCGCTGCAGCATCTTGTTGTTCGCGTCGCCCCGCCAGTATGCGCCCGCCACGCTCATCAGCTTGAACGCCATGATGCGGCCGGTCGACGGCAGATGCGGGCCGCGGCACAGGTCCGCGAATTCGCCCTGCTCGTATACGGTGATGACGGCGTCCGCGGGCAGATCCCGGATCAGCTCCAGCTTGAGCGGGTCCCCGGCGAACCGCCGCGCCGCCTCCTCGCGGCTGACCGCATGACGGACGATGAGCAGATCCTCTGCCGCGATGCGCGCCATCTCTTGCTCGATGGCAGCCAGATCGGTCTCCGACAACGGCCGCTCCATATCGATGTCATAATAAAATCCGTCCTGAATGACCGGCCCGATGCCCAGCTTGACGGCGTCCGCACCGCCGTAAATGCGACGGATCGCCTGCGCCATCAGATGCGCCGTGCTGTGCCGGTATACTTCGAGACCATCCGGACTGTCCAGCGTGACGACCTCCACGCGGCAATCTTTTTCGATCGGCGCCGCCAGGTCAACGGGTTTGCCGTCGATTTTGCCCGCAACCGCCTTTTTCCCGAGGCTCGCGCTCAGACTGCCGGCCAGCTCGCCGACGGTCGTGCCGCCGGCCACCTCTCGCATTTTTCCATCCGCCAACGTTACCTTTACCATCGAACAAGCCTCCTTAGGGTTGTATTGAACGCAAAAAAACGCACATCTCCTCAAGGGACGAGTGCGTTCAGCTCGTGGTTCCACCCTAATTCGACCCGCCGGTCCATGTATCGGCCAGCGGCCGCGTCATGTATGGCAAAGTCCTCAATCGGTATCCGGTAACGGGGATAAGACGGTAGCGCCTACTGCCGCGGCGGCCGAATACGGCCCGCAGGTTCGACGTTACGGCTGCAAAGGGGTAATCCGCTCCCGGTCGCCGCTGAGGCTCGCACCTTGCACCTCATTCTCTGTCCGGTCCTCGAAGGGGATGTTGTCTTTGGTCGTCGCCTGAATAGATGACATTGCTTGGAGTTCATTATAGAGCGGACAATAGTCTCGGGTCAACCGCGGAGACGGAGCACGTCCAAAGTTTAAGCATGTCTTAAGAATTGCCGCGACAGCGATTGTGCTATATTGGGGGTAGATGAGATACGGAATTGACGGTCGCACGGGAGGAACCAATGGCTGCAAGAGGAACGATACTGCTGGTCGACGACGAAAAAGAAATCATCAAGCTGATGGAGATCTACTTTCTCAACGAAGGCTATACGCTGCTCAAAGCGTCGGACGGACTCGAAGCGCTGGATCAGCTTGAGCGGCACACCGTCGACCTGATCATCATGGATGTGATGATGCCCCGCATGGACGGCATCGAAGCCTGCATGCGCATTCGCGAGACGCGCGAGCTGCCGATCATCCTGCTGTCCGCCAAGAGCCAGGATATCGACAAGATCGCGGGACTTAGCATCGGCGCGGACGACTATGTCACGAAGCCGTTCAACCCGCTGGAGCTGATGGCCCGCGTCAAGTCGCAGCTGCGGCGCTACAAGCAGTTCGGGCGGGCCGCGAGCGCGGACGAAGCGCAGATCGAGATCGACGATCTCGTCATCAACACGGCCATGCATACGGTGACGGCCGATGGCGAAGAGATCAAGCTGACGCCGCGCGAGTTCGCCATCCTGCGTCTGTTGGCCGTCAATCGCGGCATCGTGCTCAGCATGGACAAGATCTATCAGGAAGTGTGGAACGAGCCGTTCATGGAATCCAAAAACACGGTCATGGTCCATATCCGCAAGCTGCGCGAGAAAATTGAAAAGGACCCGCAGTCGCCGCGCTATATCAAGACGGTGTGGGGCATCGGATACAAGATCGATCCGAACTGACCGTCGCGCCGGCGCCGCCCCATCTCTCCCATAGAAAGAAGCGTGTCTTCGGCTATGCCCTTCAAGCTCGATTTTAAATGGCTGCACACCGTTCGCTGGAAATTCCTGGCCGCGGCGCTAGCCAGCGCTGCGCTGACGGCAGTGATTCTGTGGGCTTTTTACCTGCTCGCGCACATCCTGATTACAGTGCCCCTGCTCACCGGGACGATGGCGAGCGTCATTAATCGCTTCGGCTCCGTCCCTGTACTGGTTGTACTGGGCGGGGCATCTTTTCTTTTCTTTTATTTTCTGTTCAGCCGCGGCACGATCCGCCGGCTGGAGCAGCTCGACGACGCGCTGCGCGATATGGCGAACGGCAACCTCGGCGCAGGCGCGCTCCCGCCACTGCGCGACGAGCTCGGTCAAGCCGCCGGCAGCATCGACAGGCTGTCCCGCAGGCTGAGGGAATACCTCGAGCGCATCACTGCAGGATTGCAGGCATTGGCGAGCGGCCGGTTCGAATACCGGATCGAGGTGGATCGGTCCTACGGCGATCTCGCGGTGATCGCCGAGAGCATCAATGCGATGGCGGAGCAGCTTGATCGTTCGATCCGCGACGAGCGTCATGCCGAGAAAACGAAAAACGATCTGATCACCGGCGTCTCGCACGATCTTCGCACGCCGCTCACATCCATCCTGGGCTTCCTGGAGGTGATCGAGCAGGACCGCTACAAGGACGAGGTCGAGCTGCGCCATTACGTCAACATCGCCTACGAGAAGTCGCGCGCGCTGAAAAAGCTGATCGACGACCTGTTCGAATATACGCGCATCGGAGGCGGCATGCCGCTCGCCTGGACATCGCTCGACCTGACGGGCCTCCTGCGCCAGCTCGCGGAGGAGTTCGTCCCGAGCCTCGAGAAGGCCTCGATGTCCTGCCGTCTGAGCGCGCCGGAGGCGCCGCTCGTCATCGAAGCCGACGGCAACCTGCTCGTCCGGGCGTTCGAAAATTTGATGACCAACGCGATCGCGCACGGCAGCACAAGTCCGTATGTGGACATCGACATTGATCGCCAGGAAGAAATTGCAGTCATCCGCGTCGTGAATTACGGCGATCCGATCCCGGCGGGCGACCTGCCGTTTATTTTCGACCGCTTCTACCGGGGAGACCGCTCGCGGACATCCGGCGGGACGGGGCTCGGGCTCGCCATCGTCAAGAGCATCGCAGAGGTGCACGGCGGCCGCGTCTCGGCGCGCAGCGACCGAAGCCGGACCGTATTTGAGATCGCGCTCCCCGTCGCACGCCGCTCATAACTTTATCAGCGTTTGTTAAGGAAATGGTAAGGATTCATGCAGGCGGCCGTTAAGATTCCTCTCCTATACTTGCCCTCATAGCAAGCATACGAAGAGGAAGGGGATTATCCGGCATGTCCGTATTTTCGTCCGTCAGAACGTTAGCCGGCAAGCCGGCGACGATCGTCGCGTTCGCGCTCATTTTCACGCTGGCGGCCTATTTGAGATTCGACTTCATCTCCTCGGTCACGCATCATGTGACCCACGACACGATCTACTACGACAAGATGGTCCGGCAGCTGCTGGAGCAAGGCGTATACGGCTACAAGAGCGAGTCGCCCAACGCGCAGGTCGCGCCCGGCTATCCGCTGTTCATGGCGGCCGTATACAAGCTGGTCGGCTACGCGGACCGCGATCCGTATCCGGCCATCCGCTGCATGCAGGCGCTCATGAGCCTGGCGACAATGGCGATCGCCGCGCGCATCGCGCACCAGCTGGGCGGCACGGTCGCCGCGCTGGCGACTGCGGCCGCGATGGCCGTCTATCCGCCGTTCATCTGGGCGAACGGCGCCATCCTCACCGAGACGCTGGCTGCGCTGCTGCTCCTGCTGTACCTCCGGCTCCAGCTCTCCGCGCTGGACAAGCTGACGCCGCATTCCTCCATGCTGGCCGGAGCCGCTCTCGGGCTCGCCATGCTGACGCGCTCCGAATACGCCGTCCTGCTCGTCGCCTCCTACGCCTTCCTCTGGCTGATCCGCAGGGATACGTTCCGGACCGCCAAGCTCCTCTTTTTTGCGATGCTCGGTACCGCACTTGTCCTGTCGCCCTGGGTCGTCCGCAACGCGTTCACGCTCCACAAGCCGATCATCGCCTCCACGCAGGTCAACCCGTTCGCCGCCGGGACGTATCCGAACAAAAACTACGAGGACGGGCTCGTCGACCGCCACGGCAAGACGCAGATGGAGGTCGCCAAGGAACGGCTGCGCATCGGCTTTACCCAACACACCTGGACCTATGTGAAATGGTATACCGTCGGCAAGCTGCGCGCAATCTACGGCCGCATGTTCTTCGGCGCCGGGCATTCGCCGCTCTACCCCGTTATCCCGCTGCGCCAGCCGGTCCATGTCGCCATCGTGCTCGGCGGTCTGCTCGCCGGCGCGCTCCAGCTGCGCAAATGGCGGCGCACGGCGCTGCTGCCCGTCGTCTTCCTGGCCGCGATCTCCGTGACGCGCCTCGCCTTCGTGCCGGAATACCGGTACAACTTCACGGCTATGCCGATCCTGATCGTGCTGGACGGATTGCTGGTCGCGGCAGTAATCGGCCGGCTGCTCCAGCATGACCGCAGATCAGGCAGCCCGGCTCCCCCAAAGGAGGAATTGACGCATGCGGCGCTCTGACCTGCTCATCATCGTGCCCGCCTACAACGAAGCCGAAGGCATCCGGGGCGTATTGACCGATATCCGGCGGAGCATACCCGATGCCGACATCGTCGTCGTGAACGACGGCTCGACGGACGCAACCGCCTTCGAGGCGGCCGCGGCGGGTGCGGCCGTGATCAGCCTGAGCTGCAATCTGGGCATCGGCGGGGCCGTGCAGACCGGTTATCGCTATGCGGCCGAGCAAGGGTATCGCTATGCCGCCCAGATGGACGGCGACGGGCAGCATCTGCCCGGAGAGATGGGCCGCATGCGACTCGCGCTGGCGCATGGAGGCGCCGACATGGTCGTCGGCTCGCGGTTCCTCGAGCGCCGGGGCTTCCAATCGAGCCATGCGCGCCGGATGGGCATCGCGCTGCTCGCGGGCTTGCTCACCCGTCTGCTGGGACGCCGGGTGACCGATCCCACGTCCGGCTTCCGGCTGTGCGGGCCGGCGGCGATCGCGCTGTTCGCCTCCGACTATCCGACGGATTACCCGGAGGTCGAGGCGCTCGTGCAGCTGGACAACGAAGGCCTGCGCTGCGCCGAGGTGCCTGTCGTGATGCGGGAGCGTCTCACCGGCAAGTCCAGCATCTCCGCCTTCAAGCCCGTGTATTACATGTGCAAGGTGACGTTGGCGGTGCTGATCGCCAAGACGCGCAAAAAGAAATGGAGCGTGCGCTATGAAGCTTGATCTTTATTGGCTCAGCTTCACGCTCAGCGCCTCTTATTTTATCGTCCTTCTCTATATGATCCGCAGCCGCAAGCTGAGGGAGCAGTATGCGCTGCTCTGGCTCGCGCTCAGCGCCATCATGATGACCTTGTCCTTGTTCCCTTCGGTCATCGACCGGATGGCTGGCTGGGTCGGCGTCGACTACGCGCCGTCGCTCCTGTATTTGCTCGGGCTCGTGTTCGTACTGTTTCTGCTGCTTCACCTGACGATCGCCATATCTTCGCTCGCGCGGCGCGTCGTCTCGCTCACACAGACGCTGGCGCTGCTGGAGCGGCAGAAGCTTGGCGAATCGAGTGCGGCGGCGCCTGGTTCCTGTGGAGGAGAGGAGATTCATGGGAAGCTTCGCGACTATCACGACTATGCAGTGTCTGGATATGCGTGCGTTGAAGGCGCTGAAGATGAAGAGCCTAATGATGAACTTGCCGGAGATGATAGTGTGGAAGTTGAAGCTGCTGGAGTTGAAGGTGCTGGAGTTGAAGGTGCCGGGCTAAAAGGGACTGGAGTTTCTAGAAATGGCGGAGTGCGGTCTGTCGCGGGAGGATGGACGTTATGAGCGGTCTCCTGCTCGCGGTCAACATCGCGCTGCTCCTGGCCGGTCGGCTTTTCTGGAAAAAGACGGTCGCGGTCGGCGGCGGCATGCGTCTGCACAGCTTGCCCTCGCTGCTCATGTCCCCTTTATTTCTGATGGGAGCAATCTGCTACGGGACTGCTGCGATCTCCTGGTTCTCCGCGTTGTTCTGACGACCGCGTACCGTCTGTTAGCCTCGTATCCCCGCTAATCGTCCCGCTCTTCCCCGAGCGCTGCGGCATGGACGCCGATTCGCTTGAGCAGCTCCGCCAGCATTCGCTTCTCCTCGGGTGTGGCGACGGACAGATTACGGGAGATCATGGCTGCATGCTTGGAGAAAATATCGTCGAACAGCGCGCTGCCGGCGTCGGTCAGCACCGCGTTCGACGTTCGGCGGTCTTCCCGGCTCTGGCGCCGCTCCACGTAGCCCTTCTTTTCCAGCTTGTCGATGACGTACGTGATGCTGCCGCTCGGTATCGACAGCCGCTCGCTGATCTTCTGAATCGGCTGCGGGCCCTTGTTGTACAGCAGCTCGAGGATCATGAAGTTGTCCGGACTCAGTCCGTGACTCTCGATGTCCCGTCCCACATTGCTGAAGATCGCTCTCGAGGCTCTCGACCAGATGCGGAACAAGCGCAAATCTTCGGCGGTTCCCGGATCCTTTGCGTCCATCGTTCGTGTCCTCCCTCGAATTGAGGCATCGTCGTCGCTATAGAGAAATCCTAGTCTTAGGATAATTGAAAGTCAAGTGGGCACAAACTTGTCTCTATGCGGGGTGCCCTCTTCGCTCAAGCGGCGGCCTGCAAAAAATAAAAAAGAGCAGTGACGTCAAACGTCGCTGCTCCTGAACTTTAGAGGTGGTAGGCCCTGTGGGGATCGAACCCACGACCCGTTGATTAAGAGTCAACTGCTCTGCCAGCTGAGCTAAGGACCTGTAAAGAACTTTTATAATATAGCACAGGGTAGACGAGGATGGCAAGCCCCTAATGCAAAAAAAATTCCGGCGCGGAAACGGAAACTCATTGTCTCCTTATCGCATGGGCGGAATAGCGATGTGCGACATTCTTATCTGGCGCGGGGGCGGTCAGATCGGCGGAATAGCGATGTGCGACATTCTTATTCGGCGCTGGGGCGGTCAGATCGGCGAAATAACGATGTGCGGCATTCTTATCTGGCGCGGGGGCGGTCAGATCGGCGGAATAACGATGTGCGACATTCTTCTCTGACGCGAGGGCGGTCAGATCGGCGGAATAGCGATGTGCGGCATTCTTATTCGGCGCGGGGGCGGTCAGATCGGCGAAATAGCGATGTGCGGCATTCTTATTTGGCGCGGGGGCGGTCAGATCGGCGGAATAACGATGTGCGACATTCTTATTCGGCGCTGGGGCGGTCAGATCGGCGAAATAGCGATGTGCGGCATTCTTATCTGGCGCGAGGGCGGTCAGATCGGCGGAATAACGATGTGCGGCATTCTTATCTGGCGCGGGGGCGGTCAGATCGGCGGAATAACGATGTGCGGCATTCTTATCTGGCGCGGGGGCAGTCAGATCGGCGGAATAACGATGTGCGGCATTCTTATCTGGCGCGGGGGCATGCGGCTTGTTGGGTCCCGGTAAGCTTCCGCCCCGCGTTCCTGCAACATCGGGATAAAAGCAAAAGAGAACGGTGCGTATAAAACGCCGCCGTTCTCGTCATTTACGGGATGGTAGGCCCTGTGGGGATCGAACCCACGACCCGTTGATTAAGAGTCAACTGCTCTGCCAGCTGAGCTAAGGACCTGTAAAAGAACTCTTATAATATAACACGCCCCCCCACCCAACGCAAGTCCAATTTCAAAAAAATCTTCTGCGCAAAATTACCGCAAGATCTCTGCGAAAATTCGACTGGCCCAGGGCGGTACAAGTCGGTCACACACCTTGCCGACTAACGTATGGCCGCTCCCTGACACCCGTCACCAACGCATGGCCTTCGACGTATGACCGCTGCTGCCCCCTACCGCCCGCCTTCTGACGAAGTTGCTCACCAGCGCATCTTCGACGGAGCCGCTCTGTAACTTCGCTGCCCTCCATCCGCCATCCGCCATTCGCCATTCGCCATTCGCCATCCGCCATACGCCATACGCCATCCGCCATCCCTCATTAGCCATTCTCCATCCGCCATCCTTCATCCATCATCCATCATCCTTCATCCGCCCTCCTCCATCCATCATCCGCCATACGCCACCGTCGCATAGCTACTCCATGCCGCATGCGTCCATGCGGCCGGCCGCGGGCAGGCTTCACCGGGAATGTGTTATGATACGTGTATTCATGTCATTTACTATATGAAGCGAGTGGTAACGTATATGGCGACGATCCTGACGGTCGAGCATCTGATAAAAAGCTACGGGGACAAGGTCCTCTTCGAAGACATCTCCTTCGGCATCGAGGAAGGCGACAAGATCGGCATCATCGGCGTGAACGGCACGGGCAAGTCGAGCCTGCTCAAGGCGGTGGCAGGCATCGAGCCCGCGGACGCCGGACGCATCAGCGCGGCGGGCCGCACGCGCATCCGCATGCTGGCGCAGGACCCGGCGTTCGCGCCGGGCGAGTCCGCGCTGTCGCATGTGCTCGGCGGCGACTCGCCGCAGCTCGCGGCACTGCGCGCCTATGCGGCGGCGCTCGAAGCGCTGGACCGCGAGCCGGAGCGCCCCGGCCTGCAGGAGCACCTGATCGCGGCGAGCCAGGCGATGGACGAGCTGGACGCCTGGGCGATGGAGACCGAAGCCAAGACCGCGCTCGCCAGGCTCGGCATCACGGACTTCGATGCGCCTGTCGACACGCTGTCGGGCGGCCAGCGCAAGCGGGTGGCGATGGCGGCGGCGCTGCTGCAGCCGTCGGACCTGCTCATCCTCGACGAGCCGACCAACCACATCGACAACGAATCGGTCGCCTGGCTCGAGAGCATGCTCCAGAAGCGCCGCGGCGCACTGCTCATGGTCACTCACGACCGCTACTTCCTGGACCGGGTGAGCAACCGCATCATAGAGCTGGACCGCGGGCGCGCCTTCTTCTATGAGGCGAACTACAGCCGCTTCCTCGAGCTCAAGCTCGAGCGGGAGGAACGCGAGGCCGCATCCGAAGCGAAGCGCAAAAACCTGCTGCGCAACGAATTGGCCTGGATAAGACGAGGCGCACAAGCCCGCTCCACCAAGCAAAAGGCGCGTATCGACCGCTATGAAGCGCTCAAGGCGTCCACGCCCAAGGCGAGCGGCGGCAAACTCGACATCTCCGTCGCCTCCTCCCGGCTGGGACGCAAGATCGTGGAGCTGGATCATGTGACCAAGCGCTACGGCGACAGCACGCTGATCGACGGCTTCAGCTACACGGCGGTGCCGGAGGACCGCGTCGGCATCGTCGGACGCAACGGCAGCGGCAAGTCGACTCTGCTCAAGCTGATCGCAGGCCGGCTGACGCCGGATAGCGGCTCTGTGGAGCTCGGCGAGACGGTGCGGATCGGCTGGTTTTCCCAGGAGCATGAGGAGATGGACGAGAGTTTGCGGGTGATCGAGTACATCCGCGAGGGTGCGGAACAGATCACGACCGCCGAGGGAGAACGCATCTCCGCCTCCCAGATGCTCGAGCGTTTCCTTTTCCCGCCTGCGGCCCAGTGGACGCAAATCTCCAGACTGTCGGGCGGAGAAAAGCGACGTCTCCAGCTGCTGCGCGTGCTCATCGAAGCGCCCAATGTGCTCCTGCTCGACGAGCCGACCAACGATCTGGACATCGCGACATTGTCCGTGCTGGAGGACTATCTGGACGATTTTCCAGGCGTCGTGTTCGTCGTGTCGCATGATCGGTACTTCCTGGACCGCACGGTCGACCGTATATTCGGCTTCGAAGGGGCGGGCGTCATCCGGCAGCATACCGGCAACTACTCGGATTATCAGGCATACGCGGAAAAGCAGCAGGCGCTCGAGTCGGCCCGGACGGCGGCAAGCACGGTCAAAAAGCCGGCGACGGCATCCGACGATACTACTACAGGCGGCACTTCCGATGCCCGTTCGGGCAGCAAAGCGCTGAAAATGTCTTACAAGGATCAAAAAGACCTGGAGCAAATCGACGACTGGATCGCCGCAGCCGAAGAGCGTATGGCGGCGCTCGGCCGACAGATGGACGAAGCCGCCAGCGATTCGTACCGGCTGCAGCAGCTGACGGCCGAGCTGGCCGAGCAGGAGACGAAGCTGGAGAGCCTGCTGGAACGTTGGACGGAGCTTAACGAGCTGGCCGAAGCGATCGCCGCGCAGAAAAAGGGCTGACCCATACAGAATCATGGACCGGAATCGATCTCGTCGATTGCCGGTCCATTTTTTTCATCGTCGCGGCCGGCGGTTCACAAAATCCCGTGCAGACGGTAAAATAAAGCTATATATTGGAAGGAGCGGAATACCCGATGACGATTCGAACGATACTGCCGTTCGGCGATGAACTGTTGAGAAAAAAAGCGAGGCCGGCCGAAGGCATCACACCGCGGATCGAGCGGCTGCTGGACGATATGGCGGAGACGCTGTATGCGACGGACGGGCGGGCGGGTCTTGCCGCCCCGCAGATCGGCATCCTGCGCCGGGTAATCGTCATGGATTGCGGCGAAGGTCTGGTCGAGCTCGTGAATCCCGAGATTGTGGACATGAACGGCGAGCAGGTCGGGGCCGAGGCCTGCCTGTCTTTTCCCGGATACGCGGGCATCGTGAAGCGGGCCAACGAGATCACGATCACGACGCTGAACCGTCAGGGCGAGACCGAGACGATTCGGGCCGAGGGCTTTCTCGCCCGCTGCATCCAGCATGAGATCGACCATCTCGACGGCATTCTTTTCATCGATCACGTCAAGGGTACTACATTGTTCCATGAGGAAAACGGGGACAAAATCTCGATCCACCAAGTGAGGAAAATCGCAGGACCTCCTCCACTCCCCCGCTAGCCGTTTCACCGAGCACGATCAATCCACGCATTTTCAAAGGAGCTCACCTGTCTGATTGCCAACAAAATCGGTGCCATGCTGCGGCGGCTCCCCTCGCGGGGAGCGGAGGACAGCGGAGAGTACGCAAAGGTCGCGCTGCTGTTCCTTTACTTCTTTTGTACGGTAGCCGCCTCTATCCTGGGAAGAACTGCAGCCGATGCGCTATTCCTCAGCCGCTTTGACAACGCCGCGCTGTCGGGCATGTATCTGCCCCAGGCTGCGACCATGATCCTGACCAGCCTCGTCTTTCAGCGCTACGCCCACCGCGTACGGATCGAGCGGCTGCTCTTTGGGCTGCTGCCGACTGTCGCCGCCCTCATCCTCATCTCCAGAATCGGTGTCGGACTTGAGCTGAGCTGGGTGTTCCGCGTCATTTACGTCGGGTACGATGTGTTCAACTTTTTGATGATCGTATGCTTCTGGCAGTTCGCGACATCGGTGCTCGATCAACGCAAGGCCAAAAAAATGATCGGGCTCGTCGCCAGCGGCGGCACGCTCGGCACGGTAGCGAGCGGCTTCGGCATCCGGGGCGTCGTCCCGGTCATCGGCACCGCCAACCTCCTCTATATGTTCGCGGCGTTCGTCCTCGCTGGGCTGGCGATCGTCGTCGCGATCGTAGCGCTGAAGGGCCGAGGCGGTGAACGGTCCGCAGGCCACGCTGCATCTCCTGCTCCGATCAAAGCTCATGCTGCGGGCAGGGCCAGTTCTGACGGCTTGTTCAAGAACGTTCCCCATTTGAAATATATGGTCCTGCTCGCGGCATCGGTCACGCTGTCGCTGACGCTGATCGACTACCAGTTCAAAGTGCTGCTGAGAGAATCGCTGCAAAACGAAGCGCTGGCAGGGTTTATGGGCAGCTTCCAGGGCATCTCCGGCATTGCCGGGCTGCTCGTCCAGCTCACGCTGTCCGGTTGGGTGCTCACGCGATTCGGCGTCACGACGGCGCTCCTCGTGTTTCCCGTGACGCTCGCGGCCGCCAGTGTCGGTCTTATATTCCTGCCGGTGCTCGCCATGTCGGTTCTCGCCAAGGGCAGCGACAAGGTGCTGGGAGACACGCTTTACGCTTCAGCCAACCAGCTTATCATGTTCCCGGTACCTCCTGCCTGGCGCACCAAAGCCAAGAACTTCATGGAAGGCATCGTCCGCAACGGCTCCAAAGGTCTCGCAGCGCTGCTGCTGCTCGTGCTCAGCCGCTGGCTGGCGCCGGCGCAGTTCAGCTATATCGTCGCGCTGCTGCTCTTGGTCGGGATCGTCTCCGGCCTCAAGATCAAGAAGGCATATCTGCAAACGCTGCTGTCGACGCTTAAGACCGGACAGGACGATCCGCAGCGGGCCGAGCTGGACTTCATGGATCCCGCGAGCCGCGCACTGCTCGCCGATGCGCTCCGGCAGCCTGACCCGCAGCAGGCGCTGTACGCGCTCCGCCTGCTCAAGGACATCGACGCGTTCGATCTGTCGCCTTATCTCCCCGGCTTGCTGGCCCGTCCAGAGCCGCAAATTGTAGAAGAAACGCTCGCATACATCGAGCAGCGCAAGCCCGCCGGCATGGAGACGCGGCTGCTCGAGTTGCTCGATGCGGCCAGCGTCCCCGTCCGCGCCAGAGCCGTCGTAGCGCTGGCCGCATATATGGAAGAAATGCATCTGGAGGCGATCTCGCATCGGCTGACGGATGCATCGGTCGAAGTCCAGGCAGCCGCGATCGCTGCGCTCGTGAAGTATTACGGCATCGAGGGCATGTACAGATCGGTCGGTCTGCTGAGACGGCTGACGGAGAGCGAGGTCGAGGTCGAGCGGATGGCCGTGGCGTCCTTGTTCGGGCAGATCGGCGTGCCCAGCTTCTACAAGCCGCTGCTCGGACTGCTGCGGGACCCTTCGAGCCAGGTCGCCGTCCGTGCGCTCGGCTCGGCGGCCAAGCTGCGCGTGCCCGCGTGCATCCCGCCGATCGTCGACCGTCTGGCGGACGGCGCTGCCCGGCGGCACGCCGTGGAGGCGCTCGCCGCCTACGACGCGGAGGAGATCGTCCCCGCGCTGCGGCCATATCTCGGGCGAGAGGATATCGCCCTCCACCTGCCTGCCGTATTCGAAAGGATCGGCACGCCGTCGGCGAGGGATGCGCTGTTCGCCGCATATGAGGACGCCGGGTACGCGCTGCGGGATCGGATCCTCGAGTCGCTGCTGCGTTTGCACAAGGACCTGCCCGCCGTGACCGGCGCACAGGCCGAGCGGTACGTCCGGCTGGAGCTCGCGCTCGACGAGCAATACAGCGAGCACGGCGGCGCTGTCGCCGGCATGGCGGCAGGCGGGGAGCTCGCCGGCAGCATCGCCGAGATTCGCGCAGGCATCTGCCGGCGGATCTTCCAGCTGCTGTCGCTCATCTACGACGAACGGGCGATGCAGGCCGTCTACGCCAACTGGACCGAAGGCGACGGTCAGCGGCAGGCCAATGCAACCGAAGTCGTCGACCAGACGGTCCAAGGTCCGCTGCGCGCGGCGCTCGTCAAGCTCATGTCGGCGCCGCGAGAGCTGCCCAAGACCTCCAGGACGGGAGATGCGGCGCTGCATTGGGCATGGCTCGCAGGGCAAGGCGATCCATGGCTCGCGCAGCTCGCGGCTTACGAGCGTGCAGGGCTCGATGGCGCTGCCGCAGATGCACGGGCGGCTCTGCAGGTAGGACAGGTGCGGCTGCTGAAGAAAATCAGCCTGTTCCACGACGTGCCGCGCGCCGAGCTGGCGCTGCTGGCGGACACGCTCGAGCAGGTATCGGCGGAGCCAGGCAGCATTATCATCCGTGAAGGCGAGCCCGGCGACTGTCTGTATATGATCGAGAGCGGCAAGGTAGGCGTCTTCAAGGGCGATACGCGCGTGCATGAGCTGCGGAGCGAGGAATACTTCGGCGAAATGGCCGTCCTGACGCAAGGCGAGAGAACGGCTACGATCGTGGCGGAGGAGGATGTCCGGTTGTGGAAGCTGGACTCGGACGTATTCAACGAGCGGATGACCGATCGGCCGAGCATGGCGGTCGAGATGATGAAGCTGCTGTCGCGCCGGACCCGGGACGCGCTGGCGACCGTCGCCGGAGCCGGGACCGGCGCAGAGAAGGCTGAAGGCGGCGCAAGCAGCGGGGTAACTGCCGTAGCCGGGGCTGCCGGATTCGCTGGCGGCTCGGATAGCACAGACAGTGCGGACGCGGCGGAGCGTGAAGCGGCTGCGGCCGGCACAGGCTCCGCGGATGCCCCGTTCCAATCGGATGCCGCAGGCGGCTTGTCCGGCAATGCCGCCTTGTTGAAGCGTGTGCTCGTACTTCAGCAGGTGCCGTTGTTCCAGCATCTTAGCCCGGAGGGCTTCCTCGACCTCGCGCAGCTCGTGCAGGAGGAAGAATATGCGGCCGGCAAGACGATCTGCAAAACCGGCGAGTACGGCGACACGCTGTATGCGGTCGTCGACGGCGCCGTCAGCGTACGCAGGGAAGGACGCGCGATCGCGACGCTGAGCAAGGGCGAATACTTCGGAGAGATGGCGATCATCGACAGCGGCCCGCGATCCGCGGATTGCGTCGCCGTCGGCCGCACGTCTCTGCTCGCCCTCCGCAAGGAGCAGCTGCTCGCCCTGTGCTTCCGCGACGCGCAGGTGCCGCGCGGGATGATGAGGGTGCTCGCGGAGCGTCTGCAGGGCATCGCGTGAAGATGCTGCGGCGGGCACTGCCCTCGTTGTGCGGCACTGCCGCACAACGCGCCCCCCACCCTCGCGCCGGGCCAAGCCGCGCAACTCAAAGAGGACGAAGCGGACATCCATCCGCTTCGCCCTCTTTTTTGTTTCGTCCTCTTTTCACATCATACGCTCAGTCCGGCAGCTTGATCTCGACCTCGCGGCGCTGATCGGCGGAGCGCTGGACGCCGTCGATGATCGCCTGCTGGATGAGAATCTGCTCGCCGGGAATCGGGGCCGGGCGGCCGTCGCGCACCGCTTCGGCGAAGTCGCGCACCTTCTCGTCGAACAGGTTAAGCGAATGCCCGACGAGCGGCACAGCCGTCGAGGTGTGGCCGCCGAAGTCGTCATGATACAGCGTCATGCTGCCGATGGAGCCATCCCAGACGCCCGCCCACGGGCCGGAGCCGGCAGGCGTCACCTTGAGGCCTGCGTCGGTGCCGAGGAACATCGTGGCGCCCAGCGTGTCCATGTGCATTGCCCAGGAAATTTTGAACTGCAGCACGAGGTCGTTGTCGAAGCGGACCATGGCCACGCCGAAGTCCTCTACCTCGAACTTCGCGGCTTCGGGATGATAGAGCGGGTTCGTGCCGAAGTGATTCGACGTGAACGCGGATACCGACACCGGACGCGGATAGCCGAGCGTATTGAGCGCCATATCGAGCGAATAGCAGCCGATGTCTGCCATTGCGCCCGCGCCGGCGAGCGCTTTGCTGATGAAGGTGCCGCCCGGCATGCCGCGCCTGCGGCCGCCGCCCGTCTCCGCATAGTACACATTGCCGAGCCGGCCGGATTGCACGATATCCTGCAGCAGCTTCATGTTCGGATCGTAGCGCGGCTGGAAGCCGATCGACAGCATGCCGTCATGCGACTTTGCCGTCTGCGCCATCTCGAGCGCCTCGTCCAGCGTGACCGACATCGGCTTTTCGAGCAGCACCTTCTTGCCCGCGCGCAGCGCGTCTACGCTCGTCCGGTGATGCGACGCATTGGGCGTGCAGATGCTGACGGCGTCCAGATCATGCGCGAGCAGCTCGGTATGGCTATCGTACGCGCCTGCGCCTGCGAGCCCCTCCCGCTCCGCGAACTCCCGGGCTCTACCGGACAGCACGTCCGCGACCGCTACGATGTCTACATATGGAAGCTTGCGATACGCCGACACGTGATGGCGCGCGATGCCACCCGTACCGATTATACCGACTTTGACTCTTTTATCCATGATCATCCATCTCCTCTGGCGCGACGCCGGGTTGCCGTATGCCGTGCAGACGGCGGTAAGCCGACGGCGTCATGCCGAATTTATGTTTGAATACCGGGTATAAATAGTTCGGGTTGCCATAGCCGTGCCCGGCCGCGATCGCCTCGACGGAACGCGACGACCGCAGCAGCTCTTCGGCGATGCGCTGCAGGCGCACATGCTCCACCCAATCGCGGAATGCCGTGCCGCCCTCGCTGCGGAAAATCCGCTGCAGCTGACGAGGGCTCACCTGCACACGCTGAGCGACCTCCTCCAGCGAGATCGGGCGCGACGCATTGTCCTCGATGAACTGTACGGCGAGCCGGAAGCGGTGATCCTTCATATCGCGGGCAGGTATGCTCCCAGCGGCCTCGGGCGCGGCATGCGCGCGTGCAGCGCGCAGCAGAATCTGCACGATATGCTGCTTGAGCGTCGTATAGAAGCCGACAGGCTGGTCCTCCCAGGCCCGGTAGGCATCCAAAAACGCGTTCATCCCATGATAGCGGTCAAGCGCCGGAACGGCGGGCATCGTCCGCAACAGATGCAGGCAGTCTTCCGACTCCTGGCGTTCCAGCGGATCTCCCCAGCCTTCGTCCGTCTCCGGACCGGCCAGCCGTTCGATCTCGCAGTGCAGGCACAGCTCGTACATGGGTTCCTCCGGATCGGACCGCTGCTCATGGACGACATCGGGCGCCGTCAGGTAGAACAGCCCTTCTTGCAGCGGGTAGACCGTATCGTCGACGATGAGCGTTCCCTTGCCTTTGGGGATAAAGTGGAACTCATATTCGGAATGCTTGTGCGGCGCAATCACATGCCCCGGCGAAAACTTGGTCAGATGGCAGCGCAGCACCCGGATGCCGAGCGCGCCCCACCGGAACCGCAGGTCAAGCCGGTCAAGCGCATCCGATCGCCGCTCCATGCGGGCGAAGGCGAACGGCGGCTCGCCGCTGCGGCGCTCGGCAGGCGCTTCGGAATGGCGAACCGCTTGGTCGGCGGCTCGATGCCGGGATGGCTGCCCTTCGGACTGGCGAATCGCTGTGCCGGACTTCCGGATGCCCTGGCCGTCCATCGGACGCTAGCCCCGAAGTTCGGACAAGGACACGGACCTGCCCTCTGCGGCCGATCGGTTCGCCGCTTCCATGAGCTTGGTCAGATCAAGCGCCAATTCGACATTCTCGGTCGCCTCGGTGCCCGACTGAATATGGCCGACCCACTGTTCGAACGCGTACGGCAGCCTGTCGCCTACAGGTATCTCGGCCCATCCCTTATCCGGCTCGCTGTTGCTGCGCACCTGAATCCGCTCCTCCGGGAAACCGTACAGCAGCGTCCCTTCCGTACCGTGCAGCTCGATCGAGAACGGAGAATGGCTGTTGACGAAGCCTGCTTCCGCAATACCGACCGCGCCGTCCGGATAAGCGAATACGGCGACGGCGTTGTCCTCGACCTCGCGGCCGCTCACGTATCCGAAGGTAGCGCTTACGGACGCGGGCAGGCCGAGCAGCTTTCTGACCAGGTAGACCGGGTGGCAGCCCAGATCGATGAGCGCTCCGCCGCCGCATTGTTCCTTCGAATAGAAGTGGGCGGGCAGCCAGTTCGCGGTCGAACCGTTGTGCGACAGCCGGACGCGGACCAGCGTCAGCTTGCCCAGCTTGCCGGAGTCGACGACGTCCAGAATCGACTGCGTGTAGGCATCGTACAGCCTTGGCAGGGAGACGGTCAGCTTCACACCCGCTTCGCGGACGGCCGCCGCGATCTCGTTTGCTTCGGATACGGTGGACGCCACCACTTTTTCCGTGAAAATATGCTTGCCTGCCTGTGCGGCCTTCACCATCACGTCACGATGTATATTTGTCGGCGCGTCGACGACGACGGCATCGATGTCGTCCCGTGCGAGCAGTTCGTCCAGATCGGCGATAAACGGTACGCCGTACTTGTCCGCCTTCTCCGCTCCGCGCTGGGGCAGCTCGTCCCAGATCGCCGCGATCTCCGTATGCGGATTGTCCAGCACTTGCCTCGTATAGTCTTCCGCGTGCACGTGCCAATAGCTCAGCATGCCGATTCGAATCATGTCCAGCTCTCTCCCTTCAAATATACGACACCTCCACAAGATATCATGGACTGGATGCCGAATTGAATGCAATATCATGTCATCTTGACTATAATTATACGACATAAATCCGGATCCGTTTTAACTGCGGGGGTAATTGTGTTACACTTCGCGGTATATGGCTTCAATATGAAAACGAGAGAAGGAATACCGATGAACGAGCATGCCATGCCGGACAAATCGCGGATTCGCGAGACGATAGACGCTTATGCGCCGACGCTGCGGGAGATCGCGGCCTTCATCGCGGCGCATCCTGAGCTCGGGCACGAGGAACGCCTCGCCTCCGAACGTCTGACCGCAGCGCTGGAGGCGCTCGGCTTCACAGTAGAGCGCGGTACGCTCGGACTCGCCACGGCCTTCGTCGCCGAGTACAAGTCGGCGAAGCCGGGACCGACGGTCGCCCTGCTGGCCGAGTACGACGCCCTGCCGGAGATCGGCCACGCCTGCGGGCATCATCTGATATGCACGATGGCGCTCGGGGCGGCTGCGGGGCTGATGCCGCTGCTCGACGAGACCGGCGGCATCCTGCGCGTGTACGGCACACCCGCCGAGGAGACGAAGGGCGCGAAGGTCGACATGGCCGCCGCAGGCCTGTTCGACGATGTGGACGCGGCGCTGATGGCGCATCCGTACCACAGCTACGAGCGTTCGGGCTCGTCGCTTGCGATGGACGCGCTGCAATATGAATTTTTCGGCAAAGCCGCGCATGCGGCGGCCAATCCGGAGGACGGCATCAATGCGCTGGATGCGGTCATCCAGCTCTTCAACGGCGTCGGCGCGCTGCGGCAGCAGACGCGCAGCGACGCCCGCATTCACGGCATCGTCTCCCACGGCGGCCAGGCGCCGAACGTCATTCCCGACTACGCTGCCGCCCGCTTCTACGTACGCGCCAAGAGCCGCGCGTATACGGATGAGCTCGTCCGCAAGGTGAACGCATGCGCCGAGGCGGCCGCGATCGCGACGGGCAGCAGGCTCGCCGTCAGCAACTACGAGTATTCCTACGACGAGCTCCGCACGAACGAGGCGCTGTCCGACGCGTTTACCGCCAATCTGATCGACGGCGGCGTCGCTGCGGACGAGATCGTGTCCGGTCACGACAACGGCTCGCTCGATCTTGGCAACGTGTCGCTGCGCTGCCCCGCGGTGCATGGCTATATCAAGGTCGTAGACGCGCCTTATGCGCTGCA
The DNA here is from genome assembly GCF_037963805.1 of Cohnella sp. 56. NCBI lineage: Bacteria > Bacillati > Bacillota > Bacilli > Caryophanales > Paenibacillaceae > Cohnella > Cohnella sp. 56. The sequence goes on along the minus strand of NZ_JAZDQE010000014.1, from coordinate 87,639 downwards.
TTCGCTTGAATTCCGGGATGCCGCGCAGCTGCCCCGCGCCTATGAAGGCATGGTGCTGGGCGCCAAGACGCTCGCGCTCACCGCCTACGACGTCCTGACCGACGGCGCGCTGCTGGCCCGCATCCAACAAGCGTTCAACGCAGCGGCCCGGCAGCGGTAGCGGCATTTCTCTCGCGGCCGAATCCGTCGCCGATGCCGCGATGAATTGCAGTCCGTCATCTCTGTTGTCGACCGCGCCGTGCATATGCCTCGAACCCTTGGGGCTTATGCACGGCGCGGTTTTTTGTGGCGCCCGAGACTAACAAATGACTTTTATAATAAATAACAAATACTAATTCGCTAATTATTTGGCGATTTATAATAATTTTTTATGATTTCCTCTTCTTATTCCGACGACGCCACCCGATAAATAAAACACAGGGGCTGCTTATTTTTACATAAGGGAGCGATTCAAATTATGTTTGTCTCAGTAAAGGTCCGCTTGATTTTGTTATTTACGATCCCGCTTCTCCTGTTTGCGGTTACGGCCGTATACCTGCTTCAATTAATCGGCTCCAACACGAACCGGCTGTCGGAGACGCTCTACGAGACCGCCTATCGCTCGACAGTAGCAGTGCTAAGCTCCGACCGCGACATGCAGCAGGCGCTGTCGGATTATGTGCTCATCCGCTATGCGGGATTGTCCGATGAGGATAGGAAAAAGACGCTCGACGATTACCGGACCAAGGTGAAGAAAATCAACGAAGCGATCGGCGGCGCGACGGACATCATCAAGCGCGAAGGCTTGGAAAATCTGCAGCATCCGACGACAGGCCAAAAGATAAGCGAGATTATGGTGAACTTTCAGAATGGGTTCCGCGTCTGGTCCCAGCAAGCCTCGGTAACGCTTCAGCAGCAGAAGATCGATCCGGCGCAGGAGGCGCTGCTGCTCTCGAAGTTCAGGCAGGGCCACGACAGCGTGGCCGCGTTCGGCGAGATCATGAACAAGTATGCAGACGATGAGACCGGAGCGATCCGCAAGGACGCCAAGGCGACATCGGCCACCATCTACAGCGTGCTGATCGTCGTCTGGATCGTGTTCATCGCCCTTGGCGCCTACCTGATTTTTAAGCTTAGCCGTACGATCGGCAACGTGCTGCGCAAGACGCGTTCGGTAGCCTCCGGCAATCTGGCCTACGCGCCGTTGGACAAGTACGGACAGGATGAACTGGGGCAGATCGATCAATCCGTCGACGCCATGATCGTGCAGATCCGCGGACTGGCCGAGAGCATCTCCTCGCATACGCAGGTGGTGGAGACGTCGTCGCGGACATTGGCGGCAGGCGCGGCGGCATCCGCCCAGGCCACCCATGAATCGGTCGCTCACATCGAGGATGTACGCTCCCAGATCGAGATTCAATCCTCCATCGCCTCCGAGACGAGCAGGGCAATCGAGGAGATGGCGCACGGCGTCGGCCGCATCGCGGACAGCATGGGCACGATCGCCGATCATACGACCGAGGCGGAGAAAGTGGCCGAGCAAAGCAACGGCAAGGTGCGATCGCTCAGACGCCAGCTCGAAGAGATTCTCGCGTCCGTACGCGGATTGTCCGAGATCGTCGATCAGCTGCGGGTGAAGTCGGACCGGATCGGCGCGATTGCGGACAACATTACGGGCTTCGCGGGGCAGACGAATATTTTGTCGCTCAACGCTTCGATCGAAGCCGCCCGTGCAGGGGAGCATGGCCGTGGCTTCGCCGTCGTAGCCGAGGAGATTCGCAAGCTGGCGGCCAACTCCATGAAGTCCGCTGCCGGCATTCACGACCTGATCGCCGATACGCGAAGCGGCATCGCGAGCGCCGCCGAGCAGATGGATGCGACGCTCGCGCGCTCTGAGACAGGGGACGCGATGATGGAGCAGGTCGAACAGGACTTCGTGGAGATTCTCCGCACCGTCAAGCAAGTTGCGACGCAGGTAAGCGAAGCTTCCGCCGTCACCGAGCAGATGTCGGCCGGCTCCGAGGAGGTCGCCGCCAGCATGGATCAAGCCTCCCGCACCGCGCAGGACAACGCGCAGAAAACCAATCTCGTCGCTGCGGCTACCGGCAGGCAGCTCTCGCTCAGCGAGGAGATCGCCACTGCCGCCGCCTCGCTGCAGGTAGTCGTCGGCAGCCTGACCGAGGCCGTCGGCAAGTTCAAGTGGTAATCCGATAACATCCCGACGCATCGCTATTGCACCTACGCCGACACAGGCTCGGTGGCATAACGATGCGTCGTTTTGTTTGCTCGCAATCGCGCCTACCCGACACATAAGAATGTGGCACATCGTTATTTCCCCGAAATACCGTCTCGCCCGACAAATAAGAATGTACCGCATCGTTATCGCGCCGCAATCGCGCCTCGCCCGACACATAAGAATGTGTCACATCGTTATCGCGCCGCAATCGCGCCTCGCCCGACATATAAGAATGTGGCACATCGTTATCGCGCCGCAATCGCGCCTCGCCCGACATATAAGAATGTGACACATCGCTATTTCCCCGCGATCGCGCCTCGCCCGACATATAAGAATGCGGCACATCGTTATTTCCCCGCAATACCGTCTATCTCCACAAATAAGAATGTACCGCATCGTTATCGCGCCGCAATCGCGCCTCGCCCGACATATAAGGATGTGGCACATCTCTTTTCCACCCGGCGCGCTCCATCCTCATTTTCTTTTCCATAACTCTGCCTTCCCTCCCAAGCTGTAGGTACGAACGCGCGTCGTGCCCGATGCGGCGGCTAACCACCCTTCATCGGATAGTTCGTGCAGCAGCTTGCGGGCGTATTGCAGGCTGATGGCCAGCGGCACACTTATTTCCTCGGGTGTAAACGGCCGCTGGTACCGGGCCGCGAGGCGAATGATCTCACGCTTGTTTAAAGTGAGCGCGGGTTCATTCGCGGTCCCGAAATCCCCGTACAATTTGCCCATCACCTGCAGCACAAACTGCCGACATTTCTGCGGCCGTTCCTTGAGCATGTCCAACGGTATACGGAATACCTTCCAGCCGTCCAAGATGAGGTGATTCTGCCTCTCTCGCTCGTATTCGAACGTTCGCCGGTTAACATGCTTGCCGTGCGTCGCAAAATCGTCGATCTCCCAGTCGACTAAATGCGGCGGACGCACATAGGCAAAGTCGAGGTAAAACGATCCGTCGCGATGATTCGCAAGCTCGTATTCTGCGTGCAAAAAATCGAAGTTGCCCTTGAGCGGCCACCAGACCTCCTTTGCGAACAGCTTCTCCGATTCGCCGTGACCTTCGACGAGACGGCGGCGCGACTCGCCCGTGCGATGCTTCGCCTGCTCCCCCAGCCAGATTTCGTGCTGCTTTTCAAACATATCCATCCTGCCCCCTCCTCCTTTTCCCGCGAGTAAACGCAAAAAACCGCCAACTCCAAAAGGAGAGGCGGTGTGCTTCACGCGCGTTCAATAATGACATCATAACTGCAAACGACGAATTGTTCAAGCAGCGAAGCGGGCCGGATGGCAGCCAACTTTGCTCTCGCCTTGCTCTTGCCTTGCCATGCCTTGCCCTTGCCCTTGCCCTTGCCCTTGCCCTTGCCCTTGCCCTTGCCCTTGCCTTGCCCTTGCCTTGCTCTTGCCTTGCCCATGCCTTGCTCTTGCCTTGCTCTTGCCTTGCCCTTGCCTTGCCCAAGCCTTGCCCTTGCCTTGCCCTTGCCTTGCCCTTGCCTTGCCCTTGCCTTGCTCTTGCCTTGCCCATGCCTTGCCCAAGCCTTGCCCACGCCTTGCTCTTGCCTTGCCCTTGCCTTGCTCTTGCCTAAGCCTTCGCGACCTCGTCGGCGTAAGCCCGCGCCAGCTGTGCCAGCGCCTTGAAGTCGCCGTCCGCGACGAGCTTCTTGTCGACGAGGTTGCCGCCGAGGCCGACGGCCACTGCGCCGGCGTCCAGCACGGACCGGATGTTGTGCAGGTTCACGCCGCCCGTCGCCACCATCGGGATATGATTCAGCGGTGCGCGGATTTCCTTGAGATAACCGACGCCGAGGCTGCCGAGCGGAAATACCTTGACCGCCGAAGCCCCTGCCTTGTACGCCGCTACGATCTCGGTCGGCGTCATCGTGCCCGGCCACACCTCGATGCCCTGCTCGACGCCGAAGCGCACGACCTCGAGATCCAGGTTCGGCGAGATAATGTACTCCGCGCCCGCGGCCGCCGCTTCCTTGGCCTGCGCCAGATCGAGCACCGTGCCGGCCCCGATCCGCATCCGGCCCGCATAGCGCTCGCGGAACCGCGAGATCATGCCGAGCGCGCCGTCCGTGTTCAGCGTCACCTCGAGGAACACGATGCCGCCCTCGGCCAGCGCCTCGGCGGTCGCGTCTCCCTTGTCCTCCGGAATGCCGCGGATGATGGCGACGATCTTGCTCGCCGCCAGCGACTGCATCAATTCGCTCTGCTCTCTGCCCGTCGTCATCGCGCCAGCCACCCGCCGTCCACGCACAGCACATGCCCGTTCATATAATCCGAAGCCGACGAGGCTAGGAATACGACCGGCCCCTTCATATCGTCGGGGCTGCCCCAGCGTCCTGCGGGGATGCGATCAGTGATCGACTGATAGCGTGCCTGATCCGCGACGATCGGCGCCGTGTTGTTCGTCGTCATGTAGCCCGGCGCGATCGCGTTGACCTGGATGCCCTTGCTCGCCCATTCGTTGGCGAGCGCCTTCGTGATGCCCGCGACCGCATGCTTGCTCGCCGTATAGCCGGGCACGTTGATCCCGCCTTGATAGGAGAGCATGGAGGCGATGCTGATAATCTTGCCGCTGCCGCGCTCGATCATATGACGGCCGGCCAGCTGGCTGAGGAAGAAGACCGAGTTCAGATTCAGGTCGATGACGTCGTACCAGTCCTTGGCCGCATGGTCGGCGGCCGGCGCGCGCCGGATCGTGCCCGCATTGTTGACGAGAACATCGACGGCGCCGAACATCGCCAGCGCTTCGGCGAATACGCCCTCGAGTCCCTCGATCTTGCTCAGGTCGGCGGAGATCTGGCCGATCGTGCCGCCGATCTCGCGGACGGCCGCTACCGTCGCATCGCAATTAGAGGAAGATACGGCGACGATCCTGGCGCCTGCCTCGGCCAGCCCGATCGCCATCGCCTGACCCAGTCCTCCCGAAGCGCCGGTGACCAGCGCCGTCTTGCCGGTTAAGTCGAACAGCATTCGCACTCATTCCTTCTCATCGTTAATAATAAGCTTCACGCCTGCATTCCTGTACTGCTGCGCCGTCTCCGCCGGCAGCCCCGCGGAGGTCACGATGGCCTCCACCTCGGTCAACTGCGCGAACGTGAACAGGGCGCCCTGCCCGAACTTGTGATGGTCAGCAGTCACATAGGACAGCTGCGCCGTCTCGATCAGAGCACGCTTCATCTCGCTGAACTCGCCGGTATAGATCGTGAATCCGGAGTCCGGCTGAACCCCCGTCGCCGCGAGGAACGCCTTGCGTATATTCAGCTTGCGGACATAGGCGACCGCCTCGGCGCCGACCAGCATATTGCGGACGCGGTAGCCGCCGGGGACGACGAGACGGATCGCATCCTTGCGCAGCAGCTCGCTGACGATGACGATATCGTTGGTCACGACGGTCATCGGCTGGTTCGGCAGCTGCCGCGCCATCTCCTGGGTCGTCGTGCCACCGTCGAGCGCGACGATATCGTTCGGCTCGATCAGGGAGACGGCCAGCTTCGCGACCTCCGTCTTCTCGGCGGCATGGCGCGCGATCGGATTTTTGGCAGACAGAATGCCGAGCTGATCGGACTGGGCCAATACCGCACCCCCGTGCATCCGCCGCAGCAGCCCTTTTTCCTCTAGCCTGGCGAGATCCTCGCGGATCGTTTTCCCCGTTACCTCAAGCCGTTCGCTTAGCTCCGCCACCGTTACCTCGTTCGCGGCCAGCAGCATCTCCATGATCATCTCGTGTCTGCGCAGAGGGTTCATTGCCGAATCTCCAATCCTACCTGTTTCCTACTATTTTATATCCTTCATGGCCACTGCATCCATATCTTCGAAAATTTGATTCTCTCCGGCCATGCCCCAGATGAATGTGTAGCTGCTCGTGCCCACGCCGCTGTGGATCGACCAACTTGGGGAGATGACGCTCTGTTCGTTGCGAACGGCCAGATGGCGCGTCTCCTGCGGCTCGCCCATCAGATGGAATACGACGCCGTCCTCCGGCATGTCGAAGTAGAAGTAAACCTCGGAGCGGCGGTTGTGCGTATGGCAAGGCATCGTATTCCACATGCTGCCGTCCTTGAGCAGCGTCATGCCCATGACGAGCTGGCAGCTCTGGATGCCGCCAGTGTGAATGTAGCGGTAAATCGTGCGCTCGTTGGAATTGGTCAGGCTGCCCAGATGGTTCGGGGACGCCTCGCTGATCGCGGCCTTCACGGTCGGGTACGTCTTGTGCGCAGGTGTCGAGTTCAGGTAGAACTTGGCCGGCTGCGCGCCGTCGTCGCTCGCGAACAGCACTTCCTTGGCGCCGAGGCCGATGTACAGGCAATCCTTGCTCGCCATCGCGTACTGCTCACCGTCGACGGTCACCGTGCCCGCGCCGCCGACATTGATGATGCCGATCTCCCGGCGTTCCAGGAAGGTCGCCGCACCGATCGCCTTGGCGTCCGCCTCCAGTTTGACCGTGCCGCTGACCGGCAGCGCGCCGCCGACGATGAAGCGGTCGACATGCGTATAGGTCAGCGTCAATTGGTCCGGCTTGAACATCTCTTCGATCAGGAACTCCTCGCGCAGGCGCGCCGTATCGAATGCTTTGACTTCGCGGGGATGGGATGCGTAGCGGTTTTCCATGATTGTGAACCTCCGAAATGTTTTATTTGGTTTATATAAGTTCATTTAAGTTCATATTATATGATTGTACGTTCGAATACAACCAAAAAAGAGAATAGCGTTGCGGCTTTAAGCCGCTGCTATTCTCTAATTTACACTTAAGACAGGTGAACATCGCCTGCGTCTATGTCCGGCAAACGGCCCGCGCGCCGCACAAGCACAATCAGGGAGATGGTTAGCACGATGCCGAGTGCGCCCCCGATCAGCGCCGTGCCGAGTGTGAGATCCCGGTACCCGTTCAAGCCGAACGGAAGCAGGAAAAGCAAAAGCCCGCCGTGCAGCAGGCTGAATATGAGCAGCACCTGGAACTGTCCGCCGAGCGCACGGCTGCCGCTCGTCTCGGCGAGCCGGCCCAGGCCGACGCAAAGGCAGCACGTCAGCGCAAGCGAGAGCGCGACGGCAAGCGCCGAGTAGGAGAGCCGGGCAGGCGTGACCAAAAGATCGCGTTCACCGAGCGGTGTAGAAATGCCCCGGCTGCCGAAAAAACTCGCCACTGCCAGCAGCAGCAGCCCGGCAGCGAAAAACTGCCCCGCTCTGAGCGCCGGATGCCGATCTGCGAACCGCGACAGTCCGATGAGCGCGAGCAAGTAACCGAGTGCGTCCGGCAGCAGGTCAATGCCGCCGATGCGAAAATCGAACAACGCGAGCAGCAGCCCCCAGGCGAGCAAACGGCAACTCCTTCTCATGGGGTATCGCTCCTTTGCGCTTTTGCGAATTGCCGCAGGGCTGTTTTGGTCGGATACGGCGCATGCTCGGCCCACACAGGTCGCAGCTGCGTCTTGCCCTGATCATCCACCAGCTCGGCCGCGAGCCGCAGCGAGAGGGGCATCATCGCCAGTTTCGAGCTTTCGGTCACAAAGAAGGCGTAGGCAATTTTGACCTGATCGCCCTTTTTAACCGCGACGGGCAGCGGCGATACTTTTCCGTTCACGCTTATCTCCATACGGAAGGCGTCGCCGAGCACCGCTGTGTAGGCGGATGTCACGCTGCGCAATGTCGCGGACTCGTTCATCGTAAACGAACCATAGCCGCTGCCGTTCGAACTGGCGCCGCCGCTCGCAAACTCGGCAAGCGACGAGGCCGCAGATGCGCTGCCCCCTGGCTCCGTAGACGCGGCGGGCTTAGACGTCCCGAGGACGGCGGTGTCATCCGAACGCACGGCAGCGCCAGCATTTACGATCAACTCGCCGATCGGCATTTCCGCCGAGTCGCCGTTCGCGTAGTAGACCTTCATCGCAGTGACGACAAGCGGTTCCTCGCGCGGCTTGGCGTCTTCATCAACAGGTCTGAAGCTGGCGAGCGCCCTGTACAGCCGGAGCCGGCCATAATCGCCGTACAGATAAACGGGATCAAGGTGCAAATTCGGCAGCGCATCGTTCTCGAAAGCGATTGGCACCCGTTTGTCATCGTTGTTCGCAGCGTAGTACAGGAAAAACGACTCGCCGGGCTCGCCGCCCGCTTCGATCCGGTGGTCCAAAAAGCGGGATGCAGGCAAGCCTGCCGCCTTATACTCCCGCAAATTCTCGAACCAGCTGATGCCGATCAGCAGCGCAGCCAGCACCAGTATGACCAACGTCGCGATCCGTCTTTGCTTCGTCATAATCGTGACGGCTCATCGCCCCGCTCGCCGTCGATCGGCTTGCCGGGGGTTTCTGCCCAGGGCTCTTGATTTAAATTCTCCTTGATCTTCGCCGCACTCGTCCGCCACAACGCAGCCAGTTCCTGCTCGAACGTCCCCCACAGTAGCAGCGCGATGCCCACCACGCACAGCAGGATGCCGAATCGCGACGGTGCCACCGCCCCGACTTCGCGGTACGCAACCCAGAGCCTGCCCTTCGCGGTCGGCCACTGCCCGATTTGCGGCAAGATGCGGGATGCCTGCACGTACGCGGTGAGATACAGACCGATGCCGGCTGCCAGCAACGCCGTTCCGGCCAACAATTTTTTCACTCGCCGTGCCTCCCAAATGGTCCGGATAAAATGAATAGCAGATCGCTCAGCGGCTTGAATTATTCATTGTCCGGCAGCGGTCTCTCGAAAATAATCTCGTATCCCTCCGGTTTCCCATGCCCGTTATAATTCGTCGGCAATACCTGCACCAACCGCCACCCCTGCTGGGCATAGGCTTCAATCGTCTCACGGTGTGTTGCGGAAGTAAAAAATCCGCCAAGCGACGTCTCAACAAAAGTGTACTCGTACATGCTCGATCAGGCTCCTTTCGACTTCCTAAATTATACAAGAGACGGATGCTTTTGTAGACTGCTTCCTTCCGTTAGGAAAAAGAAAGACGCAACGCGAGAGGGAATCCCTCCCCTGCGCTGCGCCTGCCATTTCATTTTTATTGCTCGCCTTGGTGCTCCAACATTCCGAGCAGCATGGTCACCGCTTCCGAGCGAGTCGCCGACTCTGCCGGTGCGAACTTGCCCGCTCCGCGTCCGTTGACGATGCCCAGCTCATGGATCGCTTTCACCGAGGCTTTGGCCCACTGCGGGATTTTCGCATCGTCCGCAAAGCCCGTGTCGGCTGCGGCATCCTGCGGCAGTCCCAGCGCCTTGGCGATCATGACCGCCATCTCCGTACGGGTGATCGCTGCATTCGGACGGAACGTGCCGTCCTCATAGCCGTGAACGATGCTCGACGCGACCGCCTGCGTCACTGCATGCGCCGCCCATGCGCCGATCTTGTCCTGATCCTTGAAGGCCGGCGCCGTATCTGCCGCTTCCTTCTGCAGCGCGTTCATCAGCATTACGGTGAATTCTGCGCGCGTCACGAATTTGTTCGGCTTGAACGTGCCGTCCGGATAGCCGCTCACGAGTTTTTTGCCCGCCGCGCTGCGAATGGCCTTCTCTCCCCAGTGTCCGGCGATGTCCGAGAACGTCGGCAACGGCTCCATTGTCCCGCCGTTGTCGTCCGGCTTCACGTCGACCGCCAGCACCGCGAACTTGGTGAAATGGTTCACCTCGGCCGTAATCCGGTTGCCCTCTGCCTTGCCGCCGACTTCTACCCATACTTTATTGGTCTCGTCGTAGTAGAAGATCGCGACCCGCCGGCCTTCGCCAACCGTCGACGGATCGAACTTCAGCGACAGCGTGACCGTAATTTTAAAGCTGCCGGCTACGTTTTTCAATATCTCGTACACGTTGCTGGCGAGCAGACCCTGTCCGTTCTTCAACTGCGTCGTATCTGCCAGCTTTTCTATCGTGATCCGCAGCTCCTGATCCGCCGCACCTGCCGGCAGCGTGATGCGGACCGCATCGCCCAGGCTCACTTCGCCTGCCCGGCCGACTGGAACGACGATGCTGCCGCTCTCCGACTTGATCGGAGCATTGTCGATGACCGGCACGGACGGATTGCCCGGCGTCTCGGATTGCGGCGCCGTCGGCGTCGCGACCGCAGCCGCCGAATAATCGCTCTCGCCTCCCGCGTTCGCAGCCTTCACCGCGAACGCATAGCGCTTGCCGTTCGCAAGGCCCGTCGCCGTGTACGTCATCCCGGCCACGCTCGCCTTGACGAGCCGCCAGTCCGCTGCATCCGCCGGCGCAGTCGCGCCTTCATAGCTGTACACTGCGTAGCTGTCGGCTCCCGCTACGGCGTCCCACGTCAGCGTGACTTGACCGTCGCCCGCCACGGCGATCGGCTGCTCCGGCGCGGCCGGCGCAGCCGGCACTACCGCCGTCGGCGTCGCTACCGCAGCCGCCGAGTAGTCGCTCTCGCCTCCCGCATTCGCAGCCTTCAGCGCGAACGCATAACGCTTGCCGTTCGCAAGGCCCGTCACCGTGTAAGTCGTACCTGTCACACTCATCCCGATGAGCTGCCAGTCCGCAGCGTCCGCCGGCGCTGCCGCGCCTTCATAGCGGTAGACGGCATAGCTGTCGGCATCCGCCGCCGCGTCCCAGGTCAGCGCGACCTGCGCATCGCCCGCCGCCGCGACCAGATTGACCGGCGCGACCGGCGCCTGGATCGCCGGAATTACTTCGTTCGACGGCGTGGAAGCCGGCGAATCGCCCTGCGCATTGGTCGCCGTCACGGTGAACGTGTAAGCCGTGCCGTTCGCAAGGCCGCTCAACGTGATCGGGCTGGCCGCGCCCTCCGCCGACAAGACCGCATTTCCGTCGGTCCATGCAGTCGCCGTGTACTTGAGCACTTCGCTGCCGCCGTCGTCGGCGGACGGCTCGAAGCTCACGATCGCCGCACCGTCTCGCGGCAGCGCACTGACGCCGGTCGGCGCTGCCGGCACGCCGAGCACGGGATCGATCGGCATCGCCGTCAACCCGCTGACCCGGACGGACTTGCCCGCTCCGCCGGAGACGTACAGCTTGATGACGAAGCTTTTGGCGCCGCTCCAGCCCGTCATTTGCCGCAGATTGAATATTTGCTCGCCCGTATTCGTCGTATCGCCCTGGATCGTAATATCCCCGTTGTTGCTGAACGACTGCGTGTTTACCTTAAGCGCCCATTTTGCGCCGCTGTCCATGCCTTCGACCTTGAAGCGGAGCAGCGGCAGATCCGTCAGATCGTAAATCGCGTTCATCCCCGTATTGCCGTACGAGCTGCCGGCGTTGACCGTGATCTGGCCGATGCCGTCCGCCGCCGAGATCGCGGCATTACTCAGCCACGTCCAGTCGGTCACATCGGCGAAATCCTCGAGCACGACCGGTTGAACACCGATCTGAGGCAGCCGCTCCGTGGCGACGGCCGTCGATTCGTAGCCCAGTTGACGCGAAGCCGCAACGATCGACTTCGCCGCTGCGGGTACTGCGGCTCTATCGAACTCGTACATCGTCTCACCCGCTCCGGCCTCGATCACCGCGAACGGTTCCATAGCCGGCAAGCGTCCGTATTCGTCTCCCCAATACAAGGCATATTGCCGGGCCGGCCCTCCGTACGAAGGAGACGAGATCGCCAGCTTGCCGCTAAGCTTGTGCCGGCTGTCGATCGCGCCCTTCAGCAGCATCCGGCTCGCGAGCGCAGGCTCGGATACATAAAATACCGCCGAGGCGCCGATCCCGTATCCGCCCTCCTTCAACAAAATGGCCCGATAGCCGCCCGGCGCCCAGATGCCGTCGAAGCTGGCTATCCCGTCGGCGTCCGCTCCGACAGGCAGCACGGCCAGCGGCGGATTGGATTCGCCCGGCGCCCTGCCGTCATCCTTGAAGATGCCGATGCGATCCTGCACTCCGGCCCCTTTGTAGATCACCTTGGAGCTTTGGCCCAGCGCATAGGCCTGCTTGTCGGTTGCGACTTCCGGCGCCACCGTCTGCGTGCCGAGATAGTCGACCTGGAAGGACCTCCCCTTCCCGCCGGAAGCGTACAGCTTGACGACAAACGACTTGGACCCGGTCCAGCCCGTAATCGTCTTCAGATTGTAGGAGAACGTTCCCGTCGTATTCGTATCGCCTTGCAGCACGATATCTTCTCCGCCATCATTGACCTTGAGCGACCAGTTGGCGCCCGGGTCGACCTGTGTCACCTTGATATACACCATCGGGTTGTCCGACACATTGTAGGCGATGCGTTTTCCCATATGACCCCAGGTTTTGGCCGCGTTCGTATTCACCGCCACCTTGGCGATCCCGTCGGTCGTAGAAATATTGGCGTCCGTCGAAACGGACCAATCGCTGACGTAGTTGAAGTCTTCGATGACCGGCAGCGACGTCTCTCCCCACGCATCGCCCAGGTCGATCGCTTGGGGGACGCCGGTGTAGGTCGCCACCTTGTTGGCCATAAGCGTAAAATCGATCATCGCGGCAGCCGTGAACATGCTCGGACCGACGCCGTCCAACTTGCCGCCCGCATCCAGCACCTCAGTGAAGTTGCCCGAGCGGACAATATCGCGAATACCGGTATACACGATCTGCTTGGCATCTCCGGCAAAGCCCTTGTTGTACATCGCGTACGCGTCCAGGCTAATGACCGGATATTTGAAAATTTGTCCGTTGACGGGCGAGGCCGCGTTCGTCATGCCTCTCCAGTAGTCCACCAGCATGCGGTTTTCCGTATCTGTCAGGTTGTCCGCGTACAGCGCATTCAGCACGGATTCCGGCACGCCGACCGTATAGCTCTGGTTGCCGGTAAAGTAATATTGGTTCAGCTTGTTCGGGTTGGCGAGAAACCACGCCCGGATATCGTTTTCGACGCTCGTCTTGCGCGCCTTCCACATATCCGTTTCCGCTTGCGGCTGGCCGATCTCTTGGGCGATCTTGATCGCGAAGTCGGCGTCGAATACGAAGGAAGCCATGAACTCGACGTCCTTTTCGTCGACCACATTGTGCCCGCCGTCCTGAATCCAGCGCGGGTTCTGCTCGAGCCACAGCAGATTGCGCTTGATGTTGGCGTACTGCTCGGCCAGCTCCGCCTTCGAGGCGCCGCCGTTGTTGTAAATCACCCAGGCGGTCTGCGCCTTGCGCGATGGCAGCACCTCGCCTGGGATGTAGCCGTCCGCCTGCACGAGCGACATCGTACCCGCGTATGCCGCCCATGCCTCCTTCGGCATCATGTAGGACAGCCATTGCTGGGTGAAGAAGCTCTCCCAGGCGCAGGACCCGATATTGTACGGACCGCCGTTGCCCCAGATCGAGGCTTTGCCCAGCAGCGCTTGCGGATAATTGAAGTAATCCGTATTTTCGGGAAGCACGTCCATATAGTTACTCAGGACGAAGGCGAACGCGCCGTAGTAATACATCCGATGCCGCTCGGGCGTGACGCCCTTGGCATCGATCCCGCTGGCGATGCCGAACGACTGAGGCGCAGGCGCCTTCCGCAGGCTGGTGTCAAATACCTGCTTGGTAGCGGCCAGCGACGCCTTCACGCCCTGGGCAAAGTTGCCGATCGCCCGCGACACGGCTTTGCCCGCGCCCTCGGAGCCCGCGGCGAACCCGAAGCCGACCGCATAGCTGCCGCCGTCGGCGCCGACCGGAATCCGCATGGTCCATGTGCTGCCGCTGACGGTCGGCGTCAGATTCAGCACCGAAGCCGACAGCGCTTCGCCGGACAGGCCGACGAATCGGAGCGCATAGTAGTAGCCCGCGTCCGAGACGACGAGCGTTTGCTTGTCCGCGTCCCACACCGCGCCGCCGCTGCCCGTCACGGTGCCGCCCAGCACCAGGTCCTTGTCGCCGCCGCCGCTCACCTGGAGCACGCGGACGGCGGAGGAATCGGCGGCCGTGAAGTAATCGTAGCCCGACACCGAAGCGCCGGCCGGCGTATTGTAGGCCGCATCGAACGTAATTTTGTAAGGATACCAGGTCGTGCTGACGCTGCCGGCCGCAATGGCGGACTGGCCGCTCGCGGCCAGCTTGGCGTCCATCAGGTCGAACAGCCGAACCTTGCCGGCGCCCAGATAGCCGCCGATATCGAAGCGCAGGTCGCTCGTCATCGGACCCGCGGCATTTTTCATCTTGTGCGACTCGTTTTTGCTCGTGTGATCGTTCATCGTGACTTTGTCGTACTTGTTGATGTTGAGCGCCATCCGGGCGCCCGGATAGCTGAGCCATCTCCACTGACCGCTCGTGCTGTCGGCGATGCTGTCGCTGTCGAAGTCGGGATCGCCGGCGAAATCTACTGCGCCGCTCTGAGCCGGCTCCTCCGGCTCGACAACCGTCTCCGCAGGTCCGAATACTTCGAATTCCCAGAGCGACAGCCCGTAAGTCGTGGCGCGTTTGGTCGAGGCCAATTTCACATAACGTGCATTGACGGTGTCAAAGGTAACCGTTTCTTTGCCGCCCTTGCCGGCCGTAGTGGAATATACGTCTGTCCAATTGGCCGCATCGTCGGAAACCTGAAGCTTGTAGCCGGTTGCGGAAGCCGCTTCCCAGTTCAATACAACCCGGTTCACATCGAGGCTTGCGCCCAGATCCACATACATCCAGTGGGTATCGATTTTATTGCCCGCTTCCCAGCGTGTGTTGATATCCCCATCGGTGACGTTTGCCTTCGAATTTGCAGCGTTATCCTGATCTGCCGTGACCGGCTTGCCCAGAGCCAGGCTTCTCTCGACCCCGCTCTTATAGGCGACCGGTACGCTATTAATCAAGGTTTGGTTGCTGGTATACGTCAGCTTGCCGTTGGCCGGCGCGACGACCAGAACGACAGAATTGCCGGCCGGTACACTGAAGGTGCTCGTACCCGATACATTCCGGGCCACATACTGTCCGGTAATTACATCGAATAAATCCGATGCCTTGTCGAGCTTGATCTGAACGCTCTGTGTCGTTGCGTAAGGATTGTAATACAAGTAAGTCGGATAGCCGTTCTCTTGCTTGTAGAAGTCCAGCGCATTCAGATCGATCTGCAAAATCTTCTCGACATTCGTATTTCTGAAGATGGCTCCGAAGAAGCCCGCCCAGCTGCTGCCGTACAGTCCCAGATCGGAACAGGTCTCCCCGCATCCCCAGTTCTTCCATTTGGTGTGCGGGTCTCCCGTCGCGTTGATCCGGTTAAGATCGGTATATACCTCTTTGCCGTTCGCATCGAGCTCCTTTACTTGCTTGCGCAAGCCTTCATAGGCGATGACATGCTCGGGCGCATTCATATATTTGCTTCCGTACGTCTGATTTTCGGCCGGCATCTGATCCGCGTAGAAGAACCGTGCGGCATTGCTGACATTAAGCAGCCACTTCCCGACGACATTCGCGTAGCTTGCATCATACTTGACCGCCGGCGCGAAGAAGGCGGTAGCGAATGTATTCATCAGGAAGGCATAGCCGTTTCCGTCTGTCGTGCTGCCTTGCAAACCGGCTACGTCATAGCCGTTCCACGAGGTATCCAATAGGGTCCCCCACCCTTTGCGGGCGGAGCCTTTAATAATCCATTGGAACAAATAATCGAGGTTGTAATGCGTTCCCTGCTCTGCATTCATTCGTGCGGCAATATAGGGCGCGAACACTGCTCCTACTTCATAGTAGGGATTGTTGACCTGGTTGGTGATCGCGTTCATGCTCCACTTGGCGGCATCCAGGTACTTGGCATCTTTAGAATTCATATAGGCCCAGTACTCGACAAGTCCGTTAATGACACCGGCTTCGGGAACCTTCCACGTTCCGTCTACCGGCTGCTGGGTATCATGGTTGAACGATTGATGATTGAAGTTGGCGCTCGGACCGCCCAGACTGACTGTCATCTTGTACAGCGCATCCGCAATATTTTTGCGAAAATTGTCGGCGTTCGGATCGTTCGGATATTTCTCCGCTATCATATAGTAGAGTAAATTCGGAGCAAGGTCGTACCACCAGTCGTTCTGGTTGCGCGTATGCGTCGGCTTCGCCCAGTTGAAGAACAGATTGCGGCTGTTGTCGGCATGCATAAACGTCTTCATGAGGTCGACATAATTGATTCCGTCCTGATTGGACTTGTCGACGCCGGAGAGCGTAGCGCCTGCAATCGCGGCAAGCATGTTGATGCCTTCCTGCTCCCCGTCGGCTTGCAGGCGGGTATCGCCTAAGTATGCGGGCATTTTGATCGTATCGTAAGACATGTTATAGTGCGTTTTATCCCACTGGATCGTCGGCAGATGATCTCCCGTTTTGTTCCAGTCGAATACATAAGCATCATAGTCCAGGGCGCGCTGCTTCCAGTCCATGTATTGATAGGGACTCGGGCTGTCAGGAAATGCAGTGACCGCGGGGATGCTTGCTTGCTGTACGGCTCTTGCCGGCTCGGCTGCCGAGACTGCGACAGGCTGAACAGAGAATATTGTCGCCGCCATACTCAAGATGCACAGTATGGACAGGTATTTCTTAAGCATGAGTTAACCTCCTGTTTGTAGCATCTTCTCTAGTAAGCGCTAACATATTTTAGAGAAACAAGGCTGTCGAGCGCCCTACCCGCCGACCGACCGCAGTCAAGCCCCGACTCTCGGACAAGCGGGGCTTGACTGCGTGTACAGCCTGTTTATTTTTAGATCAACGGTTCTTCGTAAGACAGCGTCTCGAAAATGTCTGCCAGCGGAATATCCGCCACGGCCATCACTTCGTCCGCAGCGCCGTAGTACATACGCACGGTATCTCCGATCAGCAGCGCCCCGCAGGAGAATACGACGCCGCCGAAGAAGCCGTTCACTTCATAGTCGGCTTCCGGCTCCATGAACGGCCGGGTCGAGCGGGCGATGACGCGGCCCGGATCGTTCAGATCGAGCAGCACGGCGCCCATGCAGTAGCGATGCTTCGTGTCCGCGCCGTGGTACAGGGCGAGCCAGCCGCGATCCGTGCGGATCGGCACCGCGCCGCCGCCCATGCGGCCGCCGTCCCAGCTGTTCGGCCGCAGCCCCATCAGAAACCGGTGATTGCCCCAATGGATCAGATCGGGCGACTCCGCGACCCACATCTCCGGCGCGCCGAAGGAATGCGGCACCGGGCGGGTCAGGGTATAGTACTTGCCCGCGATCTTGTCCGGGAACAGCATGACGTCCTTGTTCTCCGGTGCCAGCATCAGACCGTGCCGCTTGAACGTCTTGAAGTCCTTCGTCTCTGCGAGTCCTACGCCGACACCGCGGGAAGAAGCCGCGCTGTAGGTGATGTAGTACTTGTCTTCGAGCTGCGTGATGCGCGGGTCTTCGATCCCCCACGCCTCCAGCGGGCCTTCGGGGAACAGCGCCGGGCGCTCCTCCACCGTGAACCGGATGCCGTCCTTGCTCCGGGCGACCCGGAAGTGGGACATCGATGTGAGCATGATCATCCGGCCGTTCTCCGCGACGAAGCGGGAGTCGGCGAAGCTGTACCTGGCATCGTCCAGCGACAGCCGCGTCAGGTCGACCTCCCCCGTGGATACGTTCAGGATCGGAATCAGCACTTCGCCTTCCTTGTCCGCGACGGGCGCTTCGGCGACGCGCAGCAGCAGGATCGTCTCGTCTCCGAGAGCCGCGACGCCGGCGTTGAAGGCGCCGAGCACCTTGAAGTCCGGCCGGGAGGGCATGACGTCGATCGTCCGGACGACCGGATTGTGTTCAGAGCGCAATACGGGCATGGTCAGTCTCCTCTATTATGTCTTTGCTCAGTTGCCAACGCCGATAGCGGCGATTTGCTTTTGAATCTCGTCGATGACCTTCTGTCCGCCGACACCGAGCACCTTGTCATTCAGCATCGCCTTGCCCTTGTCGGCAGCCAACACGCCCTGGGACAGCGGCAGGAACACCGAGTCGAAGAACGGGGTCGTCTTGGCGTATTCCGTCTTGACCTGCTCCGCGTCGAACGTGAAGCCGGCAATCGGGCTCAGGTTGAACGATTCTGCCTTGCTCGCCTTCTCGAACCATTCCTTGTCGTCGGGCAGCATGTTGGAAGGCGTGCGCACGAGCGTCGGACGCCAGGTCAGCACGTAGCCGGGGAACGTGTAGCTCGACAGCGGCTTGTAGCCGGTATCGCCGTCCGCTTCCCAATCCTTGCCTTCGATGCCGTATTCCATCAGATCGTGATTTCCCTTGATCGACAGCCAGTTCGCCACGTCCATGACGAGGTCCGCATGCTTGGACGCCTTCGGCACGGCGAGGAAGTTCCACTGCTGGAAGGTCGAGTACGGCTTGGAGGCGTCGTCATGCGGCATGACCACCTCAAGCTGCGCGCCTTCGTTTTTCAGGACGTCGAGGTACTTCAAGCCTTCCACACCGTCGGCCGCATAGTACGTAGCCGCATATTTGCCCTGATTGAACAGCGTCTGCGCATTTTGCTCCTGCGCGATGTTTTTGGACAGAATGCCGTCCTTGTAATACTTGGTCGCGCGCTCGAACGGCTGCTCGACCGTCTTAGCCTCCCAGGCGCCGACGACCTTCTTGTCGGTTGGCGAGTAGTAGAACATCGGTACCGAAGTGAAGATGTCGCTCGGCTTGCCGGTATTGGCGTCGTCATTCAGAATGATGGACAGCTTATCCGCTTTGCGGCCGTCGATGATGAACGGCTTGATCGCCGTTTCCTTTTCCTTGACCGTGTACAGGAACTTCTCGACGTCCGCGACCGTCTCCGGCTTCGGCAGGCCGTACTTCTCGCGCAGGTCCTTGCGGATGATGAAGCCGTCCAGCGTACCCTGCGTCGTGCCGAGCGGAATGCCCATGATCTTGCCGCCGAACTTGTTGGATTCCCACATTTGATCCGGAATCGAGGCCTTGAGTTCCGGGCGTGCCGCCACCAGCTCGTCGAGCGGGATAATGGAGCCGCTCGCGATCATCTGGTTCATCGACAGCCACGGCGCGTCAAGGTACATATCGAACGCTTCGCCCGCGGACATCTTGACCGACACCGAGTTACCGTAATCGGTCCACGGCAGGAAGTTGATGTTTAGCGAAGCGCCCACGTTGTCGGCCTTCAGCTTTTCATTCACTGCTTTCAGAACATCTTCGAAGCCTGCGGGCTTGTCGCCCGGGAAGTAAGCCTTCAGTTCGACGATTTCTTTCGGACTGTTCGAAGCCGGCTGGCTTGCGGCCGGACTCGCGCTCGCGGAGCCGCTTGGGACGGCGCTCGAAGCGCTTGGAGAGGACGTATTATTGTTGTTGCCGCCGCAGCCTGCCAGCGCCATGGACAGCGCCAGCCCGCCGGCCAGCATCGAAGCATAGCGTTTCGTTTTCGTCATTTCTATAAACCCTCCTCATATTGATGAAGCTCTATATGCGATAACCGGTTGCCCGATTAATGCCGAAGTTCAAGTTTAACCTTTGACCGCGCCGACCGTGAGACCTTTGACGAAGTATTTTTGCAGCATCGGATACAGCAGGATGATCGGACCGATCGTGAGCACGGTCGTCGCCATCCGCACGCCATAGGTCGGCGCCTCGGTCGAGATGGCAGCAGCGGCCGGAATCAGGTTTTTGGCCGCCTCCATGTTCGATACCATGCGCCGCAGAATGAGCTGCAGTGGGAACAGCTTCTCGTTGTCGACGAACATCAGCCCCATAAACCAGTCGTTCCAGTAATAGAGCGCGTAGAACAAGCCCACCGAAGCCAATATCGGCTTGGAGATCGGAATAATGATCTGGAAGAACACGCGCATCTCGTTGGCGCCGTCGATCCGCGCCGCCTCCTCCAGCTCGTCCGGCACGGTACGAAAGAAGCTGACGAGCAGGAAGACGAGGAACGGCTGACAGAGCAGCGGCAGGATGAGCGCCCAGATGCTGTTCTGCAGGTGAAGCCATTGACTCACGACGATATAAAAGGGGATGATGCCGCCCGAGAACAGCATCGGCAAATAGCAGAATAACAGCAGCGGCGTCTGGACTACATTGCGCTTGTTCGCGAGCGAGTAGGCCAGCATCGCCGAGATGCACAGCGCGCACACCGTGCCGACGACCGTGATCAGCACCGTGACGCCATAGCCTTGATACAGCGCCTTGGACTGCAGCAGCGCGTCATAGGCGGCTGCGGACAAATGCTTGGGGAACAGCGTGTAGCCGTGCACGATCAGCTCGCTCTCTTTGGTGAAGGAGCCGATCACCATCAGCAGGAAGGGCACGATGCAGAACAAGGTGAACAAACTTAAAATTCCGTATGCGGCAATCGAAAATATGCGATCGGACACCGACTGTCTCATGGTTTCCCTCCTAGAACAATGCAGATTCTTTGGATATTCGGCGCGTGATCCAGTTGGCGGCAATGACGAAGACGAGGCCCATGACGGACTGGAACAAGCCCACGGCAGACGACATGCCGAAGTCGTGCAGCTGGCGCATCGAGCGGAATACGAATGTGTCGATAACGTCGGTCGTCGGATACAGCAGGGAATTGTCCCCGATGATCGCGTAGATCATCGCGAAGTCCCCGTTGAAAATGCGTCCCACGGCCAGCAGCGTCATAATCATAATCGTCGGCACGAGCAGCGGCAGCGTGATCCGCATCATGATCTGCAATTTGGATGCGCCGTCGATCCGCGCCGCCTCGTACAGATCCTCGGAGATGCCGGTAATCGCCGCCAGGAAGATGATGGACAGATAGCCCGCTCCCTGCCATACCCGGATGACGGTCAACAGCCACGGCCACAGTGCCGATTCGTACATCCAGTTGACCGGCGCCAACCCCAGACTCTCGAGCCATGCGTTCACAGGAGGCTGCTCGCCGCCGAGGAAGGACTGCACCAGCATGCCTATGACGATCCACGACATGAAGTAAGGAAGGAAAATTAGCGACTGAGAAATCCGTTTAAAGTATTTGTTGCGAATCTCGTTGAACATAAGCGAGATGATGACAGCGGCCACCGTCGTGAACACGATGAACATGATGTTCAGCAGCAGCGTGTTGCGCAGAATCGTCCAGAAGTCGTCCGACGTGAAAAAGTAATTGAAGTTTTTAAAGCCGGCCCATTCGCTTCCGGTAATGCCTTTTTGAAAATCGTAATTTTTGAATGCAATCAAAATCCCGTAAATCGGAAAGTAGCTGAAGATGAGAAAGAAAAGCAAACCCGGCACAGCCATCCCATATAGAAAAGGATTGCGCGCGATTTGCGTGAGCTTGTAGCGCATCCCCCGTCCTCGTCCGTTCGGCATTCCATCCTACCCCCTCGTCGTCCATCGCGATGTCGTTTGTCTGTGACCAACCCTATCAAGTCGCGGCAGTCCCCGCAATTCCAGGATATAACGCCGCTTCCCGCAAGCATGGATACGCCTGTTTCCCGAATGCATCACCCTTTGCGAAAACCATCGATCTCCGTAGACGGGGCGGAATCTTGTGCTACAATTGATCTACCTTATAGAGTCACATGCATTCGGGGGAAGTCTGATGGCTTGGATGGCTTGGTTCAAACCGCTGCGCTGGAAGGCAATGAAGCAACGCTCTACTTTCATGAAACTCATCGTTTATTTTGTAAGCGCCACGGTACTCGTGCTGGCGGTCTCGCTGGTCGCCCTCTACTGGCTATCTTCGAAAACGCTGCTCACGGAAATCGGCGATCACTCCGAATCGCTGCTCGTCAACAGCGCCGGCAATACGGCACAACTGATGGAATGGTCAATGAACTATGCGTACACCTCTAGCTCGGACGTGCAGATGGAGTCGTACGCCCTGTCGGAGTCGCACAGCGACTTCGACACCTATACGATCTGGAACCGGCTGATGAGCGTCAAAAACGGAAACCCGTCCATCGATTCCGTGTACTTGATCAATGACTATACCGGAGCCGTGCTCGATTCCCGATTGGGTCTGACGGATCTGGACGGCTTCTACGACCAGGAGGTGCTGGACAAGCTTCGCGCCCGCAAGATTACGGACGGCGCCTTCCTGATTCCCCGGACTATCGATCTGCCGCTCAGCACGGACCAGAACAAAAGGGTCATTACGGCCATTATCCCGTACGAGACCGGCAAGTCCATCTCGGCGTTCGTCCTCAATGTGGATGCTGATCGCATCATGGCGCTTCTTCAAAACAACAGCAGCTTCTTGAAGACGGATATATTCGTGCTGAACGACAAAAACGAGGTCGTGTTCAGCACCGATACGCTAAGCGGCGATCAGATCCGCGAGATCGGCGACGCGGGCAACGGCAGCAACGGCTGGCGGCTGTATAAGCCTGCGGGCCGGGCGGAGCAGCTGCTCGTCTATGCGACCACTTCCATCAACGGCATTCAGAATTGGCGATTTTACGAGACGATCCCGAAGTCCGTCATCCTGAGCAAGATCATCCTCCTCAGGAATTTGACCTTGATCCTCTTTTTCGGTCTGTTCTTCGCCTCGCTCGCCGTCATCGTGATGCTGTCCAGAAGGGTATATTCGCCGATCCACGAGCTGGTTCAGAACGTTATGAAGCAGCACCGTTCGCCGGCGCCGGATAAGGATGGCGAAGCCAACGAGCTGGTCTACTTGTCCCATGTATTCGAGTCGCAAGTAGAGCAGATCCATGCCTTGACGGCGTCGGGCAGACAAGACCTCTTCATGGCCCGCGAACGCTTCATCCGCGAGCTGCTCGGAGGGCATGCGCTCTCGCCTGCCGATATCCGGGCCCGCTATCGCGAGCTGGAGCTGACGCTGCCCGAAGACAGTCTGTCCGTCGCGATCTTCCGGATCGACGGATTCTCGGACTTCGTGAAGCGCTATTCGGAAAAGGACCGGCGGCTGATGCGCTTCGCCATGGCCAACATTATCGAGGAATCGCTGGGCGGCGCGATCCATGCGCCCGTCCGGACGGCCGATATGGGCGCAGACCACATCGCTGTCATCGTACCGGTAGACAAGGGCCAATCGGCTTCGGCGTATGTGTCGCATCTGAGAGAGACGCAGCGGTTATTGGTTCATTATTTGTCCATCGGTACGACGGTCGCTTGCGGCAAGCACCTGGAGGGCTTGGGAGAGCTGCATGAGGGGTATATGGCCGCTTATGAGATGACGCAGGAAAGATTCAGGATGGGACATGGGGCGATCGCGATCGAAGAATATGCGGACGGTAGCCCGAACGAGATGTACCATCTGCCGATCGAGCTGGAGCGCCAGATCGGCCAAGCGATTCAGCGAGCGGATTCGCAATCGCTGCAGAGCCAGATCGGGACGGCTCTCGCCTCGCTGCGGGACAGACCGTACTTTGAATGCAAAATGTCGCTCATTACTTTTTTCATGCACATCCGCCGTGCGCTGCAGGACAGTTCCCCGCATCTAACGCTGTCCAGCGCCTGGGGGTTAACCTCCGTGGAAAATCAGATCATTCAGCTGGAAACGCTGGAAGCTGTCGGCCAATGGATGACAGAGCTGTCCATAAGGGCCGTCGAGGAACTCGCCGTCGTCCGCAACGCCTCCAAAAAAGCGGGGCTCGCAGACGAAGTGGACGGCTGGATCGGCGCGCGTCTGACCGATCCTAATCTGACGACCAAGGCGATCGCCGACGAGTTGGGCCTGTCCGTCAATTACTTGCGCAATCTGTACAAGCTGGAGACAGGCCGCTCCATAACCGACTCGATTACCGAGCAGCGCCTGAACATCATCTGCGAGGAGCTGGTGTCCAGCGACGCGCCGATCGAGCCGATCATACAGAAGTACGGATTTACTTCGCTGAACACGTTCTACGTCGCCTTCAAAAAGAAATACGGAATCACGCCGGCGAACTACAGAAAAGCGAACAAGCCGACTTAAAAAGAGATCGCCCGCCTCGCGAATGGTACCGTTAGGGTGGGCGATCTGCTGTTTGGTCGGCACAATATAACTGTATTGTTGCTACTTCTCCGTCCACGAAGCCCTTACATACCCGAGCTTCATCCCGACGCGCTCCATATTGCGATGGCTTTGGGACAAGAACGCACATTGGCTCACCGCTATGCCGCATTCGTTGCGCACCGCCTCTTGCAGTCTTCTTTCCAGCAGCAGGCGGTGCAGGCCCATTTTCCTGTACGACGGCAGCGTGGCCGCGAACGTGAAGGACGCCCTGTTGTTTTTTATAAAAAGAACGCTGACGGCGGCAGGCTCTTCATCGACGAATGCGATATAAAACTTCCAGCCCGGACGGTTGTACAGCACCCGATTGTTGGCGGCCACATACGGAATGCCGTCGTCGGACAATCCCGTTCCTCGACAATGAATGGCCGCATACAGATCGAATTGATCCTCCCGAAGCTCCCACACGGCGATCGCTCCCGGGTGATCCTGCGTCATAGCCTCCGGCTGCGCCACTAGAGATGCGTGGAATCCGGATTGATACAACCCGACATCCGCCAATCTCTTAAGTAGCGTCTGATCCGCCAACGAGGGGACCACTTCGAATTGGAACTTCCGCCCCCTGTCGCGATAAAATGCCACGATGGGCTCGATAAATTCAACGTCGTCGGCCGTTAACCCCTTCACCGTGTTGAACGAGAGCCATGGCATCGTCCTGCTGTAGTAGCAGACGGCATTCCCGAATTGACGGATCTCCGCGCCTTCCGGATTGCCGGGTCTGTCCCGGATGGCAAGCATACGGTCGGTCATATAATCGATCTCCGAAGCTTCGACGTCACGTATCAGTTCAAGGGACGGCAGCAGCATCGTCATCACTCTCCTCGCAATAGATTCGACTCGTCAACGCCTACACTCGGGCAAGCTTATCCGGGTTGCGCACGGCATACACGCTCGCAATCTTTCCGTGTCGGAGTTGCAGGAACAAGGCGGCCACTGTCTCGTCTCCCGAACGGATGACAATGTCCGCATCGCTGCCTGAACGCTTTGACTTTCCCGCCTCCGTCGGCGTCAGCCGTTCGAGCAGCATGAGCATGGTCCACGGCCGAACCTGTCAGCTGGTATGCCAAAGTGAACAGCAGCGCTCTATATTGACCTTACAGTCTCTCCATTCGCCGTCTCACCTTTTCCTCCTGTCGGTACGGGAATCTAGCTGTTATCGTAGGGTTCATATTCAAGCCCTGCATGCCGTAGTCATTCGTATTTTCTACAACAGCTCGATCATTCTCATTATTAGCACGGCAGCTTCCGCCCGCGTTACGGACGCGAGGGGAGCAAATTGGTTCCCCTCTTTGCCCTTCATCAGCCCGGCTTGCTGTGCGGACGCGACCGCCGCCTTCGCCCACGCCGGAATGTCGTTCGCATCCGCGAACGATAGCGCCGCCTCAGACGATTCCGGCAGCTGGAGCGCACGCGCTGCGATGACCGCCAGCTCCGCCCGGCTCATGAGCGCTCCCGGCCGGAACGTTCCGTCCGCAAAGCCTTGGATCAGCCCCTGCGCCGCCGCTTCGGCAACGGACGAACGCGCCCATGCCGGAATGCTTGCCGCATCCGCAAACGCCTCCGGCTCTGCGCTTTCGGTTGCGCCGCCGCTCAGCTTCAACGCGCGGTTTAACATTACAGTAAACTCTACGCGCGACACCTGTTGATTCGGACGGAAAGTGCCGTCTTGATACCCGGTCAAAATTCCTTTGCTAACCGCCGCTTCGATCTCGGTCTTCGCCCAATGACCGGATACGTCACTAAGCTGGATGGCAGGCACCTCCGGTTGGGTTGTCTGTTTGGCAACCGAGAGGACGGCAAATGCTGCAAACCGGTTCGTTTGAACGGCAAACACATCACCATTGAGACTTCCGTCTATTTCTATCCACTTGTTTGCCTTATCGTCGTATGCGAACAAGGCGGCTCTGCGAGCTTCCCCGATCGTTATGGAATCGAGCCTGATTTGCAGCGACATCTGCGCTTGAAGCGGTTCTTCGATATTTTTGCTCAGGCGGAATATCTTGCTCAGCGCCAATGCCCCGTCGGGCAGACGCGGTTCATTCGCATCAAGCATCTCCAGCGTCAGCACGAAGGGGCGGGGAATCGCATTGGCCGGAACAGAAACATTCGCCTTGTCCCCCAAACCTATCGTGCACACACCGATTCCGCAGTTGACTACGATACGCGAGGGATCCGAAGGTGCCGGAGTCGGAGCGAAGTCTACAAGCACATGGACATTCGCCGTCTTGCCGTCCGGATTCGTTGAACCTGTCGGTGCCGTGACCGTACCGACAAATGCATACGTGCCCGGCTTCGTCCCGTCGTAGGCCGGCGTTCCGCCGTTCCATGTCACCGAAGCCGACATAGTATCTCCGCTGCTCAGCGTTACATCTACCGTTGCCGGCAGCCCTGCGTCTTCCAGCTTCGTGCCGTATGGCACATGAAGGTCGGTTAGGGTTTCTACCGTCGACACTGTCGGCAGCTCGACGATAACGTTGATGCTCGCCGTCTTATTAGTCGGATTCGTCGAACCCGTCGGCGCCGTCAGCGTACCAACAAAAGCATACGTACCCGGTTTTGTCCCGTCATATGTCGGCGTGCCGCCGTTCCAACTCACCGTCGCCGACTTGGTGTCCCCGCTGCTCAGGGTTACATTTACCGTGGCTGGCAGCCCTGCGTCTTCCAGCTTCGTGCCGTATGGCACATGAAGGTCGGTTAGGGTTTCTACCGTCGACACCGTCGGCAACTCAACAATAATATTGACGCTCGCCGTCTTGCCGCCCGGATTCGTCGAACCCGTCGGCGCCGTCAGCGTACCGACGAACGCATACGTGCCTGGCTTCGTCTCGTCATACGTCGGCGTACCGCCGTTCCACGTCACCGATGCCGACTTGGTGTCCCCGCTGCTCAAGGTCACATCGACAGTAGTCGGCAGCCCAGCTGCACCTAACGTCGTGCCATACGGCACATCAATATCCGTCAGCGTTCCTACCGTCGACACCGTCGGCAACTCAACAATAATATTGACGCTCGCCGTCTTGCCGCCCGGATTCGTCGAACCCGTCGGCGCCGTCAGCGTACCAACAAAAGCATACGTACCCGGTTTTGTCCCGTCATATGTCGGCGTGCCGCCGTTCCACGTCACCGATGCCGATTTGGTGTCCCCGCTGCTCAATGTTACGTCTACTGTCGAAGGCAACTCAGCGTCACCTAAAATCGTGCCATACGGTACATGAAGATCGGTAAGCGTTCCTACCGTCGACACCGTCGGCAAAGCGACGATCACATTGACACTCGCCGTCTTGTCCTCCGGGTTGGTCGATCCCGTCGGCGTCGTCAGCGTACCGATAAATGCATACATGCCCGGCTTCGTCCCGTCGTACGACGGCATTCCGCCGTTCCACGTCACCGATGCCGACTTGGTGTCTCCACTGCTTAGCATCACATCGACAGTAGTCGGCAGCTCCGCGGCACCCAACGTCGTGCCATATGGCACATGAATATCGGCGAGCGTGCCTACCGTTGACACCGTCGGCAGCTCCACCACTACATTCACGCTCGCCGTCTTGCCGTCCGGGTTGATCGATCCGGTCGGCGCCGTCAGTGTACCAACAAAAGCATACGTGCCCGGCTTCGTCTCGTCATACGTCGGCGTACCGCCATTCCATGTCACCAAAGCCGACTTGGCATCTCCGCTGCTCAAGGTCACATCTACCGCAGCGGGTAGTCCCGCGTCTTCCAGCTTCGTGCCGTATGGCACATGAAGGTCGGTTAGAGTTTCTACCGTCGACACCGTCGGCAACTCAACAATAATATTGACGCTCGCCGTCTTGCCGCCCGGATTCGTCGAACCCGTTGGCGTTGTCAGCGTACCAACAAATGCATACGTACCCGGTTTTGTCCCGTCATACGCCGGCGTGCCGCCGTTCCATGTCACCAAAGCCGACTTGGTATCCCCGCTGCTCAAGGTCACATCAACCGCAGCAGGCATCCCGACGTCTTCCAGTTTTGTACCATATGGCACATGGATGTCGGCGAGCGTGACTACCGACGATAACGTCGGCAGCTCGACGATAACGTTGATGCTCGCGGTCTTATTAGTCGGATTCGTCGAACCCGTCGGCGCCGTCAGCGTTCCGATAAATGCATACGTACCCGGCTTCGTCCCGTCGTACGCCGGCGTTCCGCCGTTCCAAGTCACCGTCGCCGACTTGATGTCCCCGCTGCTCAGGGTTACATTTACCGTGGCTGGCAGCCCTGCGTCTTCCAGCTTCGTGCCGTATGGCACATGAAGGTCGGTTAGGGTTTCTACCGTCGACACCGTCGGCAACTCAACAATAATATTGACGCTCGCCGTCTTGCCGCCCGGATTCGTCGAACCCGTCGGCGCCGTCAGCGTTCCGATAAATGCATACGTACCCGGCTTCGTCCCGTCGTACGCCGGCGTTCCGCCGTTCCAAGTCACCGATGCCGACTTAGTGTCCCCGCTGCTCAGTGTGACCTCGACAGTAGTCGGCAGCCCCGCGTCTTCCAGCTTCGTGCCGTATGGCACATGAAGGTCGGTTAGAGTTTCTACCGTCGACACTGTCGGCAGCTCAACAATAATATTGATGCCCGCCGTCTTGCTGCCCGGATTCGTCGAGCCCGTCGGGGCCGTCAGCGTACCGACGAACGCATACGTACCCGGCTTCGTCTCGTCATACATCGGCGTACCGCCGTTCCATGTCACCAAAGCCGACTTGGTATCCCCGCTACTTAGCGTTACATCAACCGCAGCAGGCATCCCGACGTCTTCCAGTTTTGTACCATATGGCACATGGATATCGGCGAGCGTGACTACCGACGACACCGTCGGCAACTCAACAATAATATTGACGCTCGCCGTCTTGCCGCCCGGATTCGTCGAACCCGTAGGCACCGTCAGCGTACCAACAAATGCATACGTACCCGGCTTCGTCCCGTCATATGTCGGCGTGCCGCCGTTCCACGTCACCGATGCCGACTTGGTGTCCCCACTGCTCAGGGTTACATTTACCGTGGCTGGCAGCCCTGCGTCTTCCAGCTTCGTGCCGCATGGCACATGAAGGTCGGTTAGGGTTTCTACCGTCGACACTGTCGGCAGCTCGACGATAACGTTGATGCTCGCCGTCTTATTAGTCGGATTCGTCGAACCCGTCGGCGCCGTCAACGTACCAACAAAAGAATACGTACCCGGCTTCGTCCCGTCGTACGCCGGCGTTCCGCCGTTCCAAGTCACCGTCGCCGACTTGATGTCCCCACTGCTCAGGGTTACATTTACTGTGGCTGGCAGCCCTGCGTCTTCCAGCTTCGTGCCGTATGGCACATGAAGGTCGGTTAGAGTTTCTACCGTCGACACTGTCGGCAGCTCAACAATAATATTGATGCTCGCCGTCTTGCTGCCCGGATTCGTCGAACCCGTCGGCGCCGTCAGCGTACCGACAAATGCATACGTGCCCGGCTTCGTCTCGTCATACGTCGGCGTGCCGCCGTTCCACGTCACCAAAGCCGACTTGGTATCCCCGCTACTTAGCGTTACATCAACCGTAGCAGGCATACCTACGTCTTCCAGTTTTGTACCATATGGCGCATGGATGTCGGCGAGCGTGCCTACCGACGATATCGTCGGCAACTCAACGATAATATTGACGCTCGCCGTTTTGCCGCCCGGATTCGTCGAGCCCGTCGGGGCCGTCAGCGTACCGACGAACGCATAAGTGCCCGGCTTCGTCTCGTCATACGTCGGCGTACCGCCGTTCCACGTCACCGATGCCGACTTGGTGTCCCCGCTGCTCAAGGTCACATCTACCGCAGCAGGTAGTCCCGCGTCTTCCAGCTTCGTGCCGTATGGCACATGAAGGGCGGTTAGGGTTTCTACCGTCGACACCGTCGGCAAAGCGACGATCACATTGACGCTCGCCGTCTTGCCGCCCGGATTCGTCGAGCCCGTCGGGGCCGTCAGCGTACCGACGAACGCATACGTACCCGGCTTCGTCCCGTCATATGTCGGCGTGCCGCCGTTCCACGTTACCGATGCCGACTTGGTGTCCCCACTGCTCAGTGTTACGTCTACTGTCGAAGGCAACCCCGCTTCACCTAAAATCGTGCCATACGGCACATGAATATCCGTCAGCGCTCCTACCGTCGACACAGTCGGCAGCTCCACCACTACATTCACGCTCGCCGTCTTGCCGCCCGGATTCGTCGAACCCGTCGGGGCCGTCAGCGTACCGACGAACGCATACGTGCCCGGCTTCGTCTCGTCATACGTCGGCGTACCGCCGTTCCACGTCACCGATGCCGACTTGGTGTCCCCGCTGCTCAAGGTCACATCTACCGCAGCAGGTAGTCCCGCGTCTTCCAGCTTCGTGCCGTATGGCACATAAAGGGCGGTTAGGGTTTCTACCGTCGACACCGTCGGCAAAGCGACGATCACATTGACGCTCGCCGTCTTGCCGCCCGGATTCGTCGAGCCCGTCGGGGCCGTCAGCGTACCGACGAACGCATACGTACCCGGCTTCGTCCCGTCATATGTCGGCGTGCCGCCGTTCCAACTCACCGAAGCCGACTTCGTTTCCCCGCTGCTCAGCGTCACATTTACCGTGTCCGGCAGTCCCGCTGCGCCTAACGTCGTGCCATACGGCACATGAATATCCGTCAGCGTGCCTACCGTCGACACCGTCGGCAGCTCCACCACTACATTGACGCTCGCCGTCTTGCCGTCCGAGTTGACCGAACCTGATGGTGCAGTCAACGTCCCGGTAAAAGCATAGGTTCCCGGCTTCTCCCCATCATATACCGGAGCGCCTCCGTCCCATGTTACAGCCGCCGGCTTCGAGGTTCCGTTACTGAGCGATACGTTGACGCTGCTGGGCAGTCCAATCCCGCTCTGCATCGTACCGTAGGGCACACGAATATCCGACACCGAGGCGACGGATACAATGTTGCTTGCTTTCCAGTGGGCATAAAGCGTCGCGCTGCTCGTATTCGTAATCGAGCCGATCGGAGTCGTATCCGTAAACGGAACGCCGTCAAGCGTGTACCATCCATCAAACTCGTAGCCCGCAGGACTGGGGCTCGTCAAGCTCAGCCCTGCGGCTTGCACCGTCGAGGCCAATACATGCAGCGAGGCCGGCGGCGTGCCCGGTGCGCCATTCAGGTTGAACGATAGATCGTACGCATTGCCGCTGACCGTCACGCCTGTTACGGGGCTGCTGATCGTCCCCGTATTTTGGATGGTGCCAGCGCCACGAAGCGAACCGGTGCCCTCAATCGTGCCCGAATTCTCAAATGTAATTCCGGCCGGGATAACCAGTCTTTGACCGCTCGGTATGACGATCGTGCCGCTGTTGCTCAAAGAACCGAAAGTGGAGTTGGTCGAGCCGGGACCGATCGCAGAGAAACTAGGAACGTTGCCGGTAGAAGGCGTAACGACGCCCCCGGTGATCGTCACCGCTGCGCCGGGCGCGCCATATCCGCCGCCGATCCCTGCGCCGCCGTTATTGCCGGTCGCATTGACGATTCCGCCGTTGATCGTCACCGTACCGCCCGCTCCTTGATACCCGCCGCCGATGCCGGAGCCGCCGTTATTGCCGGTTGCATTGACAGTGCCGCCGTTGATCGTTACCGTACCGCCCGCTCCCAGATGCCCGCCGCCGATGCCGGCCGAGCCGTTGCTGGCTCCGGTTGCATTGATCGTGCCGCCATTGATAATGATCGTTCCGGTCGCTTGCTGGTACGGCGATCCGATGCCTGCGCCGTAGCCGCCCGAACCTCCCGTTGCGTTCAACGTCCCGCCTCCGAGCGTGTCTACAATCGTGAGTGTTGTACCCGCAACGACCCTGAGCGCTGACTGATCGCTGAAGGAGGGTGCCGTAATCGACAGCGTATAACCCTTAAGATTCAATGTCAGGCTTTTTCCGGAAGGCAAGGCCAGCGTACCCGACGCCTGTGTAATCTGGTCGCCCAACACGATCGTATCGCCGCTAGGCGCGTTTGCGAATGCATCGGTCAGTTCGCCCCACGTCGTTACAGTACGGTCGGCCGCATACGTTTCCCTGGGGCCGATTGCGAGGACGCCGCCGAACAACAGTATGAAGCATAGACTGCCGAGCAACCATCTATTTGGAAACCCGAAGTTTGCCCGCCGTCTGCTAGTTTGACTCATGATCTTCTCCCTTTCATATGTAGAAAAAATAGAGAGTGCTGCAGAATGTAAGCAAAAACATTCCTGTTGGCGACAACTGGTATAGAGCCGTTCAGCTTTATATAAATTTTAGATCGCACTATATTCTACCATTTATTTAATTTATATTTTCTTATCTTGCTAAAAAAAAAGAACCCTTAAGAGACATAGAATGAATGTCCCTCTTAAGGATTCGCTTCAAGAAACAATAGCGGTATGGAACAACGATTGCAATCTAATGACAATTCAAGCGGCGGCGGCAGATTGCTGCTACAGTTCGCTCGTCTGGGCCAACCAGCGAATGACTAGTTAAACGAGCCGCTGCCGCTGCGCCTCGAACAGCAGCACGGTGGCGGCCATCGCGACGTTCAGCGACTCGGCGTAACCGGTCATCGGGATGATGATCGGCCGATCGACGAGCGCCTGCGCGTCCGACGACAGCCCCGCGCCCTCGTTGCCGAACAGCAGCCAGACGTCGCCGCCGGCCAGATCCGCGTCGTAGCAGGACGCCTCCGCCTGCAGGCTCGTGCCGTACAGGATCGCCCCTCGGCGCTTGGCCTCCGGCAGCAGCTCGGCCAGGTCCGCCTCGATCGTCGGCACGCGGAATAGCGAGCCCATCGTGGCGCGCAGCGTCTTGGCGTTGTACAGGTCGGCCGTGCCGCGCCCGAGCACGACGGCGGCCGCACCGCTCGCCGCGGCGCAGCGCACGATCGTGCCGACGTTGCCGGGGTCCTGCACGCCGTCGAGCACGACGACCGGCCCGCGCCCGGACGCCGCGATACCGCCGCGCGGCCCGTCAGCGTCCGCGCCGAATAGCGCCGCCACATCGGCGGTCCGCTTGAGCGCTACCGCGAACACCGGCTGCGGCGTCTCTGTCTCGCTGCACTTCGCGATGATATCCGGCGATGCCGGAATCCACTCCGGCCCGCCGCCTCCGCCCGCAGCATCGACGGCCTCCGCATACGGCAGCAGCTCCTCCGGCAAGCCATGCGCCTCGTCGAACACAATCGCCTCAAGCGGCCAGCCGGCATTCAGCGCCTCCTTGACCAGGTGTACGCCTTCGAGCTTGAAGCGTCCGCTCTGCTGGCGGTATTTGCGCTCGGACAGCTTGGCCCACCCCTTGACGCGCGGGTTGGCGAGCGAGGTCAGCGCCGGTTCATAAATTCGCATACGCCTGCTCCAATCGGGTCAGTTGTTCGTTGCTGCCGACGATGACGAGCACATCCGTACGCTCGAGCGGCTGATCCGGACGCGGGGTGACGTCCATTTTCTGACCGCCGTGCTTGATCGCCATCACATTGCACCGGTACTTCGCGCGGAAGTCGAGCTGCTTGAGCGTCTTGCCCGCCATATTCGACGGCACCTGCAGCTCGACGATGCTGTAATCGGGTGAGAGCTCGATATGCTCGATGATGTTGGGAGAGATCAGATGATGCGCGACGCGCAGGCCCATGTCCCGCTCGGGGAATACGACCTTGTCCGCGCCGATCTTGTTCAATACTTTGCCGTGCAGCTCGGTCTGAGCCTTCACGATAATGCGCGGTACGCCGAGGTCCTTCAGAATAAGCGTCGTCAGGATGCTCGCCTGGATGTCCTGCCCGATCGCGACGACGACGACATCGAAGTTGCGGATGCCAAGCGCACGCAGCGCTTCCTCGTCGGTCGAATCCGCCGAGACGGCATGCGTGACGACGTTCGCCATCTCCTGCACCCGCTCCTGGCTCTCGTCTACCGCGAGCACCTCGTATCCCATCTCCGCCAAATACTTCGCGACGCTCGAACCGAACCGTCCGAGCCCGATGACGGCGAATTGTTTTTTGCTTCTCGCCATGTTCGAACGCTTCCTCCTCGTCTGCCTTGCTGTTGCCGGCTTGCTTCGTGCTTTCCATTATATCATGGACGCCGGCCCCGGATAACCGCCCGCCCGTTCGGTTACGCTAATGGCGGCGCCGGCCGGTTCCTGCACCCCGGTCCGCAGACGATTGCTCTCTAGGAGGACGAACCGTGAACATCAGCCTGCGCGATGCCATCATCCAGCGAGTAACGGGCAAGAGCAAGGAAGAGCTGAGGGCGACAATCGAG
Organism: Cohnella sp. 56; assembly: GCF_037963805.1. Classification (NCBI taxonomy): domain Bacteria; kingdom Bacillati; phylum Bacillota; class Bacilli; order Caryophanales; family Paenibacillaceae; genus Cohnella; species Cohnella sp. 56. The sequence continues at coordinate 53,399 of NZ_JAZDQE010000014.1, read as the reverse complement.
GATTCGATCGGAAACGCGGAAGTGACGCTGCCCGGCATCGGCGTACTGTTCGAGATCATCTGGTCCCACAGCAGCGAGGAAGTACGGGAACAGCTCATCGACACGCTTCACGTTCAGATTGCCGCGCGAAGCGGGACGACCCCGGACGCCAAGCCGGCAGATGCCGCGGCAGTTACGTGAGGAGTACCCATCTTAGCCGCCCCGATAATTCTGCATTTGACTGACGATCGTGCCTTCGACGAGCGTATGTGTCACGAGCGGCACCTGTCCGACCGTCCTGACGATCAGCAGGTCCGCAGCCTTGCCCTGCTCGATCGAGCCAACATCCGTCGAGATCCCCAGCGCTGTCGCAGGCGCCAGTGTCGCCATGCGGACAGATTCGTGAAGCGGTATGCCCTGGGCTTGCATCTCGAACAGCGCATGCAGCAGCGACGCCGGGTGATAATCCGAGCACACGATATCCGCCGCACCCGCCCTGACGGCCTCAAGCGCCGTCAGGTTGTTGTCGTGGGAGCCGCCTCGCACGATGTTCGGCGCGCCTACGCATACGCGCATGCCGCGTCCCGTCGCATGGCGGGCGGTCTCCATATTCAGCGGAAACTCGCTGACCGATGCGCCATAGGCGATCGACCGGTCCGCCTGCTCGGGCGTATCGTCGTCATGCGACGCGATGGCGATGCCGTGCTGTCTGGCGAGCTCGGTCAGCCGCCTCAGCCGCTCCCAGTCGATCTGCGACCGCCGGGCCTGCAGCTCCGCCACGATCCGCTCGCATTCCACCGCATCGACGCCCTGATTTTTCATTACATAACGCTCGAACGCGCCGGGGCTCCGATATTGACCTTGGCCCGGCGCATGATCCATCAACGACAGGTAATCGATCTGACCTTCGCGGATCAGACGCTCGGCCAGCGCGAATCCGGTCAGATGGGACACCTCGTACCGCAGATGAACGCGATGACGAATCATCGACCGCGCCGCGGACAGACGCCGGATCGTGCCGATCATCTCCGAGACGAGATGCTCGCCCCGAAGGCTTAAGCCTACGCCGAGCGACAGCGAATGGTACATGGTCGTAATGCCGTGCCCGGCGAGCTTGCGCTCGAATTGCAGGAAAGCCATCTCCATCGGAAAAAGCGTATTCGGACGCGGCTCGGTCTCCTTTTCGATCGCGTCGCAGTGAATATCCACGAGCCCCGGCAGCACATAGGCGCCGCCTGCGTCCAGTACGGGGGTATCGTCATCCGCCCGCTTCGCGCCTGTCCCGCCGCGCTCTCCCCGAATCTCCGCAATGCGGCCGCCTGCGACGCGCACATCTCCCTTCACGACGCCATCCGGCAGCACCAGCCTGCCGCCCCGTATCCACAAGTCCTGTCCCATGCCGCAGCGCTTCCCTTCTATGTATCGCGATTACGACTAGTATTCCACAACCGCGGCGGGTATGACAACAGTGCTGCCACACTTGCAGGGCGATGCGTGGGACGTTCCCGGATGACACGAAAAAAGCCCGGGCAAATGCCGCCCGGGCCTGTCATGTGCAAATCGGAATTAGAAGCCGCCCTCCGGCATGATGGCCGGACGCTCCGCCAGCGGCTCGAGCGCGATATGACGGTCTTCGGCGGATGCCTGAAGCAGGCCGTGCATCGTCTCGAGCACATGCAGCGCCAGTCTGCCTGAAGCGCGGTGCGGACGGTCCTCCGCGATCGCGCGCGCCATGTCGATGACGCCGATGCCGCGCATATTGTCGTCGTAGCCGAATGCGAGCGGCACGTCCTCATAGTCGCCGCCCGGCTTGCGGAGCTTGACCGGACCGCCGAACGTATTCGGGTCGGGCACGCGCAGCGTGCCTTCGGTGCCGTGAATCTCGATCGTATTGGACAGATTCGTGCCGCCAAAGGTGTCGAAGCTCGTGATCAGCGTGCCTACCGCGCCGGATGCGAAGTCCAGTACGCCCGCGATATGCGTCGGCGTCTCGACCGGAATGTGCTCGCCCTTCTTCGCTCCGCTGCCGACGACGCGCTCGGGCAACGAGATCGCAGCGGATGCGGTCACTCTGCGGATGCCGCCGAGCAGGAAGACGAACGCCGTCAGGTAGTACGGGCCCATGTCGAACAGCGGGCCGCCGCCCTTCTGGTAGAAGAAGACCGGGTCCGGATGCCAGGCTTCGGGACCGCTGCCCATCATGAAGCCCGTCACCGAGATCGGCCGTCCGATCGCGCCTTCGTCGATCAGCTTGCGGCAGGTCTGGATGCCGCCGCCGAGGAACGTCTCCGGCGCGCAAGCGATGCGCAGCCCTTTGGCTTCCGCCAGCGCGACGACGTCGCGCCCGTCCTGAAGCTCGACCGCGAGCGGCTTCTCGAGATATACATGCTTGCCCGCTTCGAGCGCGCGGCGGCTGATATCCGCATGCGAGGCCGGGATCGTCAGATTGACGACGATGTCGATGTCCGGATCGCCCAGCAGCTCTTCCACGGTGCAAGCCTTCGGGACGCCGAACTCTTGCGCGCGGGCGCGGGCGCGTTCTACGTCGATGTCGGCGCAAGCCACGACCTGCACGTCGGACGAAGCCGTCAAATTTTTCAAATAGATGGCGCTGATATTGCCGCAGCCGATCAGGCCGATTCGATTTTTGCTCACGCTCATCATCATTTCCCTTCGCTTAGGTGTTAACCGCTTCCATTATACTGCTTGTCGATCATTCGTTGTTGTCCGATTGTTGTTCGATTTGGCGCTTGTCGGGGCTGATTTCCGGCTGCGACAGCCGCTATGCACACAAAAGGGACAGCCCTCGTCTACCTGAGAGACTGCCCCTTTCGCCAAATTCATGCGCCGCCCGTCGCCTCTTAAGGCGCCGTCTCCAGAAACTTCACTTCGGGCATCCGCTCCATTGCCGTGCGCATCGCATACTCGTTTTCGAACAGGGCGACATTGTTGTCGTTCTTGTCCTTGACGAGTGTCGAGTTGATGCGGAACTTGGAGGCGTCGAGCTTGTCGGCGACGATCCAGCGCGCGAACTGGAACTGCGTGCGGGCAAGCTGGATTTCGACGCCGTACTCGTTTTTCATGCGGTAGTCGAACACGTCGAACTGCAGCTGGCCGACGACGCCCAGATACGTATCCTCGAACGGGCCGATCGAGCGGAACACCTGCACCATGCCCTCCTCGGTCAGCTGGTCGAGGCCCTTGAGATACTGCTTCTGCTTGAGCGCGTTCTTGACCGACACCTTGGCGAAGATCTCCGGGGAGAACGTAGGCAGCTCGTCGAACGTCAGGTTCGAGCCCTGGGCGAGGCTGTCGCCGATGCGGAAAATGCCCGGATCGAACAGGCCGATAATATCGCCGGGATACGCCGTATCGACGATATCGCGGTCCTGCGCGAGGAACTGCTGCGGCTGGGACAGCTTGATGTCCTTGCCGGCGCGCACATGCTTCACGGACATGCCCCGCTCGAACTTGCCCGAGCAGATGCGCAGGAAGGCGATGCGGTCGCGGTGCGCCGGGTTCATGTTGGCCTGAATCTTGAAAATATAGCCGGAAAACTTCTCGTCGTCGGGTGCAACCTCGCCTTCGGTCGTGCGGCGCGGCGTCGGGGCCGGGGCGAGCTGCAGGAAGTTCTCCAGGAACGTCTGCACGCCGAAGTTGTTGACGGCGCTGCCGAAGAACACCGGCGTCAGCTCTCCTGCACGCACCTTGTCGTAGTCGAACTGATCTCCGGCCACGTCGAGCAGCTCGAGATCCTGCGCCAGCTGATCGGCGAGGTAGTCGCCCGCCATCTCGCGGATCGCCGGATCGTTGTAGTCGGCCGCCGGACGCACCTCGATCGTGGAGTGGTCGTTGCCCTGGAACAGCTCGACCTGCTTCTTCATCCGGTCGTACACGCCGCACAGCTCGCGGCCCATGCCGATCGGCCAGTTCATCGGCACCGAGCGGATGCCGAGCACGCGCTCGATCTCCTCGAGCAGCTCGAACGGGTTCTGTCCCTCGCGGTCGAGCTTGTTGATGAACGTGAAGATCGGAATGCCCCGCTTGCGGCATACCTGGAACAGCTTGATCGTCTGCGTCTCGACGCCCTTGGCGACGTCGATGAGCATGACGGCGCTGTCGGCTGCGGTCAGCGTGCGATACGTGTCCTCGCTGAAGTCCTGGTGACCCGGGGTGTCCAGAATGTTCACGTTTTTGCCGGCATACTGGAACTGCATGACCGACGAGGTGACGGAGATGCCCCGCTGCTTCTCGATCTCCATCCAGTCGGAGGTCGCATGGCGCGCAGCCTTGCGCGCCTTGACGGAGCCCGCGATATGGATCGCGCCCCCGTACAGGAGCAGCTTCTCGGTTAACGTCGTCTTACCCGCATCGGGGTGGGAGATTATCGCGAAGGTGCGGCGCTTCGCCACTTCCTGCTTCAATTCGTCGCGTGTCGCTTGGCTCATGAATCACGGATTCCTCTCTTGGACAATATGCAGATTACATTATAGCATATTGTGCCCGGTCCAGGACGTGAACCGCGCGCATCGCGCACTTTGCAGGCCGCGAGTTTAACATCGCGATTCGGACGCGTGAGACGCAGGAAGGCCGCATCGCATCTTTTCGATGCCATGCGGCCTCCCGGCAGCGTCCTGCCGCCGGCCGACTGTCAGAGCGCCGGCCGGCCTGATCAGTGCGCCAGCGGCGCATCCCCGTCTTCGCGCTTCTGCAGCACTTCCTTCTTCAGGAACCAGCAGAGGACGAAGGCGATGCATACGAAGAAGATCGAGATGACGTACAGGTTGTGATACGCGCCCGAGAACGCCGTCTTCACCTGTTCGAGCAGATCCGGCGCGAGCCCCTTCGGGATGCCGCCGGTCTGAATCTCGCCTGCGGTTCCTGCCGGGAGCCGGTCCGCGATGCCGGAGATGCCGTGCTTGATATCGCCCGCCAGCAGCGAGCCGAACACGCTGAGACCGATCGACGCGCCGATCGACTGGAACAGCTGCACGGTCGACAGCGCGATCCCGCTCTCATCCTTGCTCACCGACTCCTGTACGATCAGATTGTCGCCGCCGAACAGTGCGCCGAGCCCGACGCCCATGATGACAAAGGTGACGACGACGTACAGCACGCTGACATCGATGCCGAATTGCAGCATGCAGACCAGGGCGATGATCGGCAGCGTAAACGAAATGATGAAAATCGTCCGGTACGCGACCCGGGTGATGAGGAAGCCGACCAGAATGCTGAACGGAATCGCGCCGCCCATAAATGCGAGGTTGAGATAACCTGACGCTCTCGGCGACAAACCCATCACGTTCTGCGCAAAAAACGGGAAGTTGGCGAACGTGCCCATCACGCCGAGCATCAGAATGAACACGATGCTCGACAGCACGACGACATTGCGGTTGCGGAACAGATGCAGCGGAATAATCGGCTCCTCCACGCGGCGTTCGATCCAGATGAGCAGCGCCGTAAGGACCACGAACAGGGCGAGCATGCCGACGATCAGCGGCGAACCCCAGGACAATCCTTGCGTCTCGATCAATACCGGCGCGAGCAAGAGGGACAGCAGCGCGAGCATGAGCGTCGCGGCGCCGAGCCAGTCGATTTTTTTCTTTTCCTCGCCGCGCTTCTCCACCATGCCGAATCCCATGACGGCGGCCGTCAGCAGTCCGAACGGCAGGTTGATGAGGAAGATCCAGTGCCAGTTGACATGCGAGATGAGCTCGCCGCTGATCGTCGGACCGAGCAGCTGCGGCAGAATCATCATTGGACCGAACAGCGCCTGCAGCTTGGCGCGCTGCTCCAGCTCGTACGTGTCGCCGAGGATAACCATCGCGAGCGGCATGAGGCCGCCTGCGCCGATCCCCTGAATGCCGCGGCCGACGAGCAGCATTGGCATCGACTGTGCGAGACCGCAGACGAACGAGCCGGCGATGAACAGCCCGATGCAGGCCAGATACACGCGTTTGCGGCCGTACAGGTCGGCCAGCTTGCCGAGGATCGGCATGAACAGCGTCATGGCGAGCATATAGATGCCGGCCACCCAGCCCATCAGCGGCAGTCCGTGAAGATCGCGGATGATCGTCGGCATCGCCGTGGAGACGATCGTCTCGTCAAGCTCTGCGAATATCAGGCCGAGCATCAGTCCCGTCAGGACGAGTCCTTTGTTGTTTTTGCGTCCGATCGCGGCTTGCGCGAGTGGAGCGATTGACATTTGCGTTGCACCCCTTTGAATCGGCTGCGGCATCGCTGTCCGCGACGCGCCGCCTTGAACTGCTGACATCGTACGATCGAATTATGAACTCAATATGAAATGCATGCGGCGCTTAATGCCCGCTCGCCGCCACGTCAGGCTTCTGCCCTTTGGCGGGAATCTCGAGCTTGGAGCGCCCCATGAAGAAGACCGTGGCAAGCGCCAGTCCCGCCGGCACGAGCGACCAGAGGAACATGTGCGAGATCGAGGCGGACAGCGCGTCTACGATCTTGTGCAGGACGTCGGCCGGGATGTTCGCGCGGTTCTCCGGCGTCAGCGACTGGCGAATGTCGCCGAGCGCGCTGCCCTGCGACGAATCCGACCCTGCGAAGGCATCCTTGAGATTGCCTGCGAGCGTGTTGCGCTGCATGATGCCGAATACGGTCAGGCCGACCGTCATGCCGAGCGAGCGGACGAACGACATCGTCGAGCTCGCCGAGCCCCGCTGGTTCGGGCCGAAGCCGTGCATGCTCGCCATGCCGAGCACCGAGAACGAGAACCCGACGCCTACGCCTGTCACGATCATATACCAGACCAGCGTCGCCCTCGTCGTATCCGGGGTGATCGTGGAGAGCAGGACGGCGCCGATCACGAGGATGACGGCGGACAAAATCATGACGTTGCGGTAGGAGGTCTTCATCGCCAGAAACGCGCCGATCTGCGAGGAGACGACGGAGCCGAGCGTCAGCGGGAGCAGGATAAGCCCCGAGTTCGTGGCCGAACCGCCGTTGACACCCTGCACGAAGATCGGGATGTACATCGCGAACGTGATGAACGCCGCGCCGTAGAACAATCCGGCTACCGTACTCGATGCGAACAGCCGCTGCTTGAACATGCTGTAGGAGACGATCGGATCGGCCGCCTTCGTCTCCGCGTACAGAAACACCGCGAACAGGACGAACGCCGCCGCGAACAGCGAGACGATCCGGGCCGAATCCCAGGCATACGTGCCGCCGCCCAGCTCCAGCGCGAACATGAGGCTGACGACCGCGCCGACGAGTGTCGCGGCTCCCCACCAGTCGATCCGCTGCTTCATATGAACGCGGGATTCCTTGTAGCCGAATACGATCAGCGCCAGCGCGATCAGTCCCAGCGGCAGGTTGATGTAGAAAATCCAGCGCCAATGGACATGATCGGTAATGTAGGCGCCGAGCAGCGGCCCCGCCAGACTCGACGTGCCGAACACGGCGCCGAAGATGCCCGACATGCTGCCCCGTTTTTCGACCGGAATCACATCGAACAGGATCGTGAAGGCGATCGGCACGAGCGCCCCGCCTCCGATCCCCTGAATCGCCCGGTAGATCGACAGCTCGGTGATGCTCGTCGCCGTGCCGCACAGCACCGAGCCCAGCAGGAACATAATCATACCGAAAATAAAAAACCGCTTGCGTCCGTACATATCCGACAGCTTGCCGAAAATCGGCATGCCCGCCATCTCCGTCACGAGATAAGCCGAGGTCACCCAGACGATCTTGTCGTAATCTCCGAGCTCGGAGACGATCGTCGCCATCGCCGTGCCGACGATCGTATTGTCGATCGCCGCCACGAAGATGCCGAGCATCAGTCCTGCGAGGACGATGCCCATGCTATTGCCTTTTGCCAAACTCATCATTGATCCTCCTCATCCGTATCCGTTTAGATTCGTACGCGCTCCCCGACCGACGAGCTTGCGTCCACCCGCAGCTCACGCCGGTATTCGACACGCCCGATGTTGCAGCCCGGGCCGATGACGACGTCGCCGCCGCGCACAAGCTCTGCCTCGGTATGCTGCAGCTCGACATCGTCCCCCTCGATCAGCGCCGCCTTCAGCGAGGCGGCTGCCCCGGGCGTTGCGAGGCTTTTAAGCGCACCGAGCCGGCTTCGCCTCACGCGCAGACGACCGCCGCCAAGCTCGTGCACGGCGCTCGGTCCGAAGAGGCTGAGCTCCAGCCGCTCGGCGCTCAGCAGCCCTTCGCATACGATCGCGCCGCGCAGCTCGGCCGTCCCCAGCTCCACATCGCCTCGGGCGGCAAGCTGCCCCTGGAACTTCACCTTTTCGCTGCGCAGGCTGCCCTGCGCTTTAACTTCGCCCGCGCCCCGGATCTCGCCGCTATGGAAGCCCGACTCCACTTCGCACACGCCGGTCATCTTCAATGCCGACACCGTCAACTGTCCGCGCACGACGACTTCGCCCGTGCATGTCAGCCTTTCGCAATCCAGATTGCCGCGAATTTCGCATTCGCCCGTGATCTTCACCTGTCCGAAGACGCCGCCATTCGAGGAGGTCGTGCCGACCATTTTCAGATCAGGTCTCTCCTTGTCAGCCATTCAGCTTCGCCTCCTCTCCGATACGCGCCGTCGGATGCTTGCGCAGACCGGTCCGATACTCCACGCGGCCGATGTCGCAGCCACGGCCGATCGTCACCCGATCCCCCCGCACGATGCCCACTGACGCATACTCCAGCTCGACATCGTCGCCCTCGATCACGCCTGCCTTCAGCTCCGGCGTGAAGCTCGGCAGCACCCACTGCCACAGCGCGCGCCAGACGCCCGTCCGTCCTCTGCCGACACGGATCGTCTCGCATCCGATCTCCCGGGCGGACGATCGCCCCTGCAGTCTGAACTTGATCGATCCCGCATTCAGCAGCCCGCGAATCTTGAACACGCCTTCGCCCTCGAGCAGGTCGAGCTCGCAATCCCCGCCGGCGCTCAGCATGCCGTTCAATTGAAGCTGCTGCCCGGCGTACGATTGCTCGATCGTCGCCATGCCGTCGACGAAGGCCCGCTCCGCGTGAAGCGTCCCGCTCACTCTCATCGTGCCGTCGAGATCCAGCTCGCCTGCCGTGAGATGCCCGTTCACACGTATTTGGCCGTCCGCATCGAATACCTGCGCTTCCACATCGGCAGCTACCTTGCAGACCCCGTTCAAGTTCACCAGTCTGTACACGCCGCCCGCCGCCGTGCCGATACCATCCATCTTCAGATCGCCGATCGTATCGTTTGCCATCGCGAATCTCCTCCTCCGATTAATGCAGCTTGCTTCGCAGCTGCTCCGCCATCTCCGTCAGCTGCAGCCTGGCGACGACCTTCACGCCCGGATCGAAGTACAGCTCCGCGGGCGACGCCGCGAGCGCGAACATCGACACTCCCATCTTGCGCGTGAACAGCAGCTCGCACGGTCTGCCCTCATAACGCGGAAAATGGCTCCGCAGCGTCTCCATCAGCAGCTCGCACTCCTCGAGGCTGATCTCTCCCGCCGACAGCAATTGATCCGACACGAACAAGTACAACAGCTGTTGAAAGGAATATGCTTCCTGTCCGCTCCGCTGCTCTGGCGTGCTGAACCGATGAACGACCATTTCCGAAACAATGTTACGTTCATTTAGCTCCCGGTTGGACAATACGAGGTCCACCTGATAAGGAGACAGCTTGCCCGCCAGCTCATCCAGCGACAGATCTTCTTTCATGTTCACAATCCGGTCGATCCGCGCCAGAATCAGATCTTTCGGGAAAAACGTCTCCTGCCCCGTAAATGTGGACTTGCGAATAAACCAATCCTCCGGTATGAGCTGCTTGCGCTTCCAGCGGTACAGCTGGCCGTAAGAGATGCCGGTGAGCTCCAGCAAATCCTTTTTGGATATCAATTCACGCTCCATGTTCCTCACCTCATGATTACAATGTAACATAACACTGTTACGTTGTAAATGCGGCAATTGCTGTCTCCCAGTCTTATTTTATCGCCTGTCACGCCAACGCGCTTCGGTCTCCGGCAGTCCGAAGCGCTCGGTCTCCAGACCGAGGCGGGCCGCCAATTCCCTCGGTATCAGGGGGGCCTTCTTCTCTCCCGGCGCTGCAAGCCCATGCCCGGTAGAGGAACGAAGGAGAGGCTGGCGGAGGTCTGCACACGGATGCGAAAACGCAAGAAAGGGCGCTTCGCCGCGCCCCATGCATGAAGTCAAGCCCAACGGCCGGGGTGCCGGGCGCACAGCAGAATGCAGCCCGTACCCTCGGAAGGATACGGGCTGCATTCGCAGTTTTCCTGTTCGTCCTGCGCTCGCGGCGACGTCAAGCCATGCGCTTATTAAGGAGCGATCGGACCGTTATTGATTAATTCGAAGTCGTCCAGGTCCACCGTTAGTCCGCCGGCCGCGCCATCCGGAATGTTCCCCAGATCGAAGCTGATTCGGCCGATGGAAGTGCCCGGATTAACGACCGCGAACGTAATCTCGTACTGCTGCTCTTCCGTCGTCAGATCGACCGGACGGCCGTCGTATCCGTTCCATACGTAACCCGCCGGCTCGTCCAGCCATCCGAAGTTCACGTTCATTTTGCGAGGCGTAACACTCGTCTTCGCTTTGAATTTCAGCGTATACGTATAGCCCTGCACGTATTTGACGTTCGGCAGGAACACCTGCCGGTCCCATGGATTGGCGCCCGGATCGCCCAAATTAATGCGAAGCTTGCCGTTAATCGCCGCAATGGAAAGCTGGGCCGGATCAGGCGAGTAGGACAGCCAATTTCCGATGCCCTGGGACAGGTCGCCGTTCGTCAGCAGGTTGACGTTCAACGGCTGTTCCGGCTCCGACACGGCCGGTCCCGCTTCGGTAAGGCTAACATGGCTCAGCGTAACGGCATGCGATCCGGCAATGTCGCCGATTTTCCCCAGGGAGAACGCGAGCACGGCATTCGGATCGGACGCTTCGGTCATCGCGAACGTCCGCTCGAACGTTTGCGGCTCCGATGTCAGATGGAACAATGTATCCGCATCTCCGCCGTTGTACGTTCTATAGCTGCCCCCGTCCTCCTGAATGAGCGCCCTGATGTCCCGGGCGACGGAAGACGATGCGTCGAACCGCAGACGGTACTTCTTGCCTTGCTCGATACGCAGCGGATTCTGCTTCAACTGAACATGCCATTCCTCCGAGCCCGGGTCCGACAGCTCGACGCGAAGCGCTCCGTCCTGAACGTCCGCGTACGTCGCTTGGACAACCGATACGCCGTCCGCTTTGAACAACGTCCAACCGTTCAGGCCCTGTCCGAAATCCCCGTTCCCCAGCAGCTCGGGCATCCATTCAAACCAGTCCGAATTGTATTTGTCTCCCGCCAGCACAAAATAGTACGTTCCTTCGCCGAGGTCCAGTGATGCCGGATAGATAGTCCGGAAAGTTCCCCAGCCTCCGGTGCTGCCTACCTCCGTCGTCCCCGTGCTCACGACTTCCCGGTCGGCGTTCAGAAGCGTATACCGGAGATATGAACTCGGCGACTCGCTGGCGACCCGAGCCGACACGCGGTATAGTCCGGCGCGCGCGACCCGCAATTTATATTCGATGCTGTCGCCTTCGTCCAGATAGCCGACAACGCCGTCTCCGCCAACTTGAATGCCGTTCATTCCCCAGTATTGATCGGACTCCATCTTGAGATACCCGTTCAACGTATGCGGGGCGCCGCGCTTCACCAGCTTAACGTTATCCAGGGTCACGGTTCCAAGACCGCTTCCGAGAAGGAAGGAGAGCTTGGCGCCGCTCATCGGCTCGGCAAGCGTAAAGTCTTTTTCGTAATGAATCATTTCAGTCGTTAATGAAACGCCGGCACCGTCCTCGAACGAAACGGCGGAGCCGGAAGTTCCGAGTTCTACTGCGATGCTTCTTCCCTGATCCGCACGCGCTTCGAACTGCAAGCTGTACAGGACGTCCTTCTCCAACTGGAGCTGATCCTGCGATAGCTTGACGTCCGTCGGGAGCGCTCCGCCATTGCTTGCATGAACGCTCAGTTCGCGTACGATCCGTCCGGCGCGCTTTTCGTTAGACACCGAAGCCGTCGCGGCCGCCCCGCCGGCGCTCTCCAGCTTCCAGAAGGCCATGCGGCCGCTGCCCTGGTCAAACGTTCCGTTATACACGAGGTTGCCGTCGGGCAGCATCGTCTTCGGCGGATTCGGGTCAGGCTCGGCAATTTTGACAAGCTTGACATTATCGATCCAGACCGGCGCCGTCCCCGCCTTGCCCAGATTGAATTCGACGCGGCCGTTGCGATCCGTATTTTCGTTCATGACGAACGTATAGGCAAAGGATCGCGGACGATCGCCAAGCGATACGGTTTGATCCGCCATATATCGCACGTAATTGTGATTCGGTCCCGACATCGAGGCGACCATCGTCCTGTCCGTATCGGACCAGGCATCGAACGAAAGCTCGTACGTCGCCCCTTTCAGCAGCGGGATATCGGTCTGAACAAACTGAACCGCGTAGGTTTCGCGCCCTTCGTTGGTAATCGTCGTACGCGCGGAGCCGTTATCGATCGCAGATTCGGCCTCGCCCCCGAACAAATCGGTCGGCGGAGCGAACGGCTGGAACACCCAAGGAGCGCTTCCGGCGCTGAAATCTCCGTTTACGATATAGTTGCCTGCCCCGTCCGGCGCACGCAGCGGTTGAGGTTCGCCCGGTTCGCGATAAGGCCCGTCGAGCTGATAGACACGAACATAGTCGACCGCCATCCGTTTCGGAAATTCGACCGCCCCGTCCGGATTGCCCGGCCAACTGCCGCCGACGGCCAAGTTGAGCTGAAGAAAAAAATCGCGGTCGAAAGGCGCAGGATACGTGTACTCGGAAGCCTGGCCGTCGACTTTGGCATACCAATCGTTCATGCGGGAAAATGGGATGCCATCTACGTAGTGTCTGATTTCACCCGGCTCCCATTCAAGGGTAAAGACATGATAATCGTCCGCGAAAGACTGACCGGCAGGCAGTGTATACGCTTGCTGCGACTGCGCATGAGGGTTGCCGAAATGAAGTGTGCCGTACACCTTGTTCGGCTCGTGACCGAGCATCTCCATAATGTCGATCTCGCCCGAGCTTGGCCAGTTGCCGTAAAGGCTGTCGTCGGAAGGCATCATCCATATCGCCGGCCACATGCCCTTCCCGTCCGGCAGCTTGGCGCGTACCTCGATCTTTCCGTACGTCCAGTCTCCTTTGCCTTGCGTCGTTAACTTGGCGGACGAATACGGTTCTCCACCGCCGATTTCCTTGCGAGCCTCTATGATGAGGTTGCCGTCCTCGACTCTTGCGTTTTCCGAGCGGTTCGTATACCGCTGCAGTTCCTCGTTGCCGAATCCGCCGCCACCTTCGACGAAATTCCATTTGGACGCATCGATGTCCGTTCCGTCGAATTCGTCGTTCCAGATCATCGACCATTGCCGCTGCGTTTGACCGTTGCCGCCAGTCGGAACGGAGCCCGAACCATGATTGGGCGGCGTCGCCTCGCTAACGGTTCCGTCGGCCGCGATTCGCACCTGCTTGCCGGCCGCCACGGGCTGATTATTGATGATTACGCCGTCCGCTTGAACGGTGAGCTTGGCGATCTCCGAGCCTTTCCCGATGGTGATCCGCCAGCCGCCTCCGGTTATGACGACGTCGCCGAATCGGCCGATCAACGTCAATTCCGCAGGCCCCGCCGAATCCGGCTTTCCGGAAGCCACAATTCGCGCTTTAAGGCCGGAATCGCCGGATGCTTCCACAATTGCAGAAGTATTCGCCGTAATTCGCTCCACGCTGGATTGTCCCTCCAACACAAGACGGACCGGTTCTCCTTCCTTGTCGATAACCACGTCGCCCAGCTGGCTGTCCTTTACGTGCACGCTATTTTTTCCGCCGCCGTTAATGAGCAGCTTCCCGCTCGCGCGCACTTCGGAGAGCGTGACGTCTCCTTCACCGATTCCTGCCGTCAGCCGCAGGCTTTTGGTAATCTCGGGGCCGTTCAAGCTTACCCCCGAAGCAGTCACCGTCGCGCGCTCCATCGTACTGGCTTCGTTATATTGTCCTGCGGCGGCGTACAAGTGCCCCGTCAGCTCGTGCAGCATAGCGGAGCCTTCCGCGCGGGTTACGTTCCGTTTAGGACGGAACGTGCCGTCCGGATAACCCGCGATGACGCCCTCCGCCTGCATGGCGCTAATCGGTTTCGCCGCATATTCCGCAATATCTCCGCTATCCTTGAACACGTTCGAGTCCTTGCTCTCGCCCGCGCCGTCTTCGGACAGAAAAGCTCTTTCCAGCAGAACCGCCGCTTCCTCTCGCGTCACCGCCCGGTCCGGACGGAACGAACCGTCCGCGAACCCTTCCGCGATTCCCGCTTGCGCCGCCGCGTTGACGGCATCGGCATACCACGCGCCTTGTTTTACGTCCTTGAATTTCGCCGAGCCGGAACCGGATTTCCATCCCATCACGCGCCATAGCTGCGCGATCCATTCGGCGCGGGTGACCGGTTGATCCGGACGGAAGGTTCCGTTCTCGTAGCCCTTCAATACGCCCGCGTGAGCCAGTTCGGCAATCGCGGCTTCCGCCCAATGCCCTTTAATATCCTGGAAAGAAGCTTTACCTTCGTCCTGCGCCGCCAATGCCGCTCCTCCGGTACCCAAGCCCGTGGACAGCAAGGAAATCGCAAGCAGTAGCGCTCCAGCTTTTCTAATCACTCGTTTTACCTCCCTGATAGCCTGACTGTACAGATGGGGAAAGCGCTTACGCATCCATGAAAAGAAGGAGGAGGATTTCTCCTCCTTCCTTCGAGCCGCCGTTTACTTGCCGCTCACCGATTTATACCATTCGTTAACTTCCGTCGTAATGGCATCGCCGCCAGCCTCTTTCCATTTCTGAACGAACTTATCAAAAGAGTCGATCGAATCCTGGCCGTACAAAATCCGGTTGAACGCTTCCGCTTCAAGCTTCTTCAGCAGTTCGTTCTTGCTTGTCATCGTTTTCGTCAAAGGTCCGGTGAACATTTGAGGCATCGTGATGTCCTTCTGGTCTTCGACGATTTTGGCGGCTTCCAGGATGGTTTTCGGAGTGGATTCCGCGAGGTTCTTCTCGAACGGCGTTGCGGGCGTCGCCCCGTCTGCAAGCTTGGCCAGCGCTCCCAGCATTAACGAAGGGATGCGTGCTCCGTCGAACGTAAGCGTGTATTTCTCCGGATTTACTTTGCCGCCGGGAATCGTGTCGTCGCGTACGATTTTGCCGTCAACCGTCGCATAGTCGTAACCTTCGTACATCCCGTTCTCGAATTCGCCGCCGACTTCGGGGTTGGCGAAATGATCGAACAGATAATTCTGATATTTAAAGAACGCTTCCGGATGCTCCATGTCTTTATTGATAAGGATGACGCCGTTATAGCTGAGCGTACCGTGGCGTCCCGCTTTGCCGTCAGGTCCAGTCGGGATCGGATAAGCTTTGTATTCCGCGCCCGGAACGTTCGCCTTGACGTCCTCCAGCGGCCAGGACGGCATCCAGTGCGGGCCTACGATGATGCCGGCTTTGCCGGAAGTGAAGAGCTCCGCAGCCTTGACTTCGTCGGTTAGAGCCGCTTCTTCGGAAAGGTAGCCTTTGCTCATCCAGCTCGCAAGCGTTCTAAGGCCTTCTTTCGTTTCCGGCTGAACCGAGCCGTGCGCCAGCGTGCCGTCGGGCATTTTGTTCCACTGGTTCGGCATCGTGCCGAACGCTCCGAATACCCAGCCCGCGTCGGACATCCAGGTCATATAGGCGTTTTTCAATCCGAGCGCCAAACCGTAAGTATCCTTCTTGTTGTTGCCGTCCGGGTCCTGGTTCGTGAATGCGTCCAGCACCTGCTCCAGCTCGGCGATCGTAGTCGGCGCCTTCAGATTCAGCTTTTTCAACCAGTCTTCGCGGATCCACATGACCGGATCTCCGTTCTGGGCATAGTCCAGAATCGGAATGCCGATCCGTTTTTTATCGCGCGTATAGGCGTACCATACGGTCGGGTCTTCGTTCATGGCCGCTTTCCAGGTGTCGGAAGCGTACTTGTCGAACAGCGCCCCTGCGTCCTGGAATTTGCCGGAATCGATCAAGTCGTTGATCAGCGTCTCGTTGCCGCGGAAGGTTACGATATCCGGGAACTTTTCGCCGGAAGACAGCGACAGCCTCAGCTTCGTCTCGAACGTCTCGTTCGGTCCGCTTACGGTCCACAAATATTTCAAATTGATGCCGAACTTGTCCTTCGTCCAGCGGGTATGGACGTTATCCTCTACCGTTTCGCCGTTCTTGAATTTGACGTCGCTCGGAATGGAGCGGACGGTCGTAATCGTAACCGGCGGATCGAACTTGCCTCCGTCCGCTCCCGTCGCTTGCTGGGATTCCTGCGGCGCCGAACCGTTGGCTGTCGTCTCAGTCGCCTTCGACGGAGACGCTTCGTTATTGTTGCCGCATCCGGCTACTGGGGCCAATGCGAGTGCCGAAGCCAATGTAAATAACATTAACTTGCGTTTTTCCATCTTTTTTCCGACCATGATGGTTCCCCCCGAAATAATTTTGCCTACACGTCGATAGTACTTTCAAAGAGGATTCGGAAGATATAACACTATTTCTAGTTTGATATTGTTTTCTCTACTCTTAGTCGATTTCGCATCAGGTATGCGCCATTATTTTACTTTTCCCGAAAGTCCTGAGGCGTGATGCCGTACTGCCGTTTGAAAATTTTGATGAAATGCGGCACGTTCTGATACCCGACTTCCTCCGCGATCTCGTAAATTTTCTTATGGCTGTTCCTTAACAGATGGACGGCCGTATCCATTTTCAACCGGGAGACGTATTCGCTGATCCCCTCGCCCGTCTCCTCCTTGTACACCCGCGACAAATAAACCGGATTCAAGTACACCTGATCCGCGATCGTCTGCAACGATGCTTCCGCCAGGTTCCCCTTGATATAGTCGTGAATTTTGTGGACGAGGGCGCTGTGCGTGTTTTTGCGCTTTTGATCCGTTTCTTTTCGGAGCAGGTCCAGCAGACGGCTCGTCCAATCTTTCAATTGCTGGATCGTTCTAAGCTGCTGCTGGTTCGCGAACAACGAATAGTCCTGCCCCAGCATGACGGACAGCAGGTAGCCGTGCTTGTGGAAAATATAAGCGAAAGCCGCCGAGAACGCATGCGCGGCTTCCAGCAAATGCTCTTCGGAATGCGCCCAGTTGTCTTCCAATTGCGCCAATATGTCGTTGATTTTATCCGCGCTGCCGTCCCAATTGCCGGCTTCGAGCAAATGCACCAGCGCAGGCGGCTCGTACATTCGGGATAAATAATCGACCTGTGTCTGCGGATCGGCGTCGTCCACAACGATGAACATCTCTTCCAATCCGCCTATTCTTTCCCGAATAGCGGCCAGACACTGTTGATACACGTCCGGGATTTCCGCCGGAAACACGCCGCGCGGACCGAGAACGACGGACACCTTGAATTTCAAATAGGTTTTGCAGTTTTCCTGGAACTGCTGCGCAATAAGCTCCAGCTTCCTGCTCCACGTCTCGGCGGCTTCCTTAGGATCCTGCGGCCAAATCGCGAAGACGATGTAATCGTGTACGTCCGTGCATTTCCAAAGCCGATGCTCCGGGCTCAGCATCTCCTCGGCGATGTTGCCTATCGCGAATTCCAGCAACGAGTAAGCGTTGAAGTCGTCCGCGCTGCCGTAGTCGTCTCTGCGAACAAGCAGCGTCTGAAACTCCGTGCCCGGAGCAATGGGAATGTTCAAAGTTTCCAAATGCTGTACCAAATACGGATTCGAAAATTTTTTCCCGTTAATGAGTTGACTGAGAAGAAGCTGCTGGAGGTAGGGGAGATTTTCCCGCAGCGTAGCGTTCGCACGCCGGTAAGAGCTGATCTCCTCCCATTCCCGCTTGATCTGCGCCGTCGTTTGCTTCACGGACTGCAGCAGCGTCTCGTCGTGCAGCGGCTTAAGCAAGAAATCGTTCGCCTTGTTCTTGATGGCCTGCTGTGCGTATTCGAAGTCCGCATGGCCGGTAAGAATCAGAAACTTGATTTTGGGCCATTGCCTGCCCGCCCGCTCGATCAATTCCAGGCCGCTCATGCCCGGCATGCGAATGTCCGAGATGACGAGATCGATCGGCTGCTTCTCCAGTATTCTCAAAGCTTCATCGCCGGAAAAAGCGGTATACACCTGCGAAATCTCCGCCGCATCCCATGCCACCGTCTCCGCCAAGCTCCTGACGATATATTCTTCGTCGTCCACGATGAGCAATTTATACATGTCCGCTCTCCTCCCCGGTCGACGCCTTTCTGCGCCAATACATCGATACTTTCACGCCGCCTTCTTTTCCTCTGACGATATCGATTCCCGAGCCTTCGCCAAAATGATGCTTCACCCGCTCGTTGATGTTCCATAAGCCGCAGCCTGTCGAAAGATCCATCGGCCGCGCCAGCTTCGCGGTCAGCGCTTCAAGCTCCCCCTCGGTCATGCCGGCTCCATTGTCCTCGACGGATAGCGTATAACGGTCGGTTGCGATCGTGCCGATTACCCGCAGCTTGACCTGTCCGGGCATTTTTTCGAATCCGTGGATGATGGCATTCTCTACGATCGGCTGGACGAGGAGTCTGGGCACCTGAACGCCGAGCATCTCTGCGGGCACATCGAGCTCGTAATTCATTCGGTTCATCCTCAGCTTCTGAATGCTCAAATAGTTGTTCACGAGACGAATCTCGTCCTCGAGGCTCACGATTTGATTCTCGACGCGGGTCGTATACCTGTAATAATCTCCAAGATTCACGGACATGGCGACGATGGCGTCGTTCTCGCCGAGCTTCGCCATGCTCGTAATGAAGTAGAAGCAGTTGTACAGAAAATGAGGATTGATCTGCGACTGAAGCTGTTTCATCACGGCGTCCCGGTACCTTATTTCATGCAAGTAAACTTGCTCGATCAGCTGGCCGATTTGCTCGCTCATCTCGTTGAAGCGCGTCGAAATGACGCCGAATTCGTTCGGATACGACTTGACGATTCTCGCCTTGTAGTCTCCCCGTTTGAGCCTGAACATCTGCTGGAGCAGCTCCTTGATCGGGAGCCGGACTTTCATGTAAAGGTAGTAAACCGAAATAACGGCCAGAAGGATCAACAGTCCGAGCGTAATGTAGAACATCGTCATGCTCTTGTTGATCGGCTCGAGCACTTCCTCCACCGGCGCATAATCGATCAGGTACCAGTTGGAAATTTCGGACTTCGAATAGTGCGCGACGTATTGCTTGCCGTGAATATCGACGTTCAGCTTTCCGCGGTCGCCGAGCACTTCGCCCGGCAACGCCTGGATAATGGTATGAACGGAGGCCAGACTCTGAGATTTATTGACGATAACGTCGCCCGACGCGGAGTAGAAGAAAGGATCGCCTTGGCCGGCGGTCTTGAACTGATCGAGCATTTGGCTGATGTCGGTTTTCGGGAATGCAAATTTCAGCAATAGCTTGCCCGGATCGGACAAGCTGTCCGAAAAACCGTACGAAAATTGGCCATTCTCGTATTCCCATTGGGCAAAACGCCGATCGTCCGCAAGAACGAAACCGTGGCCTGTCGGACTGTCGGCGGAAACGGCGGTGGCGTTCATCGGGGAGTATAGCGTAATGTCATAGGGCCACGAGCTGCCCGTGATTTGGAGATTCAGCTTCTGCATGATCCGCCCTCGCAAGGCGATTTGTTCGTACTTGGACAAGTCGTTGATATGCTTGAACATCTGGATATCGTTATCCTGAATCAGCAGCATCGTGCTGAACTTCAGCTGGTTCATTCGGGAGTCGATTTGGCTGAGCAGATAGGAGAGCCGGCTTAAGGTGGAGGACTCGATGTTATCTTCCACGATTTTGGCGCTTAGCCGGTTGGAGTACGTATAGAGGGCGACGATAGGAATGAGAATCGCCAATAAAACAACCAAAAACTTTGCAAAAAACGAATGTCTGAATTTCATGGCGGTCTCCCCGTTCAATGAAGTAGACAAAACAGTATGTTTCTTTAGATAGCCGTATAGAACGCCCGGATGACTCGCCCTACAATTACTTTGGACCCTGTAATTCGTGAGATTAATATAGCACAGCTTAAAGGAGAGAAATCAATGAGCTTTGACAACATCTTAGAACCCGGGCAACGCAGCATGACCGTGACGAAGCGGCAATCTTCGCGAAAGAGCAAGCTGCCGCTTCACCTCATGCTTCTGCCGGCTGTGATTCTGACGCTGATTTTCGCCTATCTCCCGATGGCCGGAATCGTGATCGCGTTCCAAAACTACAAGCCTTGGCTCGGTATTCGGCATTCCGAATGGGTGGGCTTCGACAATTTCAATTATTTGTTCGACTACCCCGACAGCAGGCAAGTAATCCTCAATACGCTGGTCATTGCGGGCATGAAAATCGTTGTCGGCATGATCGTGCCCATTACGTTCGCTCTGTTGCTCAACGAGGTTAGAAAATCCGCGTTCAAGAGAACGGTGCAGACGCTCGTCTATCTCCCCCACTTTCTCTCCTGGGTAATCCTCGGCGGCATTCTGATCGATATGCTGTCGCCTACGGGCATCGTGAATCACGTGCTCGTCCAATTATTCGGCATCAAACCCGTCTTTTTTTTAGGGAACGGCAACTGGTTTCGCTTCACGGTGATCACGTCGGACGTGTGGAAGGAATTCGGCTTCGCCACGATTGTGTATCTGGCATCGCTCGCAGGCATTAATCCTGCGCTGTACGAGGCGGCGGAGCTGGACGGGGCAAGCCGATGGAAACAAACGCTGCACGTTACCATTCCGGGGATTCTGCCGATTATCATCGTCGTGGGAACGCTGGCGCTCGGCAACATCCTGAACGGCGGGTTCGATCAAATTTTCAATCTGTACAATCCGCTGGTCTATCACAAAGGGGATATCGTCGATACTTTCGTGTACCGCTTCGGCCTGGAGCAAGGACAGCTCAGCTTCGCGACGGCAGTCGGTTTGTTCAAGTCGGCGGTCAGCATGGTCGTTATCGTAATTTCTTATTTTCTCGCGTATCGGTTCGCCAATTACCGGATTTTCTAAGGAGAGACAGCCGTGTACTACAAAACGAAATCGTATCGATTATTCTCGTCTTTCAACTACTTGGCGTTAATATTGATATCCGTACTCTGCATCCTCCCGCTCATTCATATCCTTGCGGTATCGCTGAGCGGGCGATCCGCGGCCAATGCGAATCTGGTCGGCTTATGGCCCGTCGACTTCACGCTGGAGTCCTACGGCACTACGCTGCTGAACGCCAACTTCATTCATGCGCTGTGGGTTGCGTTCGAACGGACGTTCCTCGGCACTTTCGTCTCGATGACCATCATTGTGTTGGCCGCTTACCCGCTATCCAAAACTTTTTCCAAATCGCGAAACGTGTACATCTGGTTTTTCGTATTTACGATGCTGTTCAGCGGCGGTCTGGTTCCCAGCTATCTCGTCGTTCAGAAGCTCGGGCTCATCAACTCGCTGTGGGCGCTCATCCTTCCAGGAGCCGTGTCCGTGTATAACATGATTTTGCTGCTGAATTTCTTCCGGTCGATTTCCAAAGAGCTTGAAGAAGCGGCCTTCATCGACGGCGCGGGCTATTACCGGACGCTGTGGAGCGTCATGATCCCGATCTCTGCGCCGGCGCTCGCTACCTTGTCCTTGTTCACCTTGGTCGGACATTGGAACTCGTGGTTCGACGGATTTATCTACATGACGGATTACCGGGAGTACCCTTTGGCTACGTTCCTTCAGACCATTATTGTCAAGCAAGACTTCAGCAAGCTTAACGTCAAGCCCGAGGATTTGGCAAATATATCGCAGAGAGCGGTCAACGCCGCGCAAATTTTCATCGGCTCGCTGCCCATCCTTGTTATTTATCCGTTGCTGCAGCGTTTTTTTATCAAGGGCATCGTCCTGGGAGCGGTCAAAGAATAATCGACCTGTCAATAAAGCGTTATAAAACTAGCGATAACGGTATTTAGAGTCCCCGCCTCCGCGGATATGATGGAACTGTAATCCAAACCATTCCAAGGAGGAATGCAATGATGAAAAACGTTAAAAGGTTCTGGTTGGCCTGTTTGACCGTCGTGGTATCCATGACGGTGCTTGTCACCTCGGCATATGCGCAAACGGTTTTTTGGGAGCCTCTCACGTCTTACAACGCCAGCACCTGGTCTAAATCGGACGGCTATTCCAACGGCGGCATGTTCAATTGCACTTGGCGCGCGAACAACGTGTCGTTCAACGGAAGCGGCCAAATGCGACTCGCGCTGACAAGCCCGGCTTGGAACACGTTCGACTGCGCGGAATACAAAACGACGTTCTCCTCAGGATACGGACTTTACGAGGTCAACATGAAGCCGGCCAAAAATATCGGCATCGTCTCCTCATTCTTCACCTACACGGGCCCTTCCGAAGGGAACCCTTGGGACGAGATCGACATCGAGTTCCTGGGCAAGGATACGACGAAGGTGCAGTTCAACTACTTCAAGAACGGCGTCGGAGGCCATGAGCAAGTCGTCAATCTTGGCTTTGACGCTTCGCAGGGCTATCATATCTACGCCTTCGATTGGCAGGCGAATTCCATCAAATGGTATGTGGACGGCGTGTTGAAGCATACCGTTACGGGTTCGCCGTCCACGCTGCCGTCAACCCCCGGCAAAATTTTCGCCAACATCTGGAACGGCACGGGCGTAGACGGGTGGCTCGGCGCTTATAACGGCGCGAACCCCTTATACGCAGATTACGATTTCATTAAGTATACGAGCAACTGATCAGCGTAGCTTGCAAGGTTGGATCTAAAAGCACGGCCATGAAACAAGGGGTATCCCCAGTCATTTTAATGACTAAAGGATACCCCTTGTTTTTATCGATTTTGTAAAGCTTCATTTGCATTTCTACATTTCTCTCCGAAAAAACGGCAAGTCCGGCTCCCATGGCCCCGTCTCTCCACGGCTATCGCTCAGCTCAGTCTCCGATCAGCAGCGCCCGCGCCGGCGCCGCGTCGATGCCGGTCAGCTTGAGCGGCGCGATGACGAGCCAGTACGAGCCGGGCTCGACGTCTTTGAGCCGCAGTCCTTCGACGATGACGACACCTGCCCGCATCAACGTGCGATGCGTCGGATATTGTTCCTGCGCACGCTCGATGCCGAGCGCGTCCGTGGCAGCGATCGCGACGCCGATGTCGGCCAGGTAACGCGCGCCGTCCTCGCGCAGGTAAACGAAGTCCATCAGAAACTGCTCGCTGTAGGAGCTGCTTGTCTTGAACAGCAGCCGTTCGCCCTTCTGAATGTTGAACGGCACGAGGTCTTCCTTCGTAATGTACTCCTTGACATGCGTCAGATCGAGCACGCGTGCAGGTCCGACCAGCCGCTCCAGCGGGATCGTCTCGATCGTCTCGCCGCCTGCGAGCATATGCAGCGGGGCGTCGACATGCGTCCCCGTATGCACGTTCATCGTCAGCAGACTCTCATGCGGCTTGCCCTGGTCGTGATTTTGCACATTCGAGATGCTGGGCTTCTTGGCCTCGTAGTTTTTCCATACTTGCATGCCTTCTTCGATCGTCATGCTGATGTCGTATATGCGCGGCATCCGTCTGCTCCTCCTCCGAATCAAGGCTGCCCGCACCGGCGGGCAGCCTTGAATGTACCTGCTTGAATTTACTTGCCTGAGTTGCTCACCCAGATCACATTGTCCTCATCCTGCCCGTTGACCGGCCACCAGTGATAGCCGTCCTGGTGCAGCAGCTTGTGCGCCTGCTGCGGTCCCCAAGCGCCGGCGGAGTATTGGGCCAGGTCCGAAGCATGCTCCTGCCAGGCCGCCGCGATCGGATCGACCAGCTGCCAGGCGGCGGCCAGCTCGTCCCAGCGGGTGAAGTACGTCGAGTCGCCGCGCGCCGCGTCGAAGAGCAGACGCTCGTAGGCTTCGGGCGTATTGATGCCGACCTGGCAGCTCTGGCAGAACTCCATCGCCACAGGCTGGACGGTCATCTCGTTGCCCGGCTTCTTGGCATTGATGCGGATGTAGATGCCCTCCATCGGGTTGACCCGGATGACGAGCAGGTTCGGCTGGAGCTGCTGACGGCTCGCGAACAGCAGGTTGCCGGGCACGTTCTTGAACTCGACGACGATCTCGGTCGACTTGACCGGGAGCCGCTTGCCCGTGCGGACGTAGAACGGCACGCCCGCCCAGCGGAAGTTGTCCACGAACAGACGAGCGGCGAAAAAGGTCTCCGTCGTCGAATCCGGGGGTACCGAATCCTCCTCGCGATAGCCCTTGAGCGCCTGGCCTCTCAGCTCGCCGGCCGTGTACTGGCCGCGGATCACGCGCTCGCGCACTTCGTCTCCCGACTTGAAGCCGCGCAGCGAACGCAGCACCTTGACCTTCTCGTCGCGGATCGCCTCGGGATCGAGGTGGCTCGGCGGCTCCATCGCGATCATCGTCAGCATCTGGAGCATATGGTTCTGTACCATGTCGCGCAGCGCGCCGGACTTGTTGTAGTAAGCGCCGCGCTCCTCGACGCCGACCGTCTCGGCCAGCGTGATCTGGACGTTGGCGATATGCTGCTTGTTCCAGAGCGGCTCGAAGAAGGCGTTCGCGAAGCGGATGACCTCGATGTTCTGCACCATTTCCTTGCCCAGGTAATGGTCGATGCGGAACACTTCGTCCTCGCGGAACACATGACGGATCTCCTCGTTCAGCTTGGACGCGGACGGATAGTCGTAGCCGAACGGCTTTTCGATGACCAGTCTGTGCCAGCCTGCGCTCTCCAGCATGCCGCCGTCGCGGAGGTTGCGGGAGACGGTGCCGAACAGCTCGGGCGCGAGCGCCAGGTAGAACAGACGGTTGCCGGGAATCGAATAGCGCGCCTCGAGCGCCTCCGTCGACGTCTGCAATTCGCGGAAGCCGTCCACGTTGCCGATGTCGAGCGAGTGATAGCTGAACCGCTCGGCGAAGCCTTGCCACTCTTGCTCTTCCTTAATTTTGTACCGGCAAAATTCCTTGATCGAATCGAGGACGTCCTCGCGGAATTGCTCATCCGTGCGGGGACGGCGTGCGAGGCCCACGATCGCGAAGCGGTCGCCGAGCTTGCCCTCGCGGTAGAGGCTGTAGAGCGCCGGGAACAGCTTGCGCCGGGCCAGGTCGCCCGTCGCGCCGAAAATAAAGTAAACCGCGCCCTCGGCGGTTACATGGTCGATCAATTGATCCGTCATGTGCACGTCACTCTCTATGTCGTAGGATAGCGCTTCACGCGCTTCGGTTGGCAGCGCCGGCATTCGTTAGCATTGCATCGCTTTAAAGCCAAGCCTTACCAATACTCTCGCACAGTAGTTTATCATAATTGACTTTTGTAGGCTATCGTCTTGAACAGTTTTCACGCGAAGCAGATGTTTCACCCTCCTAACGACAGGGTAATTGGACATAAAACACGTCCAAGGAAACAAGCACTGCAAAGCTGTACTTATGTGCAACACGATACGAGGGAGGACATCCACATGGCTACGCGACTCAGCAGCATGAACGGTACGGCCAGACTCGCCCGCGTCGCACCGGTGAACCGGACAGCGGCGCTGAATCCGTTCCAAGACGTCTTGGACGATGAGCACCGCCGCTACTTCACCTATGAGGATGAGTCGCGCCGGGCGCCCGCTCCCCTCCCGGTGCCCCCTCACGTCAGGCGCGCGGCAGAGGCCGCCTCTACCGTCGTGCGCGAGGCCATCGAGGTGAACCAGGCGGTGGACAAAGTATATGCGGCTCCGTCGGAGCAGTCGATGACGGAACTGCGGGACAAGTCGGAGAGCCTCAGCCTCCGTCTCCAATCGGAGCGCGATCTGCAGCTCGATCCCGCGATACGGGAACGGTTGGACGCCGCTTACTCTCCGATGGGCTGGCGCCGAGTGGCCGAGCCGATCGCTGAGCAGGCTCCCTGGCGGATGATTCCCCTCCGCGAGGCGATCTATACGGACCAGATGCAGCTGCAATCGCTGTATCCGGACACCGGCCTGGTACTGAGCGCTGAAGCTTGATCGTCGAAATGCTTGAATAACGAACGGGACGCCGCAGAGTCCTCTGCGCGTCCCGTTTTTAATTTGAATCAATGCCGGCCGATCTCAAGCGACTTGCCCAGCGGCGTCCCGATGCGGATCTCCTCATCGGTCGCGCGCACTTCGAAGCGGGTGCGCCAGCCCGCCGGGTCGAACGCCCGAGTCGCCTCGGCTCCCGTCGTACCTGCCGCTGCGGACAACAGCCAGTGGACGCCCGGCTCCAGAACGCAGCGCAGCATGGGGATGACCGTGCGCGGATGGAGCAAGTTCGTGTTGGCCTGCGCCTGCACCAGCTCGGGCTCCCGCCCCGCTCCCAGCAGATCGTAGACGCCGCTCGCACCTGCGGGTCCGGCGGCGAATACCCCGCCCTCGCCGGACGCATGCGTCACGCCGCGCTCGAGCTTCAGCGCGAAGCCGCCCTCCGCGGCATCGAGCCGCCGCGCCGTCTCCACCCGATGGAGCCGCAGATGCCACGGCAGACCGGCGACGATCCATGTGCGTACCTCCACGTCCGCCCAAGGCTTCCATCTCGCGAACAGGATATCGCCGTCGATCCGGGTCTCTTCATTTTTCCGCCGCACCCGATACAGATTGTCTCCTTCGGAGAGCGCCAGCATCGAGTCGAAGGCGCCCTGCGACAGCCCCCACTCGGCCCGCGGCACGCTGAAGCCGAAGGCGGTCGAGTAGACGAACTTCTCGTACTTGGCGGACGTATGCGTATGCTCGTTGGTCGACAGATGGCCCGCATTGAAGGCGGCGACGTGCCCGCCGTCCGCACTCCTGCACAAGACGAGATGCGGCGCCTGCTGCACGGACACGGGCGGCAGTTCGGACAGCGGCTGCTCCTCGGCCGTCCAGAACGGATGATCCTCGGGCAGCGCGAGCGGCGCGAACGCCTTGCAGGCCCAATACGGCGAGCCCGGCGCGTTGTAGTTTTCCGCCATCACCAGATTCGGATACGCGTACCCGATCGTCAGCACGCCGTCGGGACCGAAGATCGGCTGCTTGAACCACCATCTGAGATGCCGCAGCAGCAGCCCCTTCAATACGCCGTACGGCAGCGCCTCCTCGTCGGCGAGCGCCAGCGCCCCCCACAATGCGCCCTGGGAAAAGCGATAGGCCATGCTGCGCCCGTAAGGCAGCGCCGGGCCGTCCGCCGCGAACCAGTGGGCGAAGCCGCCCGCGAACGTCCTGGCCCGCTCCC
Source organism: Cohnella sp. 56 (assembly GCF_037963805.1). NCBI lineage: Bacteria > Bacillati > Bacillota > Bacilli > Caryophanales > Paenibacillaceae > Cohnella > Cohnella sp. 56. The sequence continues at coordinate 26,169 of NZ_JAZDQE010000014.1, read as the reverse complement.
GGAAGCGCGAAGCGCGCGCCGGGTCTTCCTCGTTCATGAGCTTGGCGTAGAGGAGACCGTAGTAATGAATCGCAAAAGGCACGTAGTAATCGCTGTGTCCCCCCGCGCCGTCCGCATACCAGCCCTCGTCCATGTAAAATTGCTCGACACGGTCCAGATTGCGCTCCGTCTGTTCGGCTTCATAGGCGAGCCCCAGCTTGCGGAAGCCGACATTGACGAGAATCTGAAAAAAGAGCCAGTTGCAGTCGTAAACGGGATGCGCGTTAATCTGACCCAGCCAGGCGTACAGCCTGTCCTTGACCGCCTGCGGCAGCGGATGCCATAGCCGCTCCGGCGCCATCGCCAGCGCGTAGCCGAATGCCGCCATCTCTACGAGCCGCTGGTCGTAATCCTGCACCGCTCCCCAATATTCGGGATGCAGCGGGTCCGTGCCGCTGTCGATCCCTCGCCGATAGATCGCTTCGAGCTCCGCGTCGCTGCCGCCGCCCGCGATCAAGGGCACGAGCCCCCACAGCACGCGCGAGAAACCTTCCATCTGCGCGACCTCCGGCGCGTAGCTCGCGCCCGTCGCCCCGAGCAGCAGCCGCGCGCCGCCCTCGCTGTAGTATGGCTTGAGCGGATCGGTCAGCTGTGCGAAGGCGGCTTGGAGATCCGCACGCGTGCGCAGCGGGTTGTCTGCCAAGGGGTGCTTGCTCGTTCCGTCCATGCGTGCGCCATCCTTTCTTATTCCCAGGGAATCATGTCCGCTCCGCGCAGCCGCGCGAGACCTTCGATGAAGAAGTAATCGCCGTAAATGAGCGGCACGTCGAGATTTTTGCGCTCCGGATAGTGGCTCGTGCCGCGCAGGATCAGCCCCTGCTCATCCGGATCGTCGAACGATCCGTAGCCGGCGTACAGCGACTCCAGCATCCGCTCGCCCGCCTCGCGGTAGGCGCCGCGCTCGGCCGCCGGCAGCAGGCTGTCCAGCAGCAGCAGCCCGCTGGCCGCGCAGGCGCCCGCCGAGGAATCGCGCAGATGCCTGGTCTCGGCCGGCGCGCGGAAGTCCCAATGCGGCACCCTGTCCTCGGGCAGCTGCGCCAGGAAGAAATGCGCGACCCGCTTCGCCGCGTCCGCATACTCCGCTCGGCCCGTATGATGGCAGGCCAGCGCGAGGCCGTACAGCGCCCAGGCCGCGCCCCGCGACCAGGCCGACTCGGGCGCATAGCCTTGGCCGCCGAGGTATTCGGCGACCGCACCCGTCTCCGGGTCGAAGCGGACGATATGGCGCACCGAACCGTCCGGTCGGATGAAGTGCGCGAGCACCGTCCGCATATGCGCCTCGGCGACATGGCGATAGCGCGGATCGCCGCTCTCGCGCGACGCCCAGTAGAGCAGGTTCACGTTCATCGCGCAGTCGATGATGGCGATGCCCGCGTTGTCCTCGCCTTCGTGCCAGGGATTCCAGGCCCGCAGGTAGCCGCCTTGCAGGTTGAAGCGGCCCATCAAGTAGTTCGCCGCCTTGAACGCCCGCCTGCGCGACTGCTCGCTGCCGGTCAGCTTGTAGTTCGCGACGCTTGTCAATATCCACATGAAGCCGAGATCGTGATCCAGCTTGTCGTAGCCGTCCAGCACTTCGTCGAGCCGCGCCTCGCAAGCTTCCGCGACCTCACGCAGTTCGGCTTCCCCGCCGCCCTCGCAGAGCAGCCAGAGCATGCCCGGCCAGAAGCCGGCCGTCCACCAGTGCGGCGGCTCCAGCGTGTACGTGCCGCCTTGGCTCGCATGCGGGAAGTTGGCGCCGATCCGCCGGGCGTTAACCTTCGTCTTGACAAGCGACCGACGCCAAGCCTCCTCTGCCCATCCTTCCGCCTTTCCTCCCGTCACTCCTCCCGTATCCGGTCCGCTGCCTGCTTTGTTCGTCATCTCGCCATCTCCTCTCCCTTGCTATCATTGACCTATTCGATACTCAGCGCTATTCTCCGCAATCACTCCGCATCCACTCCGCACTCCGCCTCACTTCGCTCCATAATCGACCAGTTCCCCACTGACGTCCTCACGATGACGACGGGTCATCCCTGACGGGAATCGTCATGATCACTTCGGTGCCCTCGCCCGGCATGCTCCGGACGTCCATGCGGAATCCGTCGCCGAACATGATCCGCATTCGCTCCGCCACGTTCGCCATGCCGAAGCCGGACAGCTCGCCGCCTTCCTTCGCGGGCCCGCCCTCCGCCGCTGTCAGCTTGTCCCGAAGCTCGTCCAGCTGCGCTTCGTCCATGCCGGCTCCGTCGTCCTCGACCGTCAGCTTCAGCTCCCGGCCGTGTCTGGCCGTCCGAACTCGGATCAGACCGGCGCTCCGGCTGAGTCCGTGGATCAGCGCATTTTCGACGAGCGGCTGGAGACAGAAACGCGGCACCTTCACGAGAAATGCGTCCGCCTCGATATCGAGCGACAGGCGAACCTCCTCTTTTTGCCTCAAATTCATCAGGTCCACATAGTTCACGAGCAGTTCGATCTCCTCGTGCAGCGTGATCGCGTCCTCCTCGCGGCTGATCGTCATCCGGAGCAGCTTGGACAGCGAGCCGATCATCTTGGCGCTCTCCGCGTCGCCGGTCCGCATCACCTTCATGCGAATCGAATTCAGCACGTTAAAAAGGAAATGCGGATGAATCTGCGCTTGCAGCATCGCCAGCTCGGCTTTGCGCTTGCGCGCCTGCGTATGCGACACCTCCGCGATCATGTCCTTGACACGGTCGAGCATCTGGTCGAAAAGGAAGCCGAGCCGGCCGATCTCGTCCTGGCCCCGCACGCCGGAGCGGACCTCGAGATTGCCGCGCTGGACCGTATTCGCCACGCGTCCTAGCCGGACAAGCGGGTGCGTGAACGTTCGCAGCAAGGCGAGCAGCAGGAGCAGGAACGCAGCGAACGAGACAAGCTGGACCGTGAACACACGGTTAAAAATCGAGCTGATGTTCACGATCGCCGCCTTGTAGGGCTGCACGGAGATGAGGCGCCAGTCGTTGACCGGCAGCTTCATCTCGGTCACGAGCGCCTTGCCGCCTTTTTGCGGCAATATGACGGAGCCCGGACGTTTGGCGGTACCCGGGATGGTCTGTCCGTCCCTGTATACTTCGCCGATTCTGCCGCGGTCCGAACCCGACAGAATTTTGCCCTCGCCGTCCACCATCAGCAGCTCTCTGCCATCCTTGACACCGCCCAGAATACGGCTGAACTTGCTCTCCATCATCGTGACGATGACGTAGCCGTAGATGGACGAATTCTCCAGCCGCAGCGTCCGTGCGACGGAGATCTGATACGGGCTGTCCGGCTTGTCGTACGGGAAGGTCGTCTTCGTCGTTCCGACCCAGTAGGTGCTGAAGCCGCTGTAATCCTTGAGCCGCTTGAACCAGGCTTCCTTCATGATGGCGCGCGGATTGAAGTCGTCCGTCGAATAGTTGGTGAACGCCGTGCCGTCCGGCAGCAGAATGCTCACATAACTTTTCTCCCCGACCGCCGTCAGGCTCTCAAGCTGCTGCAAAATCCGGTTGACCGCGGTGAAGTTCAGATAAGGATCGGACTCGGTCGCCCCGCCGCGCTGGGCATATTGCTTGAAGTAAGCGTTCATGTCGGCGTTGACCTGAATGTAGTTCTCGATATTGAGCATGCTCTGCAGCAGATTGCTCACCGAGCCGTTCACCAGCTGCATCGAATCCGCCGCATTGGATACTGCCTGGCGCTTCACGGCCTCCTCGGTCAAGGAGTTGTAGATCAGCATCGTGAGGACGGCCGGCACGAGAATGCATATGATCGAAGCGACCATCAGCTTGCCGCGGATCGTCCGGAAGAACGCCAGCTTAATCGGAAAAGCGCGCATATGCCGCCCCCTGTTCTAGGTAGCACGATCATTATAAAAAAAGACCGCCACGCGCAGTGACGGTATTTTGATCTTTTTGAAGACAATCTTGACTTGCATCCGCCGCGCATCGGAGAGGGCCGGACCGTCAGATGCCTTCGACGTAGTCCGCCAGACCGAGCGTCGCTCCGTTCAGCCTCCGGACCGGCGGCGCCCCTGCCGACGCGGTCAGCTCGAGCCGTTCTCCGTCCAGCGTCTCGTATACGACAGCCAGCACGCCGCCGTTCTCCCCTGCGCCCGACCATGTCGGCGCGCGGCCGTCCATCCGTTCGGCATACGCGTGAAGTATGCCGCGAGGGTCGCCGTCGTCCTGCCCGGCGATGCCGAGGCGGTCCGCCGCATGCGCAGCGTCGGCCGCCTCGACGACGAAGCCGTGAGCGCCGGCTGCGCCCTCGCAATCGTAGCGAACCGCCGACTCTGCCGCCCGGCATTCGCCCAGCAGGTAGACCGCCAGCAGGACATCCTCCGCATACCCGTACCATGCCCGCTCCCGGAAGATCCACTCTCCCTTCGGCAGCACGCCCGCAATCCCGTTCTTCGCCTCAGGGTATAGCGCGATCGCCGTCCCGCGGTGGTAGAGCGTCTCTCCGCCATCGGACGCATGGCGCGGATCGCCCGCCGAATATCCGTCGCCGGGCGGGAAAAAGTAGAGCCTGTTCGCGCCTCGGACAGCGCCGAGCGGCAGCGTCACCTCCCAGCGATGCTGCTCGTTGTCGAACTCCGTCGCCCGCTCCAGCAAGCCGCCGACGGCGAACAGGCGCGTGCGGTACAGGTAGCTGTGCAGCGGCTCCCGTCCCTCGTCGGCAGGGCGGATGCGCCGCTTCGTCTCCGCCGGCGCAGACCGATCCAGCGCGACCAGCCGGGCGGTCTCCGGCGCTTCGTGCAGCAGAAATCCCGCATACTCGACGCGGGGCAACATCCCGGGCAGCGCGAAATCCCCGAATTGCACGTAGTCGAAGGCGACGTTGCCGTCCCGCGGCAGATCCGCAGGCAGACTCCGCATCCTGCCGCCGGCCCAGGCGCCGCCCATGTAATGCCGGGCGCGGTAGGTCCACAGCTCGTCCAGCAGTTCCGCGGCCGCCTCCCGGATGCCGGGATCGCGCACGACGTCTTTAACGCAGACGAACGCCTGCATCCAATGCCAGAACCACGGCAGGGCGCCGTATTCCGCCATGCCTTGCTCCCGGATGCGCGTCAGCGTCAGGCGAAGATCGCGCAAGCCCGCCTCGCGCAGCTCCGCATCGTCGTACCGATCGCCGAGCAGCAGCTTCGTGGCCGTATACTTCGCCTCATGATGGCCGAAGGTCCGCTGCGCGACCCGATAATAGTCGCTGCCGTACAGCCTGTCGATCGCCGCTGCGGCCGCTTGGGCAAGCGGCGGGTCCATCTCCGCGCCATAACGGTCCGCGAACCAGATCAACAGACAGCCCATCAGCTCGGCGGGCAGCGGGTTTTTCGGCGCGAGCCGGGGCTCGGGGTCCAGCCCGAGCGGCCAATGGCCGCAGGTCGGACTCCCGGAATCGGCATCCTGCAGCGCCAGCACGGACAGCAGCACGCCCGATGCCAATGCTTTGCCTGCTTGCCGGTCGCAGGGAGGCTCGACTTCCGGATCGCAGCATGCCGCGAATAGGCTGGATGCCGCATAAAAATTATTTCTAATATCGCCGTGCGTCCACAATCCGCTGGTCAAGAGCGGCTCCGACCAGGCGGCAGCCGCCGTCATCAGCCGCACTTCCAGCATTCGAGCTTGCATTTCCGTCACGCTTCGCACTCTCCCAATTGCAGGTGGTTAGCCCTCGGACAAGGAAACCGAGCTCCCACCGCGATCATTTGAACGGTATCCCTTTCAGTCAGGGACGGCTCTCTTTGACACATTTGAACGGTATCCCGTTCGGTCAGGGACGGCTCTCTTTGACACATTTGAACGGTATCCCTTTCAGTCAGGGACGGCTCTCTTTGCCACATTTGAACGGTATCCCGTTCGGTCAGGGACGACTCTCTTTGCCACGTTTGAACGGTATCCCGTTCGGTCAGGGACGACTCTCATTGTCTCGTTCGGACTGTATCATATCAAGCGAGATAGGGCTGCGCTCCTTGCCTTTTCCTGTCCCAAGGGGATACCGTTAAAACGCCATAAACCACGATTCCCGCACGCTTCCTGTCCCAAGGGGATACCGTTAAAACGTATTTTCGTCCAACAAGCGCTCACTCGCGACCCGCCGCATCGAACCGAAGCCGCAGAGCTATCTCGAGCGTCTTGGCCTCGTCCACAGGGGCCGTCTTCAAGCCGATTCGGTAATAATGCTGCTCCTCGCCGAAATGTCCGGCGAACGTTCGCCGCTCCACAGTCGGCGCCAGCAGTTCTCCGTCGTATTCAAGCCTGACATTATACTTGCTCCCCTTCAGGAGCAGGCAGCCGCTCTCAACCTGCCGCGGCTCGCATCTGGTCACAATAACTTCTTCTACGTCCCGTCCGCCATCTCCTTCGAAAGAGAATACGTCGCGCAGCTCAAGCACGGGCAGCTCGGTCTTGTCCCAGACGAGACGCCGCACCAGCGATGCCAGCGTCGGCGCATCATATGCGCCCGCCAGCTCCAGCTCCAGCAGATCGGCCTCCGGCGATACGTCGTGGCGCAGCACGACGGCCGCACGATCGCGCCCAGCCTGCTGCATCCGGCCACCTACGACAGGCAGCGAGTGACCTTGCGCGCCGTTGCAGTCGTACGCGTAGCGGCCCTCGCCGAAGTAGGCGGACGTATATTCGCCGCGTCCCAGATCGGCGGCGAAGGCCGGCTCTCCCTCGGCCAGCACGATGAAATGGCCGACGTCGATATGGTTGTGCGGCTCGGCGTTATGGCCGCCCTTGGCGGCAAAGCCGAAGCGTCCCGCCGGACCAGCATGCCGCGAGACGAGCCACTGCGCGTCGGCCAGATACCTGCTTCCGTCGGGCCAGGCCGCAGCCACGCTCATGAGGTCTGCATGCGCGTCCGGCCGGTACCAGAGCAGTTCGCGCAGCGCCGGCGCGAAGCGGGCGCAGTGGTCTTCCGTATAGGCCGCCCGGATCGATGCGGGCGGCATCTCGACATCATCGTAGCGAGCCGCCAGGTAGGCGGACAGCCCGAGACGGGCAGGCGTGTCCGGCGCCGCATCGGAGAAGTTCGCCGTCAGATCGCCCATCAGGTAGCAGCGCTGCTGGAACAGCGCGATTTCCCTCGTCTTGGCGCCTGCCAGCAGATCGATAGCGCCGCCGGTCCGGCGATGCAGCAGATCGGCGAAGTATACATAATAGCCAAAGCCGTAATTCCAGTAGCCCAGTCCTTCCAGGCAAGCCCCGTCTTCGCCGAATCCGGCGAGATAGCAATCCATCGATTTCATCGCTTTGCCGATGATAACGGCAAGCCGCTTGGCGTCCGGCTCCAGCAGCAGCGCCGCCGCCCCGATCGATCCCGCGCATACGGCGGCCCAGTTGTGCTCCGCCGTCTCCCAGTGATAGGGGCCCATCGTCAGATAAGGCGTGAACAGCCTGCGGTCAACCTGCGCGCGAATGTCGGCCCGGAGCTCGGGCTCCAGCCGATCGCCGCTCAGGACCAGCAGCTCCGCGAGCGCGAAGCCGGTCTCCGACGCAAACAGATCGATGCCGCGTTCCGCGGTCTCCCCCGTCATATGCGCCGGCAGACACCAGGTCGTCTCGGCCAGTACTTCCCTGACGATGGCCCGGAGCGCCGCTGCGTATCTCTCGTCCTGCGGGTAGAGCAGACGAAGCAGACCGAACGTCGTCAGCCGCCGTCTGCGCTCAAAATAAACGCTCTCATATTCAAGCCGCGTTCCCTGCGTCCTATAAAGATCGAACAGCTCCCGCGTAAGCGGGGGGATCGGGCCCCCGAGCAGCCGGTCTCCCTCCTCCCTGATCTCGCGTACGAGGCCGGCCTGGCCGGAATCGCCGGCCAGCCGATCCCATGCCTCCCGCTCCGCCCCGTAAAGTGAAGCGTCCGCGGGATGCAGCATCCCGAACGCCTCGATGAACGTCTGCTTTTCCATTACGTTCCGGCCTCCTTTCGACTCTCCGATTTCTCTACTCCACTCTGTCAGCCGCGATACTCGGCTGGCGTCACCCCGGCGTGCGCCTTGAACGTTTTGATAAAGTAACTCTGATTGTCATAACCCAGCAGCTCGCAGATCTCGCCTACAGAATGGCCGGTCTGGTCGAGCAGCTCTTTGGCCCGCTCCATTTTTTGCTTGGTCACGTATTCGATGAACGTCGCGCCGGTTTCCTTCTTAAAAAAGCGGCTGAAATAGCTGGCGTTCAGGTGCAGAAGCTCGGCCACCTCTTCAAGGCTGATCCGCCGCCCCAGATTACTCGACACGTACCGATACGCCTCCGCGACCTCGAGCCGCTTGCTCCCCGAGGCGCCTTCGCCTCTGGCCGCCGTGAAGGACAGCAGATGCTCCTCCAGCCAACGCCCGAGCTCCCACAACGAGTCGATATCCGCGATTTCCTTGTGCAGCATGTCCGCCGAATCGTCGGACCGGACGACCAGCAGAGCGTGCAGCTTGAGCTTCAGGTCCAGCACCAGCTTCAGAATCCAATCCTTGACGCTCTCCGCCGGGTAGCCGCCGCGCCAGACGATTCCCATCCACTTGCCCGCAATCCGCGCCACGTCGGGACGCTCCTTGCCCATCAACGCCTCCCGAATCTCAGCGCCGGCCCGATCGTAGAGCGCGAACAGATCGTCCGGCGATCCTGATACGGGCGCCGGGCCTCTCGCGATCTCACCTTCCTGCAGATAAAATCGCCGATATGTGCCGCCGACAAGTCCGCCCAGCTCGTGCTTCAGGCGCTTCGGCGCATCCGCAGGCTCGCCGACGATAAATGCCATGCCGATTTTGAGCACGCGCCTCATCGCCGACTGGATCTGCCCGAGGCAGCTTTTCACCTGATCGTAGATGTTCGTCTTGATGCCCGGCTTGAAGGCGAACAGCAGCATCGACCTGCGGGCGTCGTAGCCAACATGCAGAGCGAACGGCGTCAGCTCCGCCAGCAGCTCGTCCATGACGTTGTCGACGGCGAAGCGCAGCGTCTGCTCCGAGGAGAAGCGCGCTCTGACGCGGGCATAATTCTCTATATATCCAATGACCGGCAGGCAATGCTCGCCCGCTCCGAACAGGCCGTAGGCAATCGCCTCCTGTGCCCACTGGTCCGCGGACAGCAGCGGCTGCTGGATGAAGCCGCGGAAAAACTTTTCCTTGCGCAGCTCCTTCGTCTCGTTCACCAGATGCCGCATCCGCGTCTGCTCCCAGTCCGTCTGGCGCTCTGCGTCCAGTCCTTCCTTGAACTTCAGCAGCACCTTGACCAGCTCGCCGGGATCGAGAGCGTCCTTCAGCAGATACTCCTGGACGTTGAGCCGCATCGCCTGCTGGGCGTACTGGAATTCGCTATGGCATGACAGGATGGCGATGCGCACGGACGGACGCGCCTCCTTGACCCGGGAGGACAGCTCCAGGCCGTCCATCTTCGGCATGCCGATGTCCGTGATGAGAATATCGGGCATCTCGCGCTGGGCATGCTCCCAGGCGATGGCGCCGTTCTCGTAGGTCCCGCTCAAGACGAAGCCGAGCCCTTCCCAATCGATCGCTTCGGCCAGCAGCTCGAGCACCGGGTAATCGTCGTCGGCCAGCAGCACTTTGTACATATCGGGCGCTCCTCTCTTCGCGGGTGTATGCTTATGGCAGGCATCCCGCCAGTCCGATGTCCGAATAATGGAAAAAAAGCGGGGACGAGAAATCCGCCCCCTGCCGGTATTATAACGCACTATGGTTACTTGTTCGCCGCGATAATCTCGTCTACGCGCTTTTGCGAATTTTTGATCGTCGTGTCGATATCCTGGTTGCCGAGAATCAGCTTCTCGTATTCTTCGTTGATCGCTTTGTACACTTCGTTCTGATAAGCGGCCGGCGCGATGATCTGGGACGCCTTGGACTTCACCAGCGTGTCTACGAGAGATTTCTTGTCGACGAGCTCCGGATTTTTGGTGCCGCTCAGAATCGTATCGATGATCGAACCGACCTGATCGCTGCTCACGCCGTTCCATGCCGGGATATTTTTGCCCTGTACGACTTGCCCCTCCGTCGTGTACCAGCGCACGAAGTCATACGCCTCGTCCTTGTGCTTGGACTTGCCGTACACCGCGACATAGTCCGTCGTGACCGGCGTGAGGCCCGTCTCGTCTCCCGGATTGTTCTTCGGGAACGGCGCGACCGCGACGTGAAAGGTGAGCGGCACCTTGTCCGTGCCGCCGATCTCCGTGTTCATCCACGAGCCGATCGTCAGCATGCTCGCCGCCTGGTTGAAAAACTGGTTGCGGTATGCGAGCTTCTGCGAGATCATGTCCGAGTACGGTACCGAGGACTTGTCTTCCTTTTCCATCCGCACGCGCAGTTCGAGCGTCTTCTTGAAGTTCGGATCGTCCAGGTTCGACGTGCCGTCCGCCTTCAGGAATTCAGAGTTCTGCGGCTGATTCTCCATGGCCAGCTTCAGATACTCCATCCATCCCCCGTTGTTCGGGCCGTGAAAGTACGTGCCGTAGCGCTTGCTCGCGCCTTCTCCCTTCGTCAGCTTTTTGGCGTAGTCCGCGTATTCGTCCCATGTCCAGTCGGTCGGGACCGTGAGGCCGGCTTCGTCGAGATGGTCCTTGTTCAACAGCACGTACCACGGGTTGAACTTGCCGGGCAGCGCGTACACTTTGCCGTTCAGATGCGTGTCGACTTTGTAGTCCTCTTCGACTTTATAGCCATCCTTGGAGATGTAGTCGTCAAGCGGGGCCGCCATACCGAGCGCCACGCGCTGCGCATAGCCGGCCGGGTCGCTGAACATCAGCACGTCGATCTGCTCTTCCGAAGCGGCGGCCAGATCGAGCTTTTTGAATGCTTCCTGCGTATCGCCCTTCTCGCTCAGCTGCACGAGCTCCACCGTCACGTTCGGATGGGCCGCGTGATAGGCATCCAGCGTCTTTTTCCAGTTATAGTTTTCTTCCGTGCCGTACGTGTACAGCCGCAGGTTCACATTCTCGCCGGACGCGCCCGCCGACGCGCCTGCGCTTGCCGATCCGGACGGGGAAGCCCCGGAACCCGCGCTTGCATTCCCGTTGTTGTTGCCGTTGCCGCAGCCGGCCAGCAGCCCGATCAGCAGCGTGCCCGCGGCAGCGCCTGCGATCCACTTCTTGTTCATGTCTATGCCCTCCTCATTTTTCCTTGCTTTTGCTTGCGTTGTGGATGTCATCTCGCTGACATCCCTCATTATAGAGAGCGCTTTTTGCGATAGGATGAAACAATATTTACTTTTTCTGAATTATTTTTACTTCTTGTTCGCGCTTCCATCAGCCCTTCACACCGCCGAGCGCGATGCCCTCAATGACGCTTTTCTGTCCGATAATGAACACGATGAGCAGCGGCAAGATCGCCGATACGGCCGCCGCCATGATGAGCGAGTAGAACTCGCCGGAGAGCGACGTGAACTTCTGCACCGCCAGCGGAATCGTGAACAGTTTGTCGCTGCGCAGGAAGATGAGCGGGTTCTGGTAATCGTTCCAGGTCCAGATGAACCGCAGAATCGCATAGGTCGCGATCGCCGGGCGCACGAGCGGCATCGCCACCGACCAGAAGATGCGCATATGGTTCGCGCCGTCGATCTTGGCGGACTCGACGAATTCCTGATGCACGCCCATGAAAAACTGCCGCAGCATGAACGTCCCGAGTACGCTGAAGCTGCCGAGCAGGATCAGGCCGATATGGCTGTCGAACAGGCCGATCTTGCGATAGAGAATGAACTGCGGCACCAGTATCGCCTGGCTCGGCACCATATAGGTTGCCAGCACGATCAGGAACAAATAATTGCCTGCCTTGAATTGTACCTTGGAAAAGCCGTAAGCCGCCATAGCGGACACCGTAACGGAAATGGCCGTCGTGACGACGCCGATCTTAATGGAGTTGAGGTAGTACAGCCAGAACGGGTTGTCGCCGAACCATACCTCTTTATAATTTTGCGCGGCATGCCAGGTCCGCGGGATCCACTCGATCGGGTAGGTGAATACGTCGCTCTCCGCCTTGAAGGAGGTGACGAGCATCCAGATGAACGGCAGCAGGAACAAAATGCTGATCGCGAACATAACGACGGTAAGTGCCGCCTTGCGCCAGCTGAGGCCGATCGTCTCGGTCATGGCCGGGTACCTCCTTTTGCGATTAGTAGTTGACCCATTTCTTCTGGGCGATCCATTGAACGAGCGTGATGACGAGCACGAACAGGAACAGCACGACGGCGATGCACGAGGCGTAGCCGACCTTGAGATTGACGAACGCCGTGTCGTACAAGTACCAGACCATCATCGAGGTGGAGCCGATCGGTCCGCCCTGCGTCGTGACCGCGATGATATCGAACACCTTGAAGGTGGAGATGACGTCCGTCACGAGCAGGAAAAAGGATGTCGGCGACAGCAGCGGGAACGTGATGCGTCTGAACTTGGTCCAGCCGGTCGCACCGTCGATATCGGCCGCCTCGTACAGATCGCGGGGGATGGACTGAAGTCCCGCCATGTAGATGATCATGTTGAAGCCGATCGAGATCCAGACGGAGATCATCATGATCGAGGCGAGCGCATAGTGCGGGTCGGCCAGCCATTTGGGCGGATTGTCGATGCCGATGCCGCGCAGCAGCTCGTTGATCGGACCGTAGGACGGATGGAAGAGCACCTGCCAGACGACCGCGACGGCCACGATGTTGGAGATATAGGGCATGAAGTACGCGACTTTAAAAAATCCTTTTAAATACACATGCCTGTCGATGACGACCGCGAGCACCATGGAGATGAGCATGTAGATCGGCACGGACAGCAAGAAAAACAGATTGTTGCGCACCGAGCGCAGAAAGATATGATCGCCCAGCAGCTTGTCGAAGTTGCCAAGGCCGACCCATTTGATGCCGTTCCAGCCCTGTACGAAGTTCCAGTCGGCCATGCTGAGCGCCAGCGTCGCCAAGATCGGCAGCAGCACGAGGACGAATACGCCGAGCAGCATCGGGCTCACGAACAGCCAGCCCCACAGCTCCTCGCCCCGTCCCGCCTTCTTGCGCTTTTTGTCCGCGTCGATCGCCGTGCGCTTCGTTGCGGCGGTTGCTTGAAGCTCCATGTCGCACACCTCTAATCCAGTTGAGTCTGTTGAATGACTTCATTATAGAAAAATACCGTCACCTCCCGGTGACGGTATTTTGATCTTCTACACGCTAATATTGACTTGTTGATGCTGCGTTTCATTCATGCCAGCCTATACGCCCCGGCCGTCCCAAATAATAGCCCTGCGCGTAATGAACGCCCATCTGGAGCAGCTTGTCCAGCTCCGCCCGCGTCTCCACGCCCTCCGCGATCAACCCGATGCCCATCCGGTCCGCGGCTTCGACGAGCGTGCCCAGCATATGCGCCTTGAACGTGTCCGCATGCAATCCGCTGACGATCGAGCGGTCCACCTTGATATAGTCCGGCTTCAGCTCGACGATCGATGCCAGCGAGGAGTAGCCCGCCCCGACATCGTCGATCGCGATCCGATACCCCTGATTCCGATAATGCGCCAGCACTCTCTGCACGGAGCCCAAGTCCCGGATGCTCGATCGCTCCGTGATCTCGAAGACGACCTGATCCGGCGTCAGCCCGTATGCCTCGAGCAGCGCCAGCGTCTTCCACGGCGCGAACTGCGGCGCGTCGATGATGCGCGGCGACAGGTTCAGGAACAGCTTCTGTCCTCGCCCGATTCGCGAGCTGCCGGAGATGGCCCGCTCTCTCGCCAGACGGTCCAGCGCATACTCCTTGCCCGCCCGCTCGGCGAATTCGAACAAGGCCAGCGGACCGTCGAATACGTCGGTCTCCAGCGGCCTCGACAATGCTTCGTAGCCCATAGGCCGCTGCTTGCGGATATCCACGATCGGCTGGTAGACGGACCGCAGCGCTCTGCGCTCCAGCAGCCGCTCCAATTCGCCGAGTCGCAGCGCGTCGTCCAGCGCGCCGTCGTTCATGCCGTTCTGCATCGCTTCGCGCGCCATCTCATGCAGCCTGCGGCCGGTCGCTTCCCCTCTCTCGAGGATGCCGAATGCGGAGCCGGCGTGCAGCGACATGCCGGGAGGCCGAGCCTGATTGGCCGATAGCAGCTCGAGCAGCCGCTGCTTGTACGAACGCGCCGCCAGCATCAGATCGCGTCTGAAGCGCCCGGATTCCTCTTGCTGCGCGGCAGCGCAAAAGAAGAGCATCAGATCGCTATGCAGCCACTTGATCGCATAAGGCAGCAAAGCGTCGCCGAAGCATTCCTGCAGCAGCTCCTCGGCCTTTCTTTTCCAATCGGCCTCGATCCATGGACAATCGTACCCGCCCGCACCGCTCCAATAAAAATATAAAAGGGCCGCCTCTCGATCCGCAAAACGGGAAATAACGGGCTCCGGATACGTGCCTAGCGCCATTCTGTCTCCTCCTCTGGAAGTGTTAAGCCTGCACCTCGAACGACGTTTCGAACGCTCCGCTTATGGCGTACGCGCTTCCCGGTATGCCTTTGGCTTTCTTTTTGTATGCCGCTGCGAGACGCGACAGCCCTTCGTGGCTAACGGTCCGCGAGCCGTCCCAGCAGATGACCGCGATGGACAGCGTCACCCCCGGCTGCGGCACCGGCTCCCCGTGCCGTCCCAGCACCGACGTCGGACGAACGCCGCCGTACATCAAATCGACCCCGGCATGGAATCGTTCGATAAATTCGCGGCAGCGCGACTCGGGATCGGCGCCTTCGCCGATCGAGATGAAGTCGTCGCCGCCGATATGGCCGAGGAAGTGTCCTTCGCCCTCCTGTTGATCCAACACGGCGCCGAGCACACCGGCGGTGTAGCGGATCATATCGTCTCCCGCGCTGTACCCGTAGCTGTCGTTGAACCATTTGAAATAGTCCAGGTCGGCATAGTACACGCAAAACGGTCTGCCCAGCCTGATGCGGGTCTCGATCTCCCGGCGTATGATATCCCCTCCGGGCAGGCCGGTCAGCGGATTGACGCGCCGCGCCGCCTCCGCCTGCAGCGTGGCGAACGACTCGAGCAGCGACTTGATGGTAACTCCGCCCCTGTAGCGCCCCTGCTCCGTGACGATGACCGTGTCGTACAGCTGCGAATCCGGTCTGTCCATCGCCAGCCGGGCGACGGCTTCCACCTGCCTGTCCGCTTCCGCGACGAGCGGCGCGTTTTCCATAATCTTGTCGATCGTTCTATTCCAGTAGAGCGGCATGCCGAACTTGGAAGCCAGCATCCGGTTCAAGCGCTCCCTCGTGATCAGGCCGCAGGGCTGTCCCCCGACCACCACGACGATGCTGTGACAGTCGGGATGGTCCTCGAACCATTCCGCCGCAGCCGAGACGGGCGTCGCCGGCGGCATGGCAGCCACCGTGGTCGCCAGACTCCCCACCGTCAAGCCCGACGCTTCTGCGGACCAGACGTCGACCGACTTGGTCTCCGATTCCTTGGGGGCCGTCTTCGCCGCCGTTTCAGCGCCGTCGCGGTCCCCCCCGCCCAGCGATTGCAGGGCGAGCGCCGCCGCCTCCAGCAGGCCCTCCATGAGGTCCTGATCGGCGATCCTGCCGCCAGGCCGCAGCGGCAGCGGGACATAGCCGAATCCGCATGCGCGGCCGGTATCCTCGGACAGCAGCCCGCCCAGCTCCGCCTCGATCTCCGAGAGCGCGCTGCGCAGACTGCGCTCGTCCTCCGGGAGACGGACCGCCAGCAGCAAGCTCCGATGGCCGTGCCAGCCCCATTTGACGCACGCCTTGTCCGCCGCCCACTGCTTCAGCTTCTTTTTCGGCCATGGCGGCAGCCCTGCGCTTAATCGCCCCGCCAGCAGGCCTGTCGCGCCGCCTGAAGCTCCCCCGGCCATCGTTTTGAGTGATGCCGCATTCAGAAGACTTTTCACCCACTTGCCCATGGTAGCCGCCTCCACTGACAACTGCTTCCTTCTCATTGTAAGATTGAATCGTTAACGCAAGGTAATATTTACCGTCGGAAAATAAAAAAAATGTCGATTATAGTCGATGCGGCGACAAAAGGGGAAAATAAATAAGCCGCCTGACCCGGGCGCGAGGCGCGGTTCAAACGGCTTGATGCGTCATCCTGTTGTCGGTTGCTTACTCGGCCAGTCCGTTGCGGTGCGCATAGATGGCCGCCTGCGTGCGATCCTCGACACCGAGCTTGCTGAACATATTGGTCAGATGGTACTTCACGGTCTTGATGCCGATGAACAGCTCGTCCGCGATCTCCTGGTTGGACTTGCCCTGCGCGATCAGCTGCAGCACCTCCATCTCCCGATCCGTGAGCTCCTCATGCGGCTGCGCTTCGCTCTGCGCCGGCTTCCTGAACCGGTTCATCATCTTGGAGGCCACCTGCGATTCGAGCACCGACTGGCCGCGCGCGGCCGCGCGGATCGCGTCGGCGATCTCATTGGCCCGCGACGTCTTCAGCAGGTAGCTGAACGCTCCCGCCTCGATAACCGGGTACATCTTCTCGTCGTCGAGAAAGCTGGTCAGTACGATAACGCGGCATTCCGGCTGCTGCTCGAGCAGACGGCGCGTCGTCTCGATGCCGTCCATGCCGTCCATGACCAGGTCCATCAGTACGACGTCCGGCTCGTAGGCTTTGGCCAGCCGCAGCCCTTCCTGGCCGTTGCCGGCCTCCCCGACGACCTCGATGCCGTCCTCGGTACCCAACACGGCGGCCAGACCGATTCTCACCATCTCGTGATCATCGACCAGCAGCACCTTGATCGGCATTTGCTCCACCATCTTCCCACCCTCTCTCTTCCGTCATGATCGGCACCCGGATCTCGATCCGCGTTCCCTTGCCCGGCGCGCTGGCGATATTCAGCGAGCCGCCCAGCTCGCTCACCCGCTCCTCCATGCTCACGAGCCCGTACGAAGCATGCTTCTTCTCCAGCAGGTCGAACCCGACGCCGTCGTCCCGGATCGTCAGCCTGACCGTCTCGCCTCTTCTATGTAAGGCGATGTCCATTCTGCTGGCACGGGCGTGCCGCAGCGTATTGGACAGCGCTTCTTGCACCATGCGGAACAGATGATTCTCGATGCCTTTATTAAGCGGCAGATCGTCCTCCATGTCCAGCGAGATGTCGATGTCTACCTTGGCCTGCATCTCCTTCACCAGCTCGGGGACCGCCTGGGACAGCCGCTTGCCCTCCAGATGCACGGGCCGCAGGTGCAGCAGCAGCGCCCGCATCTCGGACTGCGCGACGGACGACATCTCCTCGATGAGCGAGATCTGCCGCCTCGCCCGCTCGAAGTCCTGATCCATCGTGCGTCCGACGGCCGTGGCCGTCATCGCGATCGCGAACAGCTGCTGGCTGACCGCGTCGTGCAGCTCGCGGGCGAGCCGCTGCCGCTCCTCGACGATCGCGCTCATCCTCGCCTTGGCAGCCAGCTCCGTGTTGTTCGTCGACAGCCGCTGCAGCGAGGCGACCTGCTCCTCCCACTTGCGGCTGAAGCGCACGAGCTGCTCCGCGAGCAGACCGATCTCGTCCTTGCCCATGTTCGGCAGCGGCTGCACGGGGCTGCCCCGCTCCATCAGCAGCAGCGTATGGCGCATATGCTCGATGCGGCCGCGCGTAGGCAAGCTCCTGAACAGACCGAAGCCGACGCCCGCCACGATGAGGACGCCGACTGCGGTGAGGCCGAATGTAATGACGCTCGACCAGGACTCGAAGGGGGCCGCGAGGCCCTGACTCTCCAACAGATAGACGACGACGAAGCCGATCCCGAGGGAGAACAGCACGGCTTCGCCGATTTGACGCCAGACCATTTCGTTCCCTCCTCAGATCGGTCGTATGCGGATATTGCCGACGACATAGTACAGTTGCAGCTTGATCTGCTGTTGCTGACGGGCCAGGCCGGGCGAGCTCCACGACACGCGGCGCATCATGCCTTCATTGCCCTGACCGCCCGTAGTCACCTGTCCGAGCAGCACATTGGCCTCGATCTGCACGCCGTAGTCCTCGGGTACGACGATCTCGATATCGCCGACCAGCCCTTGCAGGACGACGGTCGTCATATTGTCCTCCGGCACTGCGCCGGTCAGATCCAGCCTGACCTCTCCGTACAGATGCCAGGAGCCCATCGACCGCAGTACCCAGCCGGGGCGGTCCTGCCTCATGTTCAGCACGAGACGCGGCCTGCTGACGAAGCCTTCGCCGCCGGGCCGGACGCGCAAATAGTAGATCGCGGCCAGGATCAGACCCAGCACGAGCACGAGCCCGATCTGGTTGACGACGAGCACGATGGCGCTGACGGCGATGACCGCGACCGAGAGCCGGCTGCGATCCTGCCGATAGCGCTCGATGCCCAGCCACAGCAAGATCGCGGCGTTGATCGTCGCGAAGCCCGCGATCGCGCCTATGGCCAGGTAGAGACCGGCCGCGATGAGCACCCACGACTTTCTGGACAAGTTCAGGTTCTTCATGTCGGCCGCCTCCTCTCCTGCACGATCCTCTGCGCTGCGGCGTTTTTCTTATAGATCACGGCTAGAGCCATAACGGACTTGGCGTCCGTTATGGCTCTCAGCGAGCATCCTTGCTAGCATACCACATGTTGCCTGCGGCGTGAATGCCGCTGACTTGCCGGTTCGTTATTCAGCCGAAGCGGACGGAGGCGCGAGGCGGCTCTTGAGCGCTGCGAGCTCCTGGTCGACCTTGACCGCCTTGGCCGGATCGACGGAAGAGGAGGTGACGGATACGCCGCCAAACGGTGCGCCGGGCAGGCGGGCGACGTCGGCTTCAGCCTCCATCTGCAGGATCTTCTCCTCCATCCGGTAGAAGCCGCGCGAGGCGTTGCCGCTCTCGATCGTGTGCGTCTGGCTCGATTGCGCCAGCTGCTTGCGCGCCTTGGCCATCTGAGCGCGGGCCGCCAGCTCGTTGCGCTTGTTGCGCAGCTTGTAGAACTCTTCCTTCATCTCGTGCAGTTGGCCGGTGAGCTCGGCGACCTGCGCGCTCGCTTGGCTATGCAGCTCTTGCAGGCTGCCCGCCTGGCCTTCGTAATAAACCTTCTCCTCGAGCAGCTTGCGGGCGATGCCTTCGTTGCCTGCGAGCAGCGCTTGCTCCGCTTGGCCGATGCGCTCCGCGGAGATGCGGACCGCCTCGTCGAGACGCTGCTTCAGCCGGCGCTCTGCCGCCATCTGCCGTGCCACCGTCACTTCGGCGTCGCGAATCTCGATCTCCATATCGCGAATATACTGGTTGAGCATGACAACCGGGTCTTCCAGTTTGTCCAGCAGCTCGTGCACCGATGCCTTCGTCATGTCCTTCATTCTTTGAAATACGCCCATTGTATTATTCTCCCTTCGATTGTTGTTCAAATTTGGTGATGCGGGCCTTGAGGTCTTCGATTTCCTTCTTGAGCGCCTTCTTCTCGATATCCTCCATCATCGCGTCGAGCGTCGGCGCGGTGGACGGAGATGCGGCCGCCGCCTGCGGAGCCGGCTTCGCTGCCGGAGCGGCAGGGCCCGGTCCCGGCCAAGCGCCGCCGGAGTTCCAGGAGGACGCAGGCGGTGCCGGCGGCCGCTGCTGCGGAGGCGTCCAGCCACCGCTGTGCGGAGGCGGCGCCCAGCCGCCTTGGGACGGCGGCGGACTGCCGAAGGCGTTGCCGCCGAAGTCCGAATCGCGAGGGATGATAAACCCGGCGATGATGTAGACGAACAGCACGGTACCGCCGGAGAAGACAGTCACGATGACGAGCAGGATTCGCAGCAGCGTCGCGTCTACGCCCAGGTAGTCGGCGAGTCCGCCGCATACGCCGAACAGCTTGCGGTCGCGTGTGGATCGGTACAGCTTGCGCATCGTTTACCCTCCTTGTTCCAGCTTGCGCTTCAGATTTTGCAGCTCGCGGTCCACGGCTTGGGAGACGACCGTGCCGGCCTGGTAGACGAGCTCCTGGCCCATGCGCCGCAGGTCCCGGAGGCTCTTGGTCTCCAGCTCCATGTCCGTCAGCCGATCGTCGACCTTGCGCAGCATCTGGGACGGATCCGAGCTGCCCGGCGCGAACCGGGCGTTCAGCCGCTGCTGCAGCTTGAGCGACTCCATGCGGGCAATGTAGAACTGCCTGCGGTCGTACACGCTGCGGTATTCGTCCCGCAGCTCCTGGAGCAGCTGCTCCAGCTCGATCAGCTCGCCGCGGCTTTGCTCGTACAAGCCTTGGTACCGCTCCGCCTTTTCCTCGTGGGCGACCTTGTCGGCGAGCGCCAGCTTGGCGGCCGCTTCCTCGCCTGCCTTCAGCGCCGTCAGCGCCTGTTCCTCGCGGCGCTGCGCCCATAGCTGCGCATCCTTCAGCTGCTTGTGCATCTGTTCAGTGTGGGCGGCGTACTGCCGCTGCAAGAGCTCGCACTGGCAGATCTCCTGATGTGTAGACCAGAGGAACTGATCGATCAGCTTGACCGGGTCCTCCGACTTCTCCAGCCTCTCGTTCAGCGAGGCGACTGTAATATCACGAACTCTTTTGGCTACGCTCATTGTTCCTATCCTCCTTCGCTTACCATCTGCGTGTACGACCCGTCTTGCCGCTTAGCATCGACAATCCCAGCACGATCAGCCCGATCGCCGCGACCCAGAAGATCACGACCGACAGCTTGCCCAGCAGCATGAAGCCGCCGATGATGCCGATGACGATGCCGATCAATCTGTAACCGTTGCGCCACGCCATCACCCCGAGGCCGATGATCGCGATCGGGATCAGCAGACCGATGATCCACCCGACCAAATGACCCAGCTTTCCGAAGAGAAGCAGTACACCAAGCGCGATCAGCACCACGGCCCAACCACTGTTCTTTTTCAACTCGTCTCACCCCTTTGCGTCGTATCCTGCTTGCTTTACCTCACAAACTCATTGTAAACGTTCGGACGCTTCCGGATAACGGACCCGCGCATGGAATTCGCCCTGGACTACAGTCGGGGGAGACTACGGTCTTAGGTGCCAACTCCGGCCGAGACCTTGGCCGCCGCCCGCTTGAACGCAGCAAGGCTCTGTCCCGACGAACGGGCGCAGAGCCTTGCAACCTTTCATTATAGAAGCGTCCAGCTCGGGAACATCGCCGCTTGTCCCCGGTACGCGCCGCCCTCGTCGATCAGGTTCCACACCACGGCCCGCTCGATCCGGAATCTTGATCCGCTCCCCGAGATTCTGACGCCTTCGTAATTGTCGGAATAGCCCTTTTGCCTGACATTGTCCATGAACGCTTCCCGGACGTCCCGCTCCATCGGCTCTGCCGTCAGCCGGGAAGGCATGGTAGTAAAAGCATTCCAGTCCATCTCCCATAACGTTAGCGCAATTTTGTTGCCGTAGTTCAGTACCGGATCTGCCTCAACGCCATGGGACAACAGCGCGAACGGCGCATCGTACAGACGCTCTGCCGCTGTCGTCCCGGGTGCCGGTTCAATCAACGCATGCCCCGTCGCCCGGCGATAGCTGTCCATGAGCAAGCGGCAGTGCCGCTCCATCCATTTGACGTCTTGCGGTTCCATCGTGACACGCTCCTTTTCTCATTACTCATTGTACTTTGGTTTCAGTACCGGTCAAGATGGACAAAAAGAAGTAATCGTGCAGTCGATACCGGCACTGCTCGGCAATAAAGCCCTGCAGCGGATAAAATATCCTGCGTGTGGCGCACAATGACATTAACTTTAATAAGGAGGCATACAAAATGAGCGAGTCCCAGCATATCATCGATAAGGAAGAGCAAATCGACACATCGAAGGTGGGTGACACGATCTCCAGGATCGACGCACCGAAAAAAGACCAGATCCTAAACGACTTCGAATCGTTCAAGAGCTATCTGCACAAGCGGATCGCGCTCGGCGAGTCGCTCGGGCTCTCCGAGGAACAGCTCGCGCAGGTCGCAGAGAAGGTCGCCGACTATCTCGCCGGGCATGAGGATCCGCGCAATGCGGAGGAGAACTTGCTGCGGGAGCTGTGGAAGGTGGGCGAACAGGACGAGCGTCACAAATTGGCGCATATGCTGGTCAGGCTGGCACAGCAAGCCTGAATATCTTGAAGCCGCGAACCGGGATCGGCCGCCGTTCTTCATCCGGCGGCCGATCCTTTATCCAGGCAAGGAGGAAGGAAGATGGACAAAAAAACGAAAAAAAAGACGCTGCGGTTTGCGGAAAACTTATACTGCCGATTCCAGGACGATGAAGTGCCCGCGATGGGCGCCCAGTTGACCTATTACTTAATCCTCGCGATTTTTCCTTTTATGATCTTCCTGGTGTCCCTGATCGGATTCACGCCGTTCACGACCTGGGATCTGCTGGATGCGACCAAAAAGGTGCTGCCGCAGACCAACAGCAAGGTGCTCGTCGACTGGATCACGAACGTCCAGAACAACCGGAGCGGCGCGCTTCTGTCCTTCGGTATTATCGGCTCGCTGTGGTCGGCCTCCAGCGGCATCAACGCGATCATCAAGGCGCTGAACAAAGCTTATGACGAACCAGAGACGCGGCCGTTCTGGAAGGTCAAGGGGCTGTCGCTTATCGTGACGATCGTCATGACGCTGGTTCTCGTATGCAGCCTGGCTCTGCTCGTATTCGGCCGGCAGCTCGGCGAATGGATTTTCAAGACCTTCTCGCTGCCCGACTTTTTTGACGAATTATGGGCCGTGGCGCAATTCGTTATCCCGATCGTCATCATCGCGCTCGTCTTCACGGCAATGTACAAGTATGTGCCGAACCGCCACTTGAAGTTCAAGGAAGTTCTTCCGGGAGCGATCGTGGCCACCGTGGGATGGATCGCAGCATCGGGCTTGTTCGCTTTTTATGTCAGCAACTTCGGCAACTACACCAAGACCTACGGCAGCCTCGGCGGCGTCATCGTGCTGCTCACCTGGCTGTACATCAGCAGCATCATTATCGTCCTTGGCGGCGAAGTCAACGCGACGCTCGCATTCGATCGCGAGGGCAAGACCAAGCCGGAGTGCAAGAAGTATACCCACTCCATCACCAACGCCTGGAACAAAACCAAAAACTGGCGCTCGCATAAAAAAAGCGGGAAGGAAAAAAAGATCCCCCCGCATGTACCTACCTGAATTGTCGTACCGAGCCGGAGCAGACATGCTCCGGCTTTTTGTATGCGGTGTCCGCGCCAAGCTGTCGGCAACAAGTTGGAACAGCTTATTTTTTCGAATCCTTAGTTCTGCTCGGCAGCCGGCTCCTTTTCTTCCTTGTGCGCCATATAGAACAGCAATCCCGTCAGTATAGCTCCGCCTGCCAGGTTGCCCAGTCCGACGGGGAGCCAGTTCCACAACAGCATATCCGCGACGGAATAATTCGCTCCGAGCATGAGCCCCGCAGGGAGCACGAACATATTAACGATCAAGTGCTCGAAGCCTTGTCCGAAAAAGAGCAGTATCGGCATCCACATGCCGACGATCTTCCCGATCGTGGAGGTCGAAGCCAAGCTCATGACTACGCCCAGCGCCACCATCCAGTTGCAGAGCATCGCCTTGACGACTGCAAGAATCCAGCCTTCGGTGCCCAAGTGAATATATGCGTTGGTCTTGCCCTCGGCTGCGGTGATGATCGTCTGGACGAGCGGATTGCTCATATCGTGGCCCATCTTCGTGATGGCCATCGTATACAGCGCCGCATACAACGCTGCGCCGATAATATGCCCGAGCAGCGCCCATCCGAAGCTCGAGAGCATCCTGCCGGCGGTTACCCGTCCCTTCAGCACGGCGAGCGGTATGGCGGCGAAGCTGCCTGTCACGAGCTCCAGGCCGAGCAGCAGGATAATGATGAAGCCGACCGGAAACAATATGGCGCCTACAATAGGCAAATTCGTCTGCGTGGAAGCCGCGTAGGCCAGCGTCGTCGCACAACCTAAGATGGCGCCTGCCAATCCGCTGCGAACGAGCTTTTTCTGTACGGACAATTTGGACTTGGCTTCTCCCGCGTCAATTAAATTCTGAAGCATCACTGCTGGCTTTACATAGTCCATATCTCTGTCCCTCCTGGCTGCTTCGCCGGTCGGATCGCTGTGTGCGGTGCCGGCAGCTATCTTATCGGTCTTAGTGTAGCGCCGGAGGCAGAGATACGCAGTGACAAACTTAACATGTACACGAATTCATGGATGCAGCAAAGACGGCTCATTCCATTCCCGTAAAAATAAAAGACAAAATTAAAAAACAGACAATCATTAGTCGATTGTCTGTCCTGATATCAATTGCTGCGTTATATTCGATATGGTGCCGGTGAAGGGACTCGAACCCCCACTCCCTCGCGAGAAGCGGATTTTGAGTCCGCCGCGTCTGCCATTCCGCCACACCGGCATAAAAATAATTGCTTGTAAATAAAAAAATGGCGCGCCCTAAGAGATTCGAACTCCTGGCCTTTAGATTCGTAGTCTAACGCTCTATCCAGCTGAGCTAAGGGCGCGAATATGAAGTTGGAGGCGCCACCCAGACTCGAACTGGGGGTAGAGCTTTTGCAGAGCTCTGCCTTACCACTTGGCTATGGCGCCAAGAAACTTAGATGGAGCGGAAAACGGGATTCGAACCCGCGACCTTCTCGTTGGCAACGAGATGCTCTACCACTGAGCTATTTCCGCAAAATGGCTGGGGCTCTAGGGATCGAACCTAGGAATGACGGAGTCAAAGTCCGTTGCCTTACCGCTTGGCTAAGCCCCAAAAGGGTGAAAATGGGGCGACCGAGGGGAATTGAACCCCCGAGTGTCGGATCCACAAACCGATGCGTTAACCACTTCGCCACGGTCGCCATATTCAGGAGTTGCATTGGCAGGGGCAGCAGGAATTGAACCCACACTAACGGTTTTGGAGACCGCTGTTCTACCTTTAAACTATGCCCCTATAATGTTAAGGTAAAACTGGTGGAGGATGATGGATTTGAACCACCGAACCCGAAGGAACAGATTTACAGTCTGCCGCGTTTGGCCACTTCGCTAATCCTCCATGTGACTGTAAAACAAATGGTGCCGTCGAGAGGACTTGAACCCCCAACCTACTGATTACAAGTCAGTTGCTCTACCAATTGAGCTACAACGGCATAATCACAAGATAATTCTCAGATGGTGGCTCGGGACGGAATCGAACCGCCGACACGAGGATTTTCAGTCCTCTGCTCTACCAACTGAGCTACCGAGCCATTTTACCTTCTAGTTGAGAAAGAAAATGGCGGAGCTGACGGGATTCGAACCCGCGGTCTCCTGCGTGACAGGCAGGCATGTTAGGCCTCTACACCACAGCTCCATGTGGGATCTCGGATGACTCCGAAGATAAGTTGGTTGCGGGGGCAGGATTTGAACCTGCGGCCTTCGGGTTATGAGCCCGACGAGCTACCGGGCTGCTCCACCCCGCGTCGTTAGCAAGTCTTACTATTTTGGCGACGTTTCATATCATAACCGATATCGCCTAGTTCATGCAAGCCTTTTTTTAAATCTTTTTTTGAGACCGACTTGATGAAAATGGTGACCCGTGGGGGAATCGAACCCCCGTTACCTCCGTGAAAGGGAGGTGTCTTAACCGCTTGACCAACGGGCCGCATCAGTAAGTAAACTGGCGGAGAGAGAGGGATTCGAACCCTCGAGACGCTTGTGACGCCTACACGATTTCCAATCGTGCTCCTTCGACCAAACTCGGACATCTCTCCATGATGGCTCCCCGAACAGGACTCGAACCTGTGACAACTCGATTAACAGTCGAGTGCTCTACCAACTGAGCTATCAGGGAATATTATGAAATTGTGCTGCTCAACCCTGGTTGTCCATTTCCAAGCTTAGATAGCCTGGAAATGAACTGCCCGGGCATGCATTCAGCCTGGCGACGTCCTACTCTCCCAGGACCCTGCGGTCCAAGTACCATCGGCGCTGGAGGGCTTAACGGTCGTGTTCGAGATGGGTACGCGTGGGACCCCTCCGCCATTACCACCAGACCTACTGTTTGGCATGTGCCATACAGCTGCTGCAGCTTGCAGAGCTTGCGCCCTGAAAACCGGATGCGAAACGAAGATGCGCTTTAGAAATTCTCTTGCCTGTGTGGCTTGCCGTTGCTCAGAAGCAGATGCTTCCGAAGCTGCGTTTGCGAGCAAACGCTTTAGGATAAGCCCTCGACCGATTAGTACTCGTCAGCTACACACATTGCTGTGCTTACACCCCGAGCCTATCAACCTCGTGTTCTCCAAGGGGTCTTACATACTGGGAAATCTCATCTTGAGGCGGGC